>NZ_JBNYXP010000007.1:0-364360 GCF_051380725.1 Janthinobacterium glycogeni | reverse complement strand
GCTTCCGCCGATTACGCATCCGCTACGAGCGCCGTGCCGATATCCATCAGGCATTCCTCTCGCTTGCCTGCATACTCATCTGCTGGAGATACATTCAGCGGTTTTGTTAGGCGTTCTTAATAAGCCTTGCTACCCGCATCGCGGATAGGGAGACTAAAACCACCGCGCCGGCACGGAGGAAGCCATGTGCATAAAAATGATGCTCTGCAGTGAACTGCCTGTGACCCAGGCATGGTGTTGTGGGGGTTGCGACGCTTCATCCGCCTGGCCGGAATGGTCCATAGAGCATCGGTAAAGTTCACCTCACTCCATGTTGCGTCCGTCAGTTCGGATTTGCGCACCATGGTGAGTAATAGTAATTTGCAAGCCAAGCGCAAGGTCGGCGCGCACTGCACGTATTCGATATGTTCGTAGAACAGCGCGATCTCTTCGGCCCCCAACGCGCGGTCGCGCGGCTCAAATACGGCAATGGATGAGGGAGCGACCAGATCCGCAGGGTTTTCAACCTTCTGTCCTCTTTGTTCTGCGTACTTAAAGACCAGTTTGACGATATCGCGCGCGTGCACAGCCGTCGCAGGGGCGCCACGTGCGAGGATGGCGTCGCATACGGAACGTAACTCGTTGTGCGTTATTTCATGCAGCAAGAGACTGCCAAATGGGCGCTTCAGATCGCGTTCATACACCGAGCGCCGCATATCCCGCGTCGACTCCGCCATTTTGTACTTTATTAGCCAACGTTCGGCCCAGACGCTGAATGGTTCTCCAGCGGCCAACTGATGGCGCGATTGGGCTTTGAGGCGCGACGGGGACTTGCCTTCCGATTGCGCTTTCTTGGCTTGCTCCAGGCGCTCCCTTGCCTCCTGCAAGCTCAAGCCACCGGCACCGTACCGCCCGAGCACCAAGGTTTCACTCCGGCCATTGACGCGGTAGTTATAGCGAAACGAGATGGTGCCAGTGGGCAGGACCGTCGCATACATACCGTCACGATCCGGCACCTTATAGGCTTTCGTAGCAGGTTTCAGGTTTTTCAGTTTCGTATCGGTCAACATGGTCACCTCCCACTCCTACACAAGTCTGTACTGGCGGCCGATTCATTTCAAACAATCAATCACTTAGCGCGAAAAAAAGTGAAATAGTTATCCCATCTCGTGCTGCTGATACCCTCACGATGAAGAGCGTAAAAAATACGCTAAAAATCCTTTAAAATCAAACACTTAAAACGAAAAATACCCGCAAAAATACCCTCACGTGACAAAACAGCAAGAAGAACCAAATGTTAAATTCACATTTCGGCATATTTGATACCGGCAAAAATACCCACAAAAAAACGTGCTTGGCTCTGCCGTGGGTTGCTTGCGTTTGCCAGACAAAATAAAAAAAGCCCCTAAAAAATCAGGGGCTTAGCTGTTTCATTGACCCGGCGTTACCTTACGGTGCCGGACGGGAGATTATTCCCATTCAATGGTCGCCGGCGGCTTGCCCGAAATATCGTAGACGACGCGGTTGATGCCGCGCACTTCATTGATGATGCGGTTCGAGACCTTCCCCAGCAGACTGTGCGGCAGGTGGGCCCAATGGGCCGTCATGAAGTCCTGCGTTTGCACGGCGCGCAGTGCCACCACGTATTCGTAGGTGCGGCCATCGCCCATCACGCCCACCGATTTCACGGGCAGGAAGACGGCAAAAGCCTGGCTCGTCGCTTCGTACCAGTTGGTCGGCACGCTATCCTGGTCGAAGCCAGGAACCACGACCGGCTCATACGGCGTGTTGCGCAGTTCTTCGATGAAGATGGCGTCGGCGCGGCGCAGCAGGTCGGCGTAGTCTTTCTTGACTTCGCCGAGGATGCGCACGCCCAGGCCCGGGCCCGGGAATGGGTGGCGGTAAACCATGTCATGCGGCAAGCCCAGGGCCACACCCAGTTTGCGCACTTCATCCTTGAACAGTTCGCGCAAGGGTTCGAGCAGCTTGAGTTTCATGGTGTCCGGCAAGCCGCCCACGTTGTGGTGGCTCTTGATGGTCTGGCCTTTCTTGCCCTTGCCCGCCGATTCGATCACGTCCGGGTAGATCGTGCCTTGCGCCAGCCATTTGGCGTTGACCAGCTTGCCCGATTCGACCTGGAACACTTCGACAAATTCGCGGCCGATGATCTTGCGCTTCTGCTCGGGATCGGTGACGCCGGCCAGATGGCCCATGAACTGGTCTTCCGCGTCGACACGGATGACTTTCACGCCCAGGTTCTTGGCGAACATGTCCATCACCATCTTGCCTTCGTCCAGGCGCAGCAGGCCATGGTCGACGAAGACGCAGGTCAGCTGGTCGCCGATGGCGCGATGGATCAGGGCAGCGGCCACGGACGAATCGACGCCGCCGGACAGGCCCAGGATGACGTCGTCGGTGCCCACTTGCGCGCGGATTTTTTCCACCGCTTCGCTGATATAGTCGGGCATGTTCCAGTCCGACTTGCAGCCGCAGATTTCATGCACGAAACGACCGAGCATGGCCTTGCCCTGCACCGTGTGCGTTACTTCCGGGTGGAACTGCACGCCGTAGAACTGGCGCTCTTCATCGGCCATGGCGGCGATCGGGCAGCTCGGGGTGTTGCCCATCAGCTTGAAGCCTGGCGGCATTTCCAGCACCTTGTCGCCATGGCTCATCCATACTTTCAGCATGCCGTGGCCTTCGTCGGTGACGAAGTCGGCAATACCGTTGAGCAGCTTGGTGTGGCTGCGGGCGCGCACTTCGGCGTAACCGAATTCGCGCACCAGGCCATTTTCCACCTTGCCGCCCAGCTGGGCCGCCATGGTTTGCATGCCGTAGCAGATGCCCAGCACGGGCACGCCCAGCTCGAACACGGCTTGCGGTGCGCGCGGCGAGTCGCCGTCCAGGGTGGAATTGTGGCTGCCCGACAGGATCACGCCGGCGGCGCCGTAGTTGCGCACGAATTCGTCGCTGACGTCATACGGGAAGACTTCGGAAAACACGCCGGAATCGCGCACGCGGCGGGCGATCAACTGGGTGACTTGGGAACCGAAATCGAGAATGAGGATTTTAGAATGCATGATGGGGACTTTATCTGGAGGCTATTGCAAAACCGGCGCCGGGGTGTTTCACCCTTGCGCCGGTCTGGACTTTCCTTACCGCTTACTCGGAGCGATAATTTGGCGCTTCTTTCGTGATCTGCACATCGTGGACATGCGACTCGCGCATGCCGGCCGAGGTGATTTCCACGAATTCCGCCTTTTCGCGCAGTTCGTCGATGGTGGCGCAACCGCAGTAACCCATCGATTGACGCACGCCGCCCACCAGCTGGAAGATGATCGCCAGCACGCTGCCTTTGTAGGCCACGCGGCCTTCGATACCTTCCGGCACGAACTTGTCGGCCTTCATGGTGGCGTCCTGGAAATAACGGTCAGCCGAGCCGTCGGACATCGCGCCCAGCGAGCCCATGCCGCGGTACGATTTGTAGCTGCGGCCCTGGTACAGGATCACTTCGCCTGGTGCTTCTTCCGTACCGGCAAACATGGAACCCATCATGACGGTCGAGGCGCCAGCGGCCAGCGCTTTCGAGATGTCGCCCGAGAAACGGATACCGCCGTCGGCGATACATGGCACGCCCGTGCCTTCGAGTGCTTCGGCGACATTCGAGATGGCCGTGATTTGCGGCACGCCCACACCGGCGACGATACGCGTGGTGCAGATCGAGCCAGGACCGATGCCGACCTTGACCGCATCGGCGCCGTATTCCACCAGCGCCTTGGCGGCGGCGGCGGTAGCGATGTTGCCGCCAATCACTTCCACTTGCGGGTACTTGGTCTTGATCCAGCGTACGCGGTCGAGGATGCCCTGCGAGTGGCCGTGGGCCGTGTCGACCACCAGCACGTCGACACCGGCGGCGACCAGCAGGTCGATGCGCTCTTCATCCTTGGCACCGACGCCGACGGCAGCGCCGACCAGCAGCTTGCCCTGGCTGTCTTTCGACGCGAACGGGTGGGAAGTGGACTTCTGGATATCCTTGACGGTGATCAGGCCGCGCAATTCGAAGGCGTCATTGACGACCAGCACGCGCTCGAGGCGGTGCTTGTTCATCAGGCGCTTGGCTTCGGCCGTATCGGCGTCTTCGTTGACGACGACGAGTTTTTCGCGCGGGGTCATCTTGGCGGAGGCTTCCGCGTCGAGTTCCTTTTCAAAGCGCAAATCGCGGTTGGTGATGATGCCGACGACTTCCTTGCCTTTGACGACAGGGAAACCGCTGATGCCGTATTGCTCCGTCAGAGCGATCACGTCACGGATTTTCATTTCCGGCGGAATCGTGATCGGATCACGCAGCACGCCAGCTTCGAAACGCTTTACGCGGGCCACTTCACGCGCCTGATCCTTCGGATTCAAATTCTTGTGGATGATGCCGATGCCGCCTTCCTGGGCCATCGCGATCGCCAGGCGGGCTTCCGTCACCGTATCCATGGCTGCGGACAGCAAGGGAATATTCAGGGTGATATTGCGGGTCAGGCGAGTTTTGAGGGACGTATCGGCGGGCAGAACGTTGGAGTAGGCTGGGACGAGCAGCACGTCATCGAATGTGAGTGCTTTTTGAAGTAGACGCATAGCATTTCCTATTGGCGCAAAAGCAGATTATACAGAAAAAAGCGCCCTTCGTCCTTGCAGCATAGAAAAGATATTTGAAAATAGCAAAAAATGGCGCGCGCCAGGCGGCCGCCGCCCTGCCCGCTCAACCCTTCGCTGGCTTGCCGCTGGCACGGCGCCGGCGCGCCTCTTTCGGGTCCGCCTGCAAGGGGCGGTAGACTTCCACGCGGTCATGCTCGTGCAATACGGTATCGAGCGGCTTCTTCTTGCCATAGATGCCGACCATGTTCACGGCCAGGTCGATGCCGGGCATTTCCTGCAGCAAGCCGCTCAGCACCACCGCCTGCCCGATGGTGGTGCCTGCCGGCACGCGCAGGGAACGCAGAAAGGCGCTGTCCGGCAGCGCGTGGCAGACTTGCACCTGAATGCTGATTTCAGCCATATACCGTCTCCGCGCGCTTGCAGAAGGAATCGACCATGCTGTTGGCGATCATGCCGAAGACGGGGCCGATGATCTGTTCCAGTACGCGGCTGGAAAACTCGTAGTGCAGGTCCAGTTCGATCTTGCAGGCGTCTTCGCGCAGGGCCTTGAAGGTCCACACGCCGTCGAGGGTCTTGAAAGGGCCGTCCACCAGCTTCATCTTGATGGAAGTCGGCGGCACGTTCTCGTTGGACGTGGTGAAGCTTTGGCGCACGCCGTGGTAATGTATGCCCACGCTGGCGACGACCGTGTTCTCGCCCCGCTCGCGAATCTCGACCGCACCGCACCAGGGCAGAAATTTGGGATAATCTTCCACCGCCGCCACCAGCGCGAACATTTGTTCGGCGCTATAGCCGAGAAAAACTGATTTATGTACTACTGCCATTGAAGAACCATTTGCTATGATGTTGGATACATTTGATTTTATCGCGCTTGCGCGAGACAGTAGTTTAACCGACCCGCGCACATTTACCATCTCATGACCATAGCAGACAACAGAAAAGCCTTCCACGACTACTTTATCGAGGATCGCTACGAAGCGGGCATCGTGCTGGAAGGCTGGGAAGTCAAAGCCATCCGCGACGCCCGCGTCCAAATCAAGGAAGCCTACGTCGTCGTCCGCGGCGATGAACTCTTCCTGTTCGGCGCGCATATCAGCGCCCTGCCGACCGCCTCCACCCATATCCACCCGGAAGCCGTACGCACGCGCAAGCTGCTGCTGCACCGCGCGGAAATGGATAAACTGATCGGCAAGGTGGAACGCTCAGGCTATACCCTGGTGCCGCTCAACCTCCACTACAAGGGCGGTCGCGTGAAATGCGAAATCGGCCTGGCCAAAGGCAAGAAGCAGCACGACAAACGCGCTGCGGAACGCGACCGCGATGGCGCGCGCGAAGTGCAGGCGGCCATGAAATCGCACCGCCGCTGATCCGGCACCGCGCACAGCGAACTGCGCCACTACCAACAAGCCCGGCTATATGCCGGGTTTTTGTTTTGACGATTGCCTGCGGCAAGCGGGAAAAACTCAGTGCGATGGAATAAAGCGGGGAAAAGAAAGAGATGAGGCGGGAAGCGGTATTGACGAAAAAGCCAAGGAGATACGGCGATGGAGATCAACTCGGCCTGTCTGGCCAAAGACTAAAAACGAGGAAAGTTCCGGATGCTTGCATGCTGCTTTGTACACCTGTATTAACGCACAGGACAAGCATCCGAATGAATGGCGTATTACATTACACCTTCAGCAGATCACGCGACTTGCCCGAATCGGTCCACTCTTTTACCCATTTCGGTTGACGGCCACGGCCAGTCCACTGTTGCGTCGCATCATCCGGATTGCGATAGCGTACCGCGACCGTGCCGGTTTTAGCGCGGATACCCGTACCAACCAGATCTTTTACGGAAACGCCGACGCTTTGGGCGATGGCCAGGATTTGTTCACGCGCCTTGGACAGGTCGTCTTGTTCGCGTTTTTTCATTTGCTTCTTGATGTCGTCCTGCAAGGTGCGCAGTTCGGACAGGGATAAGCTGGACAGATCCATGATATTTCCTTGTGTGAGTTGAAAAATATAACTGAACAGTTAAATTCTATCCAATTGTAACGCGATTGAGGTGATTTTTTCTGAAGATTTGATTGTTTTTTACAATTCTTTTCCCAAAAACCCCACTTCCCGGCCTTCAGGCGATGCAAGTCTTCAATCAAGGGGACGGACACCGCTGTGTACCGTGTGCGCCAGTCACTGTATTTTTGTGCGGCGGCACTTAAATACAGCACCATCGGTCACATTTATTCTGCAGTATTTTTTGTTTCATTGCAATTTATAGTAATTAAAAATTGCAATTCATAATATACATGAGGCCAATACTATCGGCCACCGTGCATCGGCCTCCAATCCCGCGCCGTCATCCGCCGCGGACATTGGTGCGGCAGATGCTACTTCAATCAGAAAGATAAGCGTCGCACGACAGCATATAATCCAGAAAGTGCGCACAGCATAGCATAAAGAAAATATTGTCAGCGCTACTGATTCCAACGCCGATACTCCAGCCCTGCTGCTGCCATATATTCCAGTGGCGCAAATGAAAACTGCCCGCGATATGGCGGGCAGTATTGACGAAAAACTTGCTACGAGTTTGCTATTCACCAGCCATCAAGGAATCGCCACGCCGCCTTTCGGCTTCTGGGTTTTGACCACCTGCATTGCCGCAGCGATCAAACCACTCATATCGCCCAGATTGGCCGGCACGATAATCGAGTTATTCGTTTTCGCCAATTGCGCGAAGGCGCCCACATACTGCTCGGCTACTTTCAGGTTGACGGCATCTTCGCCGCCCGGCTCGCGGATGGCGGCGCCCACCTGGCGCAGCGCCTCCGCACTGGCCTGCGCCAGCGCGACGATGGCCGTGGCCTGGCCTTCGGCGCGGTTGATCGATGCCTGCTTCTCGCCTTCGGAACGGGCAATGTTCGCTTCGCGCTCGCCGCTGGCGATATTGATCTGCTCCTGCTTGCGCCCTTCCGAAGCGGCAATCAGCGCGCGCTTTTCGCGCTCGGCCGTGATCTGCGCCTGCATTGCATGCAAAATTTCCTTGGGCGGCGTCAAATCCTTGATTTCATATCGCAATACCTTGACGCCCCAATTCGCCGCCGATTCATCGATGGCATTCACGATGGCCGTATTGATATGGTCGCGCTCTTCAAATGTCTTGTCGAGTTCCATTTTACCGATCACCGATCGCAAGGTCGTTTGCGCCAATTGCGTAATGGCGGCGATATAATTCGACGAACCATAGGAAGCACGCATCGCATCGGTAATCTGGAAATACAGAATGCCATCGACCTGCAATTGCGTATTGTCGCGCGTAATGCACACCTGCGGCGGCACGTCGAGTGGAATTTCCTTGAGTACATGCTTGTAAGCGATGCGGTCGACAAAAGGCACGACAATATTCAGGCCAGGCCCCAATACCGCATGGAACTTGCCCAGGCGCTCCACCACCCAGGCATGCTGCTGCGGCACCACATTGACCGTCTTGAAGACAAATACCAACGCCAGCAATAACAAGATCAACGACACGCTTCCGATGCTTACTTCCATAATCTATTCTCCAGGTTATCCAACAATCAAACGGCTGCCACGCACGGCGCGTATGGTGTAATGACCGGCCTGCGTATCGCTGCCGGGAATCAGTTCCACATCCCACAAGGCGCCGCGATACATGACGCGCGCCGCGCCATCGACCCAGTGCGCGACCGTCACGCTTTGGCCGATATCGAGATTCACATTCGGATCCTGCGCCGCATCGCGCCGCGCGGCCTTGCCAAAACGGCTGCGCCGCAATAACAGCGTAGCCGCCACGCCGACAATGGCGGCCGTCAGGGCCTGCCAGCTGCCATTTCCGCCCGCCAGCGCCACCAATCCTCCGGCACTGATGCCGATAGCGATCATCAGCAGATAAAACGTGCCCGTAAACAGCTCCAGGATCAATACCGCGCCAGCCGCGACAAACCAGCCCACCCATTCAGCCATGATGCCTCCATCCTTGTGAATCCAAAATAAAAAACCCCGCAGCCTATATAAGCGACGGGGTTTAATGCGCTGTACTGCCTGATATTATTCTTGCCAAACACCTATATACAAGCAGTCTAACGCAATTCCGGATGGCGTCAATAGCCAGCGGCGAATTAGCGCCGCCGGCCCGGCGTTTATTCCTCCAGCAGGCTGCGCAGCATCCACGCCGTCTTCTCATGCAAATCGAGGCGCTGCGTGATCAGGTCGGCCGTCGGCTGGTCATTGGCTTTCTCCAGCAGCGGGAACAAACGGCGCGCCGTGCGCGCGGTCGCTTCCTGCGCCGACACCAGGTGGCTGACCATGTCCAGCGCCGGCGGCACGCCGTCGATTTCCTTGATCGAGGCCAGCTTGACGAATTCCTTGTAGGTGCCCGGTGCCGGATAGCCGAGGGCGCGGATACGCTCGGCGATCAGGTCCAGCGCGGCCCACTGCTCCGTGTATTGCGTCATGAACATCAGGTGCAGGGTGTTGAACATCGGCCCCTTGACGTTCCAGTGAAAATTATGGGTCATCAGGTACAAGGTGTAGCTGTCGGCCAGCAGGCCGGACAGGCCTTCCGCAATTTTCGCGCGGTCCGCCTCGGAAATGCCGATGTCGATCTTTGCCACTTTGCTCGGTTTCTTGCTTGCCATGTGAACTCCCGTTTCAATGTATTGGTGGAATCATTTTAGCTGATCTGACGCAATCCCATCGGATACTGCCGTGCGCTCCACGGCAGGCATAAAAAAACCCGCTGCCGGATGAGCGGCAGCGGGTTTTCAGAGGGCGGTAAAGCTGCTTACGCTTTCAGCGCAGCGAGCTTTTGCCAGGTGTCGATCACCGAGTCCGGATTCAGGGACATCGATTCGATGCCCTGCTCCATCAGCCAGACGGCGAAGTCCGGATGGTCGGAAGGCCCCTGGCCGCAGATGCCGATGTACTTGCCGCGTGCCAGGCAAGCCTTGATGGCCAGGGCCAGCAGGGCTTTCACGGCGGGATCGCGCTCGTCGAAGTCGGCGGCCAGCAATTCCATGCCGGAATCGCGGTCCAGGCCCAGGGTCAGCTGGGTCAGGTCGTTCGAACCGATCGAGAAGCCGTCGAAATGGTCGAGGAACTGGTCGGCCAGGATGGCGTTCGACGGCACTTCGCACATCATGATGACGCGCAGGTCGTTCTCGCCACGCTTCAAGCCGTTTTTCGCCAGCAGGTCGATAACTTTCTCGGCCTGGCCCAGGGTGCGCACGAATGGCACCATGATTTCCACGTTCGTCAGGCCCATGTCATTGCGCACGCGCTTCATCGCTTCGCATTCCATGTTGAACGCTTCGGAGAAGTCGGCCGACAGGTAGCGCGCCGCGCCGCGGAAGCCCAGCATCGGGTTTTCCTCGTCCGGCTCGTAGCGCGAACCGCCGATCAGCTTCTTGTACTCGTTCGACTTGAAGTCGGACAGGCGCACGATGACTTTCTTCGGCCAGAAGGCGGCGGCGATGGTGGCGATGCCTTCGGCCAGCTTGTCGATGTAGAACGCCTTCGGCGAAGCGTGGCCGCGCGCCACCGATTCCACGGCCTTTTTCAGGTCGGCATCGATGTTCGGATATTCCAGGATCGCGCGCGGATGCACACCGATATTGTTATTGATGATGAATTCCAGGCGCGCCAGGCCCACGCCCGCATTCGGCACGGACTGGAAGTCGAACGCCAGCTGCGGATTGCCCACGTTGAGCATGATCTTGGTGTCGAGCTTCGGCAATTCGCCGCGCGACACTTCCGATACTTCCGTTTCCAGCAAGCCGTCGTAGATCTTGCCTTCGTCGCCTTCCGAGCAGACCACGGTGACAAACGTGCCGTCCTTCAGCACGTCGGTCGCGTCGCCGCAGCCGACGACAGCCGGCACGCCCAGTTCACGGGCGATAATTGCAGCGTGGCAAGTACGGCCGCCACGGTTGGTGACGATGGCCGATGCGCGCTTCATGACCGGTTCCCAGTTCGGGTCCGTCATGTCGGCAACGAGCACGTCGCCTGGCTGCACGCGTTCCATGTCGGCCGGGTCGTGAATCACGCGCACGGGGCCGGCGCCGATCTTCTGGCCGATGGCGCGGCCGGACGTCAGCACGGTGCCCGTGCTTTTCAGCTTGAAGCGCTCCTGCACGTCGGTCGCCTTTTGCTGCGACTTGACGGTCTCGGGACGCGCCTGCAGGATGTACAGCTTGCCGTCACGGCCATCCTTGCCCCACTCGATGTCCATCGGACGGCCGTAGTGGTTCTCGATGATGACGGCGTATTTCGCCAGTTCCACCACTTCGCTGTCGTTCAGCGAGTAGCGGTTGCGCATTTCGACTGGCACGTCGACGGTTTTCACGGAACGGCCGGCTTTCGCTTCGTTCGTGAATTCCATCTTCAGCAGCTTCGAGCCGATATTGCGGCGGATCACAGGCGACTTGCCTTTTTCCAGCATCGGCTTGTGCACATAGAATTCGTCGGGGTTGACGGCGCCCTGCACCACGGTCTCACCCAGGCCATAGCTGGAAGTGACGAAGACCACGTCCTTGAAGCCCGACTCCGTATCGATGGTGAACATCACGCCGGCCGCGCCCAGGTCGGAACGCACCATGCGCTGCACGCCCGCCGACAAGGCCACTTCAGCGTGCGTAAAGCCCTTGTGCACGCGGTACGAAATGGCGCGGTCGTTGTACAGCGACGCGAATACCTGTTTCATGGCCTCGAGCACGTTGTCGATGCCCACCACGTTCAGGAAGGTTTCTTGCTGACCAGCAAAAGAGGCGTCCGGCAAGTCTTCAGCCGTGGCTGAGGAACGCACGGCAAACGACATTTCCGTGTCGGAATCGGCCACCAGCTTGGCGTAGAACTGGTCGATTTCAGCGGCCAGGCGCGGCTGGAACGGCGTTTCGACGATCCATTGACGGATCTCGGCGCCGGCTTGCGCCAGCGAGCGCACGTCATCGATGTTCAGCCCTTCGAGGCGCTGGGCGATGCGTTCGGCCAGCGGCAAGCCGCCGTTGGCGCTGTACGACAGGAAATCGCGGAATGCCTGCGCCGTGGTGGCAAAGCCACCGGGCACGCGCACGCCGGCTTCCGCCAGCTGGCTGATCATTTCGCCCAGGGAGGCGTTCTTGCCGCCGACGGATTCGACATCCGTCATGCGCAAATGCTCGAACGAGGCAACATACACCGCGTCCTTGTCTTCCTGCTGTTGCGATACTGCGTTGGTCATAATGACACCCTTACTGATGATAGAAATCTTTACGCGCGGCGCACAGACAGTCTTCTTGTTATTCTTGGCGTCGTGCAGCACAATCATACCGTTGCAGCCATTTTACCTTGTGCGGCGCAAATTGACGACGCACAATCTTGATCCGAAAACCCATGACACAAGAACCACGCCCTCCTCTGCCCTCCGCGGCCCGCACCGTCTTCTTCGTTTCCGACGGCACCGGCATCACCGCCGAGACGTTCGGCCACTCGGTGCTGACGCAGTTCGATTTGCGCTTCCGCCAGATCCGACTGCCCTTCATCGACACCATGGACAAGGCCTATGATGCGGCGCGCAAGATCAACGAAGCCTTTGCCGCCGATGGCCAGCGCCCGATCATTTTCTCCACCCTCGTGAAGAACGACCTGTCGGCCGTGATCCGCAAGTCCAGCGGCATGCACATGGACCTGATCCAGACCTTCGTCGCCCCGCTGGAGCAGGAGCTGGGCGTGATGTCGACCCATACCATCGGGCGCTCGCACAACATCGTCGACAGCGAGGAATACAAGAACCGCATCGAGGCGATCAACTATTCGCTGGCGCACGACGATGGGCAGTCGCACAAGAACCTGTCCTCGGCCGATGTCATTCTGGTGGGTGTTTCGCGCTCTGGCAAGACCCCGACCAGCCTGTATCTGGCCATGCAATACGGTATCAAGGCGGCCAATTATCCGCTGATTCCCGACGATTTCGAGCGCGACAAGCTGCCATCGGCCCTGCTGGAATTTAAGAATAAAATTTTCGGATTGAGCATTACGCCCGAACGTTTGTCGGAAATACGCAACGAAAGACGCGCCGGAAGCAAGTATGCGGCCATCGAGAATTGCCGTTACGAGGTCAACGAGGCGGAAAAGATGATGAAACGCGAGGGTATCCGCTGGCTGTCGTCGACCACCAAGTCGATCGAAGAGATCTCCACGACGATCCTGCAAGAGATCAAGCCGAACCGGCGCGAATACTAGAACACCTGACCAAACCTGCTGCGCGTCGGCATAGGCGGCTTGCGATGCTCACCGTACTAGAAGTACGGTCGCGCTTCTCGGCCACCGCTCCCTTCCGCTCGCGACGGTTTTGTCAGGCGTTCGTTTCTCTGGATAGTGCCGTCAAGGCCGCCACCAGCCGGTCCAGCTCAGCAGTGGTGGTGGTGATGGCCACCGTGGCGCGCACGACGTCGGTATCGCCGATATTGCGCTCCACCGTGAAGATGCCAAAGCGCTGCAGCAAGGCTTGCTGCAGCGCGCGTGCGTCCATGCCGTCGACGGCAAAGGCGACCAGCGCCGTGCCGCGGCTGGCATCGAGCGGCGACAGAATCCGCACGCCGGGCAGTTGCGCGGCGCGGCTGACCCAGTAATCTCGCAGCCAGGCCAGGCGCTCCCTCTTGGCCGGCGTGCCGCCCAGGCACGCATGGAAGTCCAATGCGGCGGGTGCGGCCAGGATGGCGCCGATCGGCGGCATGCCCATGTGCAGCCGGCCGCGGATATCATCCAATGGATAATCCTCGTCGCCCAAATGCGGTTCGATCTTGTGCAGCTGCGAGGCGCGGATATACACGACACCGAGTCCGGCCGGCGCCCCCAGCCATTTGTGCAGATTGAAACCGGCGAAATCGACGCCCATGGCCTGCACGTCCACGTCGACCTGCCCCAGCGCATGGGCGCTGTCGAGCAGCACGTCGATGCCGTGTGTGCGCGCCAGCGCCATGATTTCCCGCAGCGGCAGTTGCTGGCCATTGGCCGGCGTCACCTGCGACAGCAGCAGCAATTTGGGCTGGACGGCCTGGCGCATGGCTTGCGCGTAGCGGGCGACGATCTCGTCATCGCTGACGGGCAGGCGCAAGGTGACTGGCGTGCTGGTGACGCCACGGCGCTGCGCCAGCCAGCGCATGGCCGTGCGCATGGCCGGATAGTCGAGATTACTCCACAGCACGGTATCGCCGGGCGCCAGGCCGTGGTATTGCGCGATCAGCAGCTGCATCGACTCGGTGCCGCTGCGGGTCAGCAGGATCTCGTGCGGCTCGGCATGGATCAGTTCAGCGACGCGCCGGCGCAGGATATCCACATGCGTGCGCGTAAACTCGCCGCGCACGAAAGGACTCAGTTGCTCGTTGGTGTAGCGCACGGCCTGCTCGAAGGCCGCTTGCACGGGCGCGGCCATGGCGCCGAAATAGCCGTGTTCCAGATTGACGATGGCGTCCGGCGGCGCGGGATACAAGGCGGCAACCTGGCGCCACCAGGCTTCGTCACGTACGGCGCCGTCGGCGAGCGGAGGGAAAGACATGGCTACCCTGTTCAGGCCTGGCCCTGGCGCAGCTGCTCGAAGAAGCAGACGGCGGCGCAGGCGGCCACGTTCAGCGATTCGATCTGGCCCAGGTGGGGAATGACCACCTGGTGCGTGGCCATCGACAGCAGGTCGTCGGCGACGCCCTGCCCTTCATGGCCGAACAGCCAGGCGACGGGCTGGCGCAGGTCGACGTCGTACAGTCGCTGCGTGGCGTAGCCGCTGGTGGCGAGGGTCGCCACCTTGGCATTCGATACGAGTGCCGCCAGGTCGACGTTTTCAAAGATGTCGAGCACGAAGTGCGCGCCCATCGCCGCGCGCAGCACCTTGGGCGACCAGCAGAAGGCCGTACCGGCGCTGCAGTAAACCTGCGTGATGCCGGCGGCGGCCGCGCTGCGCAGGATGGAGCCCACATTGCCCGGGTCTTGCAGGTTATCGAGCAGCACGGCCGACACGCCCAGAGGCTGCGTGACGGCCCGTTCCGGCGTCTCGACGAGGAACATCACGCCCACGCCATGTTCGACCTGGCTCACCGCGTTGTACAGCGCGTCGGGCAAGCCCAGTACATGCGCGCGCCGGCTTTCCAGCTGGCCGACGATGTCCATCACTTCCGGATTGCGCAAGGCGCTTTCGCTGACGATGCACTGCTCCGGCATGCCGCGCAACTGCAGGTACGACTGACACAGGTGCACGCCATCGAGCAAGGTGCGGCCCGACTTGCGGCGCGCCTGCGAACTGCCCGCCAGCTTCAATAAATCCTTGTATTGCGCGTTGTCGCGCGAGGTAATCGTCTTCATGCCGCCACCTCCTGCCCGCCAAACAGCGCGATCACGTTGCGCACGGGCGCGAACGAGCGGCGGTGCACGGGCGAGGCGCCGTGCAGGTGCAGGCGTTCCAGGTGCAATTTCGTGCCGTAGCCCTTGTGCTGGTCGAAGCAGTACTCCGGGTAAGCCGCATGCAGGTGCACGAGGGCCGCGTCGCGCGCCGTCTTGGCCAGGATCGAGGCGGCGGAAATCGAATCGACCTTGTCGTCGCCGCCAACGATGGCCATGCCGCGTATCGGCATCACCGGGCAGCGGTTGCCGTCGATCAGTGCCAGGGTCGGCACGGTCGCCAGCGCCTCGACGGCGCGGCGCATGGCCAGCATCGACGCCTGCAGAATGTTCAGGCGGTCGATCTCTTCTTCCGACGCTTCGGCGATGGCCCAGGCCAGGGCCTTGGCCTTGATTTGCGGCGCCAGCAAGTCGCGCCTGGCTTCGCTGAGTTTTTTCGAATCGCGCAAGCCGTCGATAGGCTGGTTCGGGTCGAGGATCACGGCGGCGGCGAACACGGGGCCGGCCAGCGGACCGCGGCCTGCCTCGTCGACGCCGCAGATGATTTCATCGAGCGAGAATGGCAAGTCGTCAAACAGGCCGGGATAGATATTTTTCACGTTGAATCTTTGGTTGGTACAGCGGTTGAAGCGGTAATCTGAATTTACTTGCGGTGCGCGGCAATGACCTGCATGACGGCGTTGGCGCTCTCGCGCGCGCTGTCGCGCAGCAGGCTGTGGTGCATGTCCGTGAAGCGCTGCACCAGGCGCAAACGGCCCGGCACGTCGCTCAGCTGCTTCCACATCGCGTCCGCCAGCGCCTCGGGGCTGGCCGCATTCTGCAGCAGCTCGGGCACCACGTAATCGCGCGCCAGGATGTTCGGCAAGCCTATCCACGGCTGGTAACCCATGTGACGCATGATTTCCCACGAGGCGCGCATCATCTTGTAGGCGATGACCATCGGTTTCTTGTACAGCGCCACTTCCAGCGAAGCCGTGCCCGACGCCACCAGCACCGCATCGGCGGCGCAGATGGCCGTGTGCGAGCCGCCATCGGTAAGCAGGATTTCGACGTCCTGCAAGCCCGCTTCCGCAATCAGCTGCAAAAAGTACTGGCGCTGTTTTTCGCCGGCCATGGGCGCGACGAAACGCAAGGAGCGGTCGCGCGCCAGCAGCAGCTTGCAAGCGGTCACGAACGCCACCGTATTGTATTTGAGTTCGCCCATGCGGCTGCCCGGCATCAGGGTCACGACATTCGCGTCTTCCGGCAAGCCCAGGACACGGCGCGCGGCCGCCTCGTCGGGCTGCAGGGGGATCATCTCTGCCAGCGGATGGCCGACATAGGTGACGGGTACGCCCGCCTTGCGGTAGATCTCTTCCTCGAACGGGAAGATCACCAGCATGTGCGAGACGGCCTTGATGATTTTCTTGATGCGTCCACCGCGCCAGGCCCAGATCTGCGGGCCGATGTAATGCACGGTGGGGATGCCGCCTTCCTTGAGCTGCTGCTCGAGGCCCAGGTTAAAACCCGGATAGTCGGCGCCGATGAAGACGGCGGGACGCTCCGCCAGCAGCTGGTCGCGCAGCGCGTTCTGGATGCCCTTGATCTCGCGGTAGCGGGGAATGATTTCGAACAGGCCGCGCACGGTCAGCTTGTCGAGCGGCCAGTCGGACACAAAACCCTGCCTGGCCATGTGCTCGCCGCCGATGCCGTGGAAGCGCGTGCCGGGCAGCTGCGGCACGAGGCCGGACAGCAGCCGGCTGGCCAGCAGGTCGCCCGACACCTCGCCGGCGACGATGGCGACGTTGGCGACCGGCAGGCCGCTGGCCTGGTCAGCGGACGATGCCACGCGACGCGACGCCAAGGAATTCGCGCATGGCGCGAATGTGTTGCGCCACCTCGGGCGAGGAAGCCTGCTCTTCTTCGAACAGGGCCGCCTTGGATTCCTCCAGCGTCAGTCCCGAGCGGTAGATGAGTTTATACGCGGTGCGGATGCCGTTGATCTGCTCGCGCGTAAAGCCGCGGCGTTTCAAGCCCTCGATATTGACGCCATGCGCCTGCGCCGGATTGCCGTTCAGGAGCACGAAAGGCGGCACGTCCTGCGTCAGGCTGGTGCTCATGCCGACGAAGGCGTGCGCGCCGATCTTGCAGAACTGGTGCACATTGGCGAAACCGCTCATGATGACCCAGTCGCCGATCTCCACGTGGCCCGCCAGTTGCGCGTTGTTCGAAAAGATGGTGTTGTTGCCCACCAGGCAGTCGTGCGCCAGGTGGACATACGCCGAAATCCAGTTGTCGTTGCCCAGGCGCGTCACGCCGCCGCCTTGCACGGTACCCGTGTTGAAGGTGCAGAACTCGCGGATGGTGTTGCGGTCGCCGATTTCCAGGCGCGTCGCCTCGCCGGCCCATTTCTTATCCTGCGGCTGCGCGCCGATGGAGGAAAACTGGAACAGGTGGTTGTCGCTGCCGATCGTCGTATGGCCGTCGATAACCACGTGCGGGCCGACCCTGGTGCCGGCGCCGATGCGCACGTGCGGACCGATGATGGTGTACGGACCCACCTCGACCGAGCTGTCTAGCTCGGCCTTCGGATCGATCACTGCCGTGGAGTGGATGGCCGCCATCACTGCACCGCTGGCTGGCTCGCAGACTGGCTCGCATCCTGCGCGCTGCGGATGGTGCACATCAGTTCCGCTTCCAGCGCCACTTTGCCATCGACCGAGCCGACCGCCTTGTATTTCCAAATGCCGCGCGAGACGCGCAGGATTTCCACATCCATCTTCAGCTGGTCGCCCGGTTCGACAGGACGCTTGAAACGCGCATTGTCGATACCGACGAAGTACACCACCGAATTCTCGTCCGGTTTCACGCCCATCGACAGGAACGACAGCAAGGCCGCCGTCTGCGCCAGCGCTTCGATCATCAGCACGCCGGGCATGACCGGCTTGTGCGGGAAGTGGCCCTGGAAGAACTCTTCATTGACCGTCACGTTCTTGATGGCGGTGATGGTCTTGTTCGCTTCCCAGTCCAGCACGCGGTCAACCAGCAACAGCGGGTAGCGGTGCGGCAGCAGCGATTTGATGGCGAGGATGTCGAGGGTCTTTTTTTCAATAGTCATTTTTCGTCTTGCGTGGTCAGTGTTTTAATTGTTTTTTCAAGCGCGCGGATCTTCTCGCGCATGCTTGACAGGTTGCGCACGATGGCGGCGCTCTTTTGCCAGTCTGCGTTCTTGGCCAGCGGATAAAAACCCGTGTACTGGACCGGTTGCGCGTGATACGCACGTGCGGACCGATACTGGTGTACGGTCCCACCTAGACCGAACTGTCGAGCTCAGCTTTCGGATCAATCACTGGCGTAGTGTGGATGACCGCCATATTACTACTCCGCTGGCTGGCTCGCATCCCGCGCGCTGCGGATGGTGCACATGATTTCCGCTTCCAGCGCCACCGTGCCGTCGACCGAGCCAACTGCCTTGTATTTCCAGAGGCCGCGCGACACGCGCAGGATTTCCACGTCCATCTTCAATTGGTCGCCAGGTTCGACGGGACGCTTGAAGCGCGCATTGTCGATGCCGACAAGGTACACCACCGAATTCTCATCCGGTTTGACGCCCATCGTCAGGAACGACAGCAAGGCCGCCGTCTGCGCCAGCGCTTCGATCATCAGCACGCCGGGCATGACCGGCTTGTGCGGGAAATGGCCCTGGAAGAACTCCTCATTGACCGTCACGTTCTTGATGGCGGTGATGAATTTGTTCGCTTCCCAGTCCAGCACGCGGTCAACCAGCAGCAGCGGATAGCGGTGCGGCAGCAGCGATTTGATGGCGAGGATGTCGAGAGGCTTTTTCTCAGTAGTCATTTTTCGTCTTGCGTGGTCAGTGTCTTAAGTGTTTTTTCAAGCGCACGGATCTTCTCGCGCATGCTTGACAGGTTGCGCACGATGGCGGCGCTCTTTTCCCAGTCGGCGTTCTTGGCCAGCGGATAAAAACCCGTGTACTGGCCCGGCTCCGCGATCGAGCGCGAGACCATGCTGCCCGAACCCACGTGGACGCGGTCGGCAATGGTCAGGTGGCCCAGCACCATGGCGGCGCCGCCGAAGGTGCAGTACTTGCCGATGACGGCGCTGCCGGCCACGCCGACACAGCCGGCCATGGCCGTGTGCGCGCCGATGTGGCAGTTGTGGCCGATCTGGATCTGGTTATCGAGCTTGACGCCGTCTTCGATGATGGTGTCGGCCAGTGCGCCGCGGTCGATGGTGGTGTTGGCGCCGATGTCGACATCGTCACCGATCACCACCCTGCCCGTCTGCGGAATCTTGATATACACGCCGCCTTCGTTGGCGAAGCCGAATCCGTCGGTGCCGATCACGGCGCCCGAATGGATGATGCCGCGCTGGCCGATCACGCAGCGCGCGTGGAAGGTCACGTTGGCGAACAGCTGGGTACCGGCGCCGATGACGGCGTCGCGCCCCACCACGCAGCCGGGACCGATGACGCAGCCGGCGCCAATCACGGCGCCCGCTTCGATCACCGCGTGCACGCCGACGGAGGCGCTGGCGTCAACCTGCGCGCTGGCGTCGACAAAGGCGCCCGGATGGATGCCGATTGGCGCCTTGATCTCGTGCAGGGCGGCGAAATACTGCGCCGCGCGCGCGAAATACACATAGGGATTCGGGGTGACGATGCGCGCGCCGGCGTAGTCGCCGCCGATCAGCGCATCGTCGGCCGGCGTGAGGATCAGCGCGGCGGCGCCGCTCTGGGCCGCCTGTGCGCGGAATTTGCTATTGCTGAGAAAGCTGATGTGCGAAGCGCCGGCGTCGGCCAGCGGTGCGATACCTGACACTTCCAGGTTCGGATCGCCCGCCAACTGCCCGCCGAAGCGTTCGACCAATTCTCCTAGTCGAGTGCCCATCTTTTACCTTTATAAGAACGCCTGACTATGCCTACTGCGCGGCGCGATTTGCGGTCTCCGATGCTCACTGTGCTCCAGCACAGCTCCGCTTCTCAACCACAACTCACATCCGCTCGCCACGGCACTGTCAGGCGTAAAAACTATTACAGTTACTTGTCCAGCGCCTTCAATACCTTGTCGGTAATGTCGATGCGCGGGCTGGCCCACAGGGCTTCCTGCAGCACGATGTCATATCCTTCGATATGCGCCATCTGCTGGATGATGGTGTTGGCCTTTTCCGCGATGGCGCTGCGCTCTTCATTCGTGCGCTGGCTCAGGTCTTCGCGGAACTCGCGCTGGCGACGCTGCAGCTCCTTGTCCAGCTCGAAAAACTCGCGCTGGCGCTTGGCGCGCTCCGCCTCGCTCAGGGTCGGCATGTCCTTTTCCAGTGCTTCGTTGGCCACCTTGAAGCGGGCAGCCAGTTCCTGCACGGCTTTTTCGCGCGAGCGGAACTCTTCGGCCAGCTTGGCGCTGGCCAGTTTGGCCAGCCTCGATTCGTTATAAATACGTTCGCTGCTGATCCAGGCGATCTTCGACTCCTGAGCCTGCGCCTGCACCGGCAACAGCGAACTCCAGCACAATGCGATCACGGCAAGGGTCTTGGGCAGGGTAGCGGATGCGGTGTTCATGATACTCCATGGTCAAAAAGTAAAAGCTGTCGCCCCCGTTCAGATGGCCGGTTAGAAACCGGTGCCCATCTGGAACTGGAAGCGCTCCAGGCGGTCCGTCGGCTTGGCGTTCAGCGGCTTGGCGTAGCTCAGCTTGAGCGGGCCCACCGGTGAAATCCAGCTGATGCCCAAGCCAGCAGAATAGCGCAATTGCGAGATCCGCATTTTTTCGCCTTCCTGGTAGACCTGGCCGCCGTCAAGGAAACCGAACCAGCGCAAGCTGCGGTCATTGCCCGAACCGGGGAATGGCATCTGCAGTTCCGCGTTACCGATCAGGCGCGAAGCGCCGCCCAAGGCATCGTTGGTGCTCGGTTCGACCGCGCCCAGCGAGGAACTCAGGTAGCCGCGCACCGAACCGATGCCGCCGCCGTAGAAGTTCTTGAAGACCGGATACACGTGCTTGCCGATACCGTGGCCGTAATCGATCTCGCCCTTCAGCGCCAGGGTGACCTTGCTGAACAGCGGACGGAAATACTGGTGCTCATAAATGGCACGGAAGTACTTCTGGTCGCCGATCAGGTCAGCCTCGAGGTTGACGCGCTGGTAGCGGCCGATCGATGGCGTCAGGGCGCTGTCGCGGCTGTCGCGCTGCCAGGCCGCCGTCAGCGGGATGGAATTCGTGGTGGCCGAACCGATACCGTCGGACGGGCCGCCATTGTCGATCACATACTGCTTGAAGCGGATCGGGCTGGTGATGTCGGTTTCGATGCGCGAGCGCTCGGCGCCGATGCCGAAGAAGACGGTGTCGACTTCCGAGAACGGCACGCCGAAACTGACGCGGCCACCGGTCTGCTTGATCTTGTAGCTGCCGATGTTCAGCGCCGGCGGTTCCGTCGTGCGCAGGTAGACTTCGAAGCTGCGCGAAATGCCGTCGTCCGTGAAGTACGGATTGGTTTGCGAAAACGCGATCGTGCGGCTGTAATGGCTGGTATTGAGTTCAATGCCGACCGTGTTGCCGCTACCGGCGAAGTTGGCCTGCGAAATCGATGCCGACAGGGTGAACTTCTCCGATTGCGAGAAGGCGCCGCCGATCAGGAAGTTACCGGTCGGTTTTTCCACCACCGTCACGTTGACGTCGACCTGATCGGTCGTGCCCTGCGCTTCCGGCGTGTCGATGGTCACGTCCTTGAAGTAGCCGAGGCGGTCGACACGGTCGCGCGACAGCTTGATCTTGTTGCTGTCGTACCAGGACGATTCGAACTGGCGGAATTCGCGGCGGATGACTTCATCGCGCGTGGTGGTGTTGCCGGCGATATTCATGTGGCGCACGTAGACGCGCTTGCCCGGATCGATGAAGAAGGTGAAACCGACTTCATGCTTTTCGCGGTTGATTTCGGGATTGGCGTTGACGTTGGCAAAGGCATAGCCGAACGTGGCCAGGCGGTCCTGGATGCGCTTGTTCGTCGCCGTCAGGCGCGCGCCCGAGTAGATGTCGCCTTCGCGCATCAGGTTCAGCGCTTTGAGCTCTTCTTCGCGGCCGAACATCTCGCCTTCGAACTTGGTGCCGGCGATCTTGTACTTCTCGCCTTCGGTGATGTTGATCGTCAGGTAGATGTCTTTTTTATCGGGCGTGATCGACACTTGCGTCGAATCGACCTGCATCTCGATATAGCCGCGGTCCAGATAGTAGGACTTGAGCGCTTCGATGTCGCCCGTCAGCTTGGTCTTCGAATACTGGTCGGCCTTGGTGTACCAGCTGAACCAGCCGCCCGTGTTCAGGGCCAGCTGCTCGCGCAGTTCCTTGTCCGTGAAGGCCTTGTTGCCGACGATGTTGATCTGCTTGATGCGGGCCACGTCGCCCTCGTCGACGGCGAACACCACGTTGACGCGGTTGCGCTCGATCGGCGTGACCGTGGTGGTGATCTTCACGCCGTACAGGCCATGCGACAGGTACTGACGCTTGAGTTCCTGTTCCGCGCGGTCGACGGACGCCTTGTCGAAAATCTTGGCTTCACCGACGCCGATTTCCTTCAGCGCCTTGACCAGCACGTCCTTTTCAAATTCCTTGGTACCGGTAAATTGCACGCTCGCGATGGCTGGTCGTTCCTCGACCAGCACCACCAGCACGTCGCCATCGGCTTCCAGGCGCACATCCTTGAACATGCCCGTCGCATACAGGGCCTTGATGGCGGCAACGCTCTTCTCGTCGGAGAACGTTTCGCCGACCCGCACCGGCAGGTACGCAAAGACGGTGCCCGCTTCAGTACGCTGGATCCCTTCGACCCGGATGTCCTTGACAGTAAATGGCTGGACGGCCAGCGCGTGACCGGAACAGATGGCCATGACGGCGGCGCCGATCAGGCTGCGGCGAAAGGAAGGCAAGGCAAAACGAGCAGAATGTAATTTCATTGGGGTTATTCAATGGGTAAATCAATGGACAACATACACAAAAGATTGCTTGTGCGACTCACGCAATGGCATCAACCAGCGTCCTAATTCAGCAATCGCAACACGTCATTAAAGACGGCAAGCACCATCAAGGTCAGCAACAAACCTATCCCCAGGCGCTGGGCAATCTCGCCTACGCGCTCCGGCAAGGGGCGTCCGGTCAAAACTTCCAGCGAATAATACAGCAAATGCCCGCCATCCAGAACAGGAATGGGTAGCAAATTCATCACGCCCAGACTGATACTGATGAAGGCGATGAAGCCCAGGTAGCTTACCAGGCCGATGCGCGCCGTCTGGCCCGCGTAATCGGCGATGGTAATGGGCCCCGTCACATTCTTCAGAGAAACCTGGCCGGTAATCATTTTGCCCAGCATTTTCAGGCTCATGACACTGGTATCCCAGACCTTGGCGGACGCCTTGCCCACGGCAGAGAACGGTCCGGAGGCCACGGTGATCATATCCGGCACCTGTCCCAGCTTTGCCTGTATCTTACCAACTGTTACAGCTCCCTCTGCCCCGGCGCCCGGCACGGCGTCCGGCGTAATGGGCAAGGTCAGGTCCTGGCCCTGGCGCAGGAGCCGCAATTGCAAGGTGCGGCCCGGCGCCTGGCTCAGGGTGGCGATGACGGCCGCCACCTCGTGCACGGGCTGTTCGTCGATGGCGAGAATTTCATCGCCCTTTTGCAGGCCGGCGCGCGCGGCGGCGCCATCGGGCATGATTTCCATCAAGGTGGGCGCGGAACGGGCCAGGGTCAAACCCAGCTTGCCCAGCACGTCGCCTTCCAGGTCCGCCTCCGTCAGGCTGGCCGTCGGCAAGGTCGCTTCCTGCTGGCCACGGTCAGGACGGCGCACTTCGATGCGCGCCGGCTGCTTGTCGAGGGTAGCCTGGATCAGCTCCCAGCGCAGCTCGGACCAGCTGGCCACGGGCTTGCCATTGACGGCTTCAACGGTATCACCGCTGCGCAAGCCGGCCGCATAGGCGGCAGTCTGTTCGGCCACGGGACCGAGCTTGCTCGACGGCTCTTCGATGCCATGCATGAACAGGCCCGCGTACAGCACGATGGCGACAAGAAAATTGGCCAGCGGGCCGGCGGCGACGATGGCGATGCGGCGCCACACGCTCTGGCGCGTGAATTCGCGGCGCAATTCGCTTTCCGGCAAGTCGCTGAGGTCTTGCGCGCGGCTGTCGAGCATGCTGACATAGCCGCCCAGCGGCAGCGCGGAAATCGCCCATTCCGTCTGATCCTTGCCAAACTTGCGCGAATACACCACTTTCCCCATGCCGATCGAGAAGCGCAGCACCTTCACGCCGCACCAGCGCGCCACCAGGTAGTGACCGAGCTCGTGCAAGGTGATCAGTGAACCGAGCGCGACGATAAAGGCCAGCAAGGTGGTGATGAGCGTCATGCGGCCAGCCTTTGCGCGATATACGCTTGCGCGGCCGCTCTGGCCAGGCGGTCCTGCTCCATCACGGCTTCGATGCTCGAAGCGGCGCCATGCGGCACCGTCTCGATCACGTGCGCGATGACTCTGTCGATCTGGCGGAAGCCAATCTGTTCGTCAAGAAACGCTTGCACGGCCACCTCATTGGCCGCATTGAGCAAAGCCGGTGCCGTGCCGCCCGCGCGCAAGGCGTCGAAGGCCAGCGCCAGGCAGGGGAAACGGCGGAAATCGGGACGTTCGAACTGCAGGGTGGCCACTTGGGCCAGGTCCAGCTGCGCCACGCCGGAAGCGATGCGCTGCGGATACGCCAGCGCATGCGCGATCGGCGTACGCATGTCCGGATTGCCCAGCTGGGCCAGCACGGAACCGTCGATGTACGAGACCATCGAATGGATCACGCTTTGCGGGTGGATCAGCACCTCGATCTGCTCGGCCGGCGCGCCGAACAGCCAGTGCGCCTCGATCACTTCCAGGCCCTTGTTCATCATGGTGGCCGAATCGACGGAAATCTTGCGGCCCATGGCCCAGGTCGGATGCTTGCACGCCTGGTCCGGCGTGACCGTGTCGAGCGTCTCGACGTCGCGCGTAAGGAAAGGGCCGCCGGAAGCCGTCAGCACGATTTTCGCCACGCCCGCCGCGCCTGGCGCGCGGCCATGGGCGTGCGGCATGCACTGGAAGATGGCGTTGTGTTCGCTGTCGATGGGCAGCAGCACCGCGCCGTTGTCATGCACGGCATCGATGAACAGCTGGCCCGACATGACCAGCGCTTCTTTATTGGCCAGCAATACTTTCTTGCCGGCACGCGCTGCCGCCAGGGTGGGCGCCAGGCCGGCCGCGCCGACGATGGCCGCCATCACGCCCGTCACCTGCGGCGCGCTGGCGATGGCGCACAGGGCTTCCTCGCCATACTCGACTTGCGTATCGACGCCCTGCCCGCGCAGCAAGCGCGTCAGTTCAAGGGCGGCGTCCGCCGTGGCGACGACGGCGCGCCGGGGCCGGAATTGCAGGCACTGCGCGGCCAGTTCGGCCACGCGGCTGTGGGCGCTCAGCGCATACACGCTGTATTGTTCGGGATGACGCGCGAGCACGTCCAGGGTGGACACGCCGATCGAGCCGGTCGCGCCAAGAATGGTGATGTATTGCATGAGTTTCCTTAAAGCCAGCTGGCCACGAGGGCGGCAAATGGCAGGACCGGGATCAGCGCATCGATACGGTCGAGTACACCGCCATGGCCGGGCAGCAGGTTGCTGCTGTCCTTGATGCCGGCGCGGCGCTTCAGCTGGGATTCGAACAGGTCGCCGACGATGCTGGCCGCGACGATCAGCAGCAGCACCAGCAAGGCCACCAGCCAGCCGCGGCGCAATTGCAGCTGCACGGCGAAGGTGTCTTGCAAGACCGGCAGCGATGGCGCGGCCACGATGGTGATGGCGGCGATGACCAGCACGGCGATGCCGCCGCCGATGGCGCCTTCCCAGGATTTACCTGGTGAAATACTTGGCGCCAGCTTGCGCTTGCCGAACGCCTTGCCCGAGAAATAGGCGCCGATATCGGCGATCCACACGAGGGCCATGACGGACAGCAGGTACAAAGGGCTATGCAGGAACAGGGCGATGATGGCGACGAAGCAGCCGACGATGGTCACCGGGTACACAAGGCTGAGCAAGGTATTGCCCAGGCCTTCGGTAGGCGGCAAGCCGGTTGCCAGCGAAGGCACGAAGCGGATCAGCCAGATGGCCACGCACAGGGCGAACCAGAAATTGAGCTGCGCCATGCCGTTGCCGACAAAAAACGTATACGCGAAGGCGGCAGTCCAGACGGCGGCGATCAGCAGCGCCTGGCGATTTTTGAAGATGCGGAAGCTTTCCCACACGGCGGCGCCGAAGAACGCCGTGGCGATCACGGCGAAGGCGGGGAAATAATTCAGATACAGAACCGGCAGCAAGACCGCCAAGAGGACCAGGGCGGTGATTATCCGTGTTTTCAGCATCAGTTTGTCTTTTCAGTTAATTGCGCGCTGGTACGGCCAAAGCGCCGTTCGCGCTGCTGGTAAGACGCGATTGCCGCGTCGAGGCACTCGGCATTGAAGTCGGGCCAGAAAGTTTCGGTGAAAAACAACTCAGTGTACGCCAGTTGCCACAGGAGGAAATTGGAAATGCGCTGCTCGCCGCCCGTGCGGATGAACAGATCGGGCTCGGGTGCGTAAGCCATGGCCAGGTGCGGCGCCAGCTGCTCTTCCGTGTAAGCGTGTCCGGCAGGCTGCCCCTCGGCGGGCGCCTCGGCCGTCATTTTGTTGACTGCCTGCATGATGTCCCAGCGGCCGCCGTAGTTGGCGCAGATGGACACCGTCAGGCGCGTGTTGTTCGCCGTCTTGCGCTCCGCATTGGCGATCAGAGTTTGCAGTTCGTCGTTGAAGCGCGACAAGTCGCCCACCACCTTCAGGCGGATGTCGTTCGCATGCATCTTGACCACTTCGCGTTCCAGCATCGTGACGAACAGGCGCATCAGCATCGACACCTCTTCTTCCGGGCGGCGCCAGTTTTCCGAGCTGAAAGCAAACAGGGTCAGGTATTCGACGCCGCGCTCGATACAAGCCTCGACGATGCCGCGCACGGCGTCCGCGCCCTTGACGTGGCCAGCCACACGCGGCAGGAAGCGCTTGGTTGCCCAGCGACCATTGCCATCCATAATGATTGCCACATGGCGCGGCACCGTGCCCACTTCAGGTACTGCCGTTGTCGAACTCGAATAGATCATGAAAACACGAATACCAAAAAATAAAAGATAACTATTATGCTCCAAATAGCACTGCCCGGAAAAGCCGTGCTTTCCCGGGCAGCGCCAAAAGGACTGAAAACTAGACGGTCAGCACTTCTTTTTCTTTATCGACAACCATCTTGTCGATGTCGGCAATAAACTTGTCCGTCAGCTTCTGCACTTCTTCCGACGAGCGGCGCTCATCGTCCTCGGAGCAGGCTTTTTCCTTGACCAGTTTCTTCAGCGACTCGTTCGCATCGCGGCGAATATTACGCACGGCAATCTTCGCGTCTTCGGCTTCGCTCTTGACCAGCTTGACCATTTCCTTGCGGCGCTCTTCCGTCAGCGGCGGCGTCGGAACGCGGATCAGGTCGCCCTGTGCCGAAGGATTCAAGCCCAGGTCGGCGTCACGGATGGCTTTTTCGATGGTGTTGGCCATCTTTTTTTCGTACGGCTGCACGCCGATGGTGCGCGCGTCGATCAGGGTCACGTTGGCAACCTGGGTCAGCGCCGTCGGCGAACCGTAGTAATCGACCATCACGTGGTCCAGGATACCCGTATGGGCGCGGCCGGTACGCACTTTGGCCAGGTCGGCCTTCAGTGTTTCCAGCGACTTCGTCATGCGTTCCTGGGTGTTCTTTTTAACGTCAGCTAAGGACATACGCCCTCCTTTATCTTGATAATAAATGGGTATTACAATTATTCACTTGCCGTGTAAATGTTCGCGCAGCCGGGAGTGCCGAAAACCGCTCAGGGCGAGGCGCAGAACCGAAGACGCTACGAATAGTACATAACGTGGATCAGGCGCTGCAACCCAGCCATGGCGGTTTCTCGGCGCTCCGCTTCCCTTATACGTGCACCAGGGTGCCTTCATCTTCGCCCATGATGACGCGCATCAGCGCGCCTGGCTTGGTGATCGAAAACACCTTGATCGGCAGTTTCTGGTCGCGGCACAGGGCGAATGCGGTGGCATCCATCACTTGCAGGTGCTTGGCGATGGCGTCGTCGAACGTAATCGTGTGGAACAGGGTGGCGTTCGGATCCTTCTTCGGATCGGCCGTGTAGACACCGTCGACCTTGGTGGCCTTCAGGACGATCTCGGCGCTGATCTCGGAACCGCGCAGGGCCGCTGCCGTGTCGGTGGTGAAGAACGGATTGCCGGTACCGGCGGCAAAGACGACCACCTTGCCTTCTTCCAGGTATTGCAGGGCTTTCGGGCGGACGTACGGCTCGACCACTTGTTCGATGCCGATGGCCGACATGACGCGCGCGGTAATGCCGACATGGCGCATGGCATCGGCCAGGGCCAGTGCATTCATCACCGTGGCAAGCATGCCCATGTAGTCGGCGGTGGCGCGGTCCATGCCTTGCGCACCAGGCGCGACGCCGCGGAAGATATTGCCGCCGCCAATCACGATTGCCAGTTCCACACCCAACTTTGCCACCTCGGCCACATCGGCCACCATGCGCTCGATCGTGGCGCGGTTGATGCCGTAGGGATCATCGCCCATCAGGGCTTCGCCGGACAACTTGAGGAGGACGCGCTTGTAGGCTGGTTTTGACATGAGCTGGGGCTCCATAAATGAGGTTATTCGAGTATGACATGGCGCAGCGCCTTGCAGCGCCGGATAGGCGGGAGGCAGCTGCCCATGCCGCCGCCCGGCACGACAGGTGCGGGCGGGCCAAAAAAACGGGCCTCTCGGCCCGCTTTACTTACGCTCCCTGGGAGGCAGCCATCTGTGCTGCGACTTCTGCTGCGAAGTCGTCCTGCTTCTTCTCGATGCCCTCGCCCACTACGTACATGGCGAAACCTTTGACGGTGGTGTTAGCCGCCTTCAGCATTTGCTCAACCGACAGCTTGTCGTTTTTCACGAAAGCTTGGTTCAGCAGGGAAACTTCTTTCAGGAACTTCTGTACGGAACCTTCCAGGCGCTTGGCCAGGATTTCCGGCGATTGCGCTGGCTTGCCTTCGGCGGCCGCTTTGGCTGCGTCTTCTTCGGCTTTCAGTTGTGCAACCGAACGCTCTTTTTCGATCAGTTCCGCTGGCACTTCGTTCGACGACAGCGACACTGGCTTCATGGCGGCGATGTGCATGGCCACGTCTTTGCCCACTTGCTCATCGGCGCCGTCGAATTCGACGATCACGCCGATGCGCGAACCGTGCAGGTACGAAGCCAGCTTGGCGCTGGTTTCGAAACGCTGGAAGCGGCGGATGGTCATGTTTTCGCCGATCTTGCCGATCAGGGCGGCGCGCACGTCTTCCAGGGTCTTGCCATCGAGTGGCAGGGCCAGCAAGGCAGCAACGTCAGCCGGGTTGTGTTCCGCTACCAGACGGGCAGCGTTGTTGGCCAGTGCCAGGAAATCGTCGTTTTTCGCAACGAAGTCGGTTTCCGAGTTCACTTCGACCAGGGCGCCTACGCCATTGGCGATGTAGGTTGCCACGACGCCTTCAGCGGTGATGCGTGCCGATGCTTTCGATGCCTTGCCGCCCAGTTTGACGCGCAGGATCTCTTCCGCACGCGCCATGTCGCCTTCGGCTTCGGTCAGTGCTTTTTTGCATTCCATCATTGGTGCGTCGGTTTTGCCGCGCAATTCGCCTACCATCGCTGCTGTAATCGCTGCCATGTGTTTCTCCTGATTCGGTGAGTCGATAGTCGCGGCCGGGCATGCATGCCTCGCCAGCGGTCACTATCGTTTTTTTGTTAAAAAAAAGGGGGAGCTGCTGCCACCCCTTTTCCCTTACTGCTGTGCTTACAAACGGCTATCCTGCGATAGCCTGGCCATTAAGCCTGTTCGTTAACTTCGACGAATTCGTCGCCAGCGGCTGCTTTAACCATTTCAACAACTTCGTTACCGGCAGCTGCACGGCCTTCGATGATTGCGTCAGCAACACCGCGAGCGTACAACATGATGGCTTTCGAGGAGTCATCGTTACCTGGGATCACGAAGTTCACGCCTTCTGGGGAGTGGTTGGTATCGACAACGCCGATGACCGGGATACCCAGTTTAGCTGCTTCGGTGATCGCACCTTTGTGGTAGCCGACGTCGACGACGAAGATTGCGTCAGGAATGCCGCCCATGTCCTTGATGCCGCCGATCGATTTTTGCAGCTTGATCATTTCGCGGGAGAACATCAGCGCTTCTTTTTTCGACAGCTTCTCGATCGAACCGTCTTCGATCATCACTTCCATGTCTTTCAGACGCTTGATCGAGGTTTTGATCGTTTTGAAGTTGGTCAGCATGCCGCCCAACCAACGTTGATCAACGAAAGGCACGCCAGCGCGTTGTGCTTCAGCAGCGATGATTTCGCGAGCTTGACGCTTGGTGCCAACCATCAGGATGGTGCCACGGTTTGCAGCCAGTTGACGCACGTGCTTCATTGCGTCCTGGTACATCGCCATGGTTTTTTCCAGGTTGATGATGTGGATCTTGTTGCGATGGCCGAAGATGAACGGTGCCATTTTTGGATTCCAAAAACGGGTTTGGTGACCAAAGTGGACACCGGCTTCCAGCATTTCGCGCATTGTTACGGACATTATTAACTCCAGGGTTGGGTCTGGAATCCGATCAGTCACCATACAGGCACCCTTGTCGACCGGATTCGCGTGTTTATATAAATTAAAGACACTGTTTTACTGCATTGCTTAAAAGAGAATTCAAGCAACCCGGGATTCTACACTGAAATGCCTGCCGCATCAAGTCCGCACCGCAAATCGCGCGCCCTGCGGAAACAGCCGGCGCACCACGATGGTGCAAGGCGTGGCAGCGCCGCCTTTTCATCCGATTTCTCTCCACAAATCCCCTCCCGTCCATAGGAAGGAGGCGGCGGATTCAGAGCGCCTCGTTTATAATTTCGGCATATTTGCAGACTTTTCCCCGTACAGCAGGAATCGTCTGTGCTTTTCACCTGAATTCTTGCAGATTGCGAATTACACCATGTCTACCATCCGTATCAATACCGCCGCCGACATCGAAGGCATGCGCATTGCCGGCAAGCTCGGCGCCGAAGTGCTCGACTACATCACGCCTTTCGTCAAGGTCGGCGTCACGACGGGCGAACTCGATCGCCTGTGCCACGAATACATGGTCAACGTGCAAGGCACCATCCCCGCCCCGCTCAACTACTGCCCGCCCGGCTACACGCCCTATCCGAAAGCCATCTGCACCTCCGTCAACGACGTCATCTGCCATGGCATTCCCGGCGACAAGGTCCTGAAAAGCGGCGATTCCGTCAACCTCGACATCACCGTCATCAAGGATGGCTACCACGGCGACAACAGCCGCATGTTCCTCGTCGGCACGCCGACCATCCTGGCCAAGCGCCTGTCGGAAATCACCTATGAGTGCATGTGGCTGGGAATCGACCAGATCAAGCCGGGCGCCCACCTGGGCGATATCGGCCACGCCATCCAGCAGCATGCGGAAAAGGCCGGCTACAGCGTGGTGCGCGAATTCTGCGGCCACGGCATCGGCAAGGTCTTCCATGAAGAGCCGCAAGTCTTGCACTACGGCAAACCAGGCACCCTCGAGCGCCTGGAAGCGGGCATGATCTTCACCGTCGAGCCGATGATCAACTCGGGCCGCCGCGAAATCCGCGAAATGAACGATGGCTGGACCATCAAAACCAAGGACCGCAGCCTGTCGGCGCAATGGGAACACACGGTGCTGGTCACGGAAACGGGCTATGAAGTGCTGACCGTCTCGCCGGGCATGCCGCCGCCGCCCGCCTTTATCGGCAATAAAGCCTGATAAGCGTCATTAATCAAGCCTGCCCCCACCCGACCCACCGCCACCCAGGGCCCAGATGAAAAAGCAAGTTCGGGAACAGCTGAAACAGCAACTGAAAGCCGACCGCCAGGTCGTCATTGCGGCCTTCCAGGCCGACGGCAAGCCTGAAAAACTGCTGCGCAGCCTGCGCCACAGCGTCGATGGCGTGCTGGCGCGGGCCTGGCAGGAAGCGGGTTTGCCGCCAGGCACGGCCCTGGTGGGCGTGGGCGGCTATGGCCGGGGCGAGCTGTTTCCGTATTCCGACGTCGACCTGCTGATCCTGCTGCAACAGGCGCCGGACGCCGCCACGCAGGAAAAGCTCGAGGAACTGGTGCAACTGCTGTGGGACCTGGGCCTGGAAATCGGCCACAGCATCCGCACGGTCGATGAATGCCTGGTCGAATCGAAGGCCGACATCACCGTGCAAACGAGCTTGCTCGAAGCGCGCCTCGTGTGCGGCAACGCGGACCTGTTCGCGCAATTGCAGCAGCGCTATGACGCGGCCATGGACCCGCAGGCCTTCTTCCAGGCGAAAACGGCGGAAATGCGCCAGCGCCATGCCAAGTACGAAGACACGGCCTTCAGCCTGGAACCGAATTGCAAGGAAAGCCCGGGCGGCCTGCGCGACCTGCAGGTCATCCTGTGGGTCGCCAAGGCGGCCGGCCTGGCGAACTCGTGGCGCACGCTGGCCACGGGCGGCCTGATCACCCTGACGGAAGCGCGCCAGCTGATGGAAAAGGAGCGCGCCTTCAAGGATATCCGCGTGCGCCTGCATCTGCACGCGGGGCGGCGCGAAGACCGTCTCGTGTTCGACGTGCAGACGGCGATCGCCGAATCGCTGGGCCTGCAAGCGACGGGCAGCGGGCCGCACATGCGCCGCGCCAGCGAATTCCTCATGCAGCGCTACTACTGGGCCGCCAAGACGGTGACCCAGCTCAACACGATTTTGCTGCAAAACATCGAGGCGCGGCTATTCCCGCAGGACGACGTGGCCGTGCCCATCAACGAGCGCTTCAATGAAGTCAACAGCCTGATCGACATCAGCGCCGACGACACGTTCGAGCAATACCCGTCGGCCATGCTGGAAATCTTCGTCCTGATGACGGAGCGCCCGGCCCTGAAGGGCATGACCTCGCGCGCCACGCGGGCCCTGTGGCACGCGCGCTTCAAGATCGACGCCGCCTTCCGCCAGGATCCCGTCAACCGCGCCCTCTTCCTGCGCATCATGCAAGCCCCTGTCGGCATCATCCACGCGCTGCGGCGCATGAACGAGATGAGCATCCTGGGGCGCTACCTGCCGAATTTCCGCCGCATCGTGGGCCAGATGCAGCACGACCTGTTCCACGTGTACACGGTCGACCAGCACATTCTGATGGTGGTGCGCAACATGCGCCGTTTCACCATGAGCGAACACGCGCACGAATATCCGTTCTGCAGCCAGCTGATGGCCGATTTCTCGCAATCGTGGCTGCTGTACGTGGCGGCCCTGTTCCACGACATCGCCAAGGGCCGCGGCGGCGACCACTCGAAGCTGGGCGTGGCCGACGCCACCCAGTTCTGCCAGGACCACGGCTTGTGCACCGAGGACACGGAACTGGTGGCTTTCTTGGTGGAAAATCACCTGACCATGTCGCAAGTGGCGCAAAAGCAGGATTTGTCCGACCCCGACGTCATCGCCGCCTTTGCGAAAGTGGTCAAGGACGAGCGCCACCTGACGGGCTTGTACCTGCTGACGGTGGCCGACATCCGCGGCACCAGTCCGAAAGTGTGGAACGCCTGGAAGGGCAAGCTGCTGGAAGACCTGTACAAGATCACCCTGCGCGTGCTGGGCGGCGAGCCGCACACGGCCGACCGCGAGCTCAAAAACCGCCAGCAGGAAGCGCTGGCCACCCTGCGCCTGTACGGTTTGCCGCCGGACGCGCACCTGAAGCTGTGGCAACAGCTGGACGTGGCCTACTTCCTGCGCCACGACGCGTCCGACATCGCCTGGCAGACGCGCTCGCTGTATGACAAGCTCGAGAGCAAGTTGCCGGTGGTAAAATGCCGGTTGGCGCCCATCGGCGAAGGCTTGCAGGTGGCCGTGTATATTCCCGACCAGCCCGACCTGTTCGCGCGCATCTGCAGCTATTTCGACCGCAAGAATTTCAGCATCCTCGACGCGAAGATCCACACGACGAAAAACGGCTATGCGCTCGACACGTTCCTCGTCACGGAGCAGAATTTCGCCAAGAGCTACCGCGACATCATCAGCCTGATCGAGCATGAGCTGGGCGAACTGCTGCAGTCGCAAACGCCGCTGCCGCCGCCGGGCAAGGGACGGCTGTCGCGCCTGTCGCGCACCTTCCCCTTCCAGCCGACGGTGGATTTGCGACCCGACGAACGGGGCCAGTACTACCTGCTGTCGGTGGCGGCCAACGACCGCACGGGCCTGCTGTATGCGATCGCCAACGTGCTGACCAAGTACCGCATCAACTTGCACACGGCCAAGATCATGACACTGGGCGAGCGGGTCGAAGACGTCTTCCTCGTCGACGGTCCCGCGCTCAACAATGCCCGCAACCAGATATTGCTGGAAACCGATTTACTCGATGCGCTGAAAGTGTAAGCTTTCCGCGCAGCGCCTACCCTTACTGAAACTGAAACAACATGACCGAAGAATTATTACGTTTGTCCAAACGCATGTCCGAACTGGGCCTGTGCTCGCGCCGCGAAGCCGATGAATGGATCGCACGCGGCTGGGTCCGCGTGGATGGCAAGGTGGTGTCCGAGCTGGGCAGCAAGGTCTACCCGAGCCAGCGCGTCACCGTGGAACGCCAGGCGGCGGCCGAGCAATCGAAGCGCGTCACCGTGCTGATCAACAAACCGGTCGGCTACGTCAGCGGCCAGGCCGAAGACGGCTATACGCCCGCCGTGGCCCTGATCAAGGCGGAAAACCGCTGGGCGGAAGACCGCAGTCCGGAACAGTTCCATCCGACCCAGCTGCGCAGCCTGGTGGCAGCCGGCCGGCTGGATATCGATTCCGTCGGCTTGCTGGTCCTGACGCAGGACGGCCGCGTGGCCAAGCAGCTGATCGGCCACGATACCGACATCGACAAGGAGTACCTGGTACGCGTGAGCTACACCAAGGGCGGCACCCTGCCCGACAGCGAACTGAAAAAGCTCAACCATGGCCTGTGGCTCGACGGCAAGCCGCTGCTGCCGGCCAAGGTGCGCTGGCAAAACGAGGACCAGCTGAGCTTTACCCTGCGTGAAGGCAAGAAACGCCAGATCCGCCGCATGTGCGAAGCCGTCGGCCTGAAAGTGCTGGGCTTGAAACGCGTGCGCATCGGCAAGGTCAAGCTGGGCGACTTGCCGACCGGCCAATGGCGTTACCTGAGCGCGGACGAACAGTTTTAAGCGGCGATGTCAAGGCGGCATACCAGGCCGGCATACATAAGCAACAGGAATATAGTGATATAAAATCAATTATTGTGATTTACTTAGTAAATATTGCCTTAAACCTATACACTATTCCCCATTAGAACAAAAGAGATACGCTGTCGTGAACGATCCCATCCCCAATCCCCTGCGCAAGGGCGCGCCCAGTCTGGCTGACGTGGCCGAGCCGATGGCCCCCGGCACCAAGCCGCACCATATGAGCGATCCGTGGGATATCGGCGAAACCTTGTGCAGCCTGGCTGACAACGGCGACGCCCTCTCCATCTACCCGGCTGGCGGCGAAGACCTCATCCTGGGGCGCATCCTGTCCGTTGACGATGACTTGCCGCAATTCGTGCTGGAACTCAATGAAGGTGCGACCCTGCCGCCTGGCGGCGCCACGTTTGTGTCATGGGTGCAAAACGCCAAACTGCAGTTCACCATCAATGGCGAATGGCAAGCGTATCCCGAGCGGCCGAACGTCTACCTGACGAACTTCCCCAGCCATTGCCTGGTCCTGGAGCGGCGCGAATCGGCGCGCCTGGAAACACCGCTGGGCGTGTACTACCTGGCCGCCTTCGTGCTCGAGGGCCGTCCGTATGAATTGCAGCTGTATGATTTCTCGGCTGGCGGCATCGGCATGCGCGCCCATCCGCGCGACACGGTAGGCCTGTACGTGGGTCGCAAGCTGTCGCGCGTGCGCCTGGAACTGGGGCCGGACAAGGTCATGATCGCCGACCTGGAAATCCGCCTGTCGCGCACCTTCCGCTCCTTCCTGCTGGGCGAACAGGTGCAGATCGGCTGCCGCTTCCTGAACCTGACGGACGCCATGCAGGATGAATTGAAAGCCTTGCTCGATAACCTGGGCAGCAGCCGCAAGGTGCGCTAGGTTTGCCTCTGGCATAAAAAATGGCCGCCCAGCTGATGCTGCGCGGCCATTTTTTGTTTAACAGCCAAAGTCACGAGGCGCCTGAAAAACGATCAGGGCAAGGCGCATTGCCGAAGACAGTACGAATAGTACGGCGAGGCAATGCAACGCAGCCATGGACGTTTTCTCAGGCGCCGATCAATCGTCGTCGTTTGGATCCAGGTCGGGAAACATCACTTCCGTGTAGCCGAATTGCGTAAAATCGACGATGCGCATTGGATACAAAATGCCGTGCAAATGGTCGACTTCATGCTGCACCACGCGCGCATGGAAGCCGTCGCAGTCGCGGCTGATGGGCTGGCCGAACTGGTCGACGCCTTCGTAGTGCAACTCGCTCCAGCGCGGCACGCTGCCGCGCAGGCCGGGCACGGACAGACAGCCTTCAAAACCCTCTTCCTTGCGTTCCGACAAAGGCGTCAGCACCGGGTTGATCAGCACGGTTTCCGGCACTTGCGGCGCGTCCGGATAGCGCAGATTCTGCTTGAAGCCGTAGATCACCACTTGCAGGTTGACGCCGATCTGCGGCGCCGCCAGGCCTGCGCCATTGGCCGCGTGCATGGTGTCGAACATGTCGGCGATCAGGGCATGCAGTTCTGGCGTATCGAATTCGCGTACGGGCTCGGCCATGCGCAGCAGGCGCGGATCGCCCATCTTCAGGATTTCACGTACCGTCATTTTGCGTCCAGTGCCGATTGCAGTTCTTGCAGGTAAGTGCGGAAAGCCGCACCCGTTTCCGGATGTTTCATGCCCATCGCCGTCGTTGCCTTCAGATAGCCAAGCTTGGAGCCGCAATCATAACGCTGCCCCTGATAACGGTAAGCCAGCACGCGCTCCTCGCGCATCAAGGCGGCGATGCCGTCCGTCAACTGGATTTCGCCGCCGGCGCCCGTACCGATTTTTTCCAGGTGCTCGAAGATACGGCTGGTCAGCACATAACGGCCGACCACGGCGAGGGTCGATGGCGCCTCTTCCGGCACGGGCTTTTCCACGATCCCCGAAACCAGCTCCAGGTCAGGCTGATAATGCTGGGCGCTGACGATACCGTACTGCCTGGTTTCCGCGCGCGGCACGTCCTGCACCGCCAGCAAGGAACAGTTTTCATACTGGAACACATCGGCCATCTGCGCCAGCACGGGGCGCACGCCCTCTTCCACATCCATGAAATCGTCGGCCAGCAAGACGGCAAACGGCTCGTCGCCGATCACGGGACGGGCGCACAGCACGGCATGCCCGAGGCCCAGCGGCGCAGACTGGCGGATGTAAATGCAATTGATGTGCTTGGGAATGACGTTTTGCACCATTTCCAGCAACTGGCGCTTGCCGGCCGCTTCCAGTTCCGACTCGAGCTCATAGGCCGTATCGAAATGGTCTTCGATGGCGCGCTTGTTGCGGCCCGTGATGAAGATCATTTCCGTGATACCCGCGGCCACGGCTTCTTCCACTGCGTACTGGATCAATGGCTTGTCAACGATGGGTAACATTTCCTTTGGCTGCGCCTTGGTTGCAGGCAAAAAACGGCTGCCCAGGCCGGCGACGGGAAAGACTGCTTTTCTGATTTTTTTCATGGGTCTTCTGCAATGAATGTTTAGTCTTGCGCCAACAGGGTCAGCAAACCAGCCTCGTCGAGTATGGTCACGCCCAGCTCCTGCGCCTTGACCAGCTTGCTGCCGGCGTCCGAGCCGGCCACGACGTAACCGGTTTTCTTCGACACGGAACCGCTGACCTTGCCGCCGGCCGCCTCGATCAACTCCGCAGCCTCGTCGCGGCTCATGTTGGGCAAGGTGCCCGTCAAGACAAAGGTTTTGCCGTCCAGCTTGCCGCCAGCGGCTGGCATTTCAGGCAATTGTGACAGTAATTCATTTCGCAGGGCGTCCAGTTGACCTAGCAGCTTGACATTGCCCTCATCGGCCAGCCATTGCGCCAGCGCTTCGGCCACGGCGGCGGGCAAGCCCGCGTGGAAGCTGGCACCCTGCGCCGCCAGGCTGGCCAGGGTCACGCCCCGCTCCACCAGCTGCCTGCTGCGCGGCTCCGTGAGCTTCGGGATGCCGATGGCGGCCAGCAAGGTGGTTTGTTCGAGTTGCGTGCGCAGCTTGGCGCTGGGCGCGTGTTCGCCCTGCGGCGCGACACCGGCGTCCAGCAATGCCTGCAACGCCTGCTGGTTCTTTTCTTCGGCAAAGAAATCGGCAATCGATTCAGCCACGGTGCCGCCGATGTCGGGCAGCACGCGCAACAAGGCCGCTGGCGCGCGACGCACATAATCCAGGCTTCCCAACCACTCGGCCAGCGTCTTCGCCGTCGATTCGCCTACGTGGCGGATGCCCAGTGCAAACAGGAAACGCTCGAGCGGCGGGCGCTTGCTGGCCTCGATGCCTGCCAGCAGATTTTCCGCCCACTTGGTGGGAATCTTGCCTTGTTGCACTGTTTCCGGCGTCGAAGCGTCGCGCTCGTCGGCGCGCAACTTCATTTCCAGCAATTTATCCAGGGTCAGGCTGTACAGGTCCGCCAGGCCATGCACGTACTCGAGTTCGACCAGGGTATCGATATAACGTTCCCCCAGGCCTTCGATATCCATCATGCGGCGGCCCGCGAAATGACGGAACGCTTCCTTGCGCTGGGCCGAGCAGAACAGGCCGCCCGAGCAGCGGGCGATGGCCTCGCCGTCTTCGCGCACCACGTGCGAGCCGCACACGGGGCACGCTTCCAGCATCTTGAACGGTGGCGGCGCCGGTTCCGGACGTTTTTCCAGCACCACACTCAGCACTTCCGGGATCACGTCGCCGGCGCGGCGCACGATGACGGTATCGCCCACGCGCACATCCTTGCGCAGCACTTCGTCTTCATTGTGCAAGGTGGCGTTGGTCACCGTCACGCCGCCCACGGACACGGGCGCCAGGCGCGCCACGGGCGTCATGGCGCCCGTGCGGCCCACCTGGATATCGATGCCCAGCACTTGCGTCAGCGCTTCTTCGGCGGGGAACTTGTGCGCCAGCGCAAAACGCGGCGCGCGCGAGACAAAACCCAGCTCCTGCTGGTCTTCCGTCGCGTTCACCTTGTAGACGACGCCGTCGATTTCATACGGCAAGGCGGGGCGGCGCGCGCCGATATCGGCGTAGTAGGCAAGCAAGCCCTGCGCGCCCTGCACCACCTTGCGCTCCTTGGACACGGGGATGCCCAGGGTTTCATACCAGTCCAGCAAGGCCGAATGCGACACGGGCATGGCGGCGCCTTCCAGCGCACCGATGCCGTAGGCATAGAAACGCAGCTTGCGCTGCGCCGTGATGCGCGAATCGAGCTGGCGCAGGCTGCCGGCCGCCGCATTGCGCGGGTTGGCGAATTCCTTGTGCCCCGCTTCGCGCTGGCGTTCGTTCAGGCGCGCAAAATCGCCCTTGAACATCATCACTTCGCCGCGCACATCGAGCACGGCGGGAATCTTGTCGCCATGCAGGCGCAAAGGGATGCCGGCAATGGTGCGGATATTCGCCGTCACGTCCTCGCCCGTGGCGCCGTCGCCGCGCGTGGCCGCCTGCACGAACAGGCCGTGCTCATAGCGCAGGTTGATGGCCAGACCGTCGAATTTCACTTCGGCCGCATACGCGACGTCCTGCGCATCGAGGCCCAGGCCTTCGCGCACGCGGCGGTCGAAGTTGACGATATCGTCATCGGTGAAACCATTGTTCAACGACAGCATCGGCACCGTGTGCGTGACTTGCTCGAATTGCGGCAAGGGCGCCGCGCCCACGCGCAAGGTGGGCGAGTCGGGCTGCAGCAACTCGGGATGGGCCGTTTCCAGCGTTTGCAGTTCGACAAACAGCTTGTCGTACTCGGCGTCGGGGATGGTGGGATTGTCGAGCACGTGGTAGGCGTGCAGATGCCGATTGAGTTCGGCCGTGAGTGCCAGGACGCGGTGGGCGGCACTCCGTGCAGCGGCGTCCTGGTGGATCGGATCAGTCATTGTTGCGGGATTCTTCAGCTAAATAAACGCAGGGCGCGGGTGGAACCGGCCGGAATGTCGGCCGCGTCCATTTCCTGGTAAAACTCTTGCACCTGGCCGGCGATCTCGGCCAGCGCCGCGTCGGACAAGGCCTGGTTGTAATCGTCGACGATGGTGGCGTCGAGGCGGCCCACCAGCGCCTTGGCGCAGGCGACCATGGCGCCGAAACCGTCGCGCGCGGGCGCCACGCATGGCACGTCCAGCAACAAGGTCAGGCGTGGCGTCGTTTCTTCGGCCAGGGTGACATTCGTCGACAGCGAGAACAGATAACTGCCTTCGCCGTCGGGCATGACGAAACGGCCATCCGGACGCACGTCAAAGCCCTGTTTTTCCAGCGCGAACAGCAAGGTGGAAATGGCCCATGGCGCGCCATTCGTGTGCAGGTTCACGCCCAGCTGGGCGTCATGGCCGGCGACGAAACGGTGCAGATTGCGCGCTTCGGCCATCACTTCCATCATGTCGGGCACTTCCGGCTCGGCGCCGATCTCGTCGGCAACACCGCGCAGGCGCGTGACCAGTTCCGAGTATTCGAGCTCATTCAGGGCCGTGCTGCGGCTGGCCAGCTGTACGCCGCCCTGCATCTTGGTATAGACACCGCCATGCGTGATCGGTTCCCAATCGCCATTCACGTGCAAACCGATGAAGTGGACGGGCTTGTTGCCCACCAGGCGCAGGGTTTGCAGCACGGGCAGGATCTTGTCGCCACGCACGGGTGCTTCCAGCGACAAAGGCAGCAGGCAATCGATGAGCGGGTCGACCAGGCTGGTCGCCTGCTCGCTGGCGGCGCTGACTTCCGGCTGCAGCGGCGCGGCCACGGCAGCCGGCGCTTCCACACCGGCATCGCCGAGCGACGGTTCCGCATGCACGGGCGCGTCCGGCACAGCGGCAGCCGGCGGCGCGCCGAACGACGGTTCGGCCTTGGCTGCGGGCGCCGCATCGAAGCGCGGCTCCTGGCGCAAGACGGGTTCCTGGGCTTCCACTGCCGGCGCATCGCCGTCGCGCATCAACACGTCATCGTGGTCGGTGGAAAAGGCACGCTCCACGCTTTTCTTGGCCTTGTATTCCTGCCATTTGTTGTAGGAGAAAACACCGACGATAAAGACGCCGCCGGCGCCGAACAAGGTAATTTGAAGGTCTGTCATGCTGCTTGTGCCTCGGTTGCAAAATTTGCGGCGGACTCCATGTCCACCGCCACGATGCGCGATACGCCCTGCTCCTGCATCGTCACACCGATCAATTGATGGGCCATTTCCATCGCAATCTTGTTATGCGAAATGAAAAGGAATTGGGTCTGGTCGGACATGCGCTTGACCATGCGGCAGAAGCGTTCCGTGTTCGAATCGTCCAGCGGCGCATCGACTTCGTCGAGCAGGCAGAACGGCGCCGGATTCAGGCGGAACATGGAAAACACCAATGCGGTCGCGGTCAGCGCCTTCTCTCCACCGGACAACAGGTGGATGGTGGCATTTTTCTTGCCGGGAGGCTGCGCCATGACTTGTACACCGGAATCGAGAATCTCGTCGCCCGTCATGGTCAGCCTGGCCTGTCCCCCGCCGAACAGGATGGGGAACAGCTCGGAAAAGTGGTGGTTGACCTTGTCGAACGTATCTTGCAGCAAGTCGCGCGTTTCCTTGTCGATCTTGTGGATCGCGTCTTCCAGCGTGTTGATCGCTTCCGTCAGGTCGGCATTCTGGGCGTCGAGGAAATTCTTGCGCTCCGACGCCTGCGCCAGTTCGTCCAGCGCGGCCAGATTGACTGCGCCCAGTGCCGTGATGGCATTGGTCAGGCGCGTCACTTCGCCCTGCAGATACGATGGACGCATGTCCGGATGCAGTTTTTCCGTCAGGGCCGCTTCATCGGCGCCCGACTCCAGCAATTGCTGGGCGAATTGCTCCTGGTTCAAGCGCGCGGCCTGCTCCTTGAGCTGCATTTCCATGATCTTGTCGCGCTGCGGCTGCAAGCTGCGTTCCGATTGCGTGCGCGCATCTTCGGACAGGCGCAGCTGCTGCGTAATTTGATCGAGTTCGTGACGCGCGTCCGCCAGCGCCTTCTCCTGCGTCGTGCGGCGCTCGAGCAAGTCCTGCAAGCCGTCGGCGGCAGCGCCGCTTTCCAGGTTGGCCAGTTCCAGTTCGCCCGCCTGCAGGCTGGCCGTCACTTGCTGGGCCTGCGTACTGGCCGTGGCGATATTGCGGCGCAATTCCTCGATCTTCGCGCGGTGGGCTTTTTCCGCGTATTCCGTATCCTTGGCGGCCCGCTCCAGGTCGCGCAAGGCTTCGCGCGCTTCGGCCAGCCGCTGTTCCTTCTGCAGGAAGTCCGTATGGCCGTCTTCGTGCGCTTCCTGCAAATTGCCCAGTTCCATGTCCAGCTGTTCGAACTTCTCTTCCGATTCGGCCTTGATCTGCTGCTGCTCCGCTTCCTGCGCGGCGATTTCGGCGAGATCCGCGCCGATCTGCGTGCTGCGCTGGTTGAAGCGCGCTTCCACTTCGGACAGTTTCACCACGTCCAGCTGCAAGGTATGCACGGAGGAAGTGAGCTGCTGGATGCGCAGGCGCAAGTCGGACAGGTTGCGCGTCAAGTTCGCCACGGCCGCGTCGGCCCGCACGGAACGGGCGCGCGCCTCTTCGGCCAGTAGCTGCTGGGCGCGCAACTGCTTGCCGATATTGTCGATTTCCTGCTGGCGCCCCAGCATGCCTTCCTGCTCCGAATCGGCCGCATAGAAGCGCACGCTGGTGGCCGTGACCACGTGACCTGCGCGCGTGACGAAATAGCCGCCCGGCGGCAACTTGCCACGCTCTGCCAGGGCTTCGGCCGCGTCTTCCACGGCGTAGGCGTTGTACAGCCAATCCTGCAGCAAGCCGCGCAAGCCCGGATCGTTGAGTTTGAGCAAGTTCAAAAACGGCTTCAGGCCAGCCACTTCCGGCTGCGGCAGCGGCGCCACGGTGGATGGCGCGTACAGGGCCAGCTTGGCCGGTGGCGCGTCGGCAAAAAACGCCTTGGCCCAGTCGATGTTCGACAGTTGCAGGGCCGACGTGCGCTCGCGCAGGATCGATTCCATGGCCGCTTCCCAGCCCGCTTCGATCTGCAGCTTTTGCCACAGGCGCGGCAAGCTGTCGAGTTCGTGCTTTTTCAGCCACGGCTGAACCTTGCCTTGCGTCTGCACGCGTTCCTGCAATTGTTTTAAGGCGGAAAGACGCGCTTCCAGCTGGGCATTCGCCGCCGTCTCGGCATTGACCTGTGCCTGCGCTTCGGCCCGCTCCTGCTCCAGCTTCGGTTGCTGCTCGAGCGCCTCTTCCAGATAGAAGCCCTGTTCTTCCAGCGCTTGCTGCTTTTCTTCCAGCTGCAGTTTCAGGTTTTCCAGGTGGCTGCTGTCGGGCAGACTCAGGCTGTTCTTTTCCTGCTGCAGGCGCTCGCGGCGCGTCAACAGGCTGGCCAGGATGTTCGAGGCGTTGCGCTGGTGCGCCGATTCCAGTTCCAGCTGCTGCTGCGCCTGCATGATGCGCGCGCGCGATTCCGTGCTCTTGTTTTGCGCGGCGCGCCAGGCGGCGTCCAGCTCGGGCAATTGCTCACCCTTCTGCTCGGCCATCATTTGCGACTGTTCCACCTTGGCGGCCAGTTCCTCGAGGTGGAATTCCGCCTCTTCGATCTGTTCCTGGTATTCGCTGCCCTGGCTGTTCCACTGGTCGCGCTGGGCCGTCAGTGTCGCCAGCTGGGCCTGCAGGCGGGCGCGCGATTCGATGACGAACTTGATCTGCGCTTCCAGGCTGCCGATTTCCGCATTCGTCTGGTACAGATGGCCTTGCGCCGTATGCAGGCGGTCGCCCACGGCAAAGTGGGCCTGGCGCATCTGCTCGAGCGTCAGTTCCACGTTGCGCAGCTTGGCCGTCTGCTCTTCCAGGTCCGTCTGCGCCTGTTCCACTTCGCGGAAATAGCGCGTCTGCTCGTGTTGCGCCTCGTTCTTGCGCAGCAGCCACAGCAGTTTCTGCTTTTCTTCCTGGTCCGCCTGCAAGGCGTGGAACCGCGTGGCCACGGCCGCCTGCGCTTCCAGTTTTTCCAGGTTGGCATTGAGTTCGCGCAAGATGTCTTCCACGCGCAGCAGATTCTCGCGCGTGTCCTGCAAGCGGTTTTCCGTCTCGCGGCGGCGTTCCTTGTATTTGGAGACACCGGCCGCTTCTTCGAGGAAGACGCGCAATTCTTCGGGGCGCGATTCGATAATGCGCGAAATCATGCCCTGCCCGATGATGGCGTAGGCGCGTGGCCCCAGGCCCGTGCCGAGGAAGATATCCTGGATGTCGCGCCGGCGCACGGGCTGGCCGTTGATGTAATAGGTGGAGGTGCCGTCGCGCGTCAGGGTGCGCTTGACGGCGATCTCGGCGTACTGGCCCCACTGGCCGGACGCCTTGCCGTCGTTATTATCGAACACCAGTTCCACGGAAGCGCGGCCGGCCGGCTTGCGGTGGGTGGAGCCATTGAAAATGACGTCCTGCATCGATTCGCCGCGCAATTCGGACGCTTTCGATTCGCCCAGCACCCAGCGCACGGCGTCGATGATGTTCGACTTGCCGCAGCCATTCGGCCCGACCACGCCCACGAGCTGGCCTGGCACCTGAAAATTGGTGGGATCGACGAAAGACTTAAATCCCGACAACTTGATGGAAGAGAGACGCACGTGTTTTAGAGTTCCTGGCCTATGCTGGCGGTTATATTATGGGTGAACCCGGTTCATGTTCAGTTCAGATGCCGCATCGCGACGGCAGCCTGGCCGCTCGCCGCAAAAAAGTGGTTCATCATACCATTTCCTGGTGCTTTTCTGGCCAAAAAACCGTCGCGCCAGGCGCCTGTCGGCAGCGGATCAGGGGGCAGGACGGCCATCCTGCGCCAGTTTCCAGTCCGCGCGGGAAAAAACGCGCTCATGGCCGGACAGCACCAGGGCCAGTTTTTTCAGCCATTGTTCGGTCGGCATGGGCTCCGCCTTGAAGCTGAGCAACACCATCAGCGCCAGGCTGGCCAGGGCCAGCGCATGGCTGACGGCAAAATTGACGGCGCCACGGGCATTCCACATGAAGCCCAGCGCCAGCGCCAGGCCCAGCACGCAGCCGCTGACGGCTTCGGACACGCTGTGCGCATGCACGACCACGCGGGAAATGGCCACCAGCACGGCAAAGGCCACGCCGACAAGCACGCCGGCATGGCGCCAGCGCGGCTCGGCCCGCTGCAACAGCACATACATCAGCACGGGAAACACGGCGCCGGCGCGCATGGCGTGGCCGCTGAAACCGGTAAAATCGAGCGCGCTGCTGCCCACGCCCCAACTCATGAAGGCCAGCTTCGACAGCACCACGAGGGCCAAGCCGCCGCCATACCACAAGCTCCAGCTGAGTACCAGCCGCCACTGGCGCGACACGAGTAGCCACAGGGCAATCGCCACGCCAGCCGGCCCCATGACGGACATATCGGCCGCAAAAGAAATCTCATTCCACCAAGTCATCGTGCCTACGCTTATTTCATGATCAGCGTGCACTATGCCACGAGTGGCCCTGCTTGCACCCGGGTTTTCATCAACTACAGGCAAGAATTACATTCCATTACAATTTCCACCTCAGAAATTGCCATATGAAAATATCTCGCGCACGCCGCAGCGGCGGCGCGTCAGATATTCGTCAGGCGCTTGCCCTTGGGCGGCGCAAAGTCGCGGATCGATTCGATCATGCCCACTTCCAGCGCCTGGTCGGCCGTCAGGTGCAGGTCCGAATACGCGTGCACCTGCCACTGCTCGTCCGTCAGCTTGACGTGGCCGCGCAGGATGCGCTCGGTGCGCATGTCGTCGGCGCGCAAGCCTTCGACGATGATGCTGAGCGCGTCGGGGCGCGAACCGGGCGAGGCGGTCGCATGCGACTTGTGCACCATGAAACGGGCCGTGTCGCTGGCATGGCGGCGCCGCCCCGCCAGGAACAGGGTGACGGCGATGGAGGCCACGGCGCCCGCGTTGTAGGTGATGATGTCGAGCGGCAACTTGCTGAGGAAGTTGTACAGACAGATGCCATCGCTGACATAGCCGCCGTTCGACTGGATCAGGATGTGCGCGGTGGTGAGCTTGTCTTCCGTGATGTCGGCGGCGGCATTGAAGACGCGCCGCACCATGTCGCTGTTGACGTCGCCCGAGAGGGTAAAGTAACCGTGCTGCTCTGTGTTGTTTTGCGTCTCGCTTTGTGTAGTGTTCATGGCAGGCACCCGCAAGAAAGCCAGGATTTCATCATAGCGCATTCCTGCGCGGCCGGGCGCCCTTTTACGCGCGGGCAGCCCCCTCCCCCAGCCCCGCAAACCGGGACTTTTGCGGCAATTTGGCAACGCCTTTACAGATTGACAGAAACACCCTGCTGGCATATATTCCTCCCACTTGATCGGGAGAGGGCAACCCAGCGTTGCCGCCGAAGGGGCACTACCCAAAAACTCTCAGGCAAAAGGACCGATCAGGCGGACTGAAGTTGTTGCTTTGGCGACACTACAGCTCAACTCTGGAGAGCGGCCGCGGCGAATGCCGGCGGCCCACCGAAGGGGCGCACGGGGCAAGCCCCCGTAATCTCTCAGGTACAAAGGACAGGGGGGTCAGTGATCACGCTGGAAAGCCGTGTTTGGCTATTCTATGTTTTGTTAACTTCCCCTTTACCTTCGTCCCGAGGAATCCATGACGCTCAAAGCGACCCCACTCAACAACGCCCACCGTGCCCTCGGCGCCCGCATGGTCGATTTCGGCGGCTGGGACATGCCCGTCAACTACGGCTCGCAAATCGAAGAACACAACGCCGTGCGCGGCGACGCCGGCATGTTCGACGTGTCCCATATGTGCGTGGTCGATATCGAAGGTCCGAACGTGCGCGCCTTCCTGCGCGGCTTGCTGGCCAATAACGTCGACAAGCTGCAAGTGTCGGGCAAGGCGCTGTACTCGTGCATGCTCAATGCCGAAGGCACCGTCATCGATGACCTGATCGTCTACTTCTTCAACGAAAACTGGTTCCGCCTCGTTGTCAACGCGGGCACGGCGGAAAAAGACGTGGCCTGGATGCAGCAGCAAAATACCGCCACCAACAGCGGCCTGACGATCACCGAGCGCCGCAATGCGAACCAGCCGATGGCCCTGGTGGCCGTGCAAGGCCCGAACGCGCGCGCCAAGGTATGGCAAGTGCTGCCGGAAACGCAGGCCGCGTCCGAAGCCATCAAGCCGTTCAACGTCGTCATCGTCAAGGACACGGCCTTCGGCGAAGTCATGCTGGCACGCACCGGCTACACGGGCGAAGACGGCTTTGAAATCGGCGTGGCCGCCACCCAGGTGGAAGCGCTGTGGAACGCGCTGGCAGCGGCCGGCGTCAAGCCGGCCGGCCTCGGTGCGCGCGATACCCTGCGCCTGGAAGCGGGCATGAATCTGTACGGCCAGGACATGGACGAAACCGTCAACCCGCTCGACGCGGGCCTGGCGTGGACCATCGACCTGGTCAGCGAGCGCGACTTCATCGGCAAGGCCGCCCTGCTGGCCAAAGGCCAGAACGCGCAATTCGTGGGCCTGATCCTGCGCGAAAAAGGCGGCGTGCTGCGCGCCCACCAGAAAGTCATCATCGCCGGCAGCGAAGCCACGGGCGAAATCACCAGCGGCACCTTCAGCCCGACGATGCAGGAAGCCATTGCCCTGGCGCGCGTGCCGAACGGCGTCGCCGTGGGCGACACCGTGCACGTGGAAATCCGCGGCAAGCAGCTGACCGCTTCCGTTGTCAAGCTGCCTTTCGTGCGTAACGGTAAAATCCTGGCTGCGTAAGCGTATTAGAGCCGCCCGCAAGACCGCACAACCATAATCAATAACGAACACTTACCATCTGGAGCCACACATGAACATTCCTGCAGAACTGAAGTACACCGCTTCCCACGAATGGGTACGCCTTGAAGGCGACGGCACGATCACCGTCGGCATCACCGAGTACGCGCAGGACGCCCTGGGCGATATCGTCTTCGTCGAACTGCCAACCGTGGGCAACAGCTATGGCGCCGGCGACGACGCCGCCGTGGTGGAATCGGTCAAGGCAGCGAGCGACATCTACGCGCCGATCGCCGGCGAAGTCGTGGCCGTCAACGACGACGTGGTCAACTCGCCTGAGTCGATCAACGCCGACGCCTACGCCAACTGGCTGTTCAAGATCAAGCCAGCCGACGTGTCGGCCCTGGACGGCTTGCTCGACGCCGCCGCCTATGGCGCCACCACCGGCGCGTAATCGCGTTTGATTCACGGGCCGCGCTTGCGGCCCGTTTGCATTTAATTTTGTAGCTATACCCCGCCGCCGCGCCCGCGCGCCGCCTCCCGGTTTTTCAGTCTTTTTTGGCCTCTATATCATGACCCGCACCAGCCTGACCCAACTCGAAGCACGCGATGCCTTCATCGCCCGCCACATCGGCCCTTCTGCCACCGAACAGCAAGCCATGCTGGCGACCCTCGGCTATCCATCGCGCGCCGCGCTGATCGACGCCCTGGTACCGGCCAACATCCGCAACAAGGGCGCCCTGCCCCTGGGCGCGTACTCGCAGCCGATGCCGGAACAGGAAGCCCTGTCGCGCCTGAAAGCCATCGCCGGCAAGAACCAGGTACTCAAATCCCTGATCGGCCAGGGCTATTACAACACGTTCACCCCTGGCGTCGTATTGCGCAACATCTTTGAAAACCCGGCCTGGTACACGGCGTACACGCCTTACCAGCCCGAGATTTCGCAGGGCCGCCTGGAAGCGATCCTGAACTTCCAGCAAGTGATCACGGATTTGACCGGCATGGGCATCTCGAACGCCTCGATGCTGGACGAAGGCACGGCCGCCGCCGAGGCGATGACCCTGATCCAGCGCGTGGGCAAGTCGAAGTCGAACGTGCTGTATGTCGCCAATGACGTGCTGCCGCAAACGCTGGAAGTGGTGCAGACGCGCGCCCAGCCGATCGGCATCGAAGTGCGCACCTTCGACCCGGCTGAAATCGAGTCGCTGGACGCCTGCTTCGGCGTGCTGCTGCAATACCCTGGCGTGAACGGCGTCGTGCGCGACTACCGCGCCGGCGTGGAAAAACTGCACGCGAATGGCGCCATGGTCATCGTCGCGGCCGACCTGCTGGCCCTGACCATGCTCACGCCGCCGGGCGAATGGGGCGCCGACGTCGTCGTCGGCAACAGCCAGCGCTTCGGCGTGCCGCTCGGTTTCGGCGGCCCGCACGCGGGCTACCTGTCCACGCGCGATGAATTCAAGCGCAATATGTCGGGCCGCCTGGTGGGCGTGACCGTCGATGCGCAAGGCAACAAGGCCTACCGCCTGGCCCTGCAAACGCGCGAACAGCATATCCGCCGCGAAAAAGCCACGTCGAACATCTGCACGGCGCAAGTGCTGCTGGCCGTGATGGCCTCGATGTACGCCGTCTACCACGGCCCTGCCGGCCTGCTGCAGATCGCCCAGCGCGTGCACCGCTTTACGGGCGTGCTGGCGGCGAACCTGAAGACCCTCGGCTACGGCGTTGTCAATGCGACTTACTTCGACACCCTGACCATCAACGTCGCCGATGCGGCGCAACTGCACGCGACGGCCATGCACCACGGCGTCAACCTGCGCAAAGTCGATGCTACCCACGTCGGCGTGTCGCTCGACGAAACCACCACGCGCGACGATATCGCGCTGCTGTGGAAGGTGTTCGCGCACGGCCTGGCCAACGCGCCTGCCGCCCCGGACCTGGATACAGTGGAAGTGGGCGTCACCAGCGCCCTGCCGACGCAGCTGGCGCGCGAGAGCGCCTACCTGACCCACCCCGTCTTCAACAGCTACCACTCGGAACACGAAATGCTGCGCTACCTGCGCAGCCTGGCCGACAAGGACCTGGCGCTGGACCGCACCATGATCCCGCTCGGCTCGTGCACCATGAAGCTGAACGCGACGAGCGAAATGATCCCCGTCACCTGGCCGGAATTTTCGAACATCCACCCGTTCGCGCCGGACGCGCAAACGGTGGGCTACCGCGAAATGATCGCGCAGCTGGAAGAAATGCTGTGCGCGCTGACCGGCTACGCGGCCGTCTCGCTGCAGCCGAACGCCGGCTCGCAGGGCGAATACGCGGGCCTGCTGGTGATCAAGGCCTACCACGAATCGCGCGGCGAAGGCCACCGCAACATCTGCCTGATTCCCTCGTCGGCGCACGGCACCAACCCCGCATCGGCCAACATGGTCGGCATGCAGGTCGTCGTCACCAGCTGCGACGCCAACGGCAACGTGGACCTGGCCGACCTGAAGGCGAAAGCGGAAAAGCACAGCGCCAACCTGGCGTGCGTGATGGTCACCTACCCGTCCACGCACGGCGTGTTTGAAGAAGGCATCCAGGAACTGTGCGAAATCATCCACTCGCACGGCGGCCAGGTCTACATCGACGGCGCCAACATGAACGCGCTGGTCGGCGTGGCCGCTCCCGGCTCGTTTGGCGGCGACGTGTCGCACCTGAACCTGCACAAGACCTTCTGCATCCCGCACGGCGGCGGCGGACCAGGCGTGGGTCCGATCGGCGTGGGTGCCCACCTGGCGAAATTCCTGCCGAACCAGCGTTCGTCGGGCTACCAGCGCGACGTCGCGGGTATCGGCGCCGTCAGCGCCGCGCCATTCGGCTCGGCCAGCATCCTGCCGATTTCGTGGATGTACATCGCCATGATGGGCGCGGAAGGCTTGACGGCAGCGACCGAGACGGCCATCCTGGCTGCGAACTACATCGCGCGCCGCCTGGCGCCGCACTATCCCGTGCTGTACTCGGGCCACGACGGCCTGGTCGCGCACGAGTGCATCCTGGACCTGCGCCCGATCACGGACGCCACCGGCATCAGCAACGAAGACGTGGCCAAGCGCTTGATGGACTTCGGTTTCCATGCGCCGACCATGAGCTTCCCCGTGCCGGGCACCCTGATGATCGAGCCGACGGAAAGCGAATCGAAAGTGGAAATCGACCGCTTCATCGACGCCATGATCGCCATCCGCGGTGAAATCGCCAAGGTCGCCAGCGGTGAATTCGACCACGACGACAATCCTTTGAGGAACGCGCCGCATACGGCACAGGTATTGATGTCGGACAACTGGGAACGCAAGTACAGCCGTGAAATCGCGGCCTACCCGGTCGCTTCCCTGCGCCAGCGCAAATACTGGCCACCGGTCGGCCGCGCCGACAACGTGTACGGCGACCGCAACCTGTTCTGCGGTTGCGCGCCCATCAGCTCGTACGAAGAAGAGTAAGCGCCGGGCGCCCGCTCCGGCGGGCGTATCGACGACAAGAAGGCAGGCCACGCGGCCTGCCTTTTTTTATGCCTGCACGTCCACGTAGGTCGGATTAGCGCGCAAGCGCGTAATCCGACAACATCGTTGGCGTATATGGGGATGTCGGATTACGCTCCGCTAATCCGACCTACAGTACCTAGAGTGCCAGCAATACCGCACCTGGCAATCCCAGCACGGTGCCCAGTATCGTCAGGCACACGACATCGCGCCGCTCGCAGCGGCTGCGGTGCGAACTCCAGGCGGCAAACAGCAGGGCCACGGCCACGCCGCTGAGCGAAATGCCCACTTCCGTCATGCCGGCTCTCCCCGCGGATGCGGCGCACCTGTCACTATTTCTTTTCTCATCGTCCTCATCCTTTTCAGTTATATGGCAATCTGATCACTTCCCTACCTATCGGTAGGTAGCCAGTGTACAATAAAAAAGACGGCAGTGTCCATGCCGGTTTTTTGACGACAAGAAGGAATCGCAATGCAGCAGCAAACCCCTCTCCCCGCCGCCAGTCTCGGGCTGGCCGCTTCCCTGGCCCTGGTGGCCGTGCTGGGCCCAGCCGGCATCGACATGTACCTCGCCTCCATGCCCGCCATGGCGCGCGAGCTGCACACTTCGTATGCGAACGTGCAGCTGAGCCTGACCGTCTTCCTGCTGGCCCTCGGCGGCGGGCAGTTGCTGTGCGGCCCGCTGACGGACATGCTGGGCCGGCGCCGGCCGCTGCTGGCCGGCATCGCCGTCTACATCGTCGCGGCCATATGGGCGTCGCAAGCGGAGCAATTGCACACCCTGCTGCTGGCGCGCACGGTACAAGGTCTGGGCGCGGCGCTGACCCTGGTCGTCGTGATGAGCATGGTGCGCGACGTGGCCGATGGCGTGCGGGCGGCGCAGTTGTTTGCCCTGTTAATGACCATCGTGGGCCTGGCGCCCGTGCTGGCGCCGGCCGTGGGCGGCTTGCTCGACGCGCGTTACGGCTGGCGCGCCGTGATGCTGGCCCTGGCCGCGCTGGGCGCCTTAACCCTGCTCAATAGCGCGCTGTTCCTCCCGGAAACCCTGCCGCTGAAGAACCGCGTGCGACCACAAGGCATGCACCGCACGTATGCGCGCATCGCGTTCGACCGCGCCTTCCTGCTGCCCGCGCTGGCCCTGTCGGCCGCGTTCTTTTTCCTGTTTGCGTATATTGGCGGCGCGTCGCTCGTCTACCAGCGCGATTTCGGCCTGTCCGCCGGCAGTTTCGGCCTCGTGTTCGGCGCCACCGGTGTGGCCGTGCTGCTGGGCGCGATGGCCAGCGGCCGCATGGTGGAGAAACACGGCGTGGCGCGCTTGAGCGTGGCGGGTGCCTGCGCCATGCTGGGCGGCGCAGCGCTGGCCCTGCTCGGCGCCTGGGCGGGCGCCGGCATCGCCGCCGTCGTGCCGGGCATGTTCATGGCCCTGTTTGGCCTGGGCATGGCGGAAGCGGCGCTGATGGCCATGGCCATGGGTTCGCAGCAGCGCGCGCTCGGCTCCACGGCCGCGCTGCTGGGCGCCATCCAGATGAGCTTGTCGTCCCTGGCCACGCCGCTGGCGGCCGGCCTGTCCGAACGGGGGCCGCTGCCGTGGCTGCTGTTCTTGACCGCGGCCGGCCTGCTGGTATCATGGCTGACCCTGGCCACTGCGCGCGTCCATCCGGTCCATGCCAGCAGCCTGGGAGCGCACTGACGCCTCACCCACTCTCACCCCAATGATGAAAAAACGCTCGGCCTCGGCCGATAACATCTGCGCCGTCGCCGTCGTGCACTTTTCGGAACACGGCTACGACGCTTCCTCCCTCAACGATATCGCCGCGCAGGCGGGCATGCGCAAGGCCTCGCTGTACTCGCACTTCGCCGGCAAGGACGCCCTTTTCCTCGACGTCTTTGCCGACGCGCTGGCCGAAGAACAAGCCTTCATGGACGCCTGCTTCGCCGACGAGGCGGCGCTGCCGGCGACCGGCGGCCAGCTGGCCGGTTCGCTGTACTGCGACCGCATGGCGCAGCGCTACGCCGATTCAGCCCATCTGCGCTTTTTGCTGCGCACGGCGTATTTGCCGCCCGCGCCCCTGCGCATCGAAGTCGGTACGGGCTACGAAGCCTTGCTGGCGCAATTGCAGCGCCATTACGTGTCCAGTCTGGGCCGGTCGGCGCCCGCCCTGCCCCCCCAGCGCATCGACCTGTATGCGCAAGCCTACCTGGGCATCGTCGACAGCCTGCACGTGGAGCTGATCTACGCGGGCGGCGCCGCGCTGCAGCAGCGCCATGCGGCCCTGTGGCAGATATTGTCTGATTCGCTGGCGATGGCGGTGCCAGCGGCATGACAGCGGCCGATACAACAACCACATTACACTTTGGAAACCTAAGATTTCTTCAGTTGACACTGATGCAGCCCATCCATAAGATGCCCTCATTATTCATTTACGGAGTCCCACGTGGGTACTTGTTCTAGTGACAGTAGCCGATCTTGTATCGGTGATTGCCTCGGCAGCTAAGCAGCAAGCAACGCGGAATTTCCTTTTCTCCGTGCCTTGCTGAGCAAGGTGCGGTGTCTCGCGCGGCCAGTCCGGCCGCGCGCCTCTCCCCCCTCTTTCCGATCGCGACCGGCTACTGACCCGGATTGCCCGCCAGCACTATCGTGCTTTGGCGGCACGCAAGTCTTGCCTGCGGCTGCGCCGCCCGTCAACACATCGTCGTGAAAGGAAGAGCAATGAATCTCTTCACCCGCTTATTCGAATCGTTCCTGCGCAAGCGCCATACGGCAGGCAACTTCCGCCGCCGCGCCATGCCGCTGGAAAACAGCACGGCCCGCCCCGTGCCCGACCACCTGGCGCGCCAGTTGCTGGCCGCCGCCCATGAAGACCTGGATAGCGCCCTGAATCGCCTGCACACGCGTCTGGAAGGCTTGCGCGATGCCGAGGCGCAAGTCATCGGCGCGCAAACGGGTCCGAACGAGGTCGAGCATGAGAAACCGCTGGCCTGGTACCAGCACCTGTGGCTGTGCTACAAGAATCCGTTCAACCTGCTGCTCACCGTGCTGGCCATCGTTTCCTACCTGACGGAAGACCCGAAGGCGACCATCGTCATCGGCACCATGGTGATTTTGTCGACCCTGCTGCGCTTCGTGCAGGAAGGCCGCTCGAACCGGGCCGCCGAGCGCCTCAAAGCCATGGTCAGCAATACGGCCACCGTGCTGCGCAATGGTCAGCAGATCGAATTGCCCATCCGCCAGCTGGTGCAGGGCGACCTCATCGTGCTGTCGGCCGGCGACATGATCCCCGCCGATTGCCGCCTGCTGTCCGCAAAAGACCTGTTCGTCAGCCAGGCCGCCATGACGGGCGAATCCTTGCCGGTGGAAAAGATGGCCGAGCTGGCCGACGCCCAGGGCAAAGACCCGATGGAGCTGGCCAATCTGCTGTTCATGGGCACGAACGTGATCTCGGGCGCGGCCACGGCGCTGGTCCTGGCCACGGGCAACCGCACCTATTTCGGCACCATCGCCACGCGCGTGACGGCCACCGAGCGCACGCCCACCGCGTTCGAGGCGGGCGTCAACAGCGTCAGCTGGCTCTTGATCCGCTTCGCCCTCGTGATGGCGCCGCTCGTGTTCCTCATCAATGGCTGGACCAAGGGCGACTGGATGGAAGCGTTCCTGTTCGCCCTGTCCGTCGCCGTGGGCCTGACGCCGGAAATGCTGCCCATGATCGTCACCAGCACCCTGGCCAAGGGCGCCGTGAAACTGTCGAAAAAGAAGGTCGTCGTCAAGCGCCTGGACGCCATTCAGAACTTCGGCGCCATGGACGTGTTGTGCACGGACAAGACGGGCACCTTGACGCAGGACAAGATCGTGCTCGAGCGCCATACGGACGTGTTCGGCCAGCCGTCCGACGAAGTGCTGCAATTTGCCTACCTGAACAGCCACTACCAGACGGGCCTGAAAAACCTGCTCGACCGCGCCGTGCTCGACCATGTGGAATTGCAGACGGAAATGCAGCTGGCCCGCGATTACGTGAAAGTCGATGAAATCCCCTTCGATTTCGTGCGCCGCCGCATGTCCGTCGTTGTTTCCGAAAAGAATGATCACCATGAACTGATCTGCAAGGGCGCCGTCGAGGAAATCCTTGCCGCCTGCAGCCACCTGCGCCTGGGCGGCGTCAACATTCCGCTCGACGCCGCCCTGCTGGACAAGGTACTGGAAACCACGCATGGCCTGAACGCGGAAGGCTTGCGCGTGGTGGCCGTGGCCGTCAAGGAAGTACCGCCGCATAAAACCGTGTACGGCGTGGCCGATGAAACGGCGCTGACCCTGATCGGCTATGTGGCGTTTCTCGACCCGCCTAAGGAATCGACGGCGCCCGCCCTGCGCGCGCTGGCGGAACACGGCGTCACCGTGAAAGTATTGACGGGAGACAATCACCTGGTGACGGCGAAGATTTGCCGCGAAGTGGGCCTGGCCGTGCACGGCGTTCTGCAAGGCCCGCAACTGGACGACATGGATGACGCAACCCTGGCGAAAGCGGCCGAGGACAACACGGTGTTTGCCAAGCTCAGCCCGCTGCACAAGGAGCGCCTCGTGCGCGCCCTGCGCGGCAATGGCCATATCGTCGGCTTCATGGGCGACGGCATCAACGACGCGCCCGCCCTGCGCGCGGCCGACATCGGCATTTCCGTCGATTCGGCCGTCGATATCGCCAAGGAAGCGGCCGACATCATCCTGCTGGAAAAGAGCCTGATGGTGCTCGAGGAAGGCGTGCTGGAAGGCCGCCGCACCTTCAGCAACATGCTCAAATACATCCGCATGACGGCCAGCTCGAACTTCGGCAATGTGTTTTCCGTGCTGGTGGCCAGCGCCTTCCTGCCGTTCCTGCCCATGCTGCCGCTGCACCTGCTGGTGCAAAACCTGCTGTATGACGTGTCGCAGATCGCCATTCCCTTCGACAATGTCGACGCCGAACTGATCCAGCAGCCGCTGAGCTGGAACCCGCGCGACATCGGCCGCTTCATGGTGTTCTTCGGCCCCATCAGCTCGATCTTCGACATCAGCACGTTCATCCTGATGTGGCATGTGTTCGGCGCGAATACGCCGGAACAGCAAACCCTGTTCCAGTCCGGCTGGTTCGTCGTGGGACTGTTGACGCAAACCCTGATCGTGCACCTGATCCGCACGCCCAAGCTGCCCTTCATCGACAGCATCGCTTCCGTGCCCCTGCTGGTGGCCACCACCATCATCATGGCCGTGGGCGTGTTCCTGCCGATGGGGCCGCTGGCGACCTACTTCAAGCTGCAAGCCTTGCCACTGGGCTACTTCCCCTGGCTGCTGGGCATCCTCGTCTGCTACACCGTGCTGACGACGTTCATGAAACGCGTGTATCTGCGCAAATTCGGCTGGCAATAGTATGATGAGCCGCTCTTTCTCCTCACAAAGGCACGCATGAGCGGCTCCTCCCTTTCCAAACGTCATCTCGCCCTGCTGCTGTCGGCCCTGGTCTTCCCCGGCAGCGGGCATTTTGTCTTGCAACGCAAGGCGCGCGGCTGCCTCTTCCTCGTGCCTGCCCTGGTCGCGCTGGTGATGGTACTGCGCCAGATCATGGCACGCTTAGACCAGGTAATGGCACAGATCGACAGCGGCGCCCTGCCCCTGGACGTGCAGCTGATCATGGAAAAAGTGGAGGCACTCTCGGCCAATGACGGCCCCGCCATGACGGTGGCCGTTTGTGTGCTGGTGGCGTGCTGGATCGGCAGCCTCATCGACACCATGTTGATCAAGCCATGACGGCGGAAGCGCAGGCGCGCAAAGCACGCAAGGAAGCCAAGATGCAGGCGCGCCGCGCGCAGCTGGCGCTCAGCCGCCAGGACCATGGCGGGCCGCTGGCCTGGCGCGGCTGGTTCGACGGTTCCGCCCATCCGAATCCGGGCAGGCTGGGCATAGGCGCCTTGCTGCTGGGACCGAGCGGCGAGCGTATCGAAGTGAGCGAGGCGGCCGGTTATGGTAGCAGCAGCGACGCGGAGTATGCGGCCCTGACGGCCTTGCTGCAGGCGGCGCTGGGCGTGCGCCCGCCGCCCGTGCAACTGCTGCTGTACGGCGACAGCCAGGTAGTGATCAATGATGTGCTGGGTACGACGCCGGTCGGCGCCAAGGGACTGGAAGTACAAAGGGCCACCGTGGTGGCCCTGCTGGAACAATTCACGGATGTCAGCTTGCGCTGGCTGCCGCGCCACAGGAATGGCGAGGCGGACCGGCTATCGCAGCTGGCGATTGATCGGGGGTCACACCCGTCGGGTCTGACCCCAGCCGTTACGGGGTAAGCAACTTAAGCGGCGCGGCCGATCTGCAATGCCTCTTGCGGCGCCTTGGCCGCCGGGCGCTTGCTGCCGCCCACGGCCTTCAAGCCGCCGGCGCCCGCCTGCTGCCCATTCAATTTGAACACACTGACGACTTGCGCCAGGTTGTGCGCCTGGTGCTGCATCGATTCGGCGGCCGCCGCCGATTCTTCCACCAACGCCGCATTCTGTTGCGTGACGGCATCCATTTGGCCGATGGCCCGGTTGATCTCGTCGATGCCCACGCTTTGCTCGCTGCTGGCCGCCGTGATTTCCGTGATGATGTCGCTCACGCGCTGCACGCTGTCGACGATGTCGTTCATGGTCGAACCGGCTTGCGCCACCAGTATGCTGCCCGCGTTGACTTGTTCCACCGACGCGCCGATCAGGGTCTTGATCTCTTTCGCGGCCGAAGCGGAACGCTGGGCCAGGTTGCGCACTTCGGACGCCACCACCGCAAAGCCTCGGCCCTGCTCGCCGGCGCGCGCCGCTTCCACGGCCGCATTCAAGGCCAGAATGTTCGTCTGGAAGGCGATGCCGTCGATCACGGAAATGATGTCGACGATCTTGTTCGACGAGGCGTTGATCGATTCCATCGTGCCCACCACCTGCGCCACCACTTCGCCGCCCTTGACGGCCACTTGCGCCGCCGACGCCGCCAACTGGTTGGCCTGGCGCGCATTGTCCGCATTCTGTTTCACGGTGGAAGTCAGCTCTTCCATCGACGACGCCGTCTCTTCCAGCGAACCGGCCTGCTCTTCCGTGCGGGAAGACAGATCCTGGTTGCCGGCGGCGATCTGCGTCGACGAGGTGGCGATGCTGTCCGTACCGCTGCGCACTTCGCCGACGATGTTGAGCAGGCTCGTGTTCATGTCCTTCAACGCGAGTAAAAGCTGCCCGGTTTCGTCCTTGGCGCTGGCGTCGATCTGCGCAGTCAAGTCGCCATCGGCCACCTTGCGGGCGATGTCCACGGCCGTGCGCAAGGGGCGCACGATGCCCGTCGTCAGCAGCCAGGCGCATACGACGCCAAAGCCCAGCGCCAGCACGGCCAGGGTCAGCAGCAAGTTGCGGCTCGTCTTGGCGACATCGTCGATTTCGCGCGCCGTCGTGTCGATGCTGGCGCGCTGGTGCTGCAGCATGTCGTTGACCACTTTCAGGTATTTCGTCGAACCGGGCACGAAGATGCCCTGGAAAGCCTTCTCCGCTTCCGCTTCCTGTCCATCCGCCTTCAACTTCGATACTTGCGCGCGTGAATCGAGGTAAACCTTGCGCTGTTCGCTCACCAGGCGGAACAGTTCCTTTTCTTCCGGGCTGGAAATCAAGGCTTCGATTTTCTTTTGCAGTTCGCCCGAGACGACCGACGATTGCTTGGCCTCTTCCGCAAAATACGCGCCCAGAGTCGTGTCGCTGCTGCGCGCGATGGCCGTGGTGCGGCGCACGCCGCTGTCGATTTTCGCGTACCAGTCGGAAATATAGCGTTCCTTCGCCAGCGGCAATTCCATCATGGTGCGTGTGGCCATGGCCACGTCGTGCAAGCGCCACACGCTGATGCCCGTGATGAGCATGGAAAACAGCAAGATCACGGCAAAACCCAGGCCGAGGCGCACACCAATACTGACGTTTCTTAACAAATTCATGTGAATATCCTAAAAAAGCGGAACCAGACTATATAAAAGGGGGACGGCAGAAAGCGGCTGCACGGGGCAGCCGCGCGGGCATCAGCGCGTGCCGATGCGCAAGGCCGTTTGCGGCGCAGCCGGGCGTTTCAAGCCGCCGGCGCCGGCCTGCTGGCCATTCAATTTAAAGACGCTGACGACCTGCGCCAGGTTGTGCGCCTGGTGCTGCATCGATTCGGCGGCGGCCGCCGATTCTTCCACCAGCGCCGCATTCTGTTGCGTCACGGCATCCATCTGGCCGATGGCCCGGTTGATCTCGTCGATGCCCACGCTTTGCTCGCTGCTGGCCGCCGTGATTTCCGTGATGATGTCGCTCACGCGCTGCACGCTGTCGACGATGTCGTTCATGGTCGAACCGGCTTGCGCCACCAGCATGCTGCCCGCGTTGACCTGCTCCACCGACGCGCCGATCAGGGTCTTGATCTCTTTCGCCGCCGAGGCGGAACGCTGGGCCAGGTTGCGCACCTCGGACGCCACGACGGCAAAGCCACGGCCCTGCTCGCCGGCACGCGCCGCTTCCACGGCCGCATTCAGGGCCAGGATATTCGTCTGGAAGGCGATGCCGTCAATCACACTGATGATGTCGACGATCTTGTTCGACGAGGCATTGATCGATTCCATCGTGCCCACCACCTGCGCCACCACTTCGCCGCCCTTGACGGCCACTTGCGCCGCCGACGCCGCCAACTGGTTGGCCTGGCGCGCATTGTCCGCATTCTGTTTCACGGTGCTGGTCAATTCTTCCATCGACGAGGCCGTCTCTTCCAGCGAACCGGCCTGCTCTTCCGTGCGGGAAGACAGGTCCTGGTTGCCGGCGGCGATCTGCGTCGACGAGGTGGCGATGCTGTCCGTACCGCTGCGCACTTCGCCGACGATGTTGAGCAGGCTCGTGTTCATGTCCTTCAACGCTTGCAGCAATTGCCCGGTTTCATCCTTGGCGCTGGCGTCGATCTGCGCCGTCAAGTCGCCATCGGCCACCTTGCGGGCGATGTCCACGGCCGTGCGCAAGGGGCGCACGATGCCCGTCGTCAAGACCCAGGCGCACACGACGCCAAAAGCCAGCGCCAGCGCGGCCAGCACCAGCATCAGGTTGCGGCTGGTATTGGCGACGGCGTCGATCTCGCGCGCCGTCGTGTCGATCGTGGCGCGCTGGTGTTCCAGCAAGTCCGACACCATCTTCTGGTATTTCGCGGCGGCCGGCACGAAGGTCTTTTCAAACACTTCATTGGCGGCCTCGACCTGCGCTTCGCCCTTCAGCTTGTAGACCTGGTCGCGCGAGCCGATGTACACCTTGCGCTGTTCCAGCAAGCCCGCGAACATGGCTTTTTCCTCGGGCTTGTCGATCAGCGCCTCGATTTTCTTTTGCAGCTCCGCCGAGCTGGACGACGAGACTTTCGATTCTTCGGCGAAATAGCCACTGAGCGAGGTGTCGCTGCTGCGGGCAATGGCGATGGTGCGGCGCACGGCGCTGTCGATGCGGCCATACCAGTCGGAAATATAGCGTTCCTTCGCCAGCGGCTGCTCCATCATGACGCGCGTGGCGCTGGCCACGTCGTGCAGGCGCCAGACGCTGATGCCCGTAATGAGCATGGAAAACAGCAAAATCACGGCAAAACCAAGTCCAAGGCGAACACCGATGCTGACGTTGCGTAATACATTCATGTGACTATCCTAAAAAGCCCGGATGCCGTGGCGACAGGCTGGCAGTTTCGCGCCGGGGCGGGTTGGCTGCCGTGGCGAAACGGGCGTGAAAAAGTGAAACGGAAGTGAAACTGGCGCACGGTTCGGCTGAACCGTGCGCCAGGAAAGGCGCTAGCGTGCGCCTTGCAGAAAAACCAAGCAATGCTTGGGGTCAATTGTTTCTAAAAAACCCTCTCGGCACTAGGGTGTCAGGAAATGTTCAGGGCACGGCGCGTTGCCGAAGACAGTACGAATGTACGGCGAGGCAATGCAACGCCGTCCTGGACTTTTCCTGGCGGCCTAGGCTGCCAATTTTTCAATTAAACCCATGTCGGCGCTGGACATCAGCTGATCGATATCGACCAGGATCAGCATGCGTTCGTCGATGGTACCCAGGCCGATCACGTATTCCGTGTTGATCGAACGGCCCATGTCCGGCGCCGGCTTGATCTGTTCCGGCATCAGGGTGGTGACGTCGGAAACGCGGTCGACGACCATGCCGACGACGCGGTTGCCGATATTGAGGATGATGACGACGGTGAACTGGTCATAGCTGGGCGTGCCCAGGTTGAACTTGATGCGCATGTCGACGATCGGCACGATGATGCCGCGCAGGTTGACTACGCCCTTGACGAACTCGGGGGCGTTGGCGATGCGGGTCGGCGTTTCATAGCTGCGGATTTCGCTGACTTTCTGGATGTCGATGCCATACTCTTCCTGGCCCAGGGTAAAGGCCAGGTATTCGGCAGCCTTGGCAACGGTTGCGCCAGTGTCGCTGGAATTGGTGTTCATAATAATCCTTTCGTTAACTCGCCTGGGGCGCAGTCAAGGCACGCTGCGCGCAACCTTGGACGTGACGGGCATGCGCGATGGAATGGCCGCCACTGCTATGTTTTTGCAAATACTTTCTCGCAATTAGCTTATGCTTCTAATTTCCGTGCGGCAATGTTACCCCATGTAAATTTTACATGCACTAAAAAAGAGCGGCTGCCTGAGCGAAACTTTTCAAAAATATAAGTTATGTGGCAAATACGGCACGCCGCAGCGCCGCCCTCCCCGCCGCACGGGACGGCGTTTTATGCCACACTGGCGGCCTCCGCTTTTTACGACAGTGAACCATGCATTCTTTGCTTTCCCAATGGCAGCCACGCCTGCTGACGCTGGCCACGGCCGGCCTGGGCGATGACAGCGCCCACGACATCAACCACCTGCACCGCGTCTGGCGCAATGCCAGCGTTCTGCTGCAGGAACATGCGCAGGCCGACGCCCTCACCGTGATGGCCGCCTGCTACCTGCACGACCTGGTCAACCTGCCGAAAAACCACCCGGAACGCCATCTGGCCTCGCGCCAGGCGGCCACGCTGGCGTGCCACCAGCTGGCGGAACTGGATTTTCCACCAGAAAAACTGGCCGGCGTGGCCCACGCCATCGAGACGCACAGTTTTTCCGCCAATCTGCCGCCGCACACGATCGAGGCGCAAATCGTGCAGGATGCCGACCGTATCGACGCGCTGGGCGCCGTGGGGCTGGCGCGCCTGTTTTACACGGCCGCGCGCATGGAGAGCGCACTGGCGCATGGCAGCGATCCGTTGGCCCAGCATCGCGAACTCGACGACAAGGCCTACGCGCTCGACCATATCGTCACCAAGCTCGACAAACTGCCCGGCAAGATGCAGACGGCGGCCGGCCGCGCGCTGGCCGAGCAGCGGCTGGCCGTGCTGACCGATTTCCGTGCCGCCTTTGCCGACGAATGGGGAGTTGCGCACTGACATGGGTGGCGATAGCCAGCAGCGCGCATGCTGTCTATAATGCAAGCCTCAGCTATCGCGCGGCGCGTCAGCAGCATCCTGTAACGCGCCGGCGCGATGCCAACGCGCCGAAAGCATGCATGTCCGATAAAATCAGCCCCGACAGTCATTCCCCGTCCTCGCCCGCCGCGCCCGCGCGCGCCGGCAATCTCAATTTCATCCTCGTCTGCGTCTTCATCGACATGCTGGGCATCGGCCTGGTGGTGCCCGTGCTGCCCATCCTGATCGGCGACTTTGTCAGCGGCAAGGATGAGCAAGCGTTCTGGTACGGCATCATGGCGGCCGTCTTCGGCTTGCTGCAGTTCATCTTCATGCCCATGCTGGGCGCCATCAGCGACCGCGTGGGACGCCGTCCCGTGCTGCTGTACTCGATGGCCGGCATGGGCATCAACTTTCTCGCCACAGGCTGGGCGCCGAACCTGGCCTGCCTGTTCATCGGCCGCATCATCGGCGGCGTCTCGTCGGCCAGCATGTCGGTCGCGTCCGCCTACGCCTCCGACATTTCCACGCACGACAACCGTGCCAAGAGCTTCGGCAAGATCGGCGCCGCCTTCGGCCTGGGTTTCATTTGCGGGCCCATGCTGGGCGGCCTGCTGGGCGAGGTCAATCTGCACCTGCCGTTTTACGTGGCGGCCGGCCTGTCGGCGGCCAATTTCATCTACGGCTATTTCTGCGTGCCCGAGTCGTTGCAGCCGGGCCCGCGCGCACCCTTTACCTGGGCGCGCATCAACCCGTTTGCCGCCCTGCTGAAACTGGTGCGCCGCGTGGAGATCCGCGGCCTGGTGCTGGCCTTCGGCCTGATGACGTTTGCACAAATGATGCTCAACACCACGTGGGTGCTGTACACGCACTTCCGCTTCGACTGGACGCCGCGCCAGAACGGCATCGCCCTGTTCTGCGTGGGCCTGTGCGCGGCCGTCGTGCAGGCGGGCTTGCTGGGCATCCTCATCAAGCGCTTCGGCGAAGTGCGGCTGTCCCTGCTGGGCATGGCCTCGGGCGCCCTCACCTATTTGCTGTACGGGCTGGCCACGCAAGGCTGGATGATGTATGCGCTGATCCTGTGCAACCTGCTGGCCTTCGCCGCCGGTCCGGCCCTGCAAGGCATCATCTCGAAGGCCTCCGCCGCCGGCGAACAGGGCGAACTGATGGGTTCCCTGCAATCGATCAGCAGCCTGGGCATCATCATCATGCCTTTGCTCGGCAGCATGATCCTCGGCGAAGTGAGCCATTTGCCGCCGCAGGACTGGCGCATCGGCAGCACCTTCTACCTGTGCGCCATCATGCAAACCCTGGGCATCATCGTGGCTTGGCGCTACTTCCAGGCGCAGCGCCTGGCCAGACTTGCGGTTTCCACCACAAAGTAGTCGGCGGGATAATATTGCATTTAAGAAATAAATAGGCGAGAATGGGACAATCAAGCGGACGTTGCCGACGCCCGCGATTCGATGGCAAGCAAGGATGGGTATGACTGACTTTTATTCCAGCGCCTGGCGCCGGACCGTGGCCATGCTGGCGCTGGCGCTGCCGACCCTGGCGGGCGCGCAATGCTCGCGCGACATCCAGGTGCCCGTCTCGGCCATCGGCGCCAGCGTGGTGACCAATGGCGCCACGATCAGCGGCATCTATCCCGACTTGCTGCGCAGCATGGGCACCAAACTCGGCTGCAATTTCATCTTCACGGCCGTGCCCCGCGCGCGCCTGGAAGCGATGTTCGAGGCGGGCAAGGCCGATATGCTGATCCCGGCCAGCAGCACGCCGCGGCGCGACCAGCACGGCCTGTTCATTCCCTTGATGGGCAGCCGGCCCCTGCTGATCTCGCTGCAGGGCACGCGCGCGCCCATCAACACCATGCAGGAACTGATCGAGCGGCGCGAATTGCGCGTGGCGCTCGTGCGCGGCTACGACTATGGCGCTCCGTACCAGGCGCTGGCCAAGGAATTGAGCAGCCAGGGACGTCTGTTCTACGAAGTCGACGCGCTGTCCGTGGCGCGCCTGATGCAAAGCGGCTTCATCGACGCCACCATCATGGCGCCCACCATCCTCGCCGGCGTGGCGCAAAACGATGCGCGCGTGTATGGCCTGGCCGACCGCCTGCGCCTGGAAGCCTTGCCGGAATTACCATGGGGCATGAGCGGCGTCTACCTGTCGCGCAAGTCGCTGACGGCGGAAGACCAGGCCACCCTGCGCGAATTGCTGGACAAGGCGGGCCGCTCGGGCACCCTGATGGAAGGCTTCCAGCGCCATCACCGCCAGGAACTGCTGTCGCAAAGCATACGCCCGCGCTAAGGCCAGCATGTCCGGTTTCGTCGTCGCCGTCGTCCTGTTTGCCGCCCTGCTGCACGCCAGCTGGAACGCCATCGTCAAGTCGGGCAAGGATACCTTTCTCAGCACGGTGCTCGTCTCCACGGGCGCAGCCCTGATTTCGCTGGCAATCCTGCCCTTTGTCGTGGCTCCCGCACCGGCCAGCTGGCCCTACCTGGCCGCCTCGGCCGTAGCGCAGCTCGCCTATTATTCTCTGCTGGCGGCCGCCTACAAGGCGGGCGACATGAGCCACGCCTATCCGCTGATGCGCGGCAGCGCCCCGCTGATCGTGGCGCTGGCCAGCTGGCCGCTGATCGGCGAGCGGCTTTCTGCCATGCAGATGGGCGCCGTCGCCTGCATCTGCGCGGGCATCCTCGGCCTGTATGTTGCCGCGCGCCGGCCTGTGACGGCCATAGCCGCGAAAAACACGGGACGCGCCACGGCCTTTGCGCTGGGCAACGCCTGCGTCATCGCCAGCTATACCTTGATCGACGGCATGGGCGTGCGCCTGTCCGGCGCGCCGGCCGCCTACACCATGTGGATTTTTGTCTTGAACGGCACGGGGCTGCTGCTATGGACGCTGCTGCGCCGCCCCGCCGATTTGCTTGCGTATGCGCAAACGCAATGGCGGCTGGCCGCCTTTGGCGGCTTCGGCACCCTCGCATCGTATGGCCTGGCCCTGTGGGCCATGACGCAGGCGCCCGTGGCCGCCATCGCGGCCCTGCGCGAGACGTCGATTCTGTTCGCCATCGCCATCGCGGCCCTGTTCCTGCGCGAAAAAATCAGCCCCCGCCGCTACCTGGCCATCGGCCTGATCGCGGCGGGCGCCATCCTGATGCGAATCGCTTAGCGCGCGTCGAGCGGCGCTATCGGCAACTCGATGGCGCTGGCCGCCCCTGTCGCGTGGTACACGCGCTGCGTCGCCTTTCTATAATGACCTGGGTCGGCCAGGAAGATGTTCGGCACGTAGTTTTGCGGGTTGCGGTCGTACAGGGGGAACCAGCTCGACTGCACTTGCACGGCGATGCGGTGGCCGGGCAGGAAGACGTGATTCGCGTTCGGCAAAGCGAAGCGGTAGCGCTCCACTTTACCTGCCGGTATCGGCGTCGGGTGCTCGAAGCTGTCGCGGTAGCGCCCGCGGAAGATATCCATCGCCACGCCCAGCTGGTAGCCGCCCATGGCCGGCTGCGACGGCACTTCGTCCGGATACACATCGATCAGTTTTACCACCCAGTCGGCATCCGTGCCGCTGGTGGCGGCAAACAGGTTCACCATCGGCGCGCCGGCGATGCGCACGGCCGTCTTCAACGGTTCGGACACATAGCTGAGCACGTCCGTGCGGTCGGCATAGCCGCGCTGGTCGCTGACCAGCCATGGCTTCCACACATCGGGGTCCATGAGGCGCACGGGACGGGGCACGAAAGGCACGGGCTTGGCGGGATCGGCCACGTATTCATCGAAGGCGCCTTCCGCCGCATCCGCAGCGCCCGATGGCGCCGCAAAGCCCAGCGTGGAACCGTCCTGCAGGTAGATCGGCGTCAGTTTCGTCTCGCACGTCTCGCAGGCCAGCGGCCACTGCTGCAGGCGCTGCCACTGGTTGGTGCCGCTCTGGTACGACACCACGGGCGCCGTGTTCGCTTCCGGCGCACCATCCTTCAGGTATTGATTCAGGAATGGCTGCATGACTTTTTCACGGAACTGACGCGCCGTATCGCCGTCAAACTTCAAGGCGCCCAGGCTGGAGCCGTCATAGTTGACGCCGCTATGGCGCCACGGGCCGATGGCCAGGTAATTGAGGTTGTTGCGCTTGTCGCGCCCCTCCATCGCCGTGTAGGTGGCGTAGGGGCCATAGATGTCTTCCTGGTCCCACTGCCCCACCACGTGCATGGTGGGCACGATCAGCGGGCGCTTGGCCAGGATCTTGTCGAGCGCCTGTTCTTGCCAGTAACTGTCGTAGGCCGGGTGCTCGAACAGCTTTTTCGTGTAGGTCAGCTTGTCGATGCCGAACTTCTTCGCATAGTCGCCGGCCGAGCCGATGCGCAGATACGCTTCGTAATCGTCGTAGACGCCCAGCGCGGGCGCCTCGCTACTGCCGCGGGCGCTCGTCTGCCACGCCAGGTAAGACAGGCTCGGCATGCGGAAGGCGCCGTTGTGGAACCAGTCGTCGCCGCGCCAGCCGTCGACCATGGCGCTCATGGGAATGGCCACCTTCAGCGCCGGATGCGGGTCGACCAGAGCCATCAGCACCGTATGACCCTCGTACGAGGAACCCAGCATGCCCACCTTGCCATTCGTTTCCGGCACGTTTTTCACGAGCCAGTCGATCGTGTCCCATGCATCGGTCACGTTATCGACTTTGGTATGGTTCAGCGGTCCGCGCACGGGGCGCGTCATCACGTAATCGCCTTCCGAGCCATGCTTGCCGCGCACGTCCTGGAACACGCGGATGTAGCCGTTTTCCACCAGGGTATCGTCACCCTGCGGCAATGCGGCCAGCATGCTGGGGCTGGCCGCGCGCTGGGCGCGGCGGGCCGCATTGTACGGCGTGCGCGTGAGCATGATCGGCGCCCGTTTGGCGTCTTTCGGCACGACGATCACCGTGTACAGCTTGACGCCGTCGCGCATGGGGATCATCACCACGCGCTTGACGTAATCATTGACATCGGGCATCACCAGCTTGGCGCCGATATCGGGCGTCATCGGCGGCGTTTGCGCCAGCACAGGCACAGCAAACAAGGAACTGAATAGGGAGCTGACAACAAAGGCCAGGCCGGTGAGCCGGACGGGGGACGACATGCGCATACTGTTCTCCAATGATTCATGCCACGCAAAAGTGGCCGAATGGCAATAGTACCCGGAAAGCAAGTTCTGCAATAGGCAAGCCTCTGATGCGGCGCAGCAGATAAATCCGGCCGCAACTTGACAGAACGCGCCCGAACTGCAACCATAACGCCATGAAATTTATCCCGTCACAACACGCCTGCTTGAATTGGTGGTCCCGCTCACTTTCGCGCGGCCACTCTATAGTGATGTGAATTTGATCCACGCCGCCTCGATCGGTGGCGTAACAGGCTCAGCCTGGATCATCCCCGATGCAGGCGGCTCAAAAGGAAACTTGATGAGCTTGCCTAACACTCCAGATACCCAAGACCAGAACGACGCACCGGCAGCACCGCTGTCGCCCGCGGCCATCGCCTCGCAATCCGTGATCCTGACGGGCGACCGCCCGACCGGTCCCCTGCACCTGGGCCACTACGTAGGCAGCCTGCGCGACCGCGTGCGCTACCAGAACAGCTACAAGCAATTCATCATGCTGGCCGACGCGCAAGCGCTGACGGACAATATGGACGACATCGACAAGGTGCACCGCAATGTCGTCGAAGTGGCGCTCGACTACCTGGCCGTCGGCATCGACCCGAGCAAGACCACGGTGTTCATCCAGTCGCAAATTCCGGAACTGGCCGAGCTGACCTTTTACTACCTGAACATCGTCACCGTGGCACGCCTCGAGCGCAACCCCACCGTCAAGGAAGAAATCCGTTTGCGCGGCTTCGAGCGCGACATTCCGGCGGGCTTTTTGACCTACCCTGCCAGCCAGGCGGCCGACATCACGGCCTTCAAGGCGGGCGTGGTGCCCGTGGGCGAAGACCAGATCCCGATGATCGAGCAAACGAATGAAATCGTGCGCCGCTTCAACCGCATGTACAACCGCGAAGTGCTGATGGAATGCAAGGCGCTGGTGCCGGACATCGGCCGCCTGCCCGGCATCGACGGCAAGGCGAAGATGAGCAAGTCGTTGGGCAACACCATCAACCTGGGCGCGACCGCGGCCGAAATCACGGCCGCCGTGAAAAAAGTCTATACGGACCCGCTGCACCTGCGCGTGGAAGACCCCGGCCACCTGGAAGGCAACATCGCCTTTACCTACCTCGATGCGTTTGACCCGGAAAAAGCGGCGCTGGCCGAAATGAAAGCCCATTACGTGCGCGGCGGCCTGGGCGACAGCATCGTCAAGAAGCGCCTGGACGTGGTCTTGCAGGACATGCTGGCGCCGATCCGCGCCCGCCGCGAAGAGTTCGCCAAGGACAAGGGGCAAGTCATCCAGATGCTGAAAGAAGGCACCTTCAAGGCACGCGAAGTGGCGGCCCGCACGGCCGATGAAGTCAAGTCGGCGCTGGGCCTCAACTACTTCTGATCAGCAGCAATAGCAAACTGATATAGCAAACTGATGCGCTCAGGCGGAGTCGGGTAAAATCCCGCTTCCGCCTGGGCGCAATTCGTTTGTCACCGTGGCACCAGCAATCCGTAGAGAAGACAACGCGCCATGACCGAGACCCCTATCGAACAGCTGCTGCAGCAGCATTTTTCCATCGCTGCGCTACAACAGGCGCCCGCGCCCTTGCAGCAGGCCTTGCGCATGCTGGGCGGCTGGCTGGCCGCCGAACGCGCCGAACCGTATCCGCACACGCCGTATGCGCAATTGCTGACGCAGTTGTCCGACACCAGCCTGCCCGCGCACGGCATGCCCATAACGGATTTCCTGCAGGAACTCGACTCCACGGTGCTGGCCAATACGGCCCAGCTGAACCATCCGCAATACATCGGCCACATGACGCAGGCCTTGCCCTGGATCAGCGTGCTGGCCGAAGCGTTTACAGCCACCCTGAACCAGAACCAGGTCAAGATCGAGACGGCGTACGTCTCGACCCTGATCGAAAAGCAGATTCTCGGCTGGCTGCACCGCCAGGTCTACCAGCAGGCTGACAGCGTCTACGCGCAGGCGATGGCCGCCACCAGCGGCGCGCTGGGCAATGTCGTCAACGGCGGCACCATGGGCAACCTGACGGCACTGGCCGTGGCGCTGGAAAAACAATTGCCCGGTACGCGCAAGCGCGGTCTGTTTGCCGCCATGCAGGAATCCGGCTACGCGGGGCTGGCCGTACTCGGCTCGGCCCGCAGCCATTATTCCGTGAAAAAGGCGCTGGCCACCCTGGGCCTCGGCGAAAATTCCTTGCACCTGGTGGCGGTCGATCGCGACAACCGCATCGACATCGCCGCACTGGAAGCGACGATTGCCGACTTGAAATTGCGCAAGATCAAGGTGGTCGCCATGATCGGCATTGCCGGCACGACGGAAACGGGCGCCATCGATCCGCTGGCCGCCATGGCGGCCATTGCCGCGCGCGAAAACATCTGGTTCCACGTGGACGCGGCCTGGGGCGGCGCGCTCTTGATCGCGGAACAGTACCGGCCCCTGTACGACGGGATTGCTTTGGCCGACTCCGTCGTCATCGACGGACATAAGCTGCTGTGGGTGCCGATGGCGCAAAGCATGGTGCTGTTCAAGGATAGCGCCAGCCTGAACCAGTTGAAGCACAATGCCAACTACATCTTGCGCGACAATTCGGGCGACCTGGGCCAGACCTCGCTGGAAGGCTCGCGCCGCTTCGATGCCTTGAAACTGTGGACCTCGTTCAAGGTGCTGGGCGTATCCGGCTACACGACCTTGCTGCAGCAGGCGGCCACCCTGTCCGCCCAGTTGCAGGACTTGCTGGCCGACCAGCAGGATTTCGAACTCGTCACGCGCTCCGACACCTTCATTCTGACCTACCGCTACGTGCCCGCGCATTTGCGCCAGCGCATGGACAGCTTGCTGGCCGGCGGCCAGGTGGATGCGGCAACGGAACTGAACAAACAGCTGAACACGCTCAACGCCAAGCTGCAGAACCGGCAGAAGGCGCAAGGCCACAGCTTCGTGTCGCGCACGGTCCTCGAATCGACGCGCTATCCCGGCCCGACCACTGTGCTGCGCGTGGTCATGACGAACGTCAAGACGCGCCCCCACCACCTGCGCGCCATCCTGGCCGAACAGCGCGCCATCGGCCAGGCGCTGGTGGCCGAGCTGGGCCTGTAAGGATTCCCCCCACCATCAACCTGGACTGGATGCCCGATGCACCGCCTGAGCGCCCTCACCGATCTGTTAAAGCATCTGTTGAAATGGCTGCTGCTCGCAGGCATCGTGGCCGTATTGGCCGGAACGGCCTCGGCCGGCTTCCTGTTCGCCCTGGAATGGGCCACGCGCACGCGCCTGGCGCACGCCTGGCTGATCTGGCTGCTGCCCGTGGCGGGCTTTGCCGTAGGCTGGCTGTATCTGCGCTACGGCAGCACGGTGGAAGGCGGCGCGAACCTGCTCATCGATGAAATCCACGACCCGAAAAAAATCATTCCGCTACGCATGGCGCCGCTGGTGCTGGGCGGCACCGTCATCTCGCATCTGTTCGGCGCCTCCGTCGGGCGCGAAGGCACGGCCGTGCAGATGGGCGGCGCGCTGGCCGACCAGCTCACGCGCATATTTCGTTTGAACAATGAAGACCGCCGCATCATCCTGATGGCCGGCATCAGCGCCGGCTTTGCCTCCGTCTTCGGCACGCCGCTGGCGGGCGCCATCTTCGGCCTGGAAGTGCTGGCCATCGGCCGCTTGCGCTACGAAGCCATGCTGCCCTGCCTGGCTGCCGCCGTCATCGCAGACCAGGTGGGCTTGCTGTGGGGCGTCCAGCATACGCATTACGCCGTGCCGTTGATCCCCGCCCTCTCCGCCTGGACTTTATCTGCCATGGTCATCGCGGGCGTGCTGTTCGGCGTGACCGGCAAAGTGTTTGCGCACGCCACGCACGGCTTGAGCGCATGGATGAAGCGCTGGATCGGCTACGCGCCGCTGCGCCCGCTGGCGGGCGGCGTCGCCGTCGCGCTCGCCGTGTGGCTGCTGGGCACCGACAAATATATCGGGCTGGGCATCCCCACCATCGTCGACGCCCTCCAGGAACCGCTGCCTGCATACGATTTCCTCGGCAAGATGGCGTTTACCATCGTCTCGCTGGGCACGGGCTTCAAGGGCGGTGAAGTGACGCCCCTGTTCTTCATCGGTGCGACCCTGGGCAATGCTCTGGGCCCGCTGCTGCACCAGCCCGCCACCTTGCTGGCCGCCATCGGCTTTGTCGCCGTGTTTGCCGGTGCCGCCAACACGCCGATTGCCTCGACCCTGATGGCGATAGAACTGTTCGGCGCCGAGATCGGCGTGTACGCGGCCATCGCCTGCGTCGTCGCCTACCTGTTTTCCGGCCACGCGGGCATTTACCGGGCGCAGCGGGGCGGGCACGCCAAGCGCACGGCCCACAAGGATTCAGCAGACACATGACACAGAATATCTACGACAACGACACCTTCTTCACGGCCTACAGCCAGCTGCCCCGCTCGATTGGCGGCCTCGACAGCGCCCCCGAATGGCCGGCCCTGCGCGCCATGCTGCCCGAACTGCAGGGAAAAAGCGTGCTCGACCTGGGCTGCGGCTATGGCTGGTTCTGCCGCTGGGCGGCAGAACAGGGCGCGGCGCGGGTGCTGGGCGTGGACGTGTCCGAAAAGATGCTGGCGCAGGCAGGCAGCATGGGAGCCCATGCAGCTGTCAGCTATGCCCGGCTTGACCTGGAACAACTGGCCTTGCCACCGGCCAGCTACGACCTCATCTACAGCTCGCTCGCCTTCCACTACATCGCAGGCTTCGACGCCTTGCTGGGCGCCATCCGCCACGGCCTGAAGCCGGGCGGCAAACTGGTATTTTCCATCGAGCACCCGATCTTCATAGCGCCGCGCCAGCCCGGCTGGCTGACGGATGGGCCGGGCCGCAAGCGCTGGCCCGTCGACAGCTACCAGCAGCAAGGCCCGCGCGTATCCGACTGGCTGGCGCCCGGCGTGATCAAGCAGCACCGCACCCTGGGCACGACCATCAATGCCTTGCTACACGCCAGTTTCCAGCTGGAGCACGTGGAAGAATGGGGACCGACCGACGAGCAGGTCGCGCAACAGCAGGCCCTGGCGGAAGAGAGGGAACGGCCGATGCTGCTGCTGGTGGGCTGCAGCCTGCGCTAGTCCCGGGCCCGCTCGAACAATTTGCCCGCCAGTTCCTCGATTTCGTCGCGCATGGCCAGCGCATCCAGCCACAGCGGCGGAATCGCCTGCGCGCCATAATACGCGCCGGCAAGCTGGCCGACGATGGCGCCGCTCGTATCGGCATCTTCGCCCAGATTGACAGCGCGCAATACCGCCGCTTCCAGTGAATCGGTATGGAAGAAGCACCAGAGCGCCGCTTCCAGCGATTCCACGCAATAACCGCTGCCGCGTATCTGCCGCTCCGTTTTGGCGAGGAAACTGCCGCTGGCCAGCTCCACCAGCTTCGGTTCCGCAGGCCGGAACGCGATACTGTCCAGCAGCGCATCCTTCGCCGTGCCCGCCAGCGCGCCGCACAGCAAGGCGGCGAAAAGCTGGCAGCTTTCGACGGCTTCCGCCGCCGCGTGGGTGGTGCGGGAACTGTCGGCGGCGCAGGCCACCGCCGCTCCGGCATCGGGATAGGCAAACAGCACGACCGGGACCAGGCGCATGAGCGAACCATTGCCCGCCGTGTCAGGCGCGGCGGAGCCGCTCCAGGGATTGCCCGTCTCCTGGAAACTGGCCAGCGCGCTCCTTACCGTGCCGCCGATATCGAAGCAGCTGCCGGTGGAACTCAGGTAGCCCCATTGCCACCAGTTCAAGTACCGCACCATCTGGTCCGCCGCATCGAACGCCCCTTTCTGAACCAGGCTTTCGGCCAGGCACAGCGCCATCGAAGTATCGTCCGTCCATTGTCCCGGCTGCAAGCCGAACGGACCGCCGCCAGTCATGTCCGTCACCGGCGCAAAGCTGCCGCGCGGAGAAAATTCCACGCTGGTACCGACGGCATCGCCGCAGGCAAGTCCCAGCATGGCGCCCAGATAGCGGTTGTGTAAGGTTGGCGTGTACAACGTTGACGTCATGATGATTTTCCCTTGATATTCCTAGCTGACCACATTGCGCGTAAAGCGCAAGGTGGATGCGCCCGCATTGACGTAGGCATACGCTTGCGCGCTGCTGAAGACGGAAAAATCGCCCGTGGCCAATTGTCTGGTTTCCGCCGCCAGCACCAGCTGTAACTCACCCTCCAGCACATAGAGCATTTCGCTGAAGCCCGCCGGATCGGCTTGCGCATCGTAGCGCTCGCCCGGCGCCAGGGTCCATGACCACAGTTCCACCTGGCGGCTGGCGGGCGCCGCGCCCAGCAGCACGGCCTGACTTGCCTGGGAGGCGCTTTGCCATATCAGCACGCGCAGGCTGTCATGCGGCTGCCGCGGCGGCTGGACCAGGTCGACAAAGGCCACGTTCAAGGCGACGGCTACGTGGTCGAGGTTGGCCAGGCTGATGTTGGTGCTGCCCGCCTCGACGCCATTGACCATGCGCCGGCTCAGGCCAGACTGGCGCGCCAGTTCCTCCTGGCTGAGGCCGGCGGCAAGGCGCAAGCGCCGCAGATTAGTGGCCAGGTGGGCCAGCACGCCACCGGCCTCGGCTTGACTGCGCAATATATTGCTCCTATGATGATGGGAAATATTTTGCTCATAGCATAGCCGCCCATGAAAACACACGCAAGTCCCCCGCCCGCCTTCGGCCTGCCCGAACTGGCCCTGATCGCCATTACGTTCGTCTGGGGCGGCACGTTTCTCGTCGTGCAACATGCCGTGACGGTCAGCGGCCCACTCGCGTTTGTTGCCGCCCGTTTTGCCGTGGCCGCCGGCATCGGCGCCCTGATTTGCCGGGGCCAGCTGCGCCATCTGACGAAGGCCGAATTGCTGACGGGCATGGGCATTGGCGTGAGCATCTTTGGCGGCTACGCGCTGCAAACCTATGGCCTGATGCATATTTCCAGCAGCAAATCGGCCTTCATCACGGCCTTTTATGTCCCCATCGTGCCGCTGGTGCAATGGCTGGTCTTCAAGCAGCGCCCCCACCCTGCCGTGTGGGCCGCCGTCGTGCTGGCATTCGTCGGTTTGCTGCTGCTCACCGGTACGGATGGCTTGAACATGGCCTTCGGCACAGGCGAGCTGATCACGGCCGTGGGCGCCATCGCCATTGCCCTGGAAATCATCCTCATCAGCCGCGTCTCGCCGCAATTGAACATCTTGCGCGTGACCATCGTGCAACTGGCGACGGCATCCCTGATCGCCCTGCTGCTGATGCCCGTCATGGGCGAAGCGCCACCGGTGCTCAGCAAGACCTTCCTCCTCAGCGTACTGGCCCTGGGCTGTGCCAGCGCGCTGATCCAGTATGTGATGAACTGGGCGCAAAAGCGCATTTCCGCCACCAAGGCCACCTTGATCTATGCGGGCGAACCGGTCTGGGCTGGCGTGATCGGCCGTATCGCGGGCGAACGCCTGCCGGCCCTGGCCATCGTGGGCGCGGTCCTGATCATCGCTGCCGGCATCCTCAGCGAATGGCGGCCCAGGCGCCGGCGCGGTACGGCCAAAGCCCTGCAACCATAAGGCAGCATGGGTGGCCGGAATTGCGCAAAATCAAACCGGCGCGCCTTACTTTCAGCGCAGACCCATCTCTTCCAGCCAACCAGGTACGCCCAGCGCATGGGCGGCCCGTACCAGGCTGGCTTGCTCTTCCGCACTGGCATGTTGCAATTCGGCCGAGACCGATTCCAGTGCGGCAATGTCAGCATCAGGATCGCCTTCGGCCAGGCGTTCAATGTAAGTGGTGGCGAGTATCAGGGCACGGGCCAGGGTATCGATATGCTGCTCCAGTAGTGGTTTAACAATGAGGGTTCAATCGGCGGCCCGCCGCAGCGCCGTATCTCCATGCAGCGCCAGCGGCACGGCCCTGGCCCAGCGGTTCGAGGACAGGGAAAACGTCAGCGCACGCACCTGGTGGTACCAGCCGGCGGGCACGTACAGCATGTCGCCCGGCTCGACGACGCATTCGATCATGGTGGCCTGGCGCGCCAGGGGGAAACGCTGGAAATCGGGCGTTTCCGGGTCGAATGGGGAGCCGAACAGGATGGCGTTCGCTTCGCTCGGATAGAGAAAGGCGTCATGGTGCGGCGGCGACAAAAAGATGCGCTTGCGGCCCCACACTTGCGCGAAGATATTGTCGTCGTAATCGCAATGCAGGGGCGTCACCGTGCCAGCCGGTCCCACCCAGAAGCGCGGCGGGCCCATCTTGTCGAAATACGTAGGCCAGTGGCACAGGCGGTTCAGCTCGCGCAATTCCAGATTGCCCAGGTACGGCGGCAGCGCATACCCGCCCTCTGCCACCAGGTCCAGGTATTGCCCCATTGACATGTCCTGCATGGCGCGGTCTGCCGCGAACGCCGTGTTGATGTAGTCGCCCACCCGCGCACGCACGGGCACATGGCTGAACTGCTCGCGCAAGACGCCGGGCTCCAGCTTGGACAAGGGCCAGCGCCGCACCAGTCCGCGCATCAGGAAGGGCAAGCCCAGCGCGGCGCGCGCGCGAAAGGCGGCGGCGTCCAGCATGGCCAGGCGCGGCACTTCGGTAATGGCGGGCAAGTCCCGCGCCGCCTGCTTGATGGCCTCGCGCATGGCATTGATGGACGTGACGCCGCGCACCTGCGCATCCTTGTCTTCGCGCGCCTGCCTGTGCGCGAGGGCCGCTTCGGGCGAACCGAATTCGGCAGGCGGGCGTGGCGGCAGCGCACGCGGCGCCGTGGATGGCGGCATTTGCCCGGTGGCAGGTGAATTTTTCTCTACTGACATAACCCTTCTTTGCTATCGATGCCTTGCGCGCGATGGGCCAGGCCTGCGCTATTTTAAGCGAGCACGGCCCGGTTGGGCGCATCGGCGATCATCTGCGTCCGGCACGGGACGGCCGCCGCCCAGCGCCAGCAGCACAGCGGCCATGCCGGCGACAGGCAGGCGCCAGTCCACCTCCACATGGGCCAGCGCGCTTTGCGGCATCGATGGGGCTGGCGCTTCCTGCGGCTCCTGCACCAGCGCCTTGCCGCCACGGGCCTTGATCGCCCGCAAGCCGGCCGTGCCGTCGTCGAGATAGCCGCTGAGGATCACGCCCGCCACCGCCGGCCCGAAAGCGGCGGCCGCGCTGCGAAACAGCGGGTCGATGGCGGGACGCGTGTGATGTTCCCTGGGGCCCAGGGTCAGCTCGACGGTGGCCTGGCCAGCCAGCCCGGCGACGAGCATGTGCCGGTCGGGCGGCGCCAGCAGGATGCACCCTGCGCGCACGGGTTCGCCCGTTTCGGCAAAGCGCACGGGCAAGGCGGAGTTTTTGCCGAGGAGCTCGGGCAGCACGCTGTTGCGCGCCCCGACGTGCATGACGGCCAGGATCGGGGCGGGGAAACTCGCCGGCAAGGCGGCGAAGATGGTAGATAGCGCATTCACGCCGCCCACGGAAGCCCCCATGACAATCAGCGTTACCATGCCAGGCCCTTTCGCCCCAGTCCAGCATGGATTCTGCTGCGCCTTGCATCATGATTCCGTGCGCCATATAACCGAGGGCACCACGACGCATCGACGCGCGGCAAAAGCGTCGCGAGCGGAAGGGAGAGGTGGCCGAAAAGCGCAACCGCACTGAAGTGCGGTGAGCATCGCAGGCTACCTATACCGACGCGCAGCAGCTGAGGCCAGGCGTCCTCAGACAGGTGTTTTGAAGATCGGATCGACGATGAACTGCTGCGCCTTGATGCGCAAGGTGCGCTCCTCGTCGAGCTCGGCGCGCGTTTCGCCCAGCTCTTCGCGTTCCGCTTCCAGTTCCAGGCGCGCGGCCGCCAGTTCCGTTTCCACGCGCGTCAGGCTTTCCAGCTTCAGCTGGGCCTGGATCAGTTCGGCGCGCGCCGCTTCGGCCGCCTCTTCCAGACGCGGGATGCCTTCGAGCTTGAATTGCGCCTTGGCCAGGTCCATGCGCGCCTGCTCGGCCGCCTCTTCCAGGCGCGGCAAGCCTTCCAGGCGCAGCTGCGCCTTGGCCAGGTCCGTGCGGGCCTGGTTCGCCACTTGCCGCTCGCGCTCGAGTTCCTCGCGCAAGGTTTCCAGCTCGCCCGCCTGCAAGTCGAGCAACTCTTGCTGGCGCTCGTTTTCGCTGGCCAGGTCCATCAATTCCTGTTGATTGTCGTTCATCTCGGCTTCATGCGCGCTGTGGCTGGCGCTTAATTCCTGTCCTACATAATCGAGGATGGCTTGCTGCAGCACGGGCGACAGTTCGGCGGCGGCGGCGATCTGGCGCTGCGCGCCCGCCTTGCGGCGCTGCAAGAGCTTGCTGATGGTGCCCAGGCAGGCGCCGTTGCCCAGCCGTTCGCGCAAGGCGCGCACCGTGATGGCCTGGCCTTCGCCCGCCATCGCTTCCATTGCAGCATTGATCTGTTCCGCGCTTACTTTTGCCATGTCGTGTGCTCTTGAATGTTGCCCAGGGCAATCTTGCCCAGGGGCATTATCTTATGCCAGCGGCGGCAAAGCGTAAAGTATTTCTCAATAGAAATTGCAATTGCACAACGAAAGCGCAAGAAAACATGCGGCCTGACATGTTTTACTCTTCCAGCAAGCCGTTTTCCGTCAGCATATCCTGCACCAGTTCCAGGCGCAGCACGGGATTGTCCTGGCTCAGCAGCAATTGCTTTTGCATGGCGCTCAGGGACAGCAGTTCGCACCAGCGGTTCGCCACCCAGCCGCACTCGTCGAGGCGGAAAGGCGGCTGCAGCGGCATCTGCTCGGGTGGAATCTTTTGCTCCTGCAAGGTGCGGATCAGGGCGCCCAGCGCGTCGGCCACGTTCTGCTGCTCCTGGGGAATGGGTATGGTTTTATCGGGCGGCAAGGTTTCAATGCGCGCCATCGACAAGCCGTGCTTCAGCTGTTCGCTGGAGACGATGTGAAAGCGCTGCATGCCCATGCATTTGATTTGCAGCAAGCCCGACAAGGGCGCGGACCAGTCGATGACGCGCGCCAAGGTGCCCACGGGCGCCAGGGTTTCCAGCTGGCCCGGCTTGCGCACTTCCGCGCCGTCCAGCAGCTGCACCACGCCGAACGGCTGCTCGCCCATGATGCACTGACGTATCATGTCCAGATAGCGTACCTCGAAGATCTGCAGGGGCAGATAGCCGTCGGGATACAGCACCGTATTGAGCGGGAACAAAGGTATCGAGGTCATACGCGCATGATGGCACGAATGGCATATCCGTGCTGCGCGCTTTGCCCTGCCTGGCCAACGTCCCCGCTTACTTGTAGAAGCGGCGCTTCTTGGCTCGCTCGGCCGCCTTCGGCGCCAGCACCTTGACGGCCTTTTTCTGGATGGTGCCGCCGGCGGACGTGCCCGGCACGCGGTGCTCCGCCTCGAAGCCCGGTTCTTCGCCGCGCTTGAGGGTTTGCCGCGTCAGCGCTTCCACGGCCGACAGCAATTCCACCTCGTCGGCGCAAACGAGCGAGACCGCTTCTCCCGAGGCGCCCGCGCGGCCCGTGCGGCCGATGCGGTGAATGTAATCTTCCGCCACGGTGGGCAAGTCGAAATTGACGACGACGGGCAACTGGTCGATATCGAGGCCACGGGCGGCCACGTCGGTGGCCACCAGCACCTGCACCTCGGCCGACTTGAAACGGGCCAGCGCGCGCAGGCGGTTTGGCTGCGTCTTGTCGCCGTGAATCGAATCGGCGCGCACACCCTGCTCCAGCAAGGTGTTCACCAGCAGTTCGACGCCCTTGCGCGTCTTGACGAAGACCAATACCTGGCCCCAGCGCTTTTTCTTCAGCAAGTGCAGAAACAGTTCCGGCTTGCGTTTCTTGTCGCACACGATCACCGACTGTTTCACGGCTTTCACCGTGCTGTTGCGCGCACTTACTTCCACCGACACGGGGTCCTTCAGCATGGTTTTCGCCATGGCGCGGATGGCGTCCGAGAAGGTGGCCGAGAACAGCAGCGTCTGGCGCTGCTTGGGCATGGTCATCAGCAATATATCGAGTTCGCGCTCGAAGCCCAGGTCCAGCATGCGGTCGGCCTCGTCCAGCACCAGGGTCTGCACTTGCTCGAACTTGACGGCGCCCTGCGTCTGCAAGTCCAGCAAACGGCCCGGCGTGGCCACCAGCACGTCGAGGCCCTTGCGCAGCTTGGCAATCTGCGGCTCGATGGGCACGCCGCCATACGCGACAAAACTGCGCAGCGGCAAGTTGCCGCCATAGCTGCGGAAGCTGGCATACACCTGCTCGGCCAGTTCGCGCGTGGGCACGAGCACCAGCACGCGCACGCACTGGGGCGCCACCATGCCTTCCAGGATCAGGCGCTGCAGCAGAGGCACGGCAAAACCGGCCGTCTTGCCCGTGCCTGTCTGGGCGGCGGCCATCAGGTCGCGCCCGGCCAGCACCGCGGGAATCGCCTGCGCCTGCACGGGCGTGGGCTTGGCATAGCCGAGCTCATCGAGTTTGCGGACCAGGGGATCGATCAGGCCGAGGGAGGAAAACGTCATGGGGAGAGCAATCTTGGCAAAGTAAAAGGCGGCGCGCACGGACGGGCCGTGCGCGCGATTGCCGAGATTATAGGCCAGCGGGGATGCCGGCCGGGGTTTCACCGTGAAAACAAACGCGTCAAAACTTCATTTCCAGGGTCGCGCGCGCCTGCGGCGAGCTGGGCGAAATACTGTTGCGCTGTATCGTGCCGCTGGCGTCCGTATAGACGGTGTTGCTTTCGAAGTCTTGCGCCAGCAGGTTCGACACGGCCAGGCGCAGCTGGTTCTTCGCATCGATTTTCCACAGCGCATAGATGTCGAGGTCGCGCCGCGGCGACGTGTAGGCGCTCTGGCGCTCGGTGATGCGCACGGGGCCGCCATTGCGGAAGTTGAAGCTGCCGCCCGTGGTCAGCACGCCATCGGGCGTCTTGTAGTCGAGGCCGAAGTTGCCGCTGACGGGGGTCTGCTGGTCGAGCCGGTTGTCCGGCCCCGGCACCTGCTCCACTTGCGACCAGTTGCGGCTGATGCTGGCGCGCAAGTCGATGGCGGGCACGGGCGCGGCCAGCACGGCGCGCAGCGGGAACTTCGCTTCCAGTTCCAGTGTCTGCGTATTCGCGCGGCCATCGTTGACGGGTGTGGATACCCAGCGGTCATTGATGAACAGCAAACCCTGGCGCGTGTAGCCATCGATCCGGCGGGCCGAGGCGCGCGCGCTGAGCAAGGCGCCTTCGGCCCAGTAATGTTCGTACGAGGCGTCGATGCCCAGCGCCAGCTCCGGCTTCAGATAGGGATTGCCTTCGCGGTCGGGGTCCGTCTGGCTGTTGTTGGTCGAGGTATTGCGGCGCGGAATCAGGCTTGACGTGGGCTGCGCCTTGTAGGTGCGCGTCAGGGCCAGGCGCACCTGGTCGCCCTTGGTGTCAGGCAGCTTCCACAGGGTTTGCAGCAGCGGGCTCCACACGCTGGTGCGCTGATTCACTTCGTCGTAGGTATCGCCCGCGCTGCGCGTATCGATGCCTTCCCAGCGCACGCCCGCATACATGGACCAGCGCGGCGTGACGTCCCATTCATCCTGCACGTACAGGGCCAGGCGCTCGATGGTGGCGTCGAAACCCTCGTCGCTGTTGACGGGCGGACGCGCGCCGGACACGCCCAGCGCCGCTTCGCGCTGGCGGCGCGTTTCCTCGCGCTCCGTGTAGGCGCCGTCCCAGCCCATCGACAGGGCATGGCCGGGCAGCAAGGGCGTGGAATACTTGCCGGTGGAACTGACGCCGTTTTCCGTCGCCTTCACGCCGACCTTGCGTTCGAGCGCCAGGCCGCCGCCATCGATAAAGCCTTGCTGCAGGCTGTCGGACGTATTGCGGGCGGCCGAGGCGCCGATTTTCAGTTCCAGCCTGGCGCCGCCGGCCAGCTTGTGCATCCACGTCAGGTCGCTGCGGCCGAAGGCATTGTGGTTGCTGGAGCTGCCCGTGTTGGTGTCGTAGTCGGGGCGCAAGCCCTGCTCTGTTTCCGCGCGGCTGACGTTGCGGTGATTCGAGCGCCCGCCGTTGAAGAACAATTGCGCCGTCACGTTGTCGCCGTTGGCCAGCACCCAGTTCAGGCGCGGCGACAGATTGATGCCTTCCGGACGGCCGTCGCCCGTGCCGTTCGTGCGGCGCAGCAGGTTTTGCCGGCCGTCGGGCGCGTAGCCCAGTTCCAGGCCGGGATTGTCGTAATGGTAGTCGTAGCGGTACAGCGAACCGGCCAGCGAGTATGAAAAATTGCCGTCGCGATCGGACAGCTGCAGATTCACGCTGGGCGAAAAGCTCACGTCGCTGCCCTGCACGCCCAGCTTGAGTTCGCGCTGCGCCGTCTTCACGGCCTTTTTCAGCACCACGTTGATGGTGCCGGCGATCGACTGCGTGCTGTACTCGGCGCTGGCCGCATGCAGGATCTCGATGCGTTCGATCACGTCCGGCGACAGGGTGTCGAGCGAGAAGCCGGCCGGCGCCCGCTCGCCATTGAGCAGGATCTGCGTGTAGCCGCTGCCCAGCCCGCGCATGCGGATTTCGCCGCCCGAGCGCCCGGCCGCGCCGGACACGGTAATGCCGGGCAAGCGCTTGAGCACGTCGGTGACGTTCGTGTCGCCATACTTGAGAATTTCCTCGCTGCCCACAATCATCTTGCTGGCGGTATCGTCGCGGCGCGGATCGTAGCCGCTGCCCTTGACTTCGACGGTTTGCATGGGCGTTTCAGCCTTGTTGGCCTTCAACGGCGCGGCGGCAGTATCGACGGCCGGCGTTTCGGATTGCTGGGCATGGGCATTCCATGCGAGTAAAACGGCGGAACAAAGGACGGTAAGACGAAGGCAACGGCGTGGCATCATGACCTGGCTGAAAAAAGTTGGCTGAATAAAAATGGCTAAAAGCTAAAAAACAGGCCGCCATATTGTGCTGTAATTTTTTCTCACTGGCACAGTTTCCTGAAAATATTTCCTATAGCAAATTAAATTCGGCGGCAGGCTGCGCTACGCCCCCTTGCATACGGCGCATATCATTGCGCGCCACATCGCCGCTATAATGCGTTTTCATCATTGTTCCCATCTCCCCGTCAAAGGCTTCCCATCGTGTCTGACCGTCTTGCCGTCCTGCCTCAATATCTGCTTCCAAAAGGAGCGTTGACCAACTTTGCCGGCCGGATCGCCGGCGCCAAGGGCGGCGCCATGACCACGCGGCTGATCCGCTGGTTCGTCGGCCGCTACAACGTCAACATGGATGAGGCGCTGGACCCGGATATCACGCACTACGCGAGCTTCAACGACTTTTTCACGCGCGCCCTGCGCCCCGACGCGCGTCCGCTGGCCAAGGCCGACTACATCTGCCCCGTCGATGGCCGCATCAGCCAGTTCGGCACGATCGACAAGGATCAGATCTTCCAGGCCAAGGGCCACAACTTCAGCACCACGGCCCTGGTGGGCGGCGACGCGGCCCTCGCGGCCCGGTTCGAACATGGCAGCTTCGCCAATCTGTACCTGAGCCCGCGCGACTACCACCGCATCCACATGCCGTGCGACGGCCGTTTGACGCGCATGATTTATGTTCCCGGTGAACTGTTTTCCGTCAACCCGACGACGGCGCGCGGCATTCCCGGCCTGTTCGCGCGCAACGAGCGCGTCGTCTGCGTGTTCGACACGGCCAACGGCCCCTTCGTCATGACGCTGGTCGGCGCGACTATCGTCGGCAGCATGGCCACCGTCTGGCACGGCGTCGTCAACCCGCCCCGCACGGGCGAGATCCGCGACTGGAGCTACGCGAACGACAATGTGGTGCTGAAACAGGGCGAGGAGCTGGGCCGCTTCCTGCTCGGTTCCACCGTCGTCATGCTGTTCCCGCAAGGCACAGTCAATTTCAATGCCGGCTGGCAACCGGCCGGCCCCGTGCAACTGGGCGAAGTCATGGGCAACGTGCCCAAGTAAATCCTCTGGACGCGCGCCTACACGGGCGCGTCGGTCCGGTACATTTCTTCCATCAAGTCAAGAAATGCGCGCGTCTTGGCCGGCATCAAGCGCCGGCCGGGAAACACGGCCCAGCCCGTGACGAGCGGGAAACTCCACTCCGGCAGCACGCGCACCAGCTCCCCCGTCGCCACATAGGCCTTGGCAAAACGGTCCGTGCTGGCCGCGATGCCCACGCCCGTGCAGGCCATGCGCACCAGCAATTCCGGCGAGTTCGCCAGCAGGCGCACCGGTAAATCGCGTTCCCACGTCGTCTTGCCACGGATCAAAGTCCAGTGCACGAGGCCATGCACGGCGCGTGGCAAGCTGAGCAAATCATGGCCGTACAGATCGTCGGGATGCTCGGGCAAGCCGTGCACGCTCGTGTATTGCGGCGAGGCATACAACGCCAGGGTGCTGAAGGCCACGCGCCGCGCGGACAGGCTGGCGTCATCGGGCAAGTTGCCCATGCGGATGGCCAGGTCGAAGTTCTCTTCTAACAAGTCCACGCGGCGCGCCGACAAGTCCAGTTCCAGCGAAATGGCCGGATAGCGCCGCACGAACTCGGCCAGCACCTGGCGCATCAGCGCGTCGCCGAAATCGGCCGGCATGGAAATGCGCAGCAAACCGCTGGGTCCCGCCTGCCGGTGCTGGGCCAGCGCCCCGGCCGCCTCCGTTTCTTCCACCACCTTGCGCGCGTGTTCGAGCAGGCTGGCGCCAAATTCCGTCAGCGCCAGCTTGCGCGTGGTGCGCAGCAGCAGCCGTTCGCCCAGTTTCGCTTCCAGCTGCGAGATACGGCGCGACAGGGTCGACTTGGGCAAATCCACGCGCACGGCGGCGCGACTGAAACTGCCGCATTCGACGACGCGGGCAAACAGCAGCAAATCTCCGGGATCGATATCCATCACTTACCTTTACGATTGTTCCATCAGTGGATTAATGTTATCCATTTTAACGGCTTCCGGATCAATTTTGGAATTGCTATAGTTCATCCATCGCAAGACACCTCACCACGGAGAAAACAAGATGAACATCCTGCAAATCAATTCCAGCGCCCGCAGCACCGGTTCCGCCTCGACCCGCCTGGCTGACGCCATCGTCAGCCGCGTACAAGCGGCCAACCCACAGGCAAGCCTGGTGCGCCGCGACCTGGCCGCCCAACCGCACCCCGTGCTCGACGAGCCGACCCTGCAAGCGCTGTTCACGCCAGCGGACAAGCGCACGCCGGAGCAAGCGGCCCGCATCGCCCTGGACGACGCGCTGATTGCGCAAGTACAAGCGGCTGACGTGATCGTCATCGGCGCGCCGATGTACAACTTCGGCATCACCGTGCAACTGAAAAGCTGGTTCGACGCGATTGCCCGCGCCAACGTCACCTTCAAGTACACGGAAAACGGCCCCGTTGGCCTGCTGACCGGCAAGAAAGTCTATGTGGGCCTGTCCCGCGGCGGCTTGCACCGCGACAGCGCCAACGATAGCCAGGTGCCTTACCTGAACACCATGTTCGGTTTCCTGGGCCTGACCGACGTGCAGTACGTGTATTCGGAAGGCATGGGCATGGGCCCTGAAGCCGTGGCCAAGGCGCAAGCGCAGGCGGACGCCGAGATCAACGCGATCCTGGTGTAATCACAGCAGTGAAAGGGGCGGCGCAGTGGCGCCGTCCTGGCCTAGAGGAGAGAACAATGAGCGATACCACCACCGTCAACAAGCCACGCGCCGTCGAGCGCGTAATCGCCGGCCAGGCCGTCATGGATGGCGCCGGCGTGAAGATCAACCGCGTGCTGACGCAGCAGCTGCAGCGCCGCCTCGACCCGTTCTTGATGCTCGACAACTTTGCCAGCGACAAGCCGAACGACTATATCGCCGGCTTCCCCGAGCATCCGCACCGCGGTTTCGAAACCGTGTCGTACATGATCACGGGGCGCATGCGCCACAAGGACAGCGCGGGCCACGAAGGCTTGCTGACCTCGGGCGGCGTGCAATGGATGACGGCCGGCAGCGGCGTGATCCACTCGGAAATGCCGGAGCAGGAAGAAGGCGTGATGGAAGGTTTTCAGCTGTGGCTGAACCTGCCCGCGCGCGACAAGATGCGTACGCCGTGGTACCGCGATTTCACCAGCAGCGAAATCCCCCGCTACACGACGGACGCGGGCGTGGCCGTGCAAGTGATCGCCGGCCAGAGCCATGGCGTGACGGGCGCCGTGCAGCGCGAGCTGACGGAACCGTTGTACCTCGATATCGACTTGCCGGCCGGCGCCAGCTTCGAGCAGCCCTTGCCGCCAGGTCATAACGCCTTCCTGTACACGTTCCGCGGCGAAGTGCGGGTCGATGGCAAGGCCGTGCCCGCCCTGCGCATGGCGATCTTCGCCAACACGCCGGGCAGCGATGGCGTGCGCATCGAGGCGCCGCAAGGCGGCCGCGTGATCCTCGTCGCCGGCCAGCCCTTGAACGAACCAATCGCGCAGTACGGTCCGTTTGTCATGAATACCCAGGCGGAAGTGTTCCAGGCCGTACAGGATTTCCGCGAAGGCAAGTTTGGCGAGACGGCGGCGCAGTAACATTGCTTGTCCCAGGAAAAACCTGCAGCGCCTCCGGGCCTGCAGGTTTTTTGTCGTGCCGACTATTTTGTTGCTTTTCAATTACACTGACGGCAACCTCATTCAACAAAGCACTCCATGCAGCCGACGCACACCGAACACGACGCCACCCATTTGCACGCCCACCTGAAGGGCGACGCCAAGCACACCCACTCGTTCGAGGGGCGCAGCCAGAGCATCCTCGCGTGGGCGCTGGGGCTGACCCTGTCATTTGCCGGCATCGAGGTGGCGGCCGGCTTCCTGTCCAATTCGCTGGCCCTGATTTCCGACGCGGGCCACATGGTCACGGACGCGGCCGCGCTGGGCCTGGCCTTGCTGGCGCAGATCATCGCGCGCCGCCCGCCCTCGCCGCGCCATTCGTTCGGCTTCGGCCGCGCCGAAGCGCTGGCCGCCTTCGTCAATGGCCTTGCCATGCTGTGCGTGGTGGGCTGGATCTGCTATGAAGCCGTGCTGCGCTTTTCCGCCCCGCAACCCGTCAAGGGCGGCATGGTCTTCATCGTCGCCTTCATCGGCCTGGCGATCAACGTGGTGGTGGCGTGGGTATTATCGAAAGACAAGCAAAGCGTGAACACGCGCGCCGCCCTCGTGCACGTGATGGGCGATTTGCTCGGTTCGGTCGCCGCCATCGTCGCCGGCGCCGTGATTTACTTTACGGGCTGGATGCAGATCGACCCGCTGCTGTCCGTGCTCGTGTCGCTGCTGATCCTGAAGTCTACTTTCGGGGTATTGAAAGAGTCGTACCACTTCCTGATGGAAGGCGTGCCGCACCACATCGACTACGTCGAGGTGGGCACGGACGTGGAACAAGTGGACGGCGTGATCGCCGTGCACGATCTGCATGTGTGGGACATGTCGCCGGGCCAGCCGGCCCTGATCGGCCACGTGGAAATCGAACACCTCGACCATTGGCCGAAGGTCTTGCGCGCGATCAAGAAGATGTTATTGAGCAAGCATGGCATCGACCACATCACCTTGCAGCCGGAGACGGCGACGATGGCGGGGCTGCATCAAGATGATCACAGCCACAGGAAGTTGACTTAAGGTCGCCAAGAAAGGCGGATGTTTGATGACGAATACCTCTCAGATTGAACACAAGGCAATCCTCAGAACACTTTGGTATCAAAAAGACGAGGCAAACACGGGCACACTTTCGCAGGCTGATCTTGTTCAGCGTGCTGAACCAATGATCATCCTTGGCGAAGCAGGAATGGGGAAGTCCTATCTTCTTGAATGGCTGGCCACAAATTCAGCCTATGCGCGCTGTACTGCTCGCCAACTCCTTAATCGTCATAACCCTCATACCCTTCTTGGCGATGCCAAAATTTTGTTAATTGACGCTTTAGATGAAGTGAGCACACAACAGGGTGGAGATGCTGTTGACCAAGTCCTTCAAAAGCTGGGAGAGCTTGGCTACCCGACTTTTGTATTGTCATGTCGTGTAGCGGATTGGCGTAGTGCCACTGGCCTGGCAGCTATTTACGAGCAATATGTAGAAAAACCACTTGAACTGCACCTTGAACCTTTCAATGATGATGATGCAGTCAATTTTCTTGGTTCCAGACTGGGAATCGATACAGCACAAAAAGTGATCGAGCATTTCAATGCGCGTAACCTGCAGGGCCTGCTCGGCAATCCACAAACACTAGAGCTAATAGTCAGAGTTGCTGATAAGGAAGATTTACCAGAAACGCGTAGTGAACTTTTCTCAAAAGCAATCGAAGTATTACGAGTTGAACACCAGGATAGCAAAGCGTCCTACCAACCCGCGGAGGAAGCCGGACTCAACGCTGCTGGAGCAGCTTTTGCGGCATTAATCCTGACTGGTAGCGAGGCTTTGGTGCGGAAAGCAGCAGCGAACCTAAGCGAAGGTGAGCTACTGCTTGCCGATATCGCTATTCTTCCGGGCACCAATGAGATCCGGGCGATGCTATCAAGCAGACTATTCAAGGCGGACGGCGCAGACCGGTTCAGCTACTGGCATCGCCGGATCGGTGAATTCCTGGCTGCACATTGGCTGGCAAAGAACGCTAACACGCAACGCAAACGCAGACGTCTTCTTACTCTGTTTCACAGTCATGGTTTGGTACCTGCAAACCTTCGGGGACTTCATGCTTGGCTAGCACGCGAACCCTCGCTTGCATTTCAAGTAATTGCGGCAGACCCTATGGGAGTCATCGAATATGGTGACGCCGATGACCTCTCACTTGAACAAGCACGTGCCCTTATTAACGCCCTGCAACGCCTTGCTATTGATAATCCTGATTTCCGCGACTGGGGCTCCTATTCGGTACGTGGGATCGTTCAATCAGAACTCCTCAGCGAGGTGCGCGAACTGATCACTCATCCTAAAACACCATTCGGTCTGCGTCTGCTTATACTTGAAGCGATGAAAGGAGCGAAGATTGCGTCTGATCTCACGAACGAACTACGTGCTCTCGTACTAGACGACAGCGCTTTTTTCGCAAATAGAAGCGCAGCAGCGGAGGCACTTGGGGGATTAGTAGTAGATGAAGATTGGGCAACTATCATACGAACTCTACACGCATATGGAAACGATCTCTCCGTTCGTCTAGCGATAGAAATAAGCGATGAAGTCGGCTATGCCCATTTAGATGACAGTTTGATTGTCGACCTAGTCATAAGCCATACACAGATCGACAATCACACGATTGGTATCCTTCTACGTATGCAACAACACTTACCGCTCTCACGTCTTGATGGAATTCTTGATCACCTTACATCTGCTACGAAAGCACTAGGTAATCCACTCAATCCCCATACAATTTACGATATTGCCGATTTTGCCAATTATCTCATCGTAAGGCGCGTTAGCGCTGGCGGAGTATCGGCAGATAATCTCTGGTCGTGGCTAGATACATTTGATAGCTGGGTAGGGTATCAACGAACACATAAACAACAGTTAGATGAGCTTATTCGAAATGATGACTCTCTACGCCAATGCATCCAAAGTCTCGTGCTGTTAGAAAAATGCAATGATGACTCTATCGAAAAAAGAGCATTTTCTCTGACCAGAAGAGCCCCAAGCCTTTTTCCGACATCTAGCGATGACGTTATTGCCTTGCTAAAAAAACTCGATCCAGCCAATCGAAACGATCTGCGTTGGCGTGAAATTGTAAATCTTGCCATGTATACGGATGAGACTAGCGCCATAATCAAAGAGACTGCACTGCCCTTCGCAGCACATAGGCCAGACTTGCAAGCTTGGATAAACAAACCCCGAGTATCTCAATTAACTAAATTGCAGATCCACAACAAAAGACTAGAACTTCGACATGCGGCAAAGCGCGCCAGAAAATACGCTGAACAACGTCAATATTTCACAGCTCAAATCGACCGTGTTCGTTTGGGTGAAGGCGATATACTCATCCGACCAGCCAAAGCCTATCTCAACCTATTCAGCGATCTCGACAAGTCGATCGCAGCTCATGAACGTATCGCGAATTGGCTCGGAAATGAACTCGCCGATGCTGCGCGCAATGGTTTTGAGGTATTCCTAAGAAGAAACCCGCCATCTCCTACGGCCAAAGAAATTGCCGACTCGCTTGCACAAGGCCGGCATTGGGAGTTGGCTTACGTCATAGTTGTAGCTCTTGCAGAACGCTTCCGGCAAGATATTAAATTGGATGACCTTACTGATGAATGCTTAATGGCGGGATTTTTCGAATTACGCCGCAGCAAAACAGAAAAAGACGCAGGAATCGACGGTTTAGATGGAGCGCTGGAGGCAGCACTCCATAAACGTGGGGTATGGTGCGCCGCGATGCGACTGTATTATGAGCCTCAGTTTGTGGCGCGGCTTACCTATGTTGATGACCTCTATGCATTGATGCGGGATGAAAAAAATGCGGTTGCCGCAGCCGATCTTGCAGACGATTGGTTGAGGCGCTTTCCAAAAATGCCGCACGCCCCAGAATTGCAACTAGTTACCCGCCTCCTCCGGTCCGGTGATTTCGAGAAACTACGTCGTGCAAGAGAACGATTTACAGAAATAAACGATGAAGAGCGCCGTCGTAATTGGTTTGCTATTGGCGTGCTAGTTGATTTCAAAAGAACTTTGACATGTCTTGAAACTTCCATGGTTGATCCAGAAGTGCTTTGGAATTTAAAAAAACTCATCGGCGGGACTTCTACTGCTGGCGCCAATATCGCACTTAGTCCCTCACAGTTAGAATGGATCATCAGAACCTTTCGTCCATTCTGGCCATTCGCCCATCGTCAGACTGGCGGCTTTGTTGGGGATAAAAATGCCTGGGATGCGAGCGATCAACTGACTTACCTTATTCGCCGTCTTGGTAACGATACTAGCAGCGAAGCCAGTGCATCACTCCAACGTCTGAGAAACGCGCCGGATGATGGCTATACAGAAACAATCAAATCCGTAGCCTCCGAGCAAGCACGAATCCGTGTCGAGGTTGCCTATACAGCACCTACGCTTGACGCTATTAATGCAATCGTTCGCGATCACGCACCTTCGAATGCCGCAGATATCCAATCCTTCATGATAGAAGAACTGTCAGTGGTGCAAGCAAAAATCAAGAGTGACGATGCAGAATCCTGGAGGGGCTTCTATAACAACGACACCGCGTGCGATGAGGAGCGCTGCCGGGATCATCTGCTCGGGCTCCTGCGCCAAGGTTCAGAGGGAATAGTACTCGAACCAGAAACCCATATTGCCGCAGATAAAGAAGTCGACATCACCTGTTCGGTGGGATCGATACGTATCCCAATTGAAATTAAGGGGCAATGGCATCCTCAGCTTTGGCTGGGCGCCGACGCACAACTCGATGCACTATACACACAAGACTGGCGCGCAAATAGATACGGTATTTATCTCGTGCTGTGGTTTGGAGAAGGACAACCAGCCAATAAACTCCTCAAGAACCCAGGTCACTCCAGAGAACGTCCTCAAAGCCCGGAGGACCTTCGTCAGATGCTAACGACCTCTAGCAGAGCCGCATCAGAAGGACGCGTCATAGTCGTTGTGCTTGATTTGAGACATCCCTAAAAAGTAGCAGATTTACATGAGCAGCCTTCGAAGCAACACGACCTTCAACGCTCATCATTTTATTTATATCGAACAATAATCAGCTAATTTTTAAGACTGGTTTCATTGACCGATATGACATAGCCTGCTTCAAAAATTAGCTCCTCCTTGCCTCCAGCACCCCGCTCACATCCTTGATCACATTCAAGGCTTTTAACAACTGCGCCGTCGAGCTGATCTCTGCCGTAAAGGTCATGCGAGCCTGGCCCTTGGCGCTTTGGGTGTTGACGCCAATCACGTTGATCTTTTCACGCGAAAAGATTTCGGAAATGTCGCGCAGCAAGCCCTGGCGGTCGCCGGCCAGAATGAAGATGTCGACCGGATACACGGTGTCGTGCCCGCCCGTGCTGCCCCATTCCGTGAAGATCACGCGCTCGGGCGCCTTGGCGCGCATTTCCTCGAAATTCTTGCAGGTGGCGCGGTGGATCGACACGCCCTTGCCGCGCGTAACAAAGCCCACGATGCTGTCCGGCGGCGCCGGCTTGCAGCACTTGGCCAGCACCGTCATGAGGCCTTCCGTGCCCACCACCAGCACGCCGGACTTGGCGCCCTGCTCCACGCTGGAAGCGCGGCTTTTGCCGACCAACACGGCGTCTTCCGGCACCACCACTTCGCCATTGTCGTGCAGCGCCTGCTCCACGTGGCGCAGGCTGAATTCATCCTTGCCCACCGACAGGAACAGCTCGTCGACCTTGGCAAAGCCCAGCTTTTGCGCCAGCGCCTCGAGGTTGACGGCTGTCTTGCCTTCACGCTGCAGCGATTTTTCCACCAGCGCGCGGCCATGCGCCAGGGTTTCCTGCATGTCGATGGCGTGGAACCAGGCGCGGATCTTCGAGCGCGTGCGCGTGCTGACGGCGTAGCCGGCGCTGAGCCAGTCGCGCGACGGCCCGGCCGTGCCCGGCGCGCCCTTGGCCGTGATGATTTCACAGGTCTGGCCGTTCTTCAGCTGCGTATTCAGGGGCACCATGATGCCGTCGACCTTGGCGCCGCGGCAGCGGTGGCCCACGTCCGTGTGCAGGTGATACGCAAAGTCGACTGGGGTGGCGCCCACGGGCAATTCCAGCACCCGCGCCTGCGGCGTCATGACGAAGATGCGGTCGTCCAAGGTGGCGGACTTGAGCTTTTCCACCCATTCACGCTGGATTTCTTCCTGCCCCACGACGGCGTCGGCCACCTCCGTTTTCCAGGCCAGCAGCTGGCGCAGCCAGGCGATCTTTTCGTCGTATTTCTGACCGGCAAAGTTCGAACCGCCCTCTTCCTTGTAGCGCCAGTGCGCGGCCACGCCGTATTCGGCAAAGCTGTGCATTTCATTCGTGCGGATTTGCACTTCCAGCGGGCGGCCATCCTCGGCCGTCACCACCGTGTGCAGCGACTGGTAACCGTTCGGTTTGGGCCGCGAAATGTAATCGTCGAATTCCTTCGGGATGGGGGTCCAGATATTGTGGACCACGCCCAGCACCGTGTAGCAAGTCTTCACATCGGCAACGATGACGCGGAAGGCGCGCACGTCGTACAGGGCCGTAAAGTCCAGTTCCTTGCCGCGCATCTTGTTCCAGATGCTGTAAATATGTTTCGGGCGGCCAAACACTTCCGCCTGGATGCCGGCCGAAGCCAGCTCCGTCTGCAGGCGCAGAATCGCCGAGGAAACAAAGCCCTCGCGCATCATGCGCTTTTCTTCCAGCATCTTGGCGATGCGTTTATACGCTTCCGGCTCGATGAAGCGGAACGACAAATCTTCCAGTTCCCACTTCAGCTGCCAGATGCCGAGGCGGTTGGCCAGCGGCGCGTACAAATCCAGCGTTTCCTTGCCGTATTCGCGCGTCATTTCGTTGAACAGCTTTAAATCGGCAAAATAACGCAAGGTCGTTACGCAAGCGGCCAGGCGCACCAGCACGACACGCATGTCGGACGCCATCGCCAGCAACATCTTGCGCAAGGTTTCCACCTGGGCCACGGCCTGCTGCGCAGCATTCTTGCCGCGACCGGCAGCGCCGCCGTGCTGCGCCTGGGTCAGCGCGCGCAAACGGATCAGCTGGCGCACGCCTGTCGCCAGGTCGCACACCTGCTTGCCGAAGCGCGGCTCGATGTCGGCCGCTGTATCGGGTTCCAGCAAGGTCAGCTCGAACATCAGGCCGGCGATGCGTGTTTCCGCATCGCTGCGCAGGAACGCCAGGGTGGTGGCCACGCCGATGGAGAAGTCCAGCGCGGAGCGGCCGGCAAAAGTCTGCTTGTCGCCATACGCTTCGGTGGCATACGCGAGCGCGTCCAGCACGCGCGCGCAGTCCGGCGCACTCAAGCCCTCTACCAGTTGTTCCGAGGTGGCGCTATTCGGGGCCGAGATGGAAACCATGTGATACCTTATAAACTTAACAACTCAATAACTTAGCGCTCTGCAGCGATGATGACGATTTCTACCAAGCAAGCTGGATTGGCCAGTTTCGCTTCCACGGTGGCGCGCGGCGGCGTGTGGCTTGATGCGACCCAATCGTCCCACACTTCGTTCATGCCCTCGAAATCTTTCATGTCGGCGATGTAGATCTGGCACGACAGGATGCAGGTCTTGTCGCTGCCCGCTTCCATCAGCAAACGGTCGACATGGCCGAGCACTTCGCGCGTCTGGCCGACGATGCCTTGCGTGGTGTCTTCCGCGATCTGGCCAGCCAGGTAAATGGTGTTGTTGTGTATCGCTACTTCGGAGAGGCGTTTGCCTACGTGCAGTCGTGTAATTTCCATGCTTCTTCTTTCGGTTGTTTCAAAATCTGTACAGCTGCTGGTGTTACTTGCCCAGCAAAAACTTGCGGGCGATGGCGATCTGGTCGTCGTGGACGAAAGTGGGCGCATGGCCCACGCCGGCGATTTCCACCAGTTGCGCCTTCGGGCCGCGGCCCAGCATCAGCGTGGCCGTCGCGTGCGACAACAAATCGGATTCCGAGCCGCGCACCAGCAAAGTGGGGCAGCGCACGGCATCATACGCGGCCCACAGCATGGCTTCGTCGCTGGCCGCCGATTCCGGCGTGGCCGAACGAAACGGCATGGCCAGTCCCATATCATAGTGACGGCGCCAATGGCCATCCTTATCCTGGCGCAACACATCGACCGCCAGTTTACGCCATTCCGCATCCGTGTGCGGGCCGAAGCTGGCGGACACGTCGCGAACAAAACGCGCGCCCTGCTCGAAGGTTTCGAAACGCAAGTCCTGGCCGATATAGTCGCCGATGCGCTGCAAGGCTTCCGGCGCCAGGGTCGGGCCGATATCGTTCAGCACCAGCTTGCTGATCGGGCTGTCCGGCAACGAGGCCAGGCCCAGGCCGATCAAGCCGCCCATCGAGGTGCCGAACCAGTCCACCGTCTGGCGCTCGCCATTGGCCAGCACGCGCGCCAGCAGGGTCACCATGTCGCTCACATACTGGGGCACGCGGTAGAACTGGGGATTGGCCAGCCAGCCCGAGCGCCCGCGCCCCACCACATCGGGGCAGATCACGCGGTAATCGCTGGCCAGGGCGCGCGCCAGGTTGTCGAAATCGTCCGCCACGCGCGTCACGCCATGGGCGCAGACGAGCACGTTCGGATTGTCGGGCGCGCCCCACTCCTTGTACGACATGCGGTGCAGGCCCGCCGGCGAGATGCATTGCACTGACTTGATGCTGGCTTCGATCATGCGATTCCTTTAACACCGGAGAAAACCTGCTGCGCGTCGATTTTGTCCGGCGTCGTTATTGGGTAGTAAAAAACAAAGAAACCGGCGATTTGCCGGTTGCCTCGCGCGCGACGCTACGGCAGTGTAGCGCAGCGCGGGCAATGCTCCAAGCGCACGGCTGAAATGCTGCGCCGCAGCACAGTACTGGCACGCTGGCCATGGCGCAATACCCGATATAGCGAAACTGCATATCTGCGGTTATCCACAATTGAGCACGCCTGCCAATGGGCGGATGATTCGCAGCATCAACCCGCAAGAGGAGACCACTCGTGAAAAAACCATTCTATAAAATCCTGTACGTACAGGTGCTGTTCGCCATCGTGGCTGGCGTGCTGCTGGGGGTGTTCTACCCTTCGAACGCCGTCGACATGAAACCGCTGGGCGACGGCTTTATCAAACTGATCAAGATGATCATCGCCCCGGTGATCTTCTGTACCGTGGTCTCCGGCATCGCCGGCATGCAGGACGTCAAGAAAATCGGCCGCGTAGGCGGCAAGGCGCTGCTGTACTTCGAAGTGGTCTCTACTTTCGCGCTGGCCATCGGCCTGCTGGTTGCTAACATTTTGAAACCGGGCGCCGGCTTCAACGCCGATCCGGCCCACCTGGACGCCAAGTCGATCGCGCAATACACGCATGCCGAAGGCTTGACCACCGTCGACTTCCTGATGAATATCATCCCGAAGACCTTCGTCGACGCCTTCGCCAAGGGCGACATCCTGCAAGTGCTGTTGATCGCCATCCTGTTCGGCTTTTCGCTGTCCCTGCTGGGCGAGCGCGGCCGTCCCGTCACCAAGCTGATCGACGAGCTGTCGCATGCCATCTTCGGCATGGTCAACATCATCATGAAAGTCGCTCCCATCGGCGCGTTCGGCGCGATGGCCTTCACCATCGGCAAATACGGCCTGGCCTCGCTGATCCCGCTGGCTAAACTGATGGGTTCGTTCTACCTGACCTGCTTCCTGTTCGTCTTCGTCGTGCTGGGCCTGATCGCCAAGTACACGGGCTTCTCCATCGGCCGTTTCTTGCTGTACATCAAGGAAGAGCTGCTGATCGTACTCGGTACCAGCTCGTCGGAATCGGCCCTGCCGGCCCTGATGAAGAAACTCGAGCGCCTGGGCTGCTCCAAGCCAGTCGTCGGCCTGGTCGTACCGACCGGCTACTCGTTCAACCTGGACGGCACCAATATCTACATGACGATGGCCGCCCTGTTCGTAGCGCAAGCCACCAACACGGAACTGACCATCTGGCAGGAACTGACCATCCTGGGCGTGGCGATGCTGACCTCGAAAGGCGCGTCCGGCATCACGGGCGCCGGCTTCATCACCCTGGCCGCCACCCTGGCCGTGGTGCCGACCATCCCCGTGGCGGGCATGGCGCTGATCCTGGGCATCGACCGCTTCATGAGCGAATGCCGCGCGCTGACCAATTTTGTGGGCAACGGCGTGGCCACCATCGTCGTGTCGAAATGGGAAAAGGAACTGGACATGGACAAGCTGCACAGCGAGCTGGCCCATCCCACCCACCCGGCCGACGATGCGTATGTCGCACCGAGCGTGAATATCGTCAAGTAAGCGAGACGTCTTCCTGAAAAGCCCCGCGGAGCGATCCGCGGGGCTTTTTGCATTGCGCGCCAGTTTGTTCGTATCATCAACAATCAGTAAATCATACATCAATATTTAGCATGATGATCAATGAATGAAAAACCATTACAGTACTGTCACCTGTTCGCCGCCAGGCTCCCGCATAATGACATTGCGTTAATGCAAGCCTGACACCGAACCATCCACCTTTTGAATGGAGCACCTCATGTCCCTCACGCCCGCCTTTTACGCCACCTGGTCCCCACGCTTGCTGGGCCTGCTGCGCATCATCCTCGGCTTCCTTTTCCTGCAGCATGGCACGGCAAAACTGTTCGGTGCGCCGCATGTGGCCATGTTCGACGGCTTGCAACTGTTTTCCCTGATGGGTGCGGCCGGCGTCATCGAGCTGGCGGGCGGCACCTTGCTGCTGGTCGGCCTGTTCACGCGCCCCATCGCCTTCATCCTGTCGGGCCAGATGGCGGCCGCCTACTTCATCGCGCATGCGCCTGCCGGCTTTTTGCCGATCCTGAACGGCGGCGAAATGGCTGTGATGTACTGCTTCACCTTCCTGTATTTCGCGGCGGCGGGCGCCGGCGCCTACAGCCTCGATGGATTGCGCGGCAAGGCGGCTAGCATCTGAGCGAGCAACTAGCGGGGACAGAGCAAGGGATAAGGCTTATCGTCGATCACGCCATGGAAGTTCAACTGCCCATGGCGGACAGTCTCCCTCGCAATCAATCCGGCCGAGGCCGCACCATCGTCGGGCTTCGTCCTGTCCTCGCAATGGCTGAACAGATTCCCTGGCCAGTCGCCGATCGACCAATGCGCCACGCCCAGCGGATCGCCAGCCAGCTGCAACGGCGGGAGCGCATAGTCTTGCGCCAGGCCCGCCATCATCCACGCCAGCGACAGGTCGGACAAAGCCCGTGAATCGGCGTAACCACCACCGATATCGGCATGCGATCCGGGAAACCAGAGTTCGCTGACCTGCGTGTAGTTGGCGTTAATGGACGGACACAGCAAAAGAGGATGGAAGCGGCTGCGCTTTTCATCGCGCGACACGGCGTGCAGAATACGCCTAATCGGTGGGTACGAGTCGGACTTGTAGCGGTCGCCTTCCCTGCGATCGTTCAGCTCCTTGCACACCCCGAAGTCCTTGAACAGCGAGCCGGGCACGGTATCCCACACGCCAAGAAACTGCACCTCAGCCGGCTCCATGTGCAGCTGAAAACGCTCATGCAACTCCTTGGCGGCGATCGGCTCCTGTCCGGGCCGCCAAGTTCTCCAGGCGTCCATATAGTCGGCATCGTTCTTGGCCTTGACGACCTCCAGGATGGCATTGCCGCGTTTCAGGCGCTGCGCCATATTGTCCTCCGACCTGGCGGGCACGCCCGCATAAGCGATCAGGCCGGCCAGCGCGCGCGCCTGGTGGGCGCCCCGGCTGAAGCCAAAAATATACAGTTTGTCACCTGGGCGAAACGCCTGCGCGATGAAATCATAGCCGCGCAGGATGCGCGGTTCCATGCCAAAGCCGAGGCTGGCACCCAGCAGCGGACTATCCACGCTGCCCACGCCTTCGATATAGATGCCGCTGGTCTGCGCATCGTTGGCATTGAACACCGCATCAAACACCTGGCGCACGTTGGTCCCGGAGGCGCTGTCATTACGCGTTCCGTCCAGGAACACAAAAATATCTTTCGCCAGTGTAGGGTCACCCGTGAAGGTTTTCTCCGTGATCGCCGGATTGCCATATTCGCCCATTGCCGCACAAGCAGAAAGCAACACCGCCATGCCCACTGCCGCGATACAGCCTGCCAGGTGCCGGCATCGCGACCAACCGCGCCCAATTGTCATCATGATTGCTCCCGGTAAAAGACCTCGACCACCGTGCTCTATTGCAGCTTAGGCAGAAACTCGGAACAGCATTAGACATGGCGCAGACATCAGGTGCCTCGGGCAAAAAAAAAGCGGACATCGCTGTCCGCTTTTTTATGCATGCAACGATCCGTTTATACTGCGGAAACGTCCAGTTCCGCGCCCGTGGCCGCCTGTACCTGTTCCTTGGTCACGCCCGGCGCCAGTTCCACCAGCTTCAGGCCGTTTTCCGTCACGTCGATGACGCCCAGGTCGCTGATGATGACGTCGACCACGCCCACGCCCGTCAGCGGCAGATCGCACTGTTTCAGCAGCTTGTGCGACGTCGTGCCATCCTTGGCCGTGGCCACGTGTTCCATCAGCACGACGACGCGCTTGACGCCGGCGACGAGGTCCATCGCGCCGCCCATGCCCTTGACCATCTTGCCTGGAATCATCCAGTTCGCCAGGTCGCCCTTTTCCGACACCTGCATGGCGCCGAGGATGGCCAGGTTGATCTTGCCGCCGCGGATCATGCCGAACGAGTCGGCCGAGCTGAAGTAGGCGGCGCCCGGCAAGGCCGTCACCGTCTGCTTGCCCGCGTTGATCAGGTCGGCATCGACCTCATCGTCCGTGGGGAACGGGCCGATGCCCAGCAAGCCGTTTTCCGACTGCAAAAACACTTCGATATTGTCCGGCACATAGTTGGCCACCAGGGTCGGCAAGCCGATGCCCAGGTTCACATAAAAGCCATCCTGCAATTCTTTCGCCGCGCGCGCGGCCATTTCGTCACGTGTCCAAGCCATGATCATCTCCCTCAATTTTCGTGGAACGCCTGTCCAAACCTACTGCGCGGCGCGCTTTGCGGCCTGCGATGCTCACCGTACTAAAGTACGGTTGCGCTTCTTAGCCACAAATCACTGCCGCTCGCTACGGTTTTGCCATGCGTAAATCTTCTATTTATTAGTCGGTGCGCACGGTGCGCTGCTCGATGCGTTTTTCCGGGTGCGCGTTGACCACGATGCGGTGCACGAAGATGCTCGGCGTGTGCACCTGGTCCGGATCGATCTCGCCCACTTCGACCAGTTTTTCCACTTCGACGATGGTGATCTTGCCCGCCATGGCCACGTTCGGGTTGAAATTGCGCGCCGTCTTGCGGTAGACCAAATTGCCCGCGCGGTCGGCCATGTAGGCTTTCACCAACGACACATCGGCCACGAGGCTGCGTTCCATCACGTATTGCTCGCCATCGAATTCGCGCAGTTCCTTGCCGTCGGCAACGATGGTGCCCACGCCCGTCTTGGTGAAGAAGGCGGGAATGCCGGCGCCGCCGGCGCGCAGCTTCTCGGCCAGTGTGCCTTGCGGCGTGAATTCCAGCTCCAGTTCGCCGGCCAGGTACTGGCGCGCGAATTCCTTGTTTTCACCCACGTAGGAGGCGATCATTTTCTTGATCTGGCGCGTGGTCAGCAGCTGGCCCAGGCCGAAGCCGTCGACGCCGGCGTTGTTGGAAATGGCGGTCAGGCCCGTCACGCCCGAATCGCGCAAGGCGCCGATCAGGGCTTCGGGTATGCCGCACAGGCCGAAGCCGCCGACGGCGATGGTCTGGCCATCTTGGACGATACCGGCCAACGCCGAGGCGGCGTCAGGATAAACTTTATTCATGGGTGTCCCTCTATCTTTTGTTAAGCTTTGGTCTTGAGTCCATGACTCAGGCAGCGACTCAGCATAAAATACGCGAGTGGAAAGTACAATACCGTAGAACTACCGGCGCCGTGCCGGCCATCCCCCTGTGAGAGTGATACGTATCAGATGAACGCCGCGTCAGCCATCGATTATGAAAGCATCTTCCTGCACGCGCCCGTGGGCATGTGCATGTCGGAAAACCGCATCATGCGCAGCTGCAACGAAGCGCTGGCGGCCATGTTCGGCTATGCGCGCGCCCAGCTCGACGACCAGTCCTTCGAGGTACTCTACCCCACGCACGACGAATTCCTGCGCACCGGTGACCGCATCATCCCCATCATGAACGCCAAAGGCCGCTATTCGGACGAGCGTATCATGCGCCGCAGCAATGGTGAATTGTTCTGGTGCCACGTGACGGGCCACGCCATGCTGCCGCACCAACCGCTGGGAGCGGGCATCTGGACGTTCGAAGATGTCAGCGAGAAACGTCCCGTAACGGCGGAACTGACCCCGCGCGAGCGCGAAATCGCCGCGCTGCTGGTGGAAGGCAAGACCAGCAAGGTCATCGCCCGCCAGATCGACCTGAGCCCCCGCACGGTGGAAATGCACCGCGCCAAGCTGATGCGCAAGTTCGCCGCGTCGACATCGTCGGAGCTGGTGCACAAGCTGGTGGGACTGCAGCTGCAGCGCTAGGGCTGCGGCCATGGTTACTTATCTTTTACGCCGCATAAAACCGTCGCAAGCGGCAGCGCGCAGCAGGTTTTATGGCGTTAAAAGGTGCTCATGCCGCCATCGGCGGAAATGATGGCGCCATTGATGAAATGCGAATCCTCGCCCGCCAGCAGCAGCAGCAGGCCGTCCAGGTCTTCCGGCTTGCCCGGGCGCTTGTTCGGCAGCATTTCGATCAGTTTCTTGCCCTGCTCGGTGGCAAAGTAATCCTCGTTGATTTCCGTGGAAATGTAGCCGGGGCAGATGGCGTTGGTGTTGATGCCATACTTGCCCCACTCCACAGCCATGGCGCGCGTCATGTGCACCATGCCCGCCTTGCTCATGCAATACACGCCGATCTGCGGCAGCACCTGCAAGCCCGCCATCGAGGCGATATTGATGATGCGGTGCTGTTTCTTCGGGTCGCCCTTGGCGCGCGCGATCATGCGCTTGGCCGTTTGCTGGGCCACGAAGAACGAACCGCGCAGATTGGTGTCCATCACGAACGAGTAATCCTCGGGCGTGACGTCGACCAGGCGTTGCGTGGTGGAGACACCGGAATTGTTGACGAGGATATCGATGGGGCCCGCTTCCGTTTCCGCATGCGCGATGGCCGACTTGATGCTGGCAAAGTCGGTCACGTCGAGCGACACCACGTGCGCGGCGCCGCCGTCGGCCTCGATTTCGGCGCGCAATTCCTTCAGGCGTTCGGTGCGGCGCGACGCCAGCACGACCTGCGCGCCGGCCTGGGCCAGCACTTTCGCAAAGCGCGCGCCGAGGCCGCTCGATGCGCCGGTAATCAGGGCAATCTTGCCCTCGAAATTGACTTCTATGCCCACGAGCTACTCCTGTTTTATTTTAGACAACACTTTACGCCGTGCCGATGGCGCAGGGGCAAAATACCCTGCGTCGCACTTGAGCAAAGGTAAACGCCATCATTACACAAAATGGCCGGATTTAGATTGCGGCGAGGGGCAATGTCACGCAAAATGGCGCCAAAGTTGCAATCCTCGTCAAAAACAAGCACACTCGTGCTTAAATTTCCCCGATGATGCTTTAATCCCTATCCTTGCTACCTAATTGAGTGACTATAAATCGAGACCATGACACAGCCTAATAACTTAGTTGAACAGTACGGACCGCGCGAAACCATGGAGTATGACGTGGTGATCGTCGGCGGTGGCCCCGCAGGCCTGGCCGCGGCGATCCGCCTGAAGCAGCTGGCCGCTGAAAAGAGCCAGGAAGTGTCTGTCTGCGTGCTGGAAAAAGGCGGCGAACTGGGCGCGCATATCCTGTCGGGCGCCATCATGGACCCGAAAGCGCTGACGGAACTGATTCCTAACTGGAAAGAACTGGGCGCGCCCCTGAACACGGCAGTGACGGAAGACCGCATCCTGTTCCTGACCGAAACGAAAGCCTATAAAACGCCAGGCTTCGCCGTGCCGGCCTGCTTTGAAAACCACGGCAACTACATCGTCTCGCTGGGCAATGTGGTGCGCTGGATGGGCCAGCAGGCGGAAAACCTGGGCGTGGAAATCTTCCCGGGCTTCCCTGCCGCGGAAATCCTCTACAACGACGACGGCTCCGTGAAAGGCGTGGCGACCGGCAACATGGGCGTCAAGCGCGACGGCCAGCCCGGTCCCGATTTCCAGCTGGGCATGGAGTTGCACGCCAAGTACACCCTGTTCGCCGAAGGCGCGCGCGGCCACCTGGGCAAGCAATTGATGGCCAGGTATGACTTGAATGCCGGCAAGGATCCGCAATCGTATGGCATCGGCATCAAGGAATTGTGGGAAATCGACCCGGCCCAGCACAAGCCGGGCCTGGTGATCCACTCGAGCGGCTGGCCGCTGGACACGAAGACCTACGGCGGCTCCTTCCTGTATCACCTGGAAAACAACCAGGTGATGGTGGGGTATGTGGTCGGCCTGAACTACGAAAACCCGTACCTGTCGCCGTACGAGGAATTCCAGCGCTACAAGACGCATCCGGAAATCCGCAAGTTCTTCGAAGGCGGCAAGCGCATCTCGTACGGCGCGCGGGCGATTGCGGCCGGCGGCCTGCAATCGCTGCCGAAACTGGTGTTTGCCGGCGGCGCGCTGATCGGCTGCGATGCGGGCTTTTTGAACATGAGCCGCATCAAGGGCAGCCACGCGGCCATCAAGAGCGGCATGCTGGCGGCGGATGCGGCCTTCGGCGCGCTGGGCGAACAGCGCCAGCACGACGAACTGACGAGCTACCCCGTCGCCTTTGAACAATCGTGGCTGCATGAAGAACTGCACGTGGCGCGCAACGTCAAGCCATGGCTGTCGAAAGGTTTGTACCTGGGCAGCCTGATGACGGGCATCGACCAGCTGATCTTCCGCGGCAAGGCGCCGTGGACCCTGCACCATTCGCATGGCGACCACGAATGCCTGAAACCGGCGGCCCAGTCGACACCGATCGTGTATCCGAAACCGGATGGCAAGCTGACTTTCGACAAGATGTCGTCCGTGTTCATCTCGAACACGAACCACGCGGAAGACCAGCCGATCCACCTGACGTTGAAGAACGCCAGCGTGCCCGTCGACGTCAACCTGGCCACGTATGCGGGTCCGGAGGCGCGTTACTGTCCCGCCGGCGTGTACGAATTCGTGAAGAACGACGACGGCGCCGAACGCCTGCAGATCAATGCGCAAAACTGCGTGCACTGTAAAACCTGCGACATCAAGGACCCGACGCAAAACATCGTGTGGGTGACACCGGAAGGCGGCGGCGGGCCGAACTATCCGAATATGTAATCGCAAGGTTCCGCGGCACCGGCTGAAAATCGGCCAGAACAGCGCACTCCCATCCGGCAGTGCGCTGTTTTTTTGTCGGAAGGATCAGAATTGCCCGCACTTTGGACCAACTGCAACAGCAAGTGCGCATTCGCGCGGCGTGCGCCAACAAATTCCCCTCGGAAAGTTTCTCACGGGCACTGTCACCAGTTACAATTCCCGTTGCTAAACATTTCTGCCAGCCTCAGCCCATGCACCCGACCCTCCCTCCCGCAGTCTCCCCCGACACCGAATTACAGCAAGCCATCGCTGAACACCAGGCAGGGCGTTTTGCCGAGGCGGAAGAGATTTACCTGTCGATCCTGCAGGCCCATCCCTATCATGCCATCGCCAACCATAACCTGGGCTTGCTGGCCGGGCAAGTAGGCCAGCACGTGGCCGGCCTGCCGTATTTGCGCAAGGCGCTGTCCGTCGCCCCGGACGAAGGCCAGTTCTGGCTGTCCTATGCGCAGGGATTGCTGCAGGCGGGACAGCCCGACGAAGCGCTCGACATCGTCGACACCGCCATCGGCCGCGGACTGGACAATGATGCTTCGCAAGCGCTGCGCCGGCAGGCGCAGGAAGCCGTCGCGCTGGCGGCCCTGTCGCCGTCGCAGCCGGAAATGGACCACATCGTACAGCTGTACCAGGCAGGCCAGCATGCGCAGATGGAAGCGGCCTGCCGGCAATTGCTGGCAAGCTATCCCGACTCGCCATTCGGCTGGAGTGTGCTGGGCACGGCCCTGCAGCTGCAAGGCAAGGATGCCCTCGCCACGCTGCAGCGGACGGTGGAACTGACGCCGCACGATGCGCAGGCGCATGGCCACCTGGGCAATGCCTGGCAAACGGCCGGAAAACTCGATGCAGCCCGCGACTGCTACCTGCGGGCGCTGGAAATCGAGCCGGCGTTCGCCGAGGCGCACTGTAACCTGGGCAACCTGCTCCAGGCGGAAAACCGGCTGGACGAGGCCGTGGCGAGCTACCGCCGCGCCCTTGCCTTGAAGCCGGACTACGCGCTGGCGGCATTTAACATGGGCAATGCGCTGCTGCGCCAGAAACAGTTTGGCGCCGCTGCCGACAGCTTCCGCGCCGCCACCCTTGCATTGCCCGACGACGCCGAAGCGCACAACCGGCTCGGCCAGGCGCTGCACGAAAACAAAAATGTGCAGGACGCCGTGCGCAGCTTCCAGCGCGCGCTGCAAATCAAACCCGATTACCGGGCGGCACGGAACAATCTGGTCGCCGCCTACCTGGCGCTGAAACAGTATCAGGATGTATTGACGTGCCTCAACACGGCCATGGAATCCGAACCAGATGATGAAGAATTGCACTTTCATTTAGGTAATGTCATGCGCACCATGGGCAAAAGCAAGGAAGCGCTGGCCGCGTTCCAGCGCGCCCTGGAAATCAAGCCCGGCTACGCAGCGGCGGAAATCAACCTGTGCTCGCTACTCCATGCCGAAGGCCACCTGGAGGAAGCCATCGCCAGCGGCTATCGCGCACGGACGGTGGCGCCGCATATTCCGGAAAGCCACAGCGGTCTGCTGTTTTGCCTCAGCCATAGCATCGACATCGACGCCCAACGCCTGTTTGAGGAACATTGCCGCTTCGGCGACGCCTTCGACCGCCCGTCCACGGCCGGGACAGCGGAAGGCCAAGGTTTCCACAACGACAACGATCCCGCGCGGCGCATCAGGGTCGGCTTTGTCTCGGGCGACTTCAATTCGCACGTGGTGTCCAATTTCGTCGTGCCCGTGATCGCGCACCTGAGCGCCAGCCCCGGCCTGAGCCTGTATGCCTATTACAACAATACGCTGGAAGACGCCGTCACGCAGCGCCTGCGCGGCTATTTCCCGCATTGGCAAAACATCATCGAGGTGAGCGACAGCAACTTGCAGGAAAAGATCCGCGAAGACGGCATCGACATCCTGGTCGACCTGTCCAGCCATACGGCCTTCAACCGCCTGACGGCCTTTGGCCGCAAACTGGCGCCGATTCAGGTCAGCTGGATCGCCTATCCCGGCACAACGGGCCTGAAAACCATGGATTACTACCTGACGGACCCGCAATTCGACGTCGATGAAAAGTACTTCACGGAAAAAGTCGTGCTGCTGCCCGCCAGCGTGCCCTTCCTGCCATCGTCGGACTCCCCGGAGCTGGTCCGCGCGCCCGCGCTGGGCAACGGCTACCTGACCTTCGGCAGCTTCAATCGGCTCAGCAAGCTCAATCCAGGCGTCATCGCCCGCTGGGCAAAACTGCTGCGGGCCCTGCCCGAAGCGAAAATGCATCTGGCAGCCATGCAAAAGGACAGCGACATCGCCACCTTGCAAGCCTGGTTCGCGCAGGAAGGCATCGCCGCCGACCGCCTGACCTTCCACGGCCGCACCCACCTGGGCGGCTATCTGGCCCTGCACCAGCAAATCGACCTTTGCCTCGACACCTTCCCGTACACGGGCGGCACCACCACGCTGCACGCGCTGTGGATGGGCGTGCCGACGCTGACGCTCAAGGGTACGAGCGTACCGAGCCATGCCGGCGCCTGCATCTTGCAGCATGTGGGTCTCGACGCCTTCATCGCGACCGACGACGACGATTTCGTCCGGAAAGGAATATTCTTGTCTAACAACATCATGCAACTGGCCGTCCTGCGCGCAGACTTGCGCAACCGCATGCAAGTGTCGGCATTGGCCGACTCCCGGGCCATCGCCCACAATATGGAACAGGCTTTCCGCACCATGTGGCAGCGCTGGTGCGGCGGCTTGCCGCCCGCATCGTTTGCCATTGCGCCCGACGACGCCAGCAAGCAGGCGGTGCAGTCATGAGCGCCAAGAAGCCCATTTACGTCACGCAGCCGCTCATGCCGGATTTGCAAGATTTCCTGCCGTATCTGGAAGAAATCTGGGAAAACAAAATCCTCACCAACGGCGGCCCGTTCCACCAGCAACTGGAACAGGCGCTGTGCGACTATCTGGGCGTCAAGCACATCTGCCTGTTTACCAATGGCACGCTGGCGCTGATCACGGCCCTGCAGGCGCTGCGCATCACCGGCGAAGTGATCACCACGCCCTATTCCTTCGTCGCCACCGCCCATTCGCTGCTGTGGAATGGCATCAAGCCCATTTTTGTCGATATCGACCCGCTGAGCCTGAATATGGATCCCGCCAGGATCGAGGCAGCCATCACGCCGCACACCACCGCCATCATGCCGGTGCACTGCTATGGCCGTCCCTGCGACGTGGAACGCATCGAAAAGATCGCCGACAACTATGGCTTGAAAGTCATCTACGACGCGGCGCATGCGTTCGGCGTGCGGCACAAGGGCAGCAGCGTGCTCAATTGCGGCGACCTGTCCGTGCTGAGTTTTCACGCCACCAAGATTTTCAATACCTTTGAAGGGGGCGCGATCGTCTGCCCCGACGCCAAGACCAAGCAACGCATCGACCATCTGAAAAATTTCGGCTTCGTCGACGAAGTGACGGTGGTGGCACCCGGCATCAACGGCAAGATGAGCGAGATCAACGCCGCATTCGGCCTCCTGCAATTGAAGGGCATCGATGCGGCTCGCCTGCAGCGGCGCGCCATCGATGGCCGCTACCGGGAACGGCTGGCGGCCATCGCCGGCATCGACTGCCTGCCGGCGGGAGAGGAAGAATCGGCCAACCATTCCTACTTTCCCATACTCGTCAAGGAAGCCTACGGCACCAGCCGCGACGCACTGTTCCATCTGCTGCGGGACGAGAATATCTATGCGCGCCGCTATTTCTATCCGCTCATCAGCGACTTCCCCATGTACCGCAGCATGCCGACCGCCGCCCACAGCAATCTGCCGAACGCGCTGCAGGCATCGCGGCAAATCATCTGCCTGCCCATCTATCCCGGCCTGGGCCTCGATCAGGTCGATGCCATCTGCGACATCGTCGAGCGGCATGCACAGGCCGGCCTGACTCCATGAATATTTCCACAGACACCGACTTTTTCGGCACCATCGACGACCATCGCTGGGCGGCACAATTTACCGTGCTGTCCTACAAGAACGGCGGCCAGACCCTGATACCGCATGGCTTTTTCCGTAACTGGCTGGGCAATGAGCCGGACTTCGGGCAATTTACCATTGGCCGCTGTTCCGGCATCGGCATCGGTTCGCAAGCCAAATACGATTCGACCGCGCAGCACCTGCAAATCGGGCGCTACGTTTCCGGCGGCGCGAATCTGCGCTTCATCCTCAACGGCCAGCACGACATGCGCACCATTTCCACGTATCTTCTGGCATTGGGCGGCATGGGCCTGGAAAACAGCCCGATTCCCCAATATGCCGATACGGTCATCAAGAACGATGTGTGGATCGGCGACGAGGCGATGATATTGGGCGGCGCGGTCATCGAGAATGGCTGCGTCATCGGTGCGCGCACGCTGGTGCCGCCCAATTTCCGCAGTGAACCCTACGGCGTTTACGCAGGGACGCCGGCGCGGCTGCTGCGCTTCCGCTTCAGCGAGGAATTGCGCGCAGCCCTGCTGGCGCTGGCCTGGTGGGAACTGCCGCTGAGCTGGATACGCGAGAATAATGCGCATTTCCTGCAAAACATGACGGCCGACGACGGCGAGGCGCTGCGCATCATTGCCGAACTGGCAGAAAGCAAGCGCCGCCACCTGGAAGCCGGCACCGGCGCCGCACACCCGCACAAGGATGACCATGTCTGAACTTTTCAATCCCGGCTATTACACCGAAGAAGACTTGCACGGCGCGGGGTTTCGCAGCCTCGGCCACAACGTGCGCATCGCCAGGAACTGCGTCATCATCGGCATCGACAATATCGCCATCGGCAACAACGTGCGCATCGATGGCTACAGCACGCTGGTGGCGGCAGGTGGCCATATCCGCATCGGCAGCTACGTTCACATTGGCGGCGGCTGCTTTCTCTCCGGCGGCGCCGGCATCACGCTGGAAGACTACGCCGGCTTGTCGCAGGGCGTGCGCCTGTACAGCAAGACCGATGACTACAGCGGAGCGAGCATGACCAACCCCACCGTGCCGGCGGAATTTACAAACTGCAAAAGCGGCGCCGTCCACCTGGGCAGGCACGTCATCATCGGCTCGGGCAGCGTGGTGCTGCCCGGCGCGCAGCTTGGCGAAGGCGTCGCCGTGGGCGCGCTCAGCCTGGTCACCAAGTCCCTGCCGGCGTGGGGAATCTATGCGGGCACACCGGCGAAGCGTATCAAAAGCCGCGACCAGGGGCTGTTAATTGCGGAAGAGCAATTGCGCGCGCGGGATGCCGTGAAAAATAGTTAAAAGTATATTTTTAATCATAATTTCCATGGCAATAAAAAATCATCGCAGGCCAGCGGCCAGATAAAAAATATTTCCATGTAGCATTTAATACATAAGCAGAAATAGCCGCCTTGTGCTTGTGAGAGCAGAAAAATAGCGCGTCTCGCTGAATATATCCTACAGGAGCAATACAATGCTGAGCCTTCACACCAATAACGCATCGCTGTCCGCACAAAACTCGATCGCCAAGACCCAATCGCAACTGTCGACCTCGATGACCCGCCTGTCGACCGGCTACCGCATCAACTCGGCAATGGACGACGCTGCCGGCCTGCAGATCGCTACCCGCCTGAAAGCACAGACCAGCGGCATGACGGTCGCCATGAGCAACACGCAAAACAGCACCTCGATGCTGCAAACGGCTGAAGGCGCGTTCGGTGAAGTCACCAACATGCTGGTGCGCATGAAAGATCTGGCCACGCAAGCTGCCGATGCTTCGTCGAACACGGCCGACAAGGACGCCATGCAAGCCGAGTACGACGCACTGGGCCTGGAATTGTCCAACGTGATGAACAACACCACGTTCGGCGGCCAAGCTCTGCTGACCGGCGGCACCATCGCCAGCGCCATGACGTTCCAGATCGGCGCCGCGAAATCGGAAACGATGACCATCAACCTGTCCACCTCGATGGGCAGCGTCGCCACCGCACTGGGTTCGGCCACCGCCAACTTCGCCGGCACCGCTGGCGGCACCGAACTGAAAACCCTGGCCAACACGGCCATCGGCAGCCTGGTTTCGGCCATCGACAGCATCGGCGTGGTACGTTCGGCACTGGGCGCCGCCGCCAACCGCCTCGACCACGTCAACAGCAACCTGTCGAACATCTCGACCAACACCAAGGCCGCTACCGGCCGCATCATGGACGTCGACTTCGCCACCGAAAGCTCGAACATGACCTCGTCGCAGATGCTGCTGCAAGCCGGCACCGCGATGCTGAAACAAAGCAACAGCATGTCCTCGATGGTCATGTCCTTGCTGCAATAATCACCGGCGCCTCGCGCCACATGAAAGCCCCGGCAAACGATTGCCGGGGCTTTTTTTCATGGCGGCGCGCCAGATAAAAAATTTCCATGTGGAATTTAATGAAAGGCGCTCCCCTGTCGCCTTGTAGGGGTGAGGGCAAGAAATTACCTGCCGCTCGACGAATTCACTTACCAGGAGCAATACAATGCTGAGCCTTCACACCAACAACGCATCGCTGTCCGCACAAAACTCGATCGCCAAAACGCAATCGCAACTGTCGACCTCGATGACCCGCCTGTCGACTGGCTACCGCATCAACTCGGCAATGGACGACGCTGCCGGCCTGCAGATCGCCACCCGCCTGAAAGCACAGACCAGCGGCATGACGGTCGCCATGAGCAACACGCAAAACAGCACCTCGATGCTGCAAACGGCTGAAGGCGCGTTCGGTGAAGTCACCAACATGCTGGTGCGCATGAAAGATCTGGCCACGCAAGCTGCCGATGCTTCATCGAACACGGCCGACAAAGACGCCATGCAAGCAGAATACGACGCATTGGGCCTGGAATTGTCCAACGTGATGAAAAACACCACGTTCGGCGGCCAAGCTCTGCTGACCGGCGGCACCATCGCCAGCGCCATGACGTTCCAGATCGGCGCCGCGAAGTCGGAAACGATGAGCATCAACCTGTCCACCTCGATGGGCAGCGTCACGGCCGCACTGGGTTCGGCCAGCGCCAACTTCGGCGCCGCCGGCCTGGGCACCGAACTGACCGCCAGCGCCAACGCCGCCATCGGCAGCCTGGTTTCGGCCATCGACAGCATCGGCGTGGTACGTTCGGCACTGGGCGCCGCCGCCAACCGCCTCGACCACGTCAACAGCAACCTGTCGAACATCTCGACCAACACCAAGGCCGCTACCGGCCGCATCATGGACGTCGACTTCGCCACCGAAAGCTCGAACATGACGTCGTCGCAAATGCTGCTGCAAGCCGGCACCGCGATGCTGAAACAAAGCAACAGCATGTCCTCGATGGTCATGTCCTTGCTGCAATAATCACCGGCGCCGCGCGCCACATGAAAGCCCCGGCAAGCGATTGCCGGGGCTTTTTTTCATGGCGGCGCGCCAGATAAAAAATTTCCATGTGGAATTTAATGAAAGGCGCTCCCCTGTCGCCTTGTAGGGGTGAGGGCAAGAAATTACCTGCCGCTCGACGAATTCACTTACCAGGAGCAATACAATGCTGAGCCTTCACACCAACAACGCATCGCTGTCCGCACAGAACTCGATCGCCAAGACCCAATCGCAACTGTCGACCTCGATGACCCGCCTGTCGACCGGCTACCGCATCAACTCGGCAATGGACGACGCTGCCGGCCTGCAGATCGCTACCCGCCTGAAAGCACAGACCAGCGGCATGACGGTCGCCATGAGCAACACGCAAAACAGCACTTCGATGCTGCAAACGGCTGAAGGCGCGTTCGGCGAAGTCACCAACATGCTGGTGCGCATGAAAGACCTGGCCACGCAAGCTGCCGATGCTTCGTCGAACACGGCCGACAAGACCGCCATGCAAGCCGAATACGACGCGCTGGGCCTGGAACTGTACAACGTGATGACCAATACCACGTTCGGCGGCCAGAATCTGCTGGGCGACGGCACGACCGGCAAGGGCACCCTGTCGGAAGCCAAGATGACCTTCCAGATCGGCGCCGCCAAGTCGGAAACCATGGACTTCACCGTGCAAGCAGGCATGGTCACGCTGGACGGCGCGCTGAAAGGCCTGTCCGCCAACAACTTCAAGGCAACCAGCGCCGGCGTCGGCACGGAACTGACCGGCACGGCAAACGCCACGATCGACCTGCTGAAAAATGCCATCGACAATGTCGGCACGATCCGCTCCTCCCTGGGCGCCGCCGCCAACCGCCTCGACCACGTCAACAGCAACCTGTCGAACATCGCCACCAACACCAAGGCCGCTACCGGCCGCATCATGGACGTCGACTTCGCCACCGAAAGCTCGAACATGACCTCGTCGCAAATGCTGCTGCAAGCCGGCACCGCGATGCTGAAACAAAGCAACAGCATGTCCTCGATGGTCATGTCCTTGCTGCAATAATCTTTGCCGGGCCGCTTGCGGCCAGCAACGCCAAGCCAGACTGCGGTCTGGCTTTTTTTATGCGCGAAACGTATTTATTTTACTATATTGCCTTTCGATTTAACAATGCGGGCGGCGCAGTCGCCTATACAAGGTAGACCCGATTCACCCTCACCGCCCACCGGAGCCGCCTTGTGCTGAGCATTCACACCAATATCGCCGCAATGTACGCCCAAAGCGCCGCCGCCAGTGCGCAAAGCCGGCTGGCGACGTCGATGCAGCGCCTGTCCACCGGCTTTCGCATCAACTCGGCCATGGACGACGCCGCCGGCTTGCAGATTGCCACGCGCCTCAGTGCCCAGGTCAGCGGCATGACGGTGGCCATGCGCAACACGCAGAACAGCACCTCGATGCTGCAGACGGCCGAAGGCGCGTTTGGCGAAGTCACCGACATGCTGGTGCGCATGAAAGACCTGGCCACGCAGGCGGCCGACGCTTCATCCAACCAGACCGACCGCGACGCCATGCAGTCCGAATACGATGCGCTGGGGCTCGAGCTGTACAACGTCATGACCAACACCTCCTACGGCGGCGGCCTGCTGCTGGGCAACGGCAGTGCCGGCAAGGGCACCTTGTCGGAGGCGATGACCTTCCAGATCGGCGCCAGCAGCAGCGAAACCATGCAGTTCGACGTGTCAGGCAAGATGGGCGGCCTGGACACCTTGCTGAAAGCCATTTCGGCCAACTTTGCCGCCAGCGGCACGGCCGGCAGCGAAATCGGCACGAATGGCAGCGCCAACAACATGATCGACCAGCTGGCGGCGGCGCTCGACCAGGTCGGCGGCGTGCGCTCGGCCCTGGGCGCGGCGGCCAACCGCCTCGACCACGTGCACAACAACCTGGCCAACATGGTCACCAATACCAAGGCCGCCATCGGCCGCATCATGGATGTCGATTACGCGGCGGAGAGCGCCAACATGGTGTCGGCACAAATGTTGCTGCAGGCAAGCACGGCGATGCTCAAGCAAAGCCAGAGCATGCAGAAAATGATACTGTCCCTGTTGCAGCCATGATGGCTGATACCGCCTGACTCACCGGCTCTTATAGACTTTCATCTGGACATAGTGGCATGGCGATAGACCGCATTTCATCGGGCAATCCGGTGCCTCTGATTACCCAGCGCTTCGACGTCAGCCCCGCGACGCCGATGGTGCCGGGCGTGGTGCAGCCGCTGGTGCCGATCGGGCCCTACATGGCGCCCGCGCCCGACGCCGGTACTCTGCCCGCCCAGCTGCAGCAGCAGGGCCAGGACAGCCTGGCGTCCCTCATCAAGCCCAATGCCGATGGCACGGGCGGCGCCTTGCCGCGCGACAGCAGCGCCATGCAGGTCAATCAGCTGTTCTTCACGCGCCAGCTCGTCTGGCAGCCGCCCGACGCGGCGCAGCTGGCCGCCTCGTGGCGCGTGATGGTCAGGACCTATGGCGAACAATATGCGGCCCTGCAGGAACAGGCGCGCGGCCAGCACGTGCCGGGCAATCTGTTCATGGCCGAGCAACAACCGGCGCTGCTGCGCGAAGGCGTCCGTCCGCCCCTGACGGTCGACAGCGAAGCGTGGCGCTTTGCCGTGTATGGCTGGGGCGGCCAGCGCCTGCTGCTGCGCGTGCTGGCCAGCGACGAAGATGAAGAAGCGACACCGAGACGGCGCGGCAAGGTGGCGCTGCGCGTCGAACTGATCATCATCGGCGTCGGCCGGGTCGTGATCCAGATGGAGCCGTCCGGCGACGGCGTGCTGCTGGAACTGGCCGCCGACGAGGAAGCGGCGCTGCGCCATCTGCGCCTGGCCCTGCCCGAGATCGCCGACGCCGTGCGGCGCGCCGGCCTGCGCCTGGTGCGCTGCCGCCTGAACCGCCAGCTGCATGCACAGCGCATACACGGCAACTACCCGATGCAGGCGGGCGCCGCCTCGCTGTCGCTGGCCCTGTTCCGCGCCATGGCCGAAGTGGCCCTGCTGCTGACGCAGCCGGAAGCGGAAGCGGCGGCCGATCCCGACGCACCTGCGGCCCCCGCGGACGCGGCCGAAGAGGAAACCATCGTCACCTCGAAGGAAGTGGCGGCGCCGCTCGGTTACGACTATGGCGACGACGAAGACACGGTGCAAGGCCGCACCGTGCTGCTGCTGGCCGACGGCCAGGAGCACGACCTGCTGCCGCCCATCGACGAGCAGGATTGAGGCAACAGGATTGAGGCAACACAAAAAAAACGGCGCCCGCAGCGCCGTTTTTCTTTTTACTCCACCGCTTACCCCACCGTGCCGATGATGCTCACTTCGCGGTTTTCCGGGATTTCGTTGTATGACAGCACGTGCAGGCCAGGCGCGAACAGGCGCGCGTAGCGGGCCAGCAGCGGACGGATCTGCGGCAGCACCAGCAACAGCGGCGGCGTGGCCTGCTGCTTCATCTGCTCGCGCGCCACCGGCATGTTCACTTGCAGCTGCGACAGCAGATGCGGGTCGATCGGATAGTTATCGAGCGTCACCTTGCCCGACTGGCGCGCCTGGTTCAGGGAGCCGAGCAGCATGTTTTCCAGCTCGCCGCCCAGATTAAACGCCTGCATTTCCATCTTCTGGCCGAACAGGCCGCTGACGATCTGGCGCCGCAGCGCGCAACGCACCTCGGCCGCCAGCAGGATCGGATCCTTGGTCGTTTCCGAACTGTCGAGCAAGGTGGTGGCGATGGGCACGATATCCTTCAGTGACACATTTTCCGCCAACAAGACACGGAACACGCGCAGCATCTGCGTGTGCGTCAGCGCCTTGTCCAGCGCGCCGGCCAGCTTCGGCGACAGGGCCGTCAGGCGCTCCATCAGGTTCGAGACATCTTCGTGGCGAAACAGCTCCGGCAGGTATTCGCGCACCATTTTCGACAAGTGCGTGGCGATCACGCTCGGCGCCTCGATGACCTGGTAACCGAGGCCCAGCGCATGCGCCTTTTCACTCGGCTCGATCCACGTGACGGGCATGCCGTAGGCCGGTTCGATGCCGGGAATGCCGTCGAGCTGGCCATATACGTTCGGCGAGGGGATCGCCATCAGCCGGTCGGCCTGCACCTCCGCCTGCGCCACCACGGTGCCTGACAGCACGATCGCGTACTGCGACGGCTTCAGCGCCAGGTCGTCGCGCACGCCGATGTTCGGCAGCAGCAAACCCATCGCCTCGGACAGGCTCTGGCGCACGCCCTTGACGCGCTTGGTCAACGGTTCGCCCTGGGTTTTATCCACCATGCCGACCAGCTTGTAGCCGAGCATCACCATCAGCGGCTGCACGGCGGGCAGCTGCTGCCACTCCAGTTCGGCAGGCTTGTCGTCGCGCAAGGCTGCCTCGATGGCCGCCATGCCGGCCGCATCGGGTCCCTTCACGCGCTTGGTCAAGCGCCAGGCAACAAAGGCCAGCACGGCGGCAAAGGTCATGAACATGAACCACGGCATGCCCGGAATCAGGGCCAGCGCCACCATCATGCCGGCCGCGCTGTAGATCACCGTTGGCGAGGTCAGCACCTGGCCCGCCACCTGCTGCTCGAAATCGCCCGAATCGCTGATACGGGTCACCAGGATGGCGGCCGCGGCCGACAGCAGCAGCGCCGGAATCTGCGCCACCAGGCCATCGCCGATGGTCAGCAGTGCGTACTGGCGGAAGGCGTCGCCGAACGACAGGTCGTGCATCAGCGAGCCGATGGCCACGCCGCCCACCATGTTGATGATCAGGATCAGGATACTGGCGACGGCGTCGCCGCGCACGAACTTCGACGCGCCGTCCATGGCGCCATAGAAATCGGCTTCGGCGGCCACGTCCTTGCGCCGGATCTGGGCTTTTTCCTGGTTGATCAGGCCGGCGTTCAGGTCGGCGTCGATCGCCATCTGCTTGCCCGGCAAGGCATCGAGGGTAAAGCGCGCCGACACTTCCGAGATGCGCTCGGCGCCCTTGGTGACAACGGCGAAGTTGATGATCATCAAGATCACGAAGACCACGATACCGACGACGAAGTTACCTCCGATCACGACGTTACCAAACGCCTCGATCACCTTACCGGCCGCGTCCGCGCCCGTATGGCCGTGCAGCAGCACCACGCGCGTGGACGCCACGTTCAGAGTCAGCCTGAGCATGGTGGTGGCCAGGATCACCGTCGGGAAGACGGAGAAGTCGAGCGGCCGCTTGGCCGAGACGCTGACGAGGATGACGATCAGTGCCAGCACGATATTGAAAGTGAACAAGATATCGAGCAGCACGGGCGGCAGCGGCAAGATGATCATCGCCAGGATCACCAGCAGGAACAGCGGCGTGGCGAACTTGTGGCGGCGCATTTCGGCAACCAACCGGTTCAGGAAATTCATGAAGGTACTACCTCGCTCAAATGAGATGGCACGACCACCTCGGTGGGAAATGGGGGCTGGGCGGCGCGCTGCCCAGTACGGAATGCTTTCAGCTGCAGGATGTAGTTGAGCACCTGCGACACGGCCTGGTACAGCTGCACGGGAATCTGCTGCTGCACCTGGCTGGTGTTGTAGATGGCGCGCGCCAGCGGCGGCAACTCCAGCGTTTCGATGTTGTGTTCCTTCGCCACCTGGCGGATATACAGCGCCATCTCGTCGACGCCCTTGGCCACGACAAACGGCGCCTCGGCGCGGTCCTGATCATACTTGAGCGCGACGGCGTAATGCTCGGGGTTGACGATCACCACGTCGGCGTCGGGCACGGTCTTGCGCACGCTGCGCCGGCCGATCTGCTGCTGCAGCTGGCGGATGCGCTGGCGCACTTCGGGCCGCCCTTCGCTGCTTTTATGTTCTTCCTTGACGTCCTGCTTGCTCATGCGCTGGTTGCGGGCAAAGAAAAACGCCTGCGCCGGCACATCGATGATGGCAAACAGCACGAAGACGGAAATGAGCGCCATCAGGCCGTCGAGCATCAGCGCCGAGCCGTCGAGCATGGCTTGCTGCAGGGGCCGGTGTTGCAGATCCACGTACTGCGTCAGGCTGGAGCGGCTCACGTGCACGAGCACCATGCCCAGCACGGCGGCCTTGGCGATCGACAAGCCGAATTCAAAGCCATGCTTGGGCGACACCAGGCGGCCCAGGTTCTTGGCCGGACTCAGGCGCTCCATCTTCGGCATCCAGTTCTTCGTGCTGATGACCCAGCCGCCAGGGACCAATGAGCCGAGCACGACAAACAAGGGCACGCAGAACAGCGGCACGATCATCTTGATCAGCAAGCTCACGGAAGTCGTAAACGCCATCGACATGGCATTGTCCAGCGCGCCCTTGCTGTCGAGCGGCATGAATGCCATGGCGAACAGCTCGCGAAAGCTCACCAGATAGCCGGGCAGCAGGTAAATGAAGACCTTCATGCTGATCAAAATGCCCAGCGCCGTCGACAGGTCGCGCGAACGCACCACCTGCCCTTCCTGGCGCGATTTCTTCAGCTTCTGTGCTGAAGCCTTTTCTGTCTTGTCGCCCGTGCTGCTATCCGCCATGGGCCACCCGCATCTGTTCGGCGATCATGTCGAGCACGCGGTTCGTCATGGCAATGTAGTGCTCCGGGATAAAGCGCACGATCTGCCCCAGCATCAGCAGCCCGAACATGGTAATCATGGAAAAGCCCAGCGAAAACAGGTTCAGCGACGGCGCCACGCGGTTCAGGAAGCCAAAGCCCAGTTGCACCACCATGGTGGAAAAGACGATGGGCAAGGCCAGCAGCATGGCGGCGGCGAAAATCCACGCCACGTTATACGCCACCGTCTGCAGCAGCAGCGGTCCGTAGCCCTGCCCCACGGGCCAGGCCTTGAAACTGGCGCCGATCACGCCCGTCAGCACGAGGTGGCCATCGATGGCGAAAAACACGATCATGCACATGATGGTGAGCATCCCCGTGATCACGTCCGACGAGGTGCCGTTGAGCGGATCGTTCATGACGGCCATGGAAAAGCCCACCTGGCTCGACACGAGGTAGCCAAGCACCGACATGACCGACATGGCGAAGTGGAAAGCCAGGCCCAGGACGAAGCCGATGATGGCCTGCTCCAGGGTGGCGACGAGGGCGTGCAGGGAAAACGGATCGATCTTCAACAAGTCCTGCGACACGCCCGACGCCTGCATGACGGGCAGCATCAGGATCGCCAGCACCAGCGACAGCAGCACCCGCACGGGGACGGGCACCATGGCGTCGCCGATTACGGGCGAAGCGCTGAGCATGGCCAGGATGCGGCAGAACGGCCACCACACGGCCAGCAGAAACGGCAGCACCTGATTGAAAATCTGATCCATGGCGCGCGGCGCTATCCGACCAGGGTGGCGGCGCGCTGAAAAATGGACACGCAATAATCCATCAGGTAACCGGCCATCCAGCGTCCGGCCAGGATCAGGGCCAGCAGGGTGACCAGCAGGCGCGGCAGGAAACTCATGGTCTGTTCATTGATCGAGGTGGCCGCCTGCACCAGCGCGACCAGCAAGCCCATGAGCAAACCCGGCACGACCAGAATCACCACCAGCAGCATGACGACATGCAGCGCTTCGATGATCAGGTCGACGGCGACTTCAGGGGTAAACATCGGTCAATAGCCCTGTATGCTGGTAACTAAGGTGTTGACGGTCAGCGTCCAGCCGTCGACCAGCACGAACAGCAGCAGCTTGAACGGCAGCGAGATGACGAGCGGCGAGAGCATCATCATACCCATGGCCATCAGCACGGACGCCACCACCAGATCGATGATGAGGAAGGGGATGAACAGCATGCAGCCGATCTGGAACGCTGTCTTGAGTTCGGACAACACGAATGCGGCCAGCTTGACCGTGAAACTGTGGTCTTGCGGACGCATGGTCGACGGTTCGCCGGCCAGGTGCGCGATCTGCGCCAGCGCGGCCTTGCTCGTCTGCGCCAGCATGAAGCGCGAAATCGGCACTTCGGCGATCTTCAGCGCTTCCTGCATGCCGATCTGGTCGCGGTCGTAGGGCACGAACGCTTCCTTCCACACCTGGTCGCCGATGGGACGCATGACCAGCAAGGTGAGGATCAGGGCGATGCCGGTGACGATACGGTTGGGCAAGCCCTGCTGCAGGCCCAGGGCCTGGCGCAGCAGGGACAGCACGATGACGAAGCGGGTAAAGCTGGTCATCATCATGACCATCACGGGCAGCAGCCCGAGCAGCGTCATGACGACGAGGATCTGCATCTTGACCGACAAGTCGGTCTTCGCGCCCGGCACCACGCCAGCGAGCAGGTCCTGTGCGCCGGCGGCGCTGCAGCACAGCATCAGAACAGGGACAGCCAGCGCGGCAGCCAGCGCGCCGCGGCGCCGGCTCAAGCCGGGTACCGCCAGCTTCATGCTGTCATCAGGTCGAGATTGAGGCCGTCGAGGTCGATGACTTTCAGGCCATAGTTCTCGCCGGCCACCACCACTTCGGCACGGCCGATCGGCGTGCCATTGACCTTGATCACCAGCGGTTCGCCGGCCAGCATGTCGAGTTCGATCACGCTTTCCGGGCCGATGGCCATCAACTCTTCCAGTGAAATGCGGGCCGAGCCCACTTCCAGGGTCAGGGTGACGGGAATCTTGCGCATCATCTGCGGAATGTCGCGGCGCGCGCGGGTGCTGGCCACTTCGGAGACGTCGCCCTGGTCGATGATCATGTCATCGCCCAGGTCTTCCAGCAGGGTTTCGCTCTGGTTGGTATCGGTCATATTCATATTATTCGACATCTTCAAATGAGGTTAAACAGAGCTTGCCCTTGTGTTCGGAAACAGCCGCTGTAAATAAACGGGAGTCGTCCAACATGACGTCGGTACGGCTCAGACTGACGGGAATCACGTCGCCCACGCGCAGGTCGAACAAGGCGCCCAGCTGCATCTGCTTGCTGACGAGCCGGCCTTCCAGGGTCACTTGCAGGCGCGAAGCGAGCGGGCGCACGCTGCCACGCAAGGCTTTCTTCGCTTGCGCGCGTTCGGGCAGCAGGCCGCGCAACACATCGGCCATCAGGCGCTTGTCCAGCGAGAACCAGAACTGGCCGCTCTGCCCCGCCTCGACGTCGCTGAGCGACACGGTGACGATCCAGCTGCCGCGCGCCGGGTGCACGCCGGACTGCACGGCCACCTCGGCACTGGTGTCGATGTCGCTGCTCTTGCCCAGGGTTTGCAAATTCTTGTGGATGCGCGTGAACAAACTGTTCACCAACTGTTGTCCCAGCACCACAGCGAGGCGCTCTTCCGTGGCCGTCACGCGCACTTGCGCCGGATCGGGCAGCGCGCCCTTGGCGCCGGCACTACCGTAGCGATAGTTCAGCACGCTCAAGAGGATCTGCCGTTCGAGCGCAAAACCCGGCTGACCAGCCGGCGTGGAAAAACTCAGCCAGCGATTCGCGCTGTCCTCGCTCTCCACGCGCGACAAGGTCACGGCATCGATCTGGAAATTGCCCCAGTAGCGCCGGCTCATCGGCTGGCGCAGGGCCACGGCCAGGTCGTCGCGCAGCTGGGCGCCGAATACATGCAGCAAATGGACAGGACGTCCAAGCAGACAGGAATCGAGGACTTGATGGCGCACAGTTTGATCTGTCTTGGTAATGATTGTCATGTAGTGGTCATGTCGGTATTGCGGTGGCAGAACAAATTATACGGATCGCCCGAAATTAAATACAGCATCATCTTGGCCTTGCCAACCGGCCGGCGAGCAAACGATTGCGCATCGTATCGCATGCTGGATGACTACGGTGCTGAACAATACATGAAAAAGCAAAATATTGCCATGTATCAATATTCCTTGAGGCAATCCTCTCTTTACTTTATAGTTGCCTCGAGGTAAGCTTATAGCGAGAAAAAAGTGATTTGCAGTGCGCCATTCCGCTTACCTGATTCCGGTTTTTATGGCAGTTTCCAGCCCCTCTTATTGCCACCAGAAGAAACTTTTATCAGATAATTATTAGTTGTCATGGCCATGTAAATCATTCGGCGCGAGTCTGCCGGGTTTGTTTGAATCTGCTTGAGCGGATGGTGTGGCAACTGATAACACTGATGGGCTCTGTCAATTGGGCCGGGCAAGATGGCATTGGATGTAATGCCTGCCGGAATGGCAACACCAGTAATTTCTGATTGATACGTCACCGCATATTGAAAGTAGAGGGCAAGATGAGCAACGAACTCGCAGGTCTGATCAAGGCCGATCTGGCAGCACTGAGCAATGACGCGCGCGCCCTGGGCGCCAGCATCGCGCCGGCCGCCCAGTTCGGCGCGCCGGAACAATCCGGCTTCTCGTTTGCGCAAAGCATGAAAGACGCCATCGGCAAGGTCAACGGCGACGACCGCATGGCTGCGCAGAAAATGAGCGACGTCGACAGCGGCAAGAGCGACGACATGGTCGGCGCCATGCTGGCCAGCCAGGAAGCGAGCCTGTCCTTCTCCATGTTGATGCAAGTGCGCAACAAGGTCATGGGCGCCGTCGACGAACTCATCAAACTGCCTCTGTAATCTTCACGTCCTGATCCACGCCCAGCCTCCCAGCGAAAGTTACCCCAAGTGATTACCCCCATGAAGTCCGCATTTGCGCGCTGGCGCCTTGGCGCCCAGCCCGCCATCCCGCCCGCCCTGCTGAAAAACCTGGTTCCCATCGTCGTGCTGGCCATCGGCATCACCGCCATGGTGACCATGTATGCCTGGCGCGACCAGGCCAACTACAAGCCGGTGTTTGGCGCGCGCGAAAAAGTGGCCGTGACGGACATGATGGCCACCCTGGACGCCGAGCACATCCCCTACCGTTTGCATCCGGACAGCGGCCAGGTGCTGGTGCCCGACGCCATGCTGGGCAAGGTGCGCATGCTGCTCGCCTCGAAGGGCGTGACGGCGCAGCTGCCGGCCGGCCTGGAACTGATGGACAAGAATGACCCGCTGGGCGTATCGCAATTCGTGCAGGACGTGCGCTTCCGCCGCGGCCTGGAAGGCGAGCTGGCGCAAAGCATCATGACGATGGACGCGATCGCTTCGGCGCGCGTCCATCTGTCGATTGCCAAGTCGACGTCGTTTGTCGCCAGTGACGGCGACAAATCGTCGGCCTCCATCGTCGTGGCGCTGAAACCGGGCCGCACCCTGGCGCCGGAACAGATCGCCGCCGTCATCAACATGGTGGCCGGCAGCGTCGCCAGCCTGGCGCCCACGCGCGTGAGCCTGGTCGACCAGGGCGGCAACCTGCTGTCCTCGCACGTCGACCTGACGGACGGCTTCGATGCGTCGGCCGCCGGCAATGAAGGCGCGAAACGCTTCCAGGATGAAATCCGCCGCAACGTCACGGGCTTGCTGGGTCCCGTCATCGGCGAAGACAACTTCAAGCTCAGCGTGACGGCCGCCGTGAACAACGACCGCGTGGACGAAACGCTGGAAAAATACGGCGAAGCCCCGAAAGTGACGAGCGAAGCGATGCGCGAAGAGCAGGAGCGCAACCGCACCGTGGCCGGCATTCCCGGCAGCCTGTCGAACCGCCCGCCGGCGGCCGCCGTGCCGGCGCCGGCCGACGCCGCCGGCGCCGCGCCCGCCGATGGCGCGCCGAAGCCGTCCGACGACGGCACGGCCCGCAAGAACGCCACCACGCGCCAGTACGCCTACGACCGCAGCATCACGCAGATCAAGCGCAGCCGTGGCCGCCTGGAAAAACTCAGCGTCGCCGTCGTCCTCAACAGCGCCGCCGCACCGAACCCGAAAACGGGCTGGACACCAGCCGAACTGGGCAATATTGAAAAAATGCTGAGCAGCGGCCTGGGCATCAACGCTCAGCGCGGCGACAGCCTGAGCCTGACGGCGCTGGCCTTCCCGGCCAAGCCGCCCGTGGCGCAGTGGTGGGAAGAGCGCGACACCGTCGTCGATTTCAGCAGCTGGCTGCTGTACGCCCTGGGCGCCGTGCTCGGCTACTTCCTGATCCTGCGTCCGCTGCTGCGCCTGTTGACCACGCGCCTGGCGCCGCCGGCACTGAAACAGCTCGATCCGGCCCTGGCGCTGGGCGGCGGCAGCGCCGCCGCCGGCGCCAATGGCGCGGCCGTTGCCGGCGCGCCAGCCCTGGGCGTGAATGGCAGCCCGCTGGCGCTCGAAGGCGAGGCCGCCGCCGGCAACACCATGCCGGTCGTGCCGCTGCTGGAAAATTATGACTTGCCGCCACCAGGCTCGGCGGTCGACGTGATGGTCGACCACCTGAAAGTGCTGGCGGAAAAAGAACCCGAGCGTGTCGCCGAAGTCGTCAAACAATGGATGCAGAAAAATGGCCGAACTCAACAACAATAATCCCTCCGACGGCGCCGAATACGAAAGCGCCAGCCTGAACCCCGTGGAACAGGCCGCCATTGTGCTGCTGAGCATCGGCGAAGAACAGGCCGCCAATGTGCTGCGCTGCCTGTCGCGTGAAGAATTGCTGGAAGTCACGCAGGTGATGTCGCGCATGAGCGGCATCAAGGTCGAATCCGTGAAAACGGCGATGCAGACCTTCTTCGACGACTACCGCCAGCAAAGCGGCGTGCATGGCGCTTCGCGCAGCTACCTGAAGCGCTCGCTGGACATGGCGCTGGGCAGCGATATCGCAAATAGCGTGCTCAACAACATTTACGGCGACGCCATCCGCCCCAAAATGGCGCGCCTGCAATGGGCCTCGCCAAAATGGCTGGCCGAATACATCGTCAACGAACACGTGCAGATGCAGGCCGTGTTCCTGGCCTTCCTGCCGCCCGCGCTGGCCGGCCAGATCCTCGACGCCCTGCCCGTCGAAGGCCGCGACCTGGTCTTGCTGAACCTGGCGCGCCTGGACGAGATCGACCGCGACCTGCTGGTCGAACTCGACGAACTGGTGGGCCGCTGCCTGGGCGCGCTCGACACGCAAAGCACCAGCGTGGAAGGCATCCGCCAGGCGGCCGAGATTCTCAACCGCATGCCGGGCAACCGCGCCGCGCTGGTCGAGCTGCTGCGCGCGCACGACCCGGACGTCGTGTCGGAAATCGAACTGAGCATGTACGACTTCCTGATCCTGGCCACGCAGAGCGATGTCACGCTCACGCGCATCCTGGAAGACGTGCCGATGGAACAGTGGGCGATTGCACTGAAGGGTGCGGAACCGTCTATCCGCGACGCCGTGCTGAAAACCATGCCGCGCCGCCAGGCGCAGAGCTTCGAAGACATGATGCGCCGCTCCGGCCCCGTGCCGCTGTCGCGCATCGAACAGACGCGCCAGGAAATCATGGCCACCGTCAAGGGCCTCGCCGATGCGGGCGAGATCGAAGTGCAACTGTTTGCTGAAGCGGTGATCGAATGAAACACTTCCGCTCGTATCGTTTCCCGCCGCTGTCGCAATTCATCGCCGCCGGCCAGCGTGCCTCCAACGAGGACACGGATGGCCAGTGGCAGGCGTCCGTCTCGGAAGGTTTCGAGCAGGGCCAGCGCGACGGCTACGAAGTGGGCCTGGTGCAAGGCCAGCAGGATGGCTACGACGCCGGACGCAGCGACGGCATGGCGCAGGGCCGCGAAGAAGGCCGCAATGAAACCCTGGTGGCGCTGGACCGCCTGGCGCGCCCCGTCGACGCCATCTTGCGCGACCTGAAAAAAGTGCGCGCCGATTACCGCGAAGCGCAGCGCAAGGAAGTGGTCGACCTGGTGGCCAAGGTGGCGCGCCAGGTGATCCGCGCGGAACTGGCGCTGCAGCCGGTGCAATTGCTGGCCCTGGTCGACGAGACCCTGGCCTCGATGCCGCCCACGCGCGAGGAAATCGACGTCTTCCTCAATCCGGAAGAACTCAAACGCATCAGCGAACTCGATCCGAAGCGCGCCAAGCGCTGGAACCTGATCGCCGACGCGCGCCTCGACGCGGGCGAATGCCGCATCAAGGCCGGCGACAATGAAGTCGACGCCGGCTGCCATCAGCGTCTGTCGGCCTGCATGGAGCAGGTCAGCAGCCATCTGGCGCTGGCCGCCGAACACGCAGACCACGGCGCGCCTGCATGATCGCCGACACGCTGCGCAGCTTCGAGATCGGCGACATTCCGGTCGCGACCCCTACCGGCCGCCTGGTCGGCGCCTCCGGCCTGCTGCTGGAAAGCGCCGGCTGCCGCCTGCACACGGGCCAGCGTTGTCAAATTGAAACTGTCAGCGGCGAGTGGCTCGATGCGCAAGTCGTCGGTTTCCGCGAAAAACTTTCCTATCTGATGCCGTTCAAGAAGGCCACGGGCCTGACCACGGGCGCGCGCGTGCTGCCCCTGCCCGACAAGGCCAGCCTGCAGATCGGCCCGTCGTGGCTGGGCCGCATGGTCAATGGCCTGGGCGAGCCGATCGACGACCTGGGCCGCCTCGGCGGCGAACACATCCTGGAAGTCACGCCGCCGAAGATCAATCCCCTGAAGAAACAACCGGTGGTCGAGCCGCTGGACGTGGGCGTGCGCGCCATCAACAGCATGCTGACCCTGGGCAAGGGCCAGCGCGTGGGCCTGATGGCCGGTTCCGGCGTCGGCAAGAGCGTGCTGCTGGGTCTGATCACGCGCCAGACGGTGGCCGATGTCGTCGTCGTCGGCCTGATCGGCGAGCGGGGCCGCGAAGTGCGCGAATTCGTGGAAAAATCGCTGGGCGCCGAAGGCTTGAAAAAGGCCGTGCTGGTGATCGCGCCGGCCGACGAATCGCCCTTGATGCGCATCATGGCCACCGAACTGTGCCATTCGATCGCCGCCCATTACCGCGACCAGGGCAAGCACGTGCTGCTGCTGGTCGACTCGCTGACGCGCTACGCCATGGCCTTGCGCGAAGTGGCGCTGGCCCTGGGCGAGCCGCCGGCCACGCGCGGCTACCCGCCGTCCGTGTTTTCGAACCTGCCGCAACTGGTGGAAAGCGCCGGCAATGGCGCCCATCCGGAAGGCAGCATGAGCGCCATCTACACGGTGCTGGCCGAAGGCGACGACCAGCAGGACCCGGTGGTCGATACGGCGCGCGCGATTCTCGACGGCCACATCGTGCTTACGCGCGAACTGGCGGAGCGGGGCCACTACCCCGCCATCGATATCGCCGCCTCGATCAGCCGCTGCATGGCGCAGGTGATCACGCCCCCCCACATGCAGGCGGCGCGCGCGCTGAAAGCGTCGATGGCGCGCCATGCGCGCGTGCGCGACCTGATCCCGCTGGGCGCCTACGTGCCCGGCGCCGACCCGGTCACCGACCGCGCCGTGCAGCTGCACGCCCCCATCGAAGCCTTCCTGTGCCAGGGCACCAAGGAAGAGGCGCCGATGGGGCCGTGCATCGAACAACTTGAACAGATCATGGCCTAGGAGCATACGTGAGCGACGCGCATACCATCCGCAACCTGACCACCCTGGTCGGCCTGCGCAGCACCGAAGTGGAACGCCTGCAAGGCGAAATGGCGGCGCAGACGGCCGTGCGCGAGCGCTACCAGAAAAACCTGGAGCGCCTGACGGGCCTGTACACGGATAGCGGCCCCAGCGGCGCCCTGCCCCTGGCCCTGTCCGTCAACTGCGGCAACTTCAAGCAAGCCGTCATGCAGATGGCCGACCAGCACCGTACCGACCTGCATTTGCACGAGGCCAACATGGCCGTCTCGCAACGCGCGCTCAATACCGCCTGGGCCAAGCGCGAAGTGCTGGACCAGGTGCTGACGCAAAAACAAAAATATGTTGCAAATGAGCAACAACGTGTCGATGCCAAGCGGCAAGACGAGCTGGCGACGCAATTCTGGTTCCGCGGGCAGGTAAAATGAGCTTGGTATAAGTTTCTTTCAGGAAAACTTCACAAAACGGGAATAGGGGTCGCCTTGTACCGGTATATCCCTTTATTCAGGAGTCTGGCATGGCAAGCGTAATTACTGCACCGCAATACGATCCGATCCCAACGGCCGAAAAACTGGCGACCAAGGCAGTCGCCGCGCAAAAGGCTGCCCTGCAGGCGCAAAACACGCTGGCCAGCAACACCAGCACGGCGCTGGGTAACTTGAAGTCGGCCATCTCCGCCTTCCAGAGCGCCATGTCGGCCATGACCAGCAGCAAATCGGTGCTGAGCCAGTCCGCCACCTTCCCGGCCGCCGGCTATGGCACGGCCACGGCAGGCATCAATGCGACGCCGGGCACCTATTCCTTTTTTGTTGAAAAACTGGCCACGGCCAGCCAGATGTCGTATGGCGGCTTGAGCAGCGTCAATACCGCCGATGGCACGGGCACGCTGAAAGTGAAAATCGGCGATGGCGTGGGCGACAACACGCTCGACATCGACCTGGCCGCCGCCGACAAGGATGGCAACGGCACACTGACACCGCAAGAAATCGCTGCCGCCATCAACGGCAACAGCAAGAACAATTCGCGCGTCACGGCGTCCATCGTGACCATCAATAACCAGGCGCAACTGGTACTGACGTCGAATGCGACGGGCATTGCCAACGCCGCCACGCTCGACGCCAGCGCTGTCGACAATATCGCGCTGAAAGGCGCGATGATCGCTCCAGCCAACATCAAGGAAGTCGTCAAGGCTGACGACGCCATCGTCTGGCTGGGCGGCAAACCCGGCGGCACCGCCATCACGCAGGCATCGAATACATTCACCAACGTGCAGGATGTGAAAATCACGTTCACGCGCGCCATGAGTGCCGGCGAAGCGCCCGTCACGCTGACCGTCGCCACGGACAACTCCGGCACCGCCGCCAACGTGCAAGCGTTCGTCGATGCCTACAACAAGCTGAAAAGCCTGATGGATGGCCTGGCCAGTCCCGGCAATCCGGAAAAGAACATCGCCGCGGGCATCTTCGCCCATGATTCCGGCCTGAATGCCCTGCGCACCAGCATGGGCAATGCCCTGCGCCTGAACGTCAATGGCGTCTCGCTCGTGTCCTACGGCATTACGGCCCAGCGCGACGGCACAATCAGCCTCAACGCCGCCAAGCTGACGGCCAAGCTGGCCGACAACCCGACGGGCCTGGACAAGCTTTTTGGCAACAACAGCCTGTCCGCCCCGGCCGGCGTACTCGGCAGCCTGGACAAGGTACTGGGCCAGTGGAGCAATGTGACCAAGGGCCAGATCACCCAGCGCCAGGCCGCCACGGACAAGCTGCAAAAAAGCCTGGTCAAGAGCGGTGAGCGCCTCACGGCCCAATATGACACGGCATACAAACGTTTCCTCGATCAATTTTCACGCCTGCAAGTAATGCAGGAGCAAATGAGCAAGACGTCCGATATGTTCGATGCCATGTTTAGCAACAATAAATCCTAAGGCGGATGCGCCTGCCGCGCCGCCACAGTTAACATAGCGAGAAGACAATCATGTTAAACAATGAAGCTTACGGCAACTACCATGCCGTCAACCTGGATGCCCAGACCGCCCGCGCCACACCGGTCGAGCTGGTACTGGTGCTGACGGACGGCCTGCTGGAAGAACTGGCGCGCGCGCGCGGGCATATCGTAGGCAAGCGCTACGAGCAAAAGGCCATCAGCCTGGATAAATGCACGCAGATCATCAACGGTCTGTCGAGCTCGCTCGATTTCGACAATGGCGGCGAAGTGGTCGTCAACCTGGCCCGTCTGTACGACTATTGCGTGGCGCGCCTGTACACGGCCGGCATCAAGCTCGACCCGACCCTGATCGACGAAGTGACGACCCTGATGACCACCATCAAGCGCGGCTGGGTGGGCGTCCAGACCAACAATGCCTAGGCGCGGCGTCCTGCAACAGCTGAACCGGCAATTGAGCGCCGCCATCGCGCAAGCGGATTGGGAAGCAATGGGGAAACTGTCCGCCAGCCTGGCGAAAAACATCCCCCTGCTGGCCGAACGAGGCGCATGGAATGCGCTGGAACAAACAGAATTGTTGCAATTGCGCAAAAATCACGCGCAAGCGGTTAAAATTTGCTCTGAGGAAAAAGAACGCCTGGGTCAACACCTGGGTGCATTACAGGCAAATAAGGAAGGTTGGGTCGCCTACGCCGCGCTCGGCGAATACGACTCGGACGGGAATCAAGCATGATCATGAACTTCAACACGGCGCCGGCCGCTCCGGCACCGGCGACCCCTGCGGCATCCGCACCGGTACCGGCGGCAGCGCCGTCACAGGCCGCCGCCTTGCCCGGCACACCAGGCTATGCCGCTACTGGCGCCGTGGCCTCCGCCCTGCCCCTGTTTGCGCAGGTGCTTGACGTGACGGGCGTGGAAACGGCCGATGCCGATACGCCCGCTCCCGCGAAGGAGAGCAACAGCGACAGCCAGGCCGACAGCAGCCTGCCGGCCATGGCCGCCCCCGTCATCGGCTTGCCGGTGACCATGCTGCCGCCAACGGACGCGGCCGCAGCCGAGGCACGTGCCGCCGCCCAGGCGCAAGTACAGACACAAGCACAGACACAGGTGCAGGCGAATGTGGCGCAAGCCAATCCTGCACTCAACATCACCCTGCATCCGTCGGCGGTCACCCTGAACGCACCGGCGCCAGCGCCAGCGCCAGGCCGCGACACGCGCGAGCCGGTGGCTGCCGCCAACCCGGCAACGGTCGCCAAGGGCGGCGCGCCGGCACAACCGTTCGAATCGCTGCTGCAGCAAAGCGCGCCGGCAACCGCCGTCGCCGCACCTGCCGTTGCCGCGCGCGAAGGCGAACGTGGCGCCGCGACGCCGGCGCCGGCCACGCCCAACCTGGGCCTGACGGGCGCGGTCGGCAATACGGCTACAGCGGCCCCGGCCGGCGACACCATCAAGCTCAACGGGCCAGCCCAGCAATGGCAGGAACCGCTGCGCGAAGCGCTGGGCGAACGCCTGCAGACGCAGATCGGCCGCAACAGCGAACACGCGACGATCCGCCTCGACCCGCCCATGCTGGGCCGCATTGAGATTTCCATCCGCCACACGGCCGGCGCGCTGCAGGTAAACGTCACGGCGTCGAATTCGGAAGTGTTGCGCCAGTTGCAAGGCATCGGCGAGAACATGCGCAGCGACCTGACGCAGCGCCAGTACACCGACGTGGCCGTCAATATCAGCGCCACCCCGCGCAGCCCCGCCGCCCAGGCGTTCGCCGAAGGCGATGCGCGCGGCCAGCGTCAGCCGGGCCGCCAGCAGGACGACGCCGAGCCGGGACGCGCCCTGTACGACGGCAGCACTGCCGCTACCACTTACGCCAGCCACGAGCGAGAGACCGCCTGATGAATATGAAAATGAAACTGATAGCCGGCTTTGTCGGCGTGGCCGTGCTGGCCGCTGGCGCCGCTGGCGGCGCCATCTGGTATCTGGCCAAGCCGGTCGCCGGCCATGCCGATGTCGCCGAAGCGAAAGCCCCGCCACCGCCCGCCACGGGCAAGAAGGCGCGCAAGTTCCTCACGCTGGATAAAGTCATCGTGATGTTGCGCCGCGGCCCCGGCGAAGGCGAAACGCATTACCTGTCGGCCGACCTGGTGATCGCCACCACCGAGGAAAAGGAAAAGCTGACCAAGGACCACTTGCCGCTGATGCGCTCGATCGCCGTCAGCACCTTGTCGAGTTTTCCGCTGGACAAGGCGCAGACCATGACCGTGGAACAATATGCCGAGCAGATCAACAAGGCCTTCAATGTCAGCTACGAGCGTGAACAGATGGAAAAACCGTTCACCGAAGTCATGGTCGGCAAGCTGATCATTGAATAAGCCAACACGCCAGCCGACCTAGTGGGAGATCCCTTGGCCTATGTAGAGCAATACCAGGAAGCGTATGGCGCCGGCGAATATGCCGCCGCCAGCGCTTGCGCGGCCGTGCTCAGCGTTGCTGAAGAGCAACAACATCTGGTGGCGTACTCCCCGTTGGTGAAACGCATCGTACGCCAGCTCAATTCGCAGGTGTCGGGCGCCATCGACCGCGACGACATGGAACAGATCGGCCTGATGGGCCTGCTCGAAGCCTTGCGCCGCTACGGCGTGCCGGATCAGTCTTTCGGCAGCTATGCCAGCCTGCGCATCCGTGGCGCCATCCTCGATGAACTGCGACGCCAGGACTGGCGCCCGCGCGCCGTGCGCCAGGAAAGCCACCGCCTGCGCGACAGCGTGCGCGCCCTGACCCGCCGCCTGGGACGCGAGCCGCTGGACGCGGAAATCATGGCCGCGCTGAAGCTGACGCCGGAAGCTTTCCAGGAATACCAGTTGGCGGAAAACGCCGAGCTGATCGCCAGTTTCGATGAAGTGCTGCAGGAAAGCCTGGGACAGGCCGACAGCGCACCGAGCCCGGAAGAGCAATTGATGGTGCGGCGCAGCCTGGAGCAGGCGCTGCGCGCGCTCGACGAACGCGAGCAGCGCGTGATCCAGATGTATTACGAATTCGAACTGAGCTACAAAGAAATAGCCGCCGTACTGGACCTGAGCGACGCCCGCGTCTGCCAGCTCAACAAGACGGCGCTGGGCAAGATGAAAGCCATGCTGCAAGACGCATAAGTTTCAGCACTATCCATCAAATTGACGCAGCACAATGACGCAGAAAGGCAGTTGACATGGTAATTATCGGTATCTTAATCGTGATGGGGTGTGTATTCGGAGGCTTCGCCCTGATGGGCGGCACCGTCCACGCGATCTGGCAACCGGTCGAGTTGATCATCATCATCGGCGCCGCCGTCGGCGCCCTGGTGCTGGGCAACCCGAAGCATGTACTCGGTGAAATGCTGCACCAGATGCGCAAGATCGTCACGCACAAGAAGCAAGGCTCGGAATTCCAGCGCCAGTTGCTGCTGCTGATGTATGAACTGCTGCAAACGGCCGCCGGCGGCCTGAAGGCGCTGGACGCCCACGTCGAGGCGCCGCGCGAAAGCGCCCTGTTCCAGCGCTATCCGCTGGTGCTGGAAGAGCCGAAGCTGCTGGCCTTCATCGTCGACAACTTCCGTTTGATGGCGATGGGTAAGATCAACGCGCATGAGCTCGAAGGCGTGCTGGAGCAGGAACTGGAAGCCATCCACGACGAATTGCTGCAGCCGTCAAAGTCCCTGCACAAGATCGCCGAAGCCATGCCCGGCTTCGGTATTCTGGCCGCCGTTCTGGGCATCGTGATGGCCATGAATTCCGTGGCCGACGGCGCCGATGCGGCGGAAATTTCGGAAAAAGTGGGCGCCGCCATGGTCGGTACCTTCATCGGCATCTTCTTTTGCTACGGCGTGCTCGATCCGATGTGCAACATGATGAAACAGCTGGTGGGCGAGGAAGGCTCGACCATGGAATGCGTGAAGGTCGTGCTGGTCACGCACGTGGCGGGCAAACCGCCCCTGCTGGCCATCGACGCGGGCCGCCGCCTGGTGCAGCTGAACATCAAGCCGAGCTTCGCCCAGCTGGAAAGCTGGATCAATGCGCTGGAAGATGGCGGCGCCGAACAAGAGCAAGGCCAAGGCCGGGGAGGCCGCCGTGCTAAAGCCGCATGAGAAACATGAACAGGCCATCATCAAGCGTGCCGGCCGCAAGCATGACGACGATGGCCATGGCGGCGCCTGGAAAGTAGCGTTCGCCGACTTTTGCCTGGCCCTGCTGTCGCTGTTCCTCGTGCTGTGGCTGATGGCCGCGCGCGAGCAGCAGGCGATGAAGGAAATCATGATGGACGCATCGGCGGGCAGCCGCCAGGGCGAAGGCCAGGGCGTCATGCCGGAACAGAAAGGCGGCCCGCGCGGCAGCCTGATCGAGCGCTTCCCCATGCCCCGCAAGGGTACCGGCGACACGCGCACGGAAGGCAAGCAGACGCAGGACGGCAAGGCCGGCAGCGCGCCGCAAAACCAGACGAAAGTGAGCTACCAGTCGCCGGAAGACTTGCTCTCCCTGTCGCGCGCGCTCGACAAGCTCAGCGACGAAGCGGGACTGAAGAGCAATCTGCAATCGGTGATCACGCCCTACGGCTTGCGCGTCATGCTGCACGATACGGACAAGCAAGGCATGTTCGTGCGCGGCAGCGCCGTGCCGACCGACCGTTTCCGCAAGCTGCTGCGCCAGATGGGGCCCGTGTTTGCGCAAATGGACAACCAGATGCTGATCGTCGGCCATACGGACTCGATGCAGTACGCCAATACCGGCTATGAAGGCTTTTCAAACTGGACCCTGTCGGCCAACCGCGCCATGTCGGCGCGCGCGCAATTGCTGATCGGCAGCATGAGTCCGGACAGCGTGCTGCAAGTGGTCGGCATGGCCGACCGCGCGCCGCTGGACGTGAAAAATGCCAGCGCCGGCATCAACCGCCGCATCGAACTGTTAATATTGACGCGTGGCCAGGCCGACAGCATCGCCGCCATGTTCGGCATGGCCGGACAAAAGGCGCAGGGCGAAGAGCTGCAGGTGGGTGAGCCGGACTCCGGCACCCTGCAACGCCTGCGCGAAAAACTGGGCCTGCCCGCAAAGAAAGATCGGGAAGAGCATGCAAATTAAGGGCAAGGGACAACGTATGAAAATCTCCTCCGGCAACACCGGCGCCGCCGTGCGCAGCAGCGCCGTCGCGCCGGCCGAGGCGATCGCCGAGAACGCGGGCGCCGCTGGCGTCATGCAAGGCTCGTCGGCCGGGGCGGAACTGCAATCGGCCGTGCTGCAGCCGGCCATGGCCGCCCTGCGCGCCATGCCCGAGATCGACCATGAACGCGTGGCCATGCTGCGCGATGCGCTGGCCAAGGGCGAATTGCCGTTCGATCCATCGAAACTGGCGGGCCTGATCCAGCGTTTCCACGGCGGTGAGTCGTGACCGCGCCGCGCAAGGGCATCACGCGCCAGGAAGCCGTGCGCCGCGTGCTGCAAGGCATGACGGACGACCGCGCCGGCTATGCCGCCCTGCAAACCTTATTGGAAGAGCAATTCCAGGCCACCTTGCACCACCAGAGCACCCGGCTGACGGCGCTGGCCGACCAGGTCGTCGCCGCCGTCGAGCCCCTCGATGCGCGCCGACGCCAGCGGGTCAGTCTCGTCACCGCCCTGCTGGGCCCGCAAGGCGACATGCCCCAATTGTTTGCGCTGTTGCAAGAAGATGCGCGTGCGACCGCCCAGCGCGACTGGGCCGCGCTCGAGCAGATGGTGCTCGAATGCAAGCGCCTGAATGCCCGCAACAGCGATTTATTAACAGAGCAGTACAGCATCATGCAGCGCGTGCTGCATGGCGAGGAAGATACGTATGCGCCAGGCTGATTTCCTGACCACCCGCGCCACGGCGGCGACGCCATCGACGGCGGCGACCCATGCCGTGCAGAGCAATATGCGCGCCACCGAATCCACGGCCTCCAGCGGCAACTTTGGCAGCGTGTTCCGGCAGGTACAGGGCGAAGTGGCCCGCTTCATCGAACAGGGCGGCGGCAACGCCACCAACCTGAGCCCGCAAGGACGCGCCTATCTGGAACAGAGCCAGCCCGTCAATGTGCTGGGCGCCATCAGCCAGGGCGGCGAGATCGGCGAAACGCAGCAGCAATTCCTCGCCTCGATCAAGCCATGGACGGAAGAAACGGGCGCGCGCCTGGGCGTGGCGCCGGAAATCGTCGCCGCCCACGCGGCGCTGGAATCGGGCTGGGGCCAGCGTCCGCTGCGCCAGGGCACGGGCGCGGACACCAATAATCTGTTCGGCATCAAGGCCGGCGGTAAATGGCAGGGCGACGTCGCCAGCAACCTGACGACCGAATACGAGGCCGGCAGCGGCACGGCGCTGAAGAAAACCGAGCGCTTCCGCAGCTATCCGGACCAGGCCAGCGCCTTCCGCGACTATGCGCAAGTACTGCTCGACAATCCGCGCTACCGCGCCGCCCTCAACACGGGCGCCGACGCGGGCGCCTTCGCGCAGGGTTTGGCGCGCGGCGGTTATGCCACCGACCCCAACTATGCCGCCAAGCTGACGCAGCTGGCGACACGTCTGCAGCGCACGGCCGCTGCGGACTGACTCTCCTTAACGGCCCGGCATATCGGCCGGTTCCACCACGCCCGCATCGACCACCCTGGCACGTATCACCGTGCCGCTGGTGGCGTTGCGCACGCGGATCAGCTCGCCAAGCGCGCCCGGATCCATCGCCTCGCCGGCCATGCTCACTTCCACCTGCTCCTTGCGCGCCACGATGTTGACCGCACTGCCCCGCTTGATCAGCACGGGCGAGGCCAGCTGCCCCTGGCGCAGCACTTCGCCGGCGCGCAAGCTGCGCCGGCTCGACAGGCCAATCGCGCCAGGCAAGGCGGAAATACTGTCCGGCACCATCGTCACGTCGCGCCGCGCCAGCGCCACGTCACCCGATTGCAACGGCGTATTGGCCGTGACGGGGGCGCTGGTGACGGCCACTTGCGCCGTGATGCTGCCGCGCGCCAGCATTTCGTAACGCCATCCGTTGCTTCCAGGACACACTGCGACAAAGCGCATGCGCTGCGCCGTGCGGCTGTCCGCCGTTTCCAGCGCAACGGGCGCGGCGCACGCCGGCATGGGGCGCGTGCTTTTCACGACGGTCACCTGAAACTGGGGTTCCAGCAGTCCCGCCGTGGCCGCCTGCTGTGTCAATTGCTCACGAGCTAACTGTTCCACACGCGAAAATATATTGTCGGCTGGCAATTCTGCGCGACCTGCACTACTATATAGGCTGGTCAGTAAAAATAGGCTTGGCAGCAGTATGTGACGACATTGCGCCTTGTTCCACATCACGGAATAGTTCTCAAAGTAAATCATTGCTAACCTTAATCAAAGATACTGAAGCGGCATGACCTTACCATGCGTCAACATGACTTGGCTGGGATTTTACCTCTGCACCACTTATTTTCTGGACCAAACCGCAAAAAGCACGATCGAATTCAACACAAAGGATGACCATGGGGATTAATTTCAAGGATGCGCTGGGCGTGCATGCCGATGCACTCGCGCTGCGTGCCGACCGTACACGCGTGCTGGCGGCCAACATCGCCAATGAAAACACGCCCGGCTTCCAGGCCATGGACATGGATTTCGGCAGCGCCCTGCAACAATTGCAGGATAACGAGGCCGGCCTGCTGTCGACCGATGACGATGCCAGTGCCCTGTACCGCGTACCCTACCACCCCAGCCGCGACGGCAATACCGTCGAAATCGGCGTCGAGCAGGCGGCGTTCTCGCAGAATGCCACCGACTTCCAGACCAGCCTCACTTTCGTCAACATGAAACTGAAGGGTCTGTCCAAGGCCATTTCCGGACAATAAGGATCAGCATGAGCTTCCAGGATATTTCCAAGATCGCCGGTTCGGCGATGGCGGCGCAAACCGTGCGCCTCAATACCATCGCCAGCAACCTGGCCAATGCCGATTCCGTTGCCGGTTCCGAAGGCGAAACCTACCGCGCGCGCAAACCCGTGTTTGCGGCCGTGATGGATGGCCCGGGTGCCAGCGGCGCCGGCGGACGAGTACAGGTGCTCGACGTGGTGCAAAGCGATGAGCCGCTGCGCAAGGTGTATGAACCGGGCCACCCGATGGCCAATGCCGACGGCATGGTGTTCTACCCCAACGTCAACCAGGTCGCCGAGATGACCGACATGATGTCGGCCTCGCGCGCGTTTGAAACCAATGTCGAAGTTCTGGGCCGCATCAAGTCGATGCAGCAATCGCTCCTCAAATTAGGTGAAGCATAATCCATGGAAACCAATCTCTTTACAAACAACACCGGCGGCAGCAATAGCAACAGCAATGCCGTCAAGTCGCAAAGCAATGCCACCCAGGATATGTTCACCAAGTTGCTGGTCGCGCAGATCAAGAACCAGGATCCCCTGGCGCCGACCGATCCGAGCCAGTTTGTCAATCAATTGACGCAGCAGGCGCAGACGGAAGCGATGCAAAACCTGTCGGCGCTGACCAGCGCCAATGCCAGCGTGCTGCAATCGATGCAAGTGCTGGCCCTGGGCGCGCAAGTGGGTTCGGAAGTCATGGTCAACAGCGAAACGGTGCAGCTCGACAAGAGCAAGGTCAGCGGCACCATCGCGCTGGCCGCCGGCACCACCAAGACCACCGTGACCCTGAAAGGGCTGGACGACAAGGAATACAAGATCGAACTGGGCGCCAAGTCGGCCGGCACGGTGCCGTTCACCATCGATCCCGTCGCCTTGGGCTTGCCTGCCGGCACGTACAGCATGGCGGTCACCACCAATGGCACCGAAAAACCATCGGTCGACATCGCGGGCAAGCTCAACAGCGTGCGCCTGTCGTCCAATGGCAGCATGATTCTGAGCGTGTCGAACCTGGGCGAAGTCAACCCTGGCGCGATCACCGGCTTTAACGGCAAGACGGCCTGATCCGCTCGCCCCTTCGTTTCCTGAACACTAATCTCGTCCTTCACTAAAGGAAGTCAACATGAGTTTCGACATCGCCCTGTCCGGTATCCAGTCCATCAACCAACAGTTGAACAGCACCAGTAACAATATCGCCAATGCCGGCACTTACGGTTTCAAGAGCAGCCGCGCCAACTTTTCGGCCATGTACGCCGGTTCGCGCGCCACGGGCACGGAAGTAGGCTCGATCACGCAAAGCATGTCGCTCAATGGCGGCGTGCTGAACACGGGCCGCTCGCTCGACGCGGCCATCGACGGCCGCGGCTACTTCGTCACGCGCGATGCGCAAAACACCATGACCTACAGCCGCGTCGGCATCTTTTCGGCCAGCAATGAGGGCAAGCTGATCGACTCGAACGGCCGCCTGGTGCAGGGTTATGCCGCCGTCAAGGGCAGCACCACCCTGGGCACCATGGGCGACATGAACATTCCGACGGGCCAGATTCCCGCCGTGGCGTCGACCAAGCTGGCGTATGCCGCCAACATGTCGTCCGAATGGACCATCAAGACCCCGGCTTTCGACAAGACCAATGAACTGAGCTACAACAGCGCCAAGTCCTCGATCGTCTACGATTCGCTGGGCGCCAAGCACTCGGTGGGCCAGTACTTCGTCAAGACGGCAACGGGCGTGGACGTGCACTACACCCTCGACAACGCCGATCTGGCGACGGTGACGAGCATGACCTTCAATACCTCCGGCAAGCTGAACATGACCGCGCCAGTCAACCTGGCGCTGGGCACGCCGGCAGGCGCCGCGCCGCTGTCGATCGCCATCGACTACACGGGCACCACCCAGTACGCTGGCGAAGCGACCACCTCGACCGACCGCGCCGACGGCTATGCCTCGGGCACCTACACGGGCGTGGAACTGGCCGATGACGGCTCCGTCGTGGCGAAATACACGAACGGCCAGAAGCAAAGCATCGGCGTGATCGCCCTGGCCACCTTCCCCGACGAAGGCGCCTTGACGGCCGTCAACGATACCAGCTGGGTCGCCTCGACCACCTCCGGCACCGCCATGTATGACCGTCCGGGCGTCGGCATGGCCGGCAAACTGACGACGAGCTCGCTGGAACAGTCGAACGTCGACATCACCTCCGAACTGGTGGGCCTGATGACGTCGCAGCGTAACTACCAGGCGAACTCGAAGGTCATCTCGACCGAGAACGCCATGCTGCAATCGCTGATGCAAGCGCTGTAATCCACGATACGCAAAGGTAAAAAGCAATGGATGCGCTGATTTATACCGCCATGAGCGGGGCCGACCGTGCCCTGCGGGCACAGCAGGTACACGCCAACAACCTGGCCAATATCGAGACGGGCGGCTTTCGCGCCAACCTGGAAGTGTCCACTGCCCAGCCGCTGCAAAACGGCTATGGCTACGACGACCGCCACATGACGCAGACGCAGTCGAGCGCCGTCGGCACCCGCACGGGCGCCATCAAGGAAACGGGACGCGAACTCGACGTAGCCGTCACGGGCCCCGGATTTCTCGCTGTGCAATGGCAAAACGGCGAAGCCTACACGCGCGCCGGCGCCATGGACCTCGATGAAACGGGCGCGCTGACCATCAACGGCCGGCCCGTGCTGGGCGAAGGCGGCCCGATCACGATTCCCGAGCACACCAGCCTGTCGATCGGCGCCGATGGCACGATTTCCATCCAGGTGCCGGGCACCGCGCAAATGCAGACGGTCGACAAGCTCAAGCTGGTCAATGCGGAAGCGGGCGAATTGACGAAGAACGAGGCGGGCCTGATCGTGGCGCGCAGCGGCGAAGACTTGCAGGCCGACCCGGCGGTACGCATCCGCGACCGCCACCTGGAAGGCAGCAACGTGTCGGCCGTCGAGGAAATGGTCGCCACCATGAGCCTGAACCGCAGTTTCGAGATGCAGATGAAAATTTTCAAGGCCAGCGACGCGATGACCGAGTCCGGCAACCGCCTGCTGGGCGCCTGAGCCCAACGCCAACCAATTACCAGGAGTAAATCATGAATCCAGCAATGTGGATCAGCAAGACCGGCGTGCAGGCACAAGACGCCAAACTGCAAGCCATCGCGAACAACCTGGCCAACGTCAACACCGTCGGCTTCAAGCGCGACCGCGTCGTCTTCGAAGACCTGTTTTACCAGGTCGAGCAGCAGCCGGGCACGCAGCGCGCCGACAATACCCTGTCGCCATCGGGCGTGCAGCTGGGTAACGGCACGCACATGGTCGGCACGCAAAAGGTGTTTACCACCGGCAGCCTGCAAACGACGAGCCGCGAATTCGACGTCGCCATCACCGGCAACGGCTTTTTGCAAGTGCTGCGCCCGAACGGCGAAGCGGCCTACACGCGCGCCGGCCAGCTCGGCATCAATGAAAACGGCGTGATGGTCAACGCCCAGGGCTTGCCGCTGGTGCCGCAGATCACCGTGCCGAACAATGCCACAGCGATCACCATCGGCGAAAACGGCATGGTCACGGCCACCGTGCCGGGCAATGTCAACGGCACCCAGCTGGGCCAGCTGAACCTGACCAGCTTCGTCAATCCGACGGGCCTGCTGGCACTTGGCGAAAACCTGTTCCAGGAAACGGCATCGAGCGGCACGCCGACGGAAGGCCGTCCCGGCGAAGGCGCACTGGGCAAGCTGAAACAGTTCGCCCTGGAAGGCTCGAACGTGCAGGTGGTCGAAGAGATGGTCGACATGATCGCTGCCCAGCGCACCTATGAAATGAATACCAAGGTGCTGTCGGCCGCCGACAATATGCTGCAATACCTGGCGCAAGCGGCACGCTGATGACAGTCGCCATGAAAGCCACGGCAGCCATGCTGCTGGTGTTGATGGCCGGTTGCGCCAGCCAGCCGGCTGCGCCGGTGGCACCGAGCTTTTCCGATACGCCGCTGCCCGTGGCGCCGCGCAGCGCTGCGCGCGGCGGCGTGGCCGGCGGCGTGTTCAATCCCGACGCGGGGCTGGACCTGATCTCGGACAGCCGCGCCTTCCGCGTCGGCGACGTCGTCACGGTGGCCCTGCAGGAAACCACGCAGGCGAGCAAGAAGGCCGGCACCTCGTTCAACAAGGGTTCGTCCGTCGGCGTGAAGGCGGCCAACATCCTCGGCAAGACCTTGCCCAAGACGGGTATCGACCTGTCGGCCGACCGCAACTTCGCCGGCGACTCGACCAGCACGCAGCAAAATGCGCTGTCCGGCGCCATCACCGTGATCGTGCAGGAAGTGCTGCCGAACGGCTTGCTGCGCGTGCAGGGCGAAAAGACGCTGACCCTGAACCAGGGCGAGGAATTCGTGCGCCTGCGCGGCTACCTGCGCGCGGCCGACATCGATTCGAACAACCAGGTCTCGTCCCTGCGCATCGCCAATGCACAGATCGCCTATTCCGGCCAGGGCACCCTGGCCGAAGCCAATACACCAGGCTGGCTGACGCGCTTCTTCGTCGGCCCATGGATGCCGTTTTAAGGTGAGCTCATGAAATTTCGTTCCGCCCTGCCCCTGGCAGCCATGCTGGCCGCGCTCTCCGGCTTTGCCCTGCCCGCCAGCGCCGCACAAGTGCTGCGTAACCTGGTCAGTATCGAGGGCGTGCGCGACAACCCGCTGGTCGGCTACGGCCTCGTCGTGGGCCTGAACGGCAGCGGCGACACCACCCAGGTGAAGTTTTCCAGCCAGTCCGTGGTCAACATGCTCAAGCAATTCGGCGTGAAGATGCCCGACGGCGCCGAAGCAAAAAGCAAGAACGTCGCCACCGTCATGGTCAGCGCCGTGTTTCCACCAGGATACCGCCGTGGCCAGGCCATCGATGTCACCGTGTCGTCGCTGGGCGATGCGAAAAGCTTGCGCGGCGGCACCTTGCTGCTGACGCAATTGCGCGCGGCCGACAATGAAACGTATGCGCTGGCGCAAGGCAACGTCGTCGTCGGCGGCTTGAACGCCACCGGCAAGAGCGGCTCGTCCGTCACCGTCAATACGCCCACCTCGGGCCGCATTCCCAACGGCGCCAACATCGAACGCGAAATCCTCAGCGATTTCTCGACCAAGCCGACCGTCACCCTGAACTTGCGCCACCCGCATTTCGAGACGGCCATCAATATCGTCGAAGCCGTCAACCGCCGCTTTGGCGCCGTCGCCACCACGCGCGACGCCACCAGCGTGGAAGTGCTGGCGCCGGAAAACCCGACCCAGCGCGTGGCCTTCATGGCCAAGCTCGAAGCGCTCTCCGTCGATGTCGGCGTCGATACGCCGAAAGTGGTCTTCAATTCGCGCACCGGCACCGTGGTCATCGCCGAAGGCTTGCGCGTCAAGGCGGCAGCCGTCACGCACGGCTCGCTCAAGGTCGTCATTTCCGAAAGTTCGGCCGTCAGCCAGCCGGCGCCGTTCGGCCGCGGCCAGACCACCGTTACGCCGCAGTCGAAAGTTTCCGTCGACCAGGGCAATGGCAATATGTTCAAATGGCCGGCCGGCGCCAAGCTGCAGTCGATTATCGACGTGGTCAACAGCCTGGGTGCCTCGCCCGATGACATCATGGCAATTCTGCAAGCCCTGGACCAAGCCGGGGCCATCGAAGGCGAACTGGTGGTCATATGATGAATATCAACGACAGCAGCGGCGCCCTGCCCTCGGCGCTCGACGACAAGACTCCCGCCGCGGCCACGCCGGCCGATCCCCGTTATGCGGCCAAGGCCACCGAGGCGGCCGTCAAGTTCGAAGCCTTCTTCATCTCGCACATGCTGCGCCAGATGCGTTCGGGCACGCGCGAGATGGCGGGCGAAGACAGCGTCTTCAAGGACCCGATCAACAGCGACATGCTGGAAATGGCGGATAACCTGGTGGCCGACAAGATGGCCGGCCAGCGCGCCTTCGGCATCGCCGACGCCATTCTGCGCCAGCTGCTGCCGCCGGCCGGAGCCCCGGTGACAGCCCGTGGCGCTGTCAAGACCGACAATATTGCGGCGCCGCTTAATAAATCCGTCTGAAGCGTCGCCTGTACAAGGTAACAACGATTCAATGCCTGCCCACCCGCACGCGCCACACTCTTCACGAAAGAAACTTGCCCAATGAGCATCATCAGCAATGCATTGTCAGGCAGCATCGCCGCCCAGGCCGCACTCAATGCGGCCAGCCAGAACATCGCCAACCTGCAAACGGCGGGCTACACGCGCCAGGGTGTGCTGCTGTCATCGCTTGGCGCCACCGCCGGCGTGCGTTCGGCCGGCAATGGCGTGGAAGTGTCCGCCTTGCTGCGTTTTGCCGATGCTTATAAGAGCCAGCAAATGTGGCGTGCCGCGTCCGACCAGGGCGCCCGCTCGCAGACCCAGCCTTACCTGACCCAGCTCGAGCGCGTGATGGGCGACGATGCGTCGAGCATCAGCAATGGCATCGACGGTTTCTTCAAGGCCCTGAACGCGGCCGCCGTTGATCCGACGTCGACGCCGCTGCGCCAGCAGATCGTCACTTCCGCCGACGCCATGGCGCAGCGCTTCAACAGCATCAGCACCGTCATGGGCAACCAGTTGCTGTCGGTCCAGCAACAACGGGCAGCGATCGTGCCGCAAGCGAATACCACCCTGGCCAATATCGCCGCGTTGAACCAGCGCATCAGCACCTCCACAGCGTCGGGCACGAACGTGTCGTCGCTGATGGATGCGCGCGACCAGCTGATCGACGGCCTGGCCTCGCAAATGGGCATCGAGGTGCTCGACCAGCCGGACGGCTCGCGCAATGTCTCGCTGAAGTCGGGCCAGCCTCTGGTCATCGGCAGCCTGGCCGGCACCCTGAGCAGCACCATGACGAACACGGGCGACCAGACGCTGAGCCTCGATTTCGCCAAGTCCTCGTACACGCTCGATCTGGTCGCCATCGGCGGCCAGATGGGCGGCCTGGGCGAGTTCGAAAAAAATACCCTGAAGCCGCTGCAGCAGTCGCTGCAAGACATGGCCACCCAGTTGACCAGCAAGGTCAACGCGCAGCTGGCGCTGGGAACAACCATGGGCGGCACGGCCGGCGGTCCCCTGCTGGCCTACGCGAATGGCAAGCTGAGCATTACTCCCGGCTTCAACGCCAAGGACCTGGCCCTGTCGCTGACGGGCCAGGCCGGCGACAGCGGCAACTTGCAGAAATTGATCGACATCAAGAATCAACCGATCAATATCAGCTGGGTGGGTTCCGTCCTGATGAGCGACGCGGATACGCAGCTGGTCGGCAAGCTGGCGATCTACAGCCAGCAGAACCAGGCCTTGCTGAAGACGGCCAGCACGGTGCGCGCGCAAGCGATCGACGACTGGAAATCCACGAGCGGCGTGAACAAGGACGAGGAAGCGATGAACCTGGTCGAATTCCAGAATATGTACCAGGCAAACATGAAAGTCATTTCCGTGGCGAATACCTTGTTTGACGCCACTTTGCAAATGATGGGTTAAGGAGAAGATCATGCGTGTTGCCAGCAGCCAGTACCAATCGCTGATTAATATTTCTCTTCAGCAAAATCAAGAACGCATCAATTACCTGACCCAGCAGATGGCCTCGGGCTTGCGCATCCAGCTGCCGTCGGATGACCCGATCGGCAACGTGCGCATTTCGCGCCTGACGCGCGAGCAAGCCATGGTCACCCAGTACCAGGACAATATCGCCACGGTCAAAGTGCGCCTGCTGAAAAATGAAAACTACCTGTCGAGCATGGTTACCGACATGGGCCAGGCGCGCGACCTGCTCGTGTGGGCGGCCGACGGCAGCAACGCCCCCGACGACCTGAATGCGATGACACAATCGCTGGTCGCCATGCGCGACAGCGTGCTGTACACGGCCAACCTGAAGGACCAGGAAGGCCGCTACATGTTTTCCGGCACCGCCACCGACCAGCCGGCGATCAAGTACGACGCGACAGCGGCCGCCGGTTCGCGCTACAGCTACATCGGCAACACCGACACGCAGACCGTGGTGGTGGGCAATGGCGTGACGCAGGCGGCCAACGTCGACGTGAAGAATCTGGAAGTGTGGCTCAACAAGATCGACCAGGTCATCACCACCCTCGGTACGCCGGGCGTCAGCCCGAACGACCCGGCCGTGCGGGCCGTGGTGGGTGCGGGCCTGAATGGCACGGATGACGGCATGGATCTGCTCTCGGGCAAGATCGCCATCTTCGGCGGCGCGCAGAACATTCTGTCCACCTTGTCCGGCAACCTGGCCAATGTGTCGCTGTCGAACGATTCGGCCCTGCTGGACCTGAAAAAGACCGACATGGGCGCGGCAGCCATCGAACTGACCGGCTACCAGACAGCCCTGCAGGCAACATACAAGGCCTACGCCAAGGTTGGCACCATTTCCCTGTTTGATCTTCTCTGACCATCATGCAAATCGTTCAGACTTCCTCCTCCTCCGGCGTCAATGCCAAAGGCGCCGGCACAGCCCGCGTCGTCGATGACGCGTCCGCCGCCATCAACGGCAGCGCCAGCGCGCGCAGCGATGCGCCGGCGGCGAAGAGGTCGACGGCGAGCCTGCAACGCGGCCTGAGCAACTGGGATCACCAGCTGCAGGGGGAGATTTCCAACGCGCAGCAAACGCTCGACTACCTGGAACGCAGCAGCAGCCAGTTGCAAGCGCTGAAAAGCGAGCTGGCGGCCAAGCTGGCCGCGCGCCAGGGCCGCGAAGGGCAAGTCGAAGCAAGAGTACGCCAGTTCAGCAATACCTGGCGCCAGCGCGCCAGCGCCTCGGGCGGCACGCTCGACGCACAGCTCAGCTATACCAGCCCGCGCGCGGCACAGCAAAACTTCAGCATCCGCGGCCTGACCATGGCCAGCCTGCAGGAAGGCCCGCAGGAAGTGCTGGCCTTTTCCGTCGGCGGCGCGAACCAGGCATTGCGCTCGGTCAATATCGAACCTGGCCTGAGCGCGAACGAAATCGTCTCGCGCTTCGACCGCGCCCTGATGCCGTCGGGTATCGGCGTCAAGCTGGGCGAAAATGGCGAACTGGTGTTCAGCACGTCGGAAGCGGCCTGGGCCAACGTGCGCGACAGCCTGTCCGTGCGCGGCAGCGGCATCCGCTATCCGACCGGCCAGATGAGCCGCGTGCGCACGGATGCGGAACCGGCCGCCATCGCGCCGGAAGAATGGCATACGGGCGACGTGGAAGCCCTGCGCGCCACCTTGCAGCAAGTGGTGCAGGCGCTGGCGCAGTTGCAGGCGGCGCGCAGCTCCGTCAGCCTGGCCCTGGCGCAAGCCACGGGACGGGTTGCCCGCGCGCAACCTGTGCAAGTGCACGTCAGCATGGATACCTTGGCGGAAAACTTCACGCAAAAGGCCAGCGAGCCCGGCTATGAATCGCTGCTGGCGATCAGCTCGGCATTGGTTGGCATCAGCCGCGAGAGAGTCGTCGCCCTGCTGGGCCTCGAATAACCGTTCACCGCGCGTACGCCGCCTTGGCGCACACGGCAATAATGGGGCACGCCCCCTAGCTCAGGACGGTGGAAATCCGTAAGATGCTGCTGTCGCCATCTACTTCCGGAGTTTCCTTGATAAAAACCGCCGCCCGGCTGATCAGCTATGCCCTGCTGGGCAAATCCGGCAAGCAGCCCCTCGATATCGCCAAGGTGCGCAAGGTACTGATTTTGCGCAACGACAAGATCGGCGACATGATCGTCACTTCGGCCCTGCTGCGCGAGCTGAAGAAAAACTATCCGCACTGGCAGATCGACGTGGCCGCCAGCAGCGCCAACCGCGATGTCATCGCCGACAACCCGCATGTGAACGAGATCCTCATCTGGGACAAGCAGCCGCTGCTGCGCGACTTGCGCACCACCATCGCCGAGCTGCGCCGGCGCCGCTACGACGTCATCTTCAATCCCTACAACCGCTTTTCGATTCCCTTGCTGCTGCGTATCAAATGGCTGGGTGCGCGCTATTTGACGGGCTTTGCCATTCCCAAGTACGGCACCTCGACGGCGAAGCTGGGCATGTTCGACCATACCGTGCCCTGCGACCGCAGCCGCCACATCCTGCACAGCTTTTTTGCCACGTTCGAACAATTTTCCTTGCGCGACATCGATATGCGCTATGAACTGTTCGGCGTGGACGCGCACGCGGCGCGGGTCGACGCCGCCTGCGACACCTTGCTGCATACGCATGAAGGCTTATTCTGCCTCAATTTCCAGGGCAGCAATGCGCAGCGCACGGTCAGCGTGGCCGACGCGCAGCGCTGCTGCGCGGCCCTGGCGGCACGCTATCCGCGCCATGCGCTGCTGGTGATCGCCGCGCCGGGCACCGAGGCGCGCGCCGCCGACATCGTGCGCGGCGCCGGCCATGCCAACGTGATGAGCGCGCCGCCCACCGGCCACATCCTGGAGCTGGCGGCCCTGATCCGCCGCTGCGACCTGGTGCTGTCGCCCGACACGTCGGTGATCCACCTCGCCTCGGCATACGACAAGAAAATCGTCGGCTACTACATCCGCACCGACAACTACCGCTGGTTCTATCCGGCCAGCCGCCATTACCGCGTCATCCTGGCGCCGGGCCTGACCCTGGCCCCGGTCAGCGCCGCCGAGACGCTGGCCGCCGTGGAAGAGCTGATGGAAAGCGGCGGACAGGCGCAGGAAACGCTTCAGGCCGCCGGCTGAGACGCCAGCAGGCGGTCCATCTGCCCCGCCGGCAACGCGCGCGAAAAAAAGTACCCTTGCGCATAGTCGCAGCCGGCGGCGCGCAGCAGGTCGCGCTGCGACGCCGTCTCCACGCCTTCGGCCACGACTTTCAGCCCCAGCCGCTGCGCCAGCGCGATGATCGCCTCGCACATGCCCTGCCCGTCGCCATCGCGCCCCAGCTCGCCGACCAGGGAACGGCCGATCTTGAGAAAATCGATGTCGGCCTTCTTGATGCACGCGAGCGACACCTGGCCGCTGCCGAAATCATCGAGCGCCAGGGCCAGGCCCATGGCGCGGAACTGGCGCAGGCGGTCGACCACCTGGCGCCCCTCGTCGAGCAGCACCGCTTCCCTTGTCTCGATGACGATGGCGCCCGGCGCCAGCCCCTGGCGCGCCAGATGCGCACCCCAGTCCTGGTACAGCGCGGCGTCGCAGCGAAATTCCATGGCCGACTTGTTGATGCTGATCTGGAACGGGGCGCCAAGCTCATCCTGCCACTTCCGCGCCTGGCGCACGACCTGGCGAAACACCCACTCGCCGATATCGATGATCAGACCGTTCGCCTCGGCAAAGGCGATGAAATCGGCGGGCACCAGCAAGCCGCGCAGCGGATGGCGCCAGCGCAGCAGCGCCTCGGCCCGCTCGATGGCGCCGTCGCGCAGGCGGATGATGGGCTGGTAATGCACTTCGAACTGGTCCTGCGCCAGCGCCAGGCGCATCTCGCGCACCGTGCTGCGGCGCAATTCGGCCGCCTGCTGCAAGGCCGGTGTGAAGTAACTGTAGCCGTTGCGCCCCGCACTCTTGGCCGCATACATGGCCTGGTCCGCATGCCGCAGCAAGGTGTCCGGCGCCTCGGCGTCGGCCGGATACAGGGCCACGCCCACGCTGGCCGACACTTGCACCGTGTCGCCGTCGAGCATGAACGGCAGGGCCAGCGCGGCCGTCAGCTCCTGCAGCACGCGCTCGATGCCGCCCAGCTGCCCCACGCCGGCCAGGATGACGGTAAATTCGTCGCCGCCCAGGCGCGCCACCGTATCGGTGGCGCGCACGCGTTCGCTGATGCGGCGCGCCGCCTGACGCAGCAGCATGTCGCCCTTCTCGTGACCGAGGCGGTCATTCACCTGCTTGAAATGGTCGAGGTCGATGAACAGCAGGGCCAGACAAGCGCCTTCGCGTTTGGCATGGGCCGCCTCGTGCTGCAAACGGTCAAGAAACATGTGGCGGTTCGGCAAGCCTGTCAGCTGGTCGAAATTGGCTTGCCGCCAGATGCGCTCGGACGCCGCGCGCTGCGCCGTGATGTCGCTGACCAGCGCCAGCGCGCCCAGGTAGGTGCCGCTGGCATCGAAGATGGGATTGGTGGCCAGGGTGGCCCACAAGGTGCTGCCGTCACGCCGCTGGAACTTGAATTCGTGGCGCTCGACGATGCCGTCCTGCCGCCGCGCAATGTTGCGCTCAAGGATGGCGCGCCCCTCCTCATCCATGAAGGCCGCCAGCGGCTGGCCCAGCATATCCTCGATCTGGCAATCGAGCATCTGCGCCATCTTCGGATTGACAAAGCTCGTCAGCGCCTGCGCATCGATTTCCCAGATGCCCTCCTCGGCGCTGTGCACGATGCGCCGGAAACGCTCTTCGCTGCGTTCGAGCACGGCCAGCTTGCCTTCGGCCTGCTCCAGCACCAGGCGCAGCGCCTGGCCGTTCGGATCGGCGCTGCCCAGCAGGCTGACGGGCAAGCCGGCCTCGCGCGCGCCGGGACGCGGCGGCGGCAGCTGCACCTGCAGCTGGATGCGCTCGGGGTCGCTGCTGTTGAGCACGCGTTGCACGAACTGGTCGTAATCGTGGCGGAACGCCTCGTGCACAAAGGAACGGAACAGCACGTGGCCGGGATGTCCGCGCGCCAGACCGAACAGTTCCGCCGCCACCAGGTTGACCTGCAGGATCACGCCATCGAGACCGAGCACGAAATAGGCGACAGGCGCCAGCAGGTATAAATCGTTGAAATAAGCTTGTTCGCGTTCGGCCTTCATCCGTTCCGGACTGAAGACGCCATCGTCAAGCAGGGGCGCGACATGCCGCGGCACGCCGTCGTGGCCGAGCGGGGAGGAATCCAGAGCAGGTACCGCTTGCGGTGGTGTATCCATGGCTGTCCTTTGCACGGCCGTCCTGGCAGACAGGAGGGTGCAGTAGCGAGACTAGCACGCGTCGCGCGCAGTGTCGAGCCATGCCTGCCCATATGCCACATTCACCACAAGCGGGGGCCGTCAGGACGGCTGTGCCGGCAGCGCTGCGGCACGCGAGCGGCCACGCGTGAGCGCATGCCAGCCAGCGCGCAAGGCAAGCAGGCAGGCGTCGGCGAACATGGCTGCGCCACCGTTGAGACGCCGGCGCAATACGTGGGCCGCCATCCGATAGCGGCCGGAACCATACAATTGCTTGATCAATCTGCGCACGGCGGACGCATGCATGATGGCATCGTCGCACAGGAGCAGGTAATCGCGCAGCGCCACGTCGTCCAGCACCCGGCCAAAGTTGAAAAAACCATGAAAACCGAACGTGGGACCGGTGGGCTCCACACATTCGAAGGCAAAGTTGGAGGCCAGACCGGCATCGGCAAAGCGCACGCCAAAATCCTCGCGCAACCGCTCGCCATGCAACTCACAGATCGCATAGTCCTCGGGATGAACTTGCGTGATGGCCAGCTGAGGCAAGACCTCATACAGGCGCCGCGATCGCAAGGAAAAGCCGCCATTGCCGACGGCCACCGGGCGATGCGACCACGGTGCGCCTATGTAATCGCAGTCCAGGAAAGCGTTCTGCCATTGGCGCGCATCCACGATGAAACTGTCCCACTGCATGATGAGCACATGCGTGCCGCCGAAATGCGTGCCCAGCTCATGCACCATGAATGCCGAATACGCCTCCACGCTCTCGATGGGGGCGATCAGTACCTGGCGTATATGCGGGGGCAAGTCATGCAGGCGGGAGGTGAACAGCAGACACTCCTTGAAATCGGCGCCGGCCAGGCAACGCTCGATGGCAAAGCTGGCCAAGTCGGGATAACGCGTTTCCACACACACCAGGCTGATGTTGCGGAGGTCCAGTTTGTCATTACGCATCACAGGCTTTTCATCGGAATGTAGACGGAAGGCATGCCTGGCACGGCATGGCATATTTTGCAACGCCCGCATCATACAGCGCAAAGCGGAGCCGGACAAGGGGCATGGCCATCCGCCTCACTGCAGTAAATACGCTTCAGCGGCCCATGCGGTGCCGGCGCAAGCCGAAATCATGGCCCACCACCAGCAAGGTGCTGGCCACCAGGCTCGATAGCCCCACGATCAGCTGGATCAGCTTATCGTCAGGCAATATCCACAAGGACGAAGCGGGCGTCTCGCAGCCCGTGGCGGCGCTGATCAGGGGAGACACCCAGGCCGCGTCCGGCGTCACGTCGAGCACGACGGCGCCGTCGGCGCTCGTCTGCATATAGATGTCGCCCCCTTCGGCCAGGGTAAAACAGATGCCCACGCCCGTTTCCGTGGCGCGGATATTGTCCTGCATGCTGCGGTTATGTTCCTCGATCCATACTTCCACGTCGTACGGCGTTTCCAGGTGCTCCCACGGACGGGGACGGAAACGGGGACGCTCTTCCGCACTGGCGGGGGAATCCGGGATATCGGGAATGTTGCTCTCTGCTGCGCCTTGCATGCTTGTTGACCTTTTCTGCGGTGATGCGGCGGGACCGGTTGCCCGCCAGCCGCCATTATCCCTCGTTCGCGGCAAGCATGGTAATTCCACGTCGCATCCATCAGAAAAACTGACAGCTATCGACTTTTAACATCAGCATGACTGACTCAAAATACGCACCATCTCTTCTTTACAGGTTTTACATGCAAGGCATCAAACGCAAAATCGTCTACGTCACGGCCTTTGAAATCATCGGCATGGCCATTTCCACCGCCTGGCTGACCCTGCTTTCGGGCGAGTCGCCCACCAGCACAGGCCCGCTGGCCATCATGATCACCACCATCGCCGTGATCTGGAACCTGCTCTACAACACGGCGTTCGAATACTGGGAAATCCGGCAAGTATCGCGCACGCGCACGGTCTGGCGCCGTATCCTGCATGCGATCGGCTTCCAGATCACGCTTGTCATCTACCTGATCCCGCTGATCGCCTGGTGGCTCGATATCAGCCTGTGGCAAGCGTTCGTGCTGGACTTCGCGCTGATGCTGATCATCCCCTGCTACAGCTTCATCTTCAATTACTTCTTCGACGGCCTGTTCGGCGTGCCCCTGTCGGCGCAGCAGCCGAAGGAAGAGTCCAATGATGCTCAGGCCGCTTCGCTGAGCAGCTGAAGAAAGGACCGCGCCGCCATGCCCAGCGGCCGGTCCTTCATCCACACGAGGTGGATGGGCACGACCAGGCCATTGCCCGTATTCTTGAACGCCACGCAGCGCACCCGGCCCGCCGCCAGCGATTCCTTGATGGCCGAGGCGGCAAAGTTGCCCCAGCCCAGTCCCGCCTCCACCATCGCCAGCGCCATCGGCAAGCTGTCCGTGCGCCAGTAGGACAGCCCCACCACGGGGCGCGCATCGGCCAGATCGAGTTCGCGGCTGGCCACGATGATCTGGCGCAAAGTCACCAATTCCTCGATATACAGGGGCCGGCCCGCCGCGTCGGGCGGATGCTGGGTGGAGATAATCGCCAGCAAGGCATCGCTGCCCACCAGCTGGAACTGTTCCTCGTGGTTGATGCGCCCGCCCGCGAAAGCCATGCAGGCGCTGATGCGGCCCCGGTGCAGCATGTCGAGCACATCGTCCTGCGGCGCCGTCAGCACTTCGATGTCGAGCAGCGGATGGCGCTGCGACAGCGCGCGCACGGCGGCGAGAAAAGGCGCATGGTCGAGTTCGGCCGCGATGCCCAGTGAAATGCGGCTTTCCAGCCCCTGCGACAATTCCTGCACGTGCAGGTGCAGCTGCTTCAGCTGTTCGGCGATCAGGCGCGCGTGGGGCAGCAGCGCCAGCGCGGCAGGCGTGGGCACGGCTTCGCGCGCGCCCCGGTCGAACAGGGCGATGCCCAGTTCGGCCTCGATGTTGGCCATCGCCATGCTGACGGCCGACGGCGCCCTGCGCAAGGTGCGCGCGGCGGCCGAGAACGAGCCGCCGTCGACGACGGCCAGGAACAGTTCGATGTTATGGCTGGAGAGTTTCATGGAAGAGAGCGCGGCACTTTTGCGTGCGCCAGAGGTCAAACGCCAGGCCAGGCAAGAAAGGAGCAGCCATGCCGCATCGACTTCCCTACCGCCGCAGCGGTTACGTATCAGACTTTACCCGTTTCATCGACGGCTATCTGCAGGCGCACCCGGAGGTGCGGGCCAGCCAGCGCCTGGGCTGGCGCATTTACTGGGAACGCCCCGTGAATTTCGACGCATGGCGGCGCGCCGGCACCGATAGCGTGCCGGAGCCGCCCTACCACTACGATTAGAAAGCCTTAGCCTTTCCAAACGCGCTGCAATCCCGTATCCGCATGGATCCAGCCGCCACGGGGGCCGGAACGGTAATAGAAGCCCACGCCGCCCTGCTTGAAGCTGCGCACGAGCGAACCGAGCACTTCCGCGTTCAGATTCGCCACGCGGATATCGGCGGCGCGGCCCGAGATATGCAGCGACTGGCGCGCGGCGGGTACGCCCGCTTCGCGCAGCTTGCCGTTCGACTCGGCCGTGCGGTAGCCCGACAGGATCTCCAGCGGCTGCTCGATGCCGTAGCGGGCCACGAACGCCTGCGTGCCCCACAGGGTTTCCAGCAGTTTCGGGTCGATGGGCGCCGTCTTCTTGCCGTTCACGTCGCGCAGCAGGTGGCACAGTTCCTGGTAGGCCGAATCGATGACTTCGCCATCTTTCCAGTACAGCAGTTTCGCCTTTTCATTGCTGGCCGGGCGCACCACTTCCAGGGTGCGGGGCTTGAGCCAGAATTCCAGGTCCAGCGCCTGCGCGTCGAAGATGTCGGGCGGCGGTTCCAGTTCGGTGATGGCCTGGCGCGACTGCGACGTGATCGAGCGGTCGACGCTGGCCAGTTGCGTCGGCTGGGGCGGCACGCCCGTGCGCGGTGCGCGCGGCTTGGCGCTGGCCGAAGCCGAGGCGGGAGCGGCCGTGCGCGAGGCGCAGCCGATGAGTGGGGTGGCTACCAGGCCCAGCGCGGCCAGGCCCATACCGTGATGTAGAAAATTTCTGCGCGATGCCATAGTCAGTCCAATTTAACGATGGGAATACTATAGCGTATTGTGCTGCGAAGAAAAACCCTCATTTTCTATCGTATCTGCCTGTTTTTCACGTATTTTCCGCTGAGCCCGCCTGAGCGGGAAGCCGCTCACGCGGCGGCGCTGGCGGCCGCGTCCTGCTTTGCCTGCGCCAGCGCCGTCAGCGGCTTGTCGAGCAGATAACCCTGGGCCACGATGGGCAGGCCCGTGAGCGCGGCGATGCGCTGCAGCGCGGCCAGCGCGGCCGGCGTGTCGAGGCGCTTGAAGATGACGCGTATCTTCGCCGCATGGCACACAGTGACGAAGCTGGCGACGGCCCCCTCGTCGCTGAGGTTGCCCGCGTCGAGCTTGAACGCATGCGGGTGCAAACGCTCCAGCATGCCCGTGGCCTCGTGCACGCTGGCCACGTTGATGGCCAGGCGGAAACTGTTACGCCGGTAATTGTCGGCCACGTAGTTGAGCAGCCAACCCTGGTTCGGCGTGACCGTCGGCAATTGCAGCACGATGCGCCCGATGGGCAAGCCCAGCGCGTCGAGGATGCGCTGGAAGGCGTGGCCATGGTTGCTGCTGACGGCGCTGAGCAGGCGGTCGTGCACGTTCAGATACAGGTCCGACTGCTCCGCTTCGCTCTGGCGAAAGAAATTAATGGCGTGCAACATGCGGCACAGCCGGTCCAGCTCCACGGATTCGTCGTCGCTGGCCGCGTGGTCCAGCAAGCGCCACAGTGACAAGCCCTCGTCCGCCTTCGACACGCTGCGCGCCAGTCCCTCGAACGCCACCAGCTTGCCGCTGTCGAGTTCGCGCAGCGGCTGGAAGGCGCTGGTCATGGTGCAATTGAAGAAGCGCCCCAGCGCCCTGCCCTCCCCATCGAGCCAGACGCTGGTGCCAGCCTGGGTTTGATGCGACAGGCGGGCCAGGTAATTTTTCAGGACGGGAAATGGCATACGTGCTCCTTCATCGGACTGCGCCGGCGTCCCGCATGGGGACGACGGCGCCAAAGTGTGCAGAGTAAGGCAGCGTCAACCAAAGGAGAACGAATGGTTTCGCCATTTGATATGCGCGCGGCAAATATGGACGACACAACGGACGGCGCATATCGATAGTCGGAAACATTCGTTCCGGCGCCCTGCCCCGGCCTTTACTGTGGGCGTGTACCGATACCATCAGGAAGGGCCGCCATGTGCCAGTTACTCGCAATGAACAGCAGCAAGCCGGCCGCGCTGGGATTTTCCTTCGCCGGCTTTGCCGAGCGGGGGGGACGCACGGACGAGCACCGCGACGGCTGGGGCATCGCCTATCATTCCAGTAGCGGCTGCACCTTGCTGACCGATCACCTGGCCGCCATCGATTCGCCGCTGGCCGCGCAGGTGCAGCAGCATCCCGTGAAGGCGAAAAACATCGTTGCGCACATCCGCAAGGCCACGCAAGGCCGCATCGCGCCGGAAAACACCCACCCGTTCGCCCGCGAACTGTGGGGCAAGACCTGGTCCTTCGCCCACAATGGCGACTTGAAAACGTGGCGCGCCCCCGCCAATGCCCACTACCAGGCCAGCGGCGACACGGACAGCGAACAGGCGTTCTGCCACCTGCTGGCCCGCTTGCGCACGCAGTTTCCCGCAGGTGAGCCCGCGCGCGCCGCCGTGCGCGCCGCCATCACCGAGGTCGCCAAAGACATCGCCGCGCACGGCACCTTCAATTTCATCCTCTCGGACGGCGAGCTGCTGTTTGCCCACTGTTCCACGCATTTGCACTATGTGATCCGCGAATACCCGTTTTCCGTGGCGCACCTGATCGACTGCGAGCGCAGCATCGATTTTCGCCAGCACAACCACCTGGATGACCGCATCGCCGTCATCGCCACGCATCCCCTGACGCAAAACGAGGACTGGCTGGCGTTCGCGCCAGGCGAACTGAAACTGTTTGCCGGCGGCACCCTGCTGCCGGCAAACGATGCCGTACCGCACGGCGTGTATATCCAGATCAGTTATTGAGAGAAGATATTCAAAGGGAGGGAAAGGCCCGCCGCCGGATGGGCGGGCTGAAATGCTGGCGGGCCGTCAGGCCGAATTGCAGTTGCAAAAGCGCTTGCGCTTGGGGTCGCCGCTGGCGATACCGGCGGGATCAATCTGTTTCCAGCAAAAAATCGTTTCCACGCCATATGGCGAACGCACATTGCCCGCCTCGACATACCCTTGCTTGACGAAAAAGGCCTGGCTGCTGGCCGTGCTGTGCAGTTGCAAGGCCTTGATGCCCCACTCGCGCGCCTGCGCTTCCAGTTGCTCCACCAGCGCCTTGCCGGCGCCGCGGCCTTGCGCCTCGGGCAGCAGGTAGCACAGGGCCAGCTTGCCGGCGCGCGTCAGCAGGCCGACGCCGACGACGGCGCCCGCTTCGACTGCGACCAGCGAAAAATTGGTGGGCGACGCGAACCAGCACGCCACCATCTGCGGTGTTTTATTGCCCAGCCAGGCTTCCAGGATGGCCGGATCGTCCCGATGATCGAGGCTGCAGCATTCGACGATGGAGCGTCGTAATACGTTGCACGCCTCGAAAGCGTCGGTCGATGTTGCAATACGAATTTCAAGACTCATGTACGCTCACAAAATATTCCAGTTGCCGATGCAGACGGTTTGACCCCTGTATCGTGCGATTCGACTATACACCAAGCGGCGCAATCGGGTTTTTTGCCGCACGCCACGCGCTGGTTTTGCCTATGGCGCCATGCTTGCAGACTAAGTGCTGATGCGCGCCTTGCCCACGAATGTTTCCAAAAATCGATATCTGTTTTTTAGCGCAAACGGGAATCGTATCTAAGCATATTACGAAAAATTCGTTTCTTTTCCGGCCGGAATTTTAGACTATGTCTGTCTATTCTCACAACAAGAGTTCAACATGACCCATTCCAACGCCGTATCGACTGCCGCAGCGACGCTCACCCAACGCTCGCGCCGCTGGTTCCTGGCCAGCGCCCTGGCCGCTTCCGCTGCCGCCATGAGTCTGCCGCTGGCAGCCAGCGCCGCCGAACCCGTGGTCTTGCTGAACGCCTCGTACGACGTGATGCGCGAACTGTTCAAGGATGTGAATCCCGCATTTATTGCGGATTGGAAAGCCAAAACGGGCGAAACCATCACCATCAAGCAGTCGCACGGCGGCTCGAGCAAGCAGGCGCGCTCTGTGGCCGATGGCCTGGAAGCGTCCGTCGTGACCATGAACCAGGCCAATGACATCGATCTCCTCGTCGACCGCGGCCTCGTGGCGGCCGACTGGGCCAAGAAATTCCCGAACAATGCGGCGCCGTTCTATTCCACCATGGTATATCTGGTGCGCAAAGGCAACCCGAAACACATCAAGGATTGGGACGATCTGGCCAAGCCCGGCATCAAGGTCATCGTGCCGAACCCGAAAACCTCGGGCAACGGCCGCTACACCTACCTGGCAGCCTGGGGCTATGCCGTGAAAAAAGGCGGCAGCGAAGCGCAGGCGCGCGACCTCGTTACCAAGCTGTTCAAGAACGTGCCCGTGCTCGACGGCGGCGGCCGCGGCGCCACCACCACCTTTACGCAACGCGAAATCGGCGACGTGCTGGTGACGTTTGAAAATGAAGTGCAACTGGTGCGCGCCGAATTCGGCGACAACTTCGAGGTGGTGTATCCAAGCATCTCCATCCTCGCCGAGTCGCCGGTGGCCGTCGTCGACAAGGTCGTCGACCGCCGCGGCATCCGCAAGGAAGCCACGGCCTACCTGCAATACCTGTACTCCGAACCAGGCCAGGAACTGGTCGCCAAGCACTACCTGCGCCCCCGCTCGGCAGCGGTCGCCAAGAAATACGCGGCCAGCTTCAAGCCGATCACCCTGTTCACCATCGACGATGTCTTTGGCGGCTGGAAACAGGCACAAAAGAAACACTTTGACGACGGCGGCGAATTCGACAAGATTTATCAGAAGTAATCTTCGCCATATCGACAAAAACCGGGACATGTCCCGGTTTTTTCATCTCCGCGCCTGTTTGCGCATATCGATATGCGCATCGATTCGTGGTCAAAACCGCGCGCGCGCCGTACTCTGGCCATGTCGCGCCGCACGGCGTATTACGGGCACAAAGGAAACAACATGGCTATCTCGGAAGTGAATGTACGCAACCAGTTTCGCGGCAAGATCAAGGAAATCATCTTTGGCCCCGTGGTGTCTGAAGTGGACGTGGAAACGCCGCACGGCATCGTCACTTCGGTGATCACCTCGCGCTCGATCAAGGACCTGGACCTGAAGGTGGGCAGCGAAGTCATCGCGCTGGTCAAATCGACGGAAGTGTCGATCGCCAAGATCCAGTAAGCGCTGCGCCACCGCTGGTCGCCACGCCCCGCCACGTGCGGGGCGTTTGTCTTGCCGGCTAATCGCGAAACAGATACGTAAACGTGCGGCTGACGGGGAGTTTTTCCGCGCTGCCGCGCAGCAGCACCTGCATGCGCTCGGCGTCGATGCGTTCGGCCGCCTCGATGGCTTTCACATTGACCATGGTGCCGCGGTGGATTTGCCAGAACTGCTCCGGATCGAGGCTGCCCAGCAAATCCTTCAGCGGCGTGCGCACCAGCGCTTCCGAGCCGGCCAGCACCACGCGCGTGTACTTGGTGTCGGCCTGGAAGAACAGCACGTCATCGATGTCGATCAGGCGGATCTGCTTGCCCACGCTGGCCCTGATCCATTTCAACTTGTCGCGCGGCGGCGCCGGCAGCGCCGCACGCAGCGACTGCAGCAGGTGCGCCATGTCGGCCGGCTGCGCACCGAGCTTGTCGCGCAGCCTGGCCAGCGCCCGCTGCAGCCGCTCGGCCTGCACGGGTTTCAACAGGTAGTCGACGGCGCCCGCGTCGAACGCATCGACGGCGTACTGGTCATACGCGGTGACAAATACCACGTGCGCCCGGGTGCCGATACGCTCGGCCACTTCCAGACCCGACAGGCCCGGCATGCGGATGTCGAGAAAGACCACCTCCGGCTCATGCTCGAGAAAACCGTCCCAGGCATCGTTGCCGTTTTCCGCCACCAGCACGACCTGTGCTTCGGGCCAGGCTTGCGCCAGCAGCATTTGCAGGCGTTCGCGCATCAAGGGTTCGTCTTCGGCGATCAGGATGGTGGTGTTCATGCGGCAGGCTCTTTCAGGCTGGAGGCAATGGTAATGGGCAGCCATATTTCAGCGATCACGCCGCCCTCGTCGCCGTCGCGCAGGCTCAGACTGGCGGACGGATCGGACAGCGACAACCGGCTGCGCACGTTTTCCAGGCCCAGGCCGCTGCCCGGCGCGCTGCCCGCGCCGCTGGCCGGCAAGCCCATGCCCGTGTCCTGCACGCGCAGGCGCAGCATGCCGTCCACCCGCAGCGCCGACAGGCGGATCTCGCCGCCGCGCAACGATGGTTCAATACCGTGCTTGATGGCGTTTTCCGCCAGGGTCAGCAAGATCATGCTGGGGATCGTCGCGTGCGCCAGCTCGGCCGGCAAGTCCAGCGCATAGCGCAGGCGGGAACCCATGCGCGCCTGCATCACGCGCAAATATGCGGCAACCATGTCGAACTCGCTTTGCAGCGGCACTTGCTCGCTGCGCATCTCGGCCAGGCTGGCGCGCAGAAACGCGATCAGGTCGGCCGTCAATGCCGCGGCCCGGCCGGCGCCTTGCGCTCCCTGCTCGGCCAGTTGCTGCACGGCGCCCAGGGTATTGAACAGGAAATGCGGCTCAATCTGCGCGCGCAGCAGACGCAGCTGCGATTCGCTCAATTCGCGCGCCAGTCGGTCGCGCTCGGCATCCTGCTGCAACTGCACCGTCAGCGCTTCGTACTGCCGGTTGCGCCAGGTGGTCACGATCGCCAGCGGCACCATGTAAAACAAACCAGCCACCAGCAAGGCGATGCCGCCCACCCGCAGCAAGCGCTCGAAGGCCATGCTCATGGAACCGGTATCGCTCAAGCCGGCCAGCAGCACGCCGGCCGCGACCCCTGCCGCGCAGGTCGAGACGATCAGCAAGAGTTTCTTGAACTTGTAGCGCACGGAACTGCGGTAATTGAACCAGACGCCCACCAGCCCCCACGCCAGCGCAAAACCGAGGCCGTTGCTGAAGACCAGGGCCTTGAGCAATTCGAACCTGGCCGGCAGCAGCAGGTGCAGGGCAACGCCGATGGCGCTGAACAACAGCATCAGCTTGAACGCGGCAATGTAAAAACCGGCGCCACGATACTTGAGCAGGAAAGCGTGCAACTGCTGGCGCTCGATCGGCGTCAGCTTGACCAGCTTCATGGCGACGTAGCGACGCACCTTTCCCTGGACCTGCTCCGCCAGCTCGGGATGTTGCAGCACCCGCAGCGATTCTTCGTCGATGCTGCGGTACCAGTCCGTATATTTTTTTAACATCATGCGTTCTCCGTGGTCTGTGATTCAGGCATGAACGCAGTCTACGGCGCCCCTGTTGCGGGGCATAGCGCGGGGCGACGAAGCACGAAGCGGCAGGCATCAACGACGAAGCGCGCGGCGCCTGCCGGACCATGGCTGCCAATATTGCTGAAATAATATGAAGTTTCCAAGATGAAATCAATAAGTGTGGAACAATTTTCACTGCGGCAAGAATAGCCCCATTTATTTGCCAAATTGCCCGCAAAGCCGCCTGTCGCGGGCTTGTACCGTAGACATCGCTTGATCTTTAATGGTATTGTTTAAGCTTGGCAAATATTGCCTCCGAGATACACGCCGCGTCCCCGCGCGGCCCCGTTCCGGATTTGCGCGCAGCGCCCACGATGGCGCCCCAAAACTGCTTTCCCACATACAATCCCATGCTCAAAAAAATGTTCGCCGCGGTGCTGATGACGCTTTCCACAGCGGCCATCGCCGTGCCCTTCGGTTCCCAGTCGATACTGGTGGTCGAAGACGGCACAGGCAAAGTCTTGCTTGAAAAAAATTCCAACGTGGTGGTGCCCATCGCCTCGCTGACCAAACTCATGACAGCCATGGTCGTGCTCGACTCCAAGGCGAATATGCAGGAAGAGATCAGCATCGACCGCGAGGATGTCGACACCTTGAAACACAGCACCTCGCGCGTGCCCGTGGGCGCCACCCTGAGCCGCCACGACGTGCTGCAACTGGCGCTGATGTCGTCCGACAACCGCGCCGCCGCCTCGCTGGCGCGCACCTTCCCCGGCGGCCCGACGGCGTTTGCCGTGGCCGTCAACGCCAAGATCAAGGCACTGGGCATGCGCCAGACCGTGATCGAAGAACCGACGGGCCTGTCGCCGAATAACCAGTCGACGGCCGCCGACCTCGTCAAGATGGCCGTGGCCGCCTCGCGCTACCCGGAAATCAGCCGCATCACCACCGATTCGAAGGACGTCATCCAGATCAAGGGCCGCGACGTGGAATACCACAACACGAACCGCCTGGTGGGCGCCAAGGGCTGGGACATCGGCCTGTCGAAGACGGGCTACACGAATGAAGCGGGCCGCTGCCTGATCATGCGCATCAAGTCGGCCGGCAAATTCGCCACCATGATCCTGCTCAACGCGCGCGCCAATTCCGTGCGCGCCATGGACGCCGTCAACATCCGCCGCATGCTGGCGGCCGAGAACGGCATCGAAGAGCCGAAAGTGATGCGCGCTTCCGTCAGCCGGCACAAGAAGGCGCCGGCGAAGCCATCGAAGCGCCGTCGCGCCAAATAATTATTTCGCTTGCCGGTTGGTCATCACCACGCCGGCAATCGTCACCGCCCCGCCCAGCAGCATGGAGGCGAGCACCGGCTCGCCCAGCAGTCCCGCCGCCAGCACGATGCCGAACACGGGCACGAGATTGTTGAAGACGGCCGTGCGCGACGGGCCCAGCGCCTTGACGCCCTCGTAATACCAGACAAAGCCGATCACCGTGCCGAACACCCCCAGGTAGCCGATGGCGGCCCACACTTGCCAGCCAAAGCTGTGCCACGGCACGGTGGGAAACTCCACCACCGCCCCCACCAGCAAGAAGGCCAGGCCCCACATCGACGCATACGTGGTGGCGGCAATGGGGCTCAATCCCTTCAGCGCCACCCGGCCGATCAGGGTGTAGGCGGCCCAGCTGGAAATGCCGCAGAACATGAACACTTCGCCCATGCCGATGCCGCCGCCCGTGCCGTGCAGCAGGCCCGCCAGATCGCCGCGCGTGATGACGATGGCCGTGCCGCAAAACGCCAGCAGGATGCCCAGCCACTTGAACGATCCCAGCCGTTCGCGGAACAGCATGGCCGAGGCCAGCGCCGTGACGATGGGGTTCAGGGCCACGAACAGGGCCGTGCGCCCGGCCGGCATGCGCGACAGGGCCGCCAGGAAGCACAGGTTGTACAGGAAGATGCCGGTCAGGCCGAGCGCCGCCGTCGTCATCAATTGCTTGCGATCCAGGCGCGGCAAGCCCCCCTCCAGTTTCCACGCCAGCACGACGAGCAGCAGCACGGCCACGCCGAAGCGCCCGCTGGCGGCCGTCATGGGCGGCATCTGCTGCGCCAGCACGCGCCCCGCGATGAAGGTGCCGCCCCAGAACAGGGCGACGCAGATCAGTTTCAGATAGACGAGCGGCGATTGCGCGGCAGGCAAGGCGGCTGAAGGCACGGCGGAAGAAGACATGGGAGTTCCTGTAAAGCCGCTTGCGCGGCGGGTGGCGTACTTGCTGTACACTTATATATTAATACTAATATCAACTCATGAAATAATGAGCAAATACTCATACACCAGGAAAACCACAGCATGACCTTCACGCAACTGGAAATCTTTACCCTGGTGGCCGAACTGCACGGTTTTTCCGCCGCCGCCGCGCAGCTGGGCATCAGCCAGTCGGCCGTCTCGCATGCGTTAAAAGCGCTGGAAAAGGAGATGGGCGTGGATCTGATCGTGCGCCACCAGGCGTCGGCCGAGCTGACGGACGTGGGCCGCCAGCTGCTCGTGCGCGCGCGCGAAATCCTCGGCCTGTCGGAAGCGATGCGCCAGGAAGCGGCCGACGTGCTGGGCCAGCGCCAGGGCAGCCTGCGCATCGGCTCCTTCGGTCCCACCTCGTCGTTGAATCTGCTGCCGGCCATCACGGCGCAATTCCGCCTGCGCTATCCGGGCATCGCCCTGCGCATCGATGAAGGGGCCGACCATGAAGTGGTGCAGTGGATACGCGAACGCAGGGTTGACGTGGGCTTCGTCGTGCTGCCCGACGAGCGTTTTGATACGGCGCCGCTGGTGGAAGACCAGATGATGGCGCTGGTGCCGCGCAGCCACCCGCTGGCCAGCGAAACCACCATTACCCTGGCGCAGCTGTGCGAAGGGCCGTTCATCATGTCCGAGGCGGGCTGCGCCTGCCTGATCGAACCGCTGTTCGCCAACGCGGGGCTGCAGCCGAACGTCCCCTACCGCATCAGCCAGGTCATCACCATCCTCGACATGGTCAGCCGCGGCGACGGCCTGTCCATCGTCGCCGAACTGGCGCTGCCGCAGCGGCTGCGCGAACAGTATCCCGAACTGGTCGCCCTGCCCTTGAACCCGCCCGTCAGCCGCAAGGTGGGCCTGGCCGTGCGCGACCGGCGCCAGAACACGCCGGCCACCAACGCTTTTTTCGAGGTGGCGAAACAGATGGCGCCGACCCTGGCGCCGCGGCGCGCCTGAGCGCTGCTTAAAACGTTTCCCACTCCTCGCTGCGTTCCGGCTTGGCGGCAGCTGTCCCGGCGGGGCGGCTGGCGAGGCGCGGCGCCATCGCGGCGCGCACCACGGGCCGAACGGGTTGCTGCTGCTGCTGCTGCTGCTGCGGCGTCGACCCGTCGTCGAGCTTGAACACGCCCACCACCTGTGCCAGCGTGCTGGCCTGGTCCTGCAGGCTTTCGGCGGCCGCCGCCGCCTCTTCTACCAGGGCCGCATTCTGCTGCGTCACCTGGTCCATCTGCGCAATGGCCTGGTTCACCTGCTCGATGCCCGAGCTTTGCTCGACGCTGGCGGCTGTGATTTCGCCCATGATGTCGGTGACGCGGCGCACGCTGTCGACGATTTCCTGCATCGTCGCCCCCGCCTCGTCGACCAGGCGCGCGCCCGAATCGACCTTGCCCACCGAATCGTCGATCAGCAGCTTGATTTCCTTCGCCGCCCCCGCGGAGCGCTGCGCCAGGCTGCGCACTTCCGTCGCCACCACGGCGAAACCGCGTCCCTGCTCGCCCGCGCGCGCCGCTTCGACTGCCGCATTCAGGGCCAGGATATTCGTCTGGAAGGCGATGCCGTCGATCACGCTGATGATGTCGACGATCTTCTTCGACGAGTCGTTGATCGAGGCCATGGTATCGACCACCTGCGCCACCACCTGCCCGCCCTTGCTGGCCACGCCGGACGCCGATTGCGCCATCTGGTTGGCCTGGCGCGCATTGTCCGCGTTCTGCTTGACGGTGGAAGTCAGCTCCTCCATCGAGGCGGCCGTTTCTTCCAGCGAGCTCGCTTGCTGTTCCGTGCGCGAGGACAGGTCCTGGTTGCCGGCGGCGATTTCCATTGATGACACCTTGACCGATTCGCTGGCCGTGCGGATTTTCACCAGCACGGCGGCGATCTTGTCGATGAAGCGGTTGAAGGCGCCGGCGATCTGCGCCAGTTCATCCACGCCGGAAGCGTCGAGGCGGCGCGTCAAATCGCCCTCGCCCGAGGCGATATCGTCGAGCGCGTCGCGCACCAGTTCCAGGCGCTTGAGCATCCTGAACACCAGCAGCGACAGCAGCAGCGCCGCCAGCCCGGTCAGCAGCGCGGCGGTGACAGTGGCCGTCGTCAGCATCGTCTGCAAGGCTTGCATGGCTTCCTGCTGGTCAAGCACCACGGCCAGCAGCCAGTCGGTGCCCGCCACGCGCGTGACGTACAGCTTGCCGTCGCGTTCATTCAAGCGCACGGCCTCGCTCGCACGCGTGCTTTCCAGGCGGTTGACCTGCGCGGCCGACAGCGCCGCATCGAGTTTCGCCACCGGCTGCAGGCTCAGTTCCTTGTCCGCATGGGCGATGATGGTGCCGCTCTGGTCGACGAGGAAGGCAAAGCTGTGCGGCGTCGGTTTGATCGCCACCACGTTGGCGATCACCGTATCGAGCAGCACGTCCGCGCCCGCCACGCCTGCCAGCGCCTCTTTCGGGCCGACGGGCGCCGTGAACGACACCACCAGCTTGTGGCTGGCCGCATCCACGTACGGCGGCGTGAGCATCGGCACGCCCGCCTTGACGGTGTCCGTGTACCAGGCGCGCGCCGTCGGGTCGAAATCGGCCGGGCGGCCAGGATGGGTAAACACGGAACGCTTGTCCGCGTAGCCGATGAACACTTCCGCAAAATCGCCGGCCTTTTCCGCGATCTGGAAGGCGCGCAGCGGATCGGGCGTCTCGGCCGACATGACGATGGACGCCATGACTTTCTTCTTGCCATCGACCCATTGCGCCAGCACGGCGGACTGGCTTTGCAGCAGCTGCTGCATCTGCTGGTCCGACGACGCCAGCATGCTGCTGCGCGTGGTGACGTAATTGGCGACCGACAAGGCCAGCATGGACAGGACGACGATGGCCACGCAAATGAGCACCAGGCGCGTGCGAAGGGAAGACAACATGATGGACTCCTCGTTTCGATTTGATTGGCGTGAAACAGTGCTTTTGCACTACTTCATCTATGCAAGCATTCTCACACAAAAATCGGAACAATTATCATCAATATTCGGAATACAAAACATATATTTCCGAATGGAAACGTGTCGAACCCTGTCAAGCCATCAGCCGATCAACCCTCTCAGCCCGCTGGCGCGCTGCGTGCGGCGCAAAATCGCGTCGAACAGCACGGCCTGCGTGGGCGAGACGAGGGTAAAGAAATCGCGCGCGCGCGTGATGCCCGTGTAGACCAGTTCGCGCGCCAGCATGGCGCCGCCTTCCTGCGGCAGCACCAGCACCGTGTGGCGAAATTCCGAACCCTGCGACTTGTGCACCGTCATGGCGAACGCCGTCTCCACGTGGCGCAAACGCGTGGCCAGCACGCTGCGCACGTTCTCGCCTTCCAGGAAGTACACGCGCAGTGATCCCGGCCGCGCCGGGTCGCGCAAGGTCAAGCCGATGTCGCCATTGAACACGCCCGTGCCGTAATCGTTGCGCGTGACCATCACGGGACGGCCCACATACCATTCGCTGCGGCGTATCAGCCCTTCCTTTTCCAGCCGCAGTTCGATGGCCGTGTTCAGGCCCGCCACGCCCCACTCGCCTTCGCGCACGGCGCACAGGATGCGGAACGATTCAAAACTGTGCAGCACGGCGCGCACCCAGTCGTCATGCTGCGCGTACGCCGCTTCGCCCGCGTTCACCAGCGCCAGGTAAGGCTGATAGCCGCCCGGCGCATCAAGACGTCCGCGCAAGGCCAGGCGCAGCACGTCTTCCTGCTGCGCCGGCACGTTCCACGCCAGCTGGCCGCCGCTGTCGGCGGCGAAGCAGGCCCTGGCCAGGTCGGGCCTGCCGGCATTCACGGCCAGCGCCAGTTCGCCGATCGGGCCGCTGAAACGGTGGCTGTGGCGCAGCATCACCGTCTGCTGCGCCAGCGCGCCGGCCGCTCCCGCGAAGGCGTGCGGAATGGCCACGCCGCTGGCCGCCTGCGCATACGCGATGGTGGCGTCCGTGTAGCCGCCCGCCTGCGCGTCGTGGCACAAGTCGCCCAGCACGGCGCCCGCCTCCACCGACGCCAGTTGATCCTTGTCGCCCAGCAGGATCAGGATCGCCGTCGGCGGCAAGGCGTCGAGCACCGACGCCATCATCTCCAGGTGCACCATCGACGCTTCATCGACGATCAGCACGTCCACGTCGAGCGGATTGCCCGCGTGGTGCGCAAAGGCGCGCGTATCGGGCCGCGCGCCCAGCAAGCTGTGCAGGGTGCGCGCCGCGCCCATGCGCCGCGCCAGTTCCGGCAGGGGCAAGGCATCACCCGCCTTCGCCGCCAAGCCTTCCAGCGCCTTGTCGATCGACTGTTTTAATCGCGCGGCCGCCTTGCCCGTCGGCGCGGCCAGCGCGATGCGCAGCTGCTCCGGCTGCGGCGAGACGGCAAACAGCAAAGTCAACAGGCTCGCCACCGTGTACGTCTTGCCCGTGCCCGGGCCGCCCGTGATGATGGCCACCTTGCCGCGCAAGGCGACGCCGCACGCCACCTTTTGCCAGTCCGGGCCACCGTCCTGGGTCGGCTGGTCGAACAGGATGTCGAGCCATTGCCGCACCTGCGCCAGCGGCGGATTCGTCAAATCCTGCGCGCGCACGGCGATCTTTTCACCGACCAGGGTTTCGTCGCGCCAGTAGCGGCGCAGGTACAAACGGTCGCCATCGAGCACCAGCGGCTGGCGCACGTCGGCCGCGCCCACCTGCCACACCTGCGCTGCGCCGGCCAGCAGCGCGCGCCAGCCGGCGGCGCTGTCCGGCAGCGGGCCGGCAACGGCCAGCACGCCATGCCACAGCTCCTCGCTCCAGCCCAGCAGCTGCGACGGTTCGCTGGCCAGGTCCGCCAGCATCAGGCAGCTGTGGCCCCGCCCTTCCAGTTCGGACAGCACCACGCACGCCACGGCGACGGCGGACGCATGCGGCGCATCCTCGTCCAGGCTGGCGATGAAGCGGGCAAAGGCGGCGCTCAGGCGGCGCAGATGGCCATCCCCGGCGACGCCGTCGACATGGGTCAACAAAGCATTCATCTGTGCGTCATGCCGCATGGTGTTCCGTTTCTTCTAACAGTTGATCGAGGCCGTCCAGCAGTTCCAGCTGCGGCGCCAGCCAGTAGCAGCCATGCGTGTCCCCATTCGCGATACCGCGCAGGAAGAGGAAGATGGCGCCGCCCAGGTGTTCGGCCGGGTCGTAGGCGTCGCCAAGTCGGCTTTTCAGCAGCCGGTGCAGGGCCAGCATGTAGATGGCGCCCTGGATATCGTAGCGGTGCTGCGCCATGCCGGCGGCCAGCGCGGCCGTGTGGTAGGCCGCGTCGTTGGCGCCCAGCGCGTTCGACTTGTAGTCGAGCACCCAATAGCGGCCATCCCGTTCGATGACCAGGTCGGCAAAGCCTTTCAGCATGCCGTGCAGCTGGCGCCGCGGCAGCACGGGACGCGGCGCGCCATCGAGCAGCAGGCGCGTGCACAGCTGGTCGAGCGCCCCCGTGGACAGATGCTCGCTGGGGAACCAGAACTCCATCTCGGACAGCGTGCTGTCCAGCTGCGACAGCGAGGCATCGAGCAGCGGCAGCGGCGTGACGGCGATTTCCCTGAGCCAGGCGATGGCGTCTTCCTGGCGGTGGCCCCAGCCAGCCCGTTCGCAGCGCGCGGCCAGGCGCGTAGTGAAATTGGCGTCGTGAACGCTGTCGAAACCTTCGCTGCCCATCCACTCGAGCTGCTCGTGCAGGAAGTTACCCGGCACGGAACCGCGCGGGAAGCGGTGCCAGGGCGCGTCGCCCATTTGCATCGGCGCGGCCACGGCCACGGCCACGGCCGTGCCATCTTCCAGCAAGGTCTCTTCCAGCGCCCGCTGCGGCACGTGCGCGGCCGCCACGGCGCCGATCTGACGCGTGAGCGAGGTAAAGCTGCCCACCGACCAGTCGCGCTCGAACTCGCCCGCGAACACGGGCGCGGGACGCAGCTCGGGGCGCCGCTCGATGCGGTCGAGCACCGTGCAGGCGTCGGGCTGCGCCAGCGCGCTCACATAGATGGCGTCGCAGCTGCCCGCCACCTGCTGCCAGCGCAGCAGCAGCTGGTCGGACGGCAGCTTGTCGCCGCCCGTCAGCAGGTAGCCGAGCGCCGATTCGTGCAAGGTATTCTCGCCCGCCTTGCGCGCCGCCTGGGCGGCCACGCCCAGCCACAGGAAGTGGCGCGCGCGCGTCAGCGCCACGTACAGCAGGCGCAAGTCTTCCTCGATGCGCGCCTCTTCGACCGCCGCCATCGCCTCGTCGGACAGGGACAGATCGAGACGGCGCTCGCCTTTTTCATCCGCATAGTCGAAGAAACTGCGGTTGCGTTTATCGACCTTGCGCGCCGTGACGGCGAACGGCAGATACACGAGCGGATACTCGAGGCCCTTGGATTTGTGCACGGTGATGACCTTCACCAGCTCCGCGTCGCTTTCCAGGCGCAGCACGCGCTCGTCGCCGCCCTCGCCTTCGCCGGCGATCTGCTCGGCCAGCCAGCGTATCAGCGCCTGCTCGCCATCGAGCTGGCGGCTGGCCGATTGCAGCAGTTCGGCCAGGTGCAGCAGGTTCGTCAGCCGCCGCTCGCCGCCCGTCTGCTGCAGCAGCATGGCCGGCAGCTGCAGCTCGTGGATGAAGCGACGCAGCATGGCCAGCACGCCCTGGCGCTGCCAGATCAGGTGCAAGGCTTTGAGTTGCTCGACGCGGCGCTCCCATTCCAGTTCATCGCTCGACAGGCGCGCCAGCTCGCCCAGCGACAGGCCGATGGTGCGCGTGGCAAAGGCGGCGCGCGCCAGTCCCCCGTCGAGCGGGTTGGCCAGCGCCGCCAGCCAGCGCAGCACGTCGGCCGCTTCCTCGCTGTCGACGACGGAATCCTTGTCGGACAAATACACGCTGGCGACCCGGCGGCGCGCCAGCGCGCGGCGGATGGCCGCCGCCTCCTTGCGGTCGCGCACGAGGATGGCGATATCGGCCGGCTGCAGCCGCACGAAGCCGTCCGGACCGTCGAAACCGGCTTGCGCATCGCCCAGCATGGCGACGATGTGCTCGGCGCAGTGCTGCGCGAAATACTCGCGGTAGCTGTCGCCGCGCAGCGCTTCATCGCTGGCGCAGGCGGCCAGCAGGGCCGGCAGCGGGCCGCCGGCGTTCACCAGGTGCTCGGCGCGGCCCTTGGCGTCGACGGCCTCGAAGGGCAGCGGATTCTCGCCGTTTTTGCGGTAGCGGAAGGCGCCAGCCGGCACCTCGGCGCGTTCCGCGTGCAGGAACAGCTGGTTGACGGCCGCCACCAGCGGCGCCGTCGAGCGGTAGTTGGTGCCCAGCTGGTAGTGGCGGCCGGTCGTCGCACGGCGCGCCGCCAGGTAGCTCTGGATGTCGGCGCCGCGAAAGCCGTAGATCGACTGTTTCGGGTCGCCGATCAGGAACAGGCCCAGGGCCGGGTCGTTGTCGGCGATGCGGTACAGCAGGTTGAAGATCTGGTACTGGGCCGGCGCCGTATCCTGAAATTCGTCGACCATCGCCAGCGGATACTGGTCGACGATGCGCTGGCGCAGGGCCGCGCCGTTTTCGCCGGCCAGCGCGTCGTGCAGGCGCTGCAGCATGTCGGCAAAGCCGAACTGGCGCGACTGGCGTTTTAACTGGTCCATGCGCCGCGCGATGGCCGCCGCCGCATGCAGGTGCAGCTTGTGCGCCAGCGGCGTCAAGGCCGCCAGGGCGATTCCCAGCGCCTCCGTATGTTCGAAGCACGCGGGCACCTGCGCCGTGAAACTCTTGGCAAACGCATCCTCGATGCCGAACGGCGTCAGGCGCTCCCACGCCTTGGCCGTGATGGCCGGCAGCAGCAACAGCGGATCCTGCGCCCAGCGGCGCAAGCCGTCGAACCATTTCGTCAGGTTTTCCGGCTTCATCTTGACGCCGTTAAAACACTTGGGATTGGCGGCGCGGTGCTCGTTGATCCAGGCAGCCATCTGGTCCACGCGCTCGACCCAGCCCGCCTTCAGGGTGGCCAGCTGCGCGGCCAGCGCCCGCTGTTCGCGCGCGATCAGCGTGGACAGCGGCTCGTCGTCAGCCATGCGCATGATGTCCGCGCGGCGCGCCAGCTCGCGTGCGCCTTTCTTCAGCGCCCCGACGTCGGGCCAGCAGGCCAGCAGCACGTCGAGCGCCTGCGGCGGCAAGGGATAGACTTGCTGGCGCCAGTAATCGTGGGCCGCATCCTCGAACAGCGCCTGCTCGTCGCTGACCAGTTCTTCATCGAACAGGCTGCCGCTGTCGAACGCGTGCTCGCGCAGCATGCGCTGGCACCAGGCGTCGATGGTGAAGATGGCCGCTTCATCCATCGTCTCGGCGGCCAGCATCAGCCGGTGCGCGGCCTTTTGCCGTTCGCTCTCGTCAGGATAGGATTCGAGCAAGGCGTCGAGAAACGGGTCGCTGCCGCCGGATTCAATGCCAGATTCGTGCCGAAAATAGGCGGCCGCCTCGATCAGGCGCTCGCGCACGCGGTTCGACAGTTCGCGCGTGGCGGCGCGCGTAAACGTCATCACGAGGATGTCGGCCGGCAGCAAGGGACGCGTGAAGCGGCTGTCGTCGTCGCCGTGTCCCAGCACGAGCCGCACGTACAGCGCGGCGATGGTCCAGGTCTTGCCCGTGCCGGCCGAGGCTTCGATCAGGCGCGAGCCGTGCAGCGGGAACGCCAGGGGGTTGAGCAGATGGCTCGTCATTGTTCTTCTCCCGCGCCGTCGAAGGGCGCGCTGATCGGGTCGATCGTGATGTGCTGTTGCAGCCAGTCGGCCAGCGGGCCATACAGCTCGCGCGTGCAGTCTTCCCATGCTTCCTCCGCGGCCAGCGCGGAGAACTCGGGCCACAGGCGCGCCAGACACAGTTCCGCGCGCTCGCCCGACATGTCGAAGCCGCCATCGTATACGGCGCGCGGGTCGCCCTGCTGCACCAGCGCCAGGCCCGTCTTGCAGGCCGTGGGCAAGGGATGGTTCATGCCTTCGCGCCACAGCGCCAGCAGGGTGGCCAGCGCGTCACGCGAACTGGCCGGATCGAGCGGCGCCATGCTGACGATGGCGTCGCGCGCCACCAGGTAGCCGGTGACGGGAAAGCCGAGGGCGGCGGCGGCCAGCTGGCGCAGCCACATCAGCATCAGCTTGTCGCCGCGCGCCAGGCCGCCCTTGTCCGTCACCTTCGAGGAAATCTGCATCAGCCAGGCCGTCTCCTGGCCGTTGCTGCACAATCTGTCGAGCCAGTCGTCGATCTGCACCTCGCCGAACGGCAGGTTGATGGCGCGCTTGTCGGCCGCCAGCGGGAACGAGGCGCGCAGGGACAGCCACGCGCTGCGCACGGGCACCAGGGCCTCGACCAGTTGCGCCTGCACTTGCCGGCCGATCAGGCCGATGGGCAGCACGCCTTCGCGCGCCAGCTTCTCCGCGCGCGCCTCCAGGCTGGCGCGCACGTCGTCGAGTGCTTCCACGGCGCCGCCGTCATCGAGCATGGTGTCTTCCAGCAGATAGCGCTCGAGCGCATTCAGGCCGAACGGCTCTTCATCCTCGCCCAGCATGGCCGCATCGGCAAAATACACGCTCAAGCGGCGGCGGAAGAAGTATTTGACGGGCTGGCGCAAAAAGCTCGCCAGCTCGCCCAGTTTCAGACGCGTGCCGGGATCGAGTTCGTAGGGCCCCAGCGGCAACGCGGCGGCCTGCGCCTCCGCATCGGCATGCGCCACGCGCCATTCGCGCGCATAAGTCAGCAAGCCATCGGCCTCGAAATAGCGGCGGCTGAACGGCTGCAGCGCATGCTCGGTGGTCAGCGATACAAGGTGCCGGTCCAGCGACCAGCCGGCGGCCAGGTAATCGCGCAACTGCGACACCAGCACGGACGGCGGCTGCTCGGAATTGTCGCGCACATTGCGCCCCACCCAGCTCACGTACAGTTTGTCGCGCGCGGCCAGCAAGGCTTCGAGCATCAGGTAGCGGTCGTCGTCGCGGCGCGAGCGGTCGCCCGGGCGCGCCATGCCGGGCAGCGCCAGCAGGTCGAAATCGGCCTTCTGCGCGCGGCGCGGGAAGTCGCCGTCGTTCATGCCCAGCAGGCAGACGACGCGGAACGGCACGGCGCGCATCGGCATCAAGGTGCAGAAGGTCACGCCGCCGGAGACGAACTGGTGGTTCAGGGTCGGCTCGTCGAGCGCGCCCAGCCACGCCACGCGCAGCACGGACAGCGGCACCGGCTCGACAAAACCCGCATGCTCGCAGGTTTCCAGCCAGCCCTGCAAGGCGCCTTCCAGCTGTGCCAGGGTCAGGCGGTCGCCCTCGTCGTCGGCGTCGAAAAAGGCGGCCAGCAGCGCGCGCGCCTGCACGCCCCATTCGGCTGGCGTGCAGGCGCCGGCCAGCACGGTGCGCCAGTGCAGCAGCGCCTCGACCAGCTGCGCCAGCGAGCCCGCCAGCGCCGCATCGAGGCCGCCCACTTCCGCATACGGTTCGATGCCGCCGAAGCTGGCGCCACTGCCGCTGGCATAGCCGAGCAGCATGCGCCGCACGCCGAAGATCCACGCATTCTGTTCCCCGGCCGCGCCCAGCCCCAGGCCGGCGCGGTGCGCCTGGTCCAGGCCCCAGCGCACGCCCGCCCCTTCGATCCAGGCGCCCAGGGTGGCCAGGTCGTCCGGCTGCAGGCCAAAGCGGGCCGCCAGCGCGGGCACGTCGAGCAGGTCGCGCACTTCGCTCTGGCGGCAGCGCTGCTGCGGCAGCTGCAGCAGCCACTCGAGCGCGACGAGCAGCGGGTTGACGCTGCGGTCCTTCACGTCGCCGATCTCGAACGGAATGAAGCGCTCGTCGTTGCGCCGGTACTGGCCGAAAACGGCGTGGATGGCGGCCGTAAACGTGTCGATGTCGGGCACCATCACCACCACGTCGCGCGGACGCAAGCCCGTTTCGGCGCTGTGCGCGAACATGGCCAGCAGCTGGTCGTGCAGCACTTCCACTTCGCGCTGCACGCTGTGCGCCACGTGAAATTCGATCGAGCGGTCGGCGGCGTCGGGCGGCGTTTGTTCGTGTTCGGCCAGCGGACGCAGTTCGCGGATGGCCACCTGCACCTGCTGCAGCAGGGTTTCGCCCGTCTCCTCGCCAAACAGGTCGATGCGCAGGCTGTCGTCGCGCCCTTCGGCTTGCGCGTGTTCGTCGAATTCGTCGAGCATGCGGATGAAATCGCGCCCTTGCCTGCCCCAGCTGGCCAGCAGCGGGTGGCTGTGCGCATGCAGTTCTTCGAGCGGAATTTGCGCCAGGTCGGTGCCGTTGCGCTGCCGCTGGCGCTTGTTTTGCGCGCGCAGCAAGTCGCGCCCGTCGATGATGTCGCCCCAGTAGAACTGGCACGGGTTCGGCACGGCCAGCAACACCTGCGTGTGGCGCGCCAGCGCGGCCAGCGCCTGCAAGGTCTGGTACGGCAAGGCCGACACGCCGAACAGCACCACCCTGCGCGGCAGCTTGCCAAGCGGTGCATCGCCGGAGGCGATCGCCGCCAGGAAGGCGTCATGGATGTCGGCCCGGCCCGTGTCGCGCTCGAAGGCCTCGACGTCGGCACTCACGGCGCGCCACAACTGCGCCTGCCAGCGCTGGTCTTCCTTCAAGACGATGGCTTCCCCGCGCGCCGTGCGCAGCTGGTCGCGCCCGGCCGCCCAGTCGGCCAGCCAGTCGGCGCGGTAGACCTGGTACTGGTCGAACAAGTCGGCCAGGCGCTCGGCCAGCTGCAGCCGGCGTTCGCTATCGCCATCGGCGAGGAAGTAGCGCAACGGCGCAAACACCGGCTCGGCCAGCAGCGAGGGCAACAGCCGCATCAGACGCCAGGTCAGCGGGGATTTATCGAACGGCGACACGCGCGGGACGCGCTCGCGTCCCAGCATGCCCCGGTAGCTTTCCCACAGCAGGCGCGCCGGCAGCGCGATGCGCGTGGCGGCGCACACCCCCATCTCCTCGGCCAGGGCGATCTTCAGCCATTCGGCCACGCCGTTCGACTGCACCAGGAAGATATCCGTTTCCAGCGGCGCCAGCGGATGCTGGCGCAGCCATTGGAAGACGGCGGCGCGCAGCTGTTCCAGCTGGTTGCCATGCAGGATGAGGAGGCCGGGCGTGACGGGTGTATGCATGCTGATCCGATGGGTTGCCGCGTCTCCGGCCCGGTGGCCGGAGACGTCAAACGCCTATTATCGCCGCTGCCTGCCTCAAGGGGCGTCGCTGGCGGCAAATTCCATGGAAATTTGTTCCGCCACCTGCGCCAGCGCCGGCCCGAGCGCCGCCAGCAAGGCGCGCGCCTGCTGCAGGTCGCCGCCCAGGCGCAAGCCTTCGATCGACAGGCACAGGGCGGCGAAGGCATGGGCGCCCACGGCCAGCGCCGACGATTTGCTGCGGTGTCCCAGGTCGGCCAGGCGCCCCAGGTCTTCCAGCGCCATGGCTTGCTCCATTTCGGCGATGCCATCGCGCGCCGTGTCGAGAAACAGCTGGGTGTACTTGCGCATCTTCACGGCGTCATTGCTGAAAGTGAGCGCCAGGGTGGCCAGGTCGAGGATGGCCGTGTCGCGCAACTCCGGCGCGACGTCCGATGGCGGCGCTGTCGGCGGTGTCGATGCCGCCGCCAGCCTGTCGCGGCCGATGCCGCCGATGCCGCCACGCAGGCGAAACCATTTCGCCAGCAGGTGAAACAGCAGATTCGGGGCGATCGGCTTGGTCACGAATTCATCCATGCCCGCCTCCAGGCAGCGGGCGCGGTCTTCGCTGCCCGCGTTGGCCGTCATGGCGATCACCAGCAGGCCGGCAAGTTGCGGGTCGGCGCGGATGCGGCGCGTCGCCTCGAAGCCGTCCATCTCCGGCATCTGTACGTCCATCAGCACGCAGTCGTAGCGCTGGCGCGCCAGCAATTCCAGCGCCTCGCGGCCATTGCAGGCGACGCAGACGGTGGCGCCCGCGTCTTCCAGCAATTCGCAGCCCACCTGCTGGCTGAAGATGTTGTCTTCCACCAGCAGGATGGACGCGCCGCGTATCACCCCCAGCACTTCCGGCTCGACTTCGGCGATACCCTCGTCGGCCGCCTGCGCGCTTTTCTCCAGGCGCGCAGTGAACCAGAAGGTGCTGCCCAGGCCCGGCTGGCTGTACACGCCCACCTTGCCGCCCATGAGCTCCACCAGCTGCTTGCTGATCACCAGCCCCAGGCCGCTGCCGCCATACTTGCGCGTGGTCGACGGGTCGGCCTGGTGGAAGGAGCGGAACAGCTGCGCCACCTCTTCCTGCTTCATGCCGATGCCCCGGTCCTGCACCTCGAAGCGCAGCATGCCGTAGCTGCCGCGCTCCTCGGACTGGCGCACGCGCACGAAGATGCTGCCGTTGTCGGAAAACTTGATGGCGTTGCTGGTCAGGTTCAGCAAGACTTGCTCCAGGCGCAGCGGGTCGCCGCGCCAGCGCTGCGGCAGCTCGGACGCGATATCGAACTGCAGCACCAGGCCCTTGACGGCGGCCGCGTCGCCCAGCTGGCTGGCAATGTTTGCCAGCAGGGTGTCGAGACGGAAGTCCAGCACTTCCAGTTCCAGCTTGCCCGCCTCGATCTTGGAAAAATCGAGAATGTCGTTGATCAGGCCCAGCAGATGCTGGCCCGAATGGAAGATTTTCTGCAGATAGTCGCGCTGGCGCGCATCGGCCACCGATTTCAGCGCCAGGTGGGCCATGCCGATGATGCTGTTCATCGGCGTGCGGATTTCATGGCTCATGTTCGACAGGAAGTCGCTCTTGGCCTGGCTGGCCGCGTCGGCCTGCTCTTTCAGGCGGTGCAGTTCCGTCACGTCGGTGGACAGGCCGATCAGGCCCGTGACGGGACCGGGCAAGCCCAGCGGCACCTTCACGCTCCACAGGTGATGCACCTGGCCCTGCGCATCGACGAAGCGCTCCTCGCCGACGAACTTGGCGCCGCTGTCGAAGACCTGGCGCTCCGTGCGCTGCGCGGCGGCGGCCGCATCGCCGAGCATCAACTCGCCATCCTGGCGGCCGATCAGCTGCTCCGCCGGACGGCCCAGGATGGTTGCCGTGCGCGCATTCACGTAGCGGTAGCGCAGGTCGGCATCCTTCATGTAGACGTAGGCGTCGACGCTGTCGAGCACCGTATCGAGCAGGGTGCGCTGCGCCACCGCGTTGCGGCGCGAGCGGTACAAGGTAAAGATATAGCCGTAAATGAGCAGGGTGCCGGCGACGCCGACGCCCAGCGCCAGCCATGGAAAATAGCGGTCGAAGGGGCTGTACAGCTCCGCCTTGCGCACGCGGAAATGGGCTTTCCACAGGCCGCCCTGGTAAGCGACGGGCAGCACCTGGTCGAAATAGTCGGCATCGCTGCCCGGTTGCGGCGGCGCCGCCGCCAAGTCGCCGTCATCGTTGAACAGCAGGCGGTCCTGCGGCGTGATGGACAGGGGCCCGCCGGCCGTCAAAGGGTCGGCCGCGCTGTACAGGGTCAGGTGCAGCGGTTCCAGGGCGCTGCGTTCGAGCGCGCTGTGCACCAGCTGCGCCACGCCAAAGCCGATGCCGACGGACCCCTGGTAGGCGGCGCGGCGCTCGGCCACGCTGCCCTGCGGCATGCCATTGCGATACACGGGCAGGCGCATGCCCAGGCCCACATGCGCGGGCGGCCCCTTGATCATGATCACCTGCCCCGATGCGCTGACCTGGCCGCTGTCGCGGGCCTGCGCCAGCGACAGCGCCACCAGCGGGTTGGCGCCGATATCGACGCCCATGCGTTCGGCCAGCAGGGAATCGGGCTCCAGGTAGGTGAGCACCGTGTATTCAGGCCGCTCGCCCGCAGGCCGGATGGTGAAAGCGGGATAGCCGCGCGGCGCCAGGCTGGTGTCGCGGCGCACGGCCTCGATGAAGGCGTCGCGCTGCGCTGACGGGACGGCCGCCGCGTAGTTGACCGATTCGATGGCCGGGAACTGGCGCACGATATCGAGGCCGGCCACGTAATCGTGGAACTGGCGGCGCGTCAGGTGCTCGCTGGTGCGGAACAGGGCCTCGAGGCCGCGCAGCAGGTCGGAATAGCTTTTTACGCGCGTGATCAGGCTATGCTGGGCGCCATGCGTGAGATTGTCGAAACGCTGTTCGGCGTCGTCATTGACCGTGCGCGCCGCGCCCGCATACAGGGCACCGCCCACCGCAAGGGCCAGCAGCAGCCCCCCCGCCCATATCCTGTAGCCCGTTACCGCCTCGCCCTTGCTCAAAGTGTGCATTGTCGATCGCTTATTCCGGTTTCCTCGAATGTGCGGCGCACCGGCCGCCCAGCAAGTACGAGGATACTATCAAAGCTCATGCCCGACGCGCTTGTGCAAGAAAAAAAGCGCGCAGGATGGTTGCACTGGAAAACACCGGGTACCTAGGCCCCCTGCAGCGCCACGGCCAGGAAGTCGCAAAAGGCGCGCACCTTTTCCTGCACATGGCGTCCATCGGGCGTCAAGGCATACACGCCACGCCTGGCCATGCCGTGCGACGGCAGTACGCGCACCAGGGCGCCGCTGGCCAGCAGCGGCGCGGCGACGAACGACGGCAGCGCCCCGACGCCGATGCCCGCCACCAGCATATCGGCCAGCAGCAGGCTGCTGTCGGCGGAAAAGCGCACGGGCAGCACGATGCTGCTCGCCCCTTCCGGGCCGTCCAGCTGCCAGACGCCGGGACTGTCGGCCAGGCGGTAGGCCAGGCAATCATGGCCGTGCAAGTCCTGCGCCTGCCGCGGCGTGCCGCGGCGCGCCAGGTAGGCCGGCGATGCGCAAATCATCTGCTCGACGTCACCCAGGCGGCGCGCCACCAGGGACGAATCGGCCAGCGCGGCGCGGATGCGCAGCGACACGTCATAGCCCTCGCCCACCACGTCGCGCAGGCGGTCGTCCAGGGTCATCTCTATCCTGACGTCCGGATAGCGGGCCATGAAGTCCGGCAGCAAGGGCGACAGCACCTTCAGGCCAAACGACAGCGGCGCATTCACGCGCAGCCGCCCCGCCATCTTGCCGGCGCAGCCGCGCGTGGCCAGTTCCAGCGCATCGATTTCATCGAGCAGGCGGCAGCATTCAAGATAATAGGCCCGCCCGCCATCCGACAGACTCATACGGCGTGTCGTGCGCACCAGCAGCAGCGTTCCCAGGCGCGCTTCGAGCTGGCGCACCTGCTTGCTGATGGCCGCCGCCGACTGATTCAAATCCTGCGCCGCCTTGCTGAAGCTGTCGCGCTCGACCACCTTGCGAAACACGCGCATGTGCGCCAGGACATCCATGATTCTTTCCATTTAGTTGAATATCTTATTATTTTATCGCTGATTATCATTGGCATTGAAAATAATATGATGGTGGCTTCTTCATTCATGTCACGCAAGGAGTACCCCATGTTCAAACCATCCGCCACCCTGACGACCCTGCTGCTGGCCCTGCTGGCAGGGACAGTGCAAGCCGCCCTGCCCGAGGTGGGCCTCAGCCCCTGGGGCCCGAAGGATGAAATCGGCCGCCTGAACCTGATGACGCCGGCCTCGCGCGCCGCCATCCTGGCCCGCATCGACGGCGGCAAGAGCTATGACCTGGCCGTCGATTTCTATATCGGCATGCCCAGCTGGCAGGCGGCAGGCGACCCGCCCTACCAGATGTGGATGACGCACACGCCGAAAGGCAATGTGGTGGCCGACTCTATGAACGTGGGCGAACAGATGAACCGCCACGTCAGCTACACGGGCTCGGCCGTGTCCATGTATGCGCACATGGGCACGCATATCGACGCCTTGAACCACTTCGGCTTGAACGGCAAGATCTGGAACGGTTTTACGGAGGAACAATATCTGGGCGACCGGGGCTGGACCGTGACGGGCGCGGAAAAGCTGCCGCCGATCGTCGCGCGCGGCGTGCTGATCGACGTGGCCGTGGCCAAGGGTCTGTCGCAATTGCCCGACAATTACCGGGTGACGCGGCAGGACTTGCGCGCCGCACTGGCGCAACAGAAGGTGACGCTGGAAAAAGGCGATGTGGTGCTGATACGCACGGGCCGCATGCAGCACTATGAGCAGGCGCACACCTACATGGCCAATCCGCCCGGCCTGTCGCTCGATGCGGCGAAATTCCTCGTCGAAGACGGCGGCGCCATGGTGGTGGGCGCGGACAACCTCAGTTTCGAGGCGTTTCCGTCCGAAGTGGCGGGCAATTACCTGCCCGTGCACACCTATCTGCTGGCGCAGCAGGGCACGCCCATCCTGGAACTGGTCGACCTGGAAGCCTTGTCGCGCGACAAGGTCTACCAGTTCGCCTTCATCGGCGCCTCATTGAAATTCCGCGGCGGCGACGCGGCCCCCATCCGTCCCGTGGCCCTGCCGATCCGCTAGCGTCCGGTGGCAGCGAACACGCCCGGCGCGCCATGCGCATCCCACGCATCGGCGCAGCGCACCACCTCGCCCACGACGATGATGCTGGGGCTGCCCAGGCCGCTGGCCAGCAAGTCGTCGGGCAGCTCCTGCAAGGTGCTCAGCAACTGGCGCTGCGCCGGCAGGCTGGCCGATTGCACCACGGCCACGGGCGTGCCGGGCGCCATGCCGCCGGCCAGCAAGCCGGCCTGGATGGCCGCCACCCGGGCCACGCCCATGTAGATGACGAGGGTGAGCTTGCTCTGCGCCAGGGCCGCCCAGTTCGGCTCGGAAGCGCTGTCCTTGCCGTGACCTGTGACGAAGATGGCGCCCTGGCTCCAGCCGCGGTGCGTGAGCGGCACGCCGATGGCCGTTGGTGCGGCCAGGCCGCTGCTGATGCCGGGGATCACCTCGACGGCCACGCCGTGGCTGCGCAGATAGGCGCGCTCTTCGCCGCCGCGCCCGAACAGATACGGGTCGCCCCCTTTCAGGCGCACCACGTGCAGGCCGGCGCGGGCGTCAAGCAGCATCAGGCGCTCGATGAAGGCTTGCGGCGTGGAGGCGCAGCCGCCCCGCTTGCCCACCTCGACCACGCGCACGCCGGGCGAAGCATGGGCGAGGACGGCTGGATTGACGAGGTCGTCGATCAGCACCACGTCGGCGCTGGCGATGGCTTTTACTGCCTTGATCGTCAGCAAGTCCGGATCGCCGGGACCGGCGCCAACCAGGGTTACGCTTCCACATTGCGCCATGATGCAGTCTCCAATCAGAAAAAATGGCCGATGGCAAACGATGCCGCGTACGCTTCCGGCGCGCTGCCGTCCCACACGACGCCGTCGCACAGGGTCGAACTGCGCATCGGTGAGGCGGGCAAGGGCGTTGCCGTCATTTCCGCCGCCTGGCGGTACAGGTCGATGCGGTTGACTTGCCTTGCCACCGCCAGGTAATCGGGTTCGTCGCGCAGCAAGCCCCAGCGCCGGTGCTGGGTCATGAACCACATGCCGTCGGACAGATACGGGAAATTGACGGCGCCATCGCCGTAGAACTTCAAGCCGTGCGCCTCGTCCCAGGTCTTGCCCAGGCCATCCTGGTAATGGCCGAGAATGCGCGGCGCCAAGGTTTCCTGCGGCGTGTTCAGGTAAGCGGGATCGGCCAGGGTGGCCGCCATGGCCAGCCGGTTGGCATCGCTGGCGTCGATCCAGCGTCCCGCCTCGAGCACGGCGGCGATCAGGGCGCGGCAGCTGTTCGGATGCTGCTGCGCAAACGCGGCGCTGGTGCCCAGCACCTTGCCCGGATGGTCGGGCCAGATGGCGCCGCTGGTGACGGCCATCACGCCCACGCCGTCGACGATGGCCTTGTAGCCCCACGGTTCGCCAGCGCAAAAGCCATCCATCTGGCCCGCGCGCAATGCCGCCACCATCTGCGACGGGGGCACGGTCATCACGCGCGCGTCGCGCAGCGGATCGATGCCGTGCGCCGCCAGCCAGTATTGCAGCAGCATCGCGTGGTTGCCGGTCGGGAAAGTATGCGCGAACGCAAATGGCCGCGCCGCGGCCCGCATGTGGCGCGCCAGGGTGGGACCATCGTGGGCGCCCTCGCGCGCCAGCGCCGCCGACAATGTCACGGCCTGGCCGCTGTGATTGAGGTTCATCAGCACGGCCATGTCGCGCTGCTGCCCACCGATGCCCATCTGCACGCCATACACGAGGCCGTACAGCACGTGGGCGGCGTCGAGTTCGCCGTTTTGCAATTTGTCGCGCACGCCGGCCCACGACATCTCCCGGCTCAGTTCAATCTTGATGCCGTATTTCTCATCGAGACCCAGCTTCGACGCCATCACCAGCGAGGCGCAATCGGTCAGCGGCAGATAGCCGATGCGTATCGTCTGCTTTTCCGGCTGCAGGGGCCGCATCGTGTGGGCAGTGGCGCCCGCTTGCTGTGTCATACCATTCCTTGCTGATAAGTACTATTTTTCCGCGCCGCCATGGGCAAGGTCATGCCCATCGAGCAGCAAGGACCGTGCCCGGGCATGCCCTGTCCCAGGCAGCTGAAAATGCACCGCAATGGTGCGCTGCACCAGCATGTGTCAGGAAATGCGCTCTTCATCCCAGCAAGTCCTCCACGTCGAGGATGCGCTGGGCAATTTCCGCCAATTTGAGTTTCTTGTTCATGGCCATGCTGCGCAAGCGCTGGTAAGCCTGATCTTCCGTCAAGCCGTGATGCGTCATCAGCAAGCCCTTGGCCCGTTCGATCACCTTGCGCTCGAGCAGCTTGTGCCGCGTGTCGAGCAATTCGGCGCGCAATTTTTCTTCCTGACGAAAGCGCGCCAGCGCCACGTTGAGCACGGGCAAGATGCGCTCGGCATGCAGGCCGGCTACGATATAGGCGGACACCCCGGCCGCCATGGCCGCGTCGATGCTGGCCGTGGCGCCGTCTTCCGTGAACAGGACGATGGGGCGGCGCTCGTCGCGCGTGGCGATGACGATGTGCTCGAGCACGTCGCGCGCATCCGATTCGGCGTCGATGATGATGAGGTCAGGCTGCAGCTGCGCGATGCGCTCGGGAAGGTAGAGGTCGGCTGGCAGGGAGGCGACGATGTCGTAGCCCGATTCCAGCAAGCCGATGCGCAAGGCATTGCCGCGCTGCACTTGGGCAGCCAAGGCCGCGTTCTCGTGCACGCCGTGCTCGACAATAGTGTTGACGACGACGATGCGCAAAGGCTGGGTACGGCTGGACGTCATGGGAGCGATCTGCAATGGCTAAACACAACCATTGCAGTAAGCAAGAAGCGAACCAGCCGGTTTTACAACGGAATTACTTCAGGGTCGGCATGGCAAACTCGGCGCCGGCCGCCGTCGAGGCCGGCCAGCGCTGCGTCACCGCCTTCTGCTTCGTGTAAAAACGCACCGATTCCGGACCGTGCGCGTGGTGGTCGCCGAACAGGCTGCGCTTCCAGCCGCCGAAGCTGTGGAAGGCCATCGGCACGGGGATCGGCACGTTGACGCCCACCATGCCCACCTGCACGCGGTGCGTGTATTCGCGCGCCGTATTGCCGTCGCGCGTGTAGATGGCCGTGCCGTTGCCGTATTCATGCGCATTGACCAGGTCCAGCGCCGCCGTGAAATCGGGCACGCGCACGATGCACAGCACGGGGCCGAAGATTTCCTCTTTGTAGATCGTCATCTCCGGCGTGACGTGGTCGAACAGGCTGCCGCCGAGGAAAAAGCCCTTTTCGTGGCCGGGCAAGACGAAACCGCGCCCGTCGCAGATGAGCTTGGCGCCCTCTTCCACGCCCTTGGCGATGTAGCCGGCGATCTTCTCCTTGTGCACCTGCGTGACCACCGGCCCCATCTCGGCCGACAGATCCATGCCCTGCGTGATCTTTAACGCCGCGATGCGCGGCACCAAGGATTCGACCAATTGGTCGGCCACGTTGCCCACCGCCACGACGACGGAAATGGCCATGCAGCGCTCGCCGGCCGAACCGAACGCGGCGCCCATCAGGGCGTCGACCGTCTGCGCAATGTCCGCGTCCGGCATGACGACCATGTGGTTTTTCGCGCCGCCCAAGGCTTGGACGCGCTTGCCCTGCGCGCAGCCGGTCGCATAAATATACTCGGCGATCGGCGTGGAACCGACAAAGCTGACGGCGCGCACGTCCGGGTGATGCAGCAAGCCGTCCACGGCTTCCTTGTCTCCCTGCAGCACGTTGAAGACGCCGTCCGGCAAGCCCGCGTCCGTCAGCAGCTGCGCCAGCAGCAGGCTGGCCGACGGGTCGCGCTCCGACGGTTTCAGCACAAACGTGTTGCCGCAGGCAATGGCCATCGGGAACATCCACATCGGCACCATCACGGGAAAATTGAACGGCGTGATGCCGACACAGACGCCGAGCGCCTGGCGGATCGACCAGGCGTCGATGCCGCCGGCCACCTGTTCCGAATACTCGCCCTTCATCATCTGCGGGATGCCGCAGGCAAATTCCACCACTTCGATGCCGCGCGTGACTTCCCCTTTCGCATCCGTGAATACCTTGCCGTGCTCGGCCGTGATCAGGGCGGCCAGCTGGTCCGCATGTTCTTCCAGCAATTCCTTGAACTTGAACATGACGCGGGCGCGGCGCAATGGGGACGTTTGCGACCAGGCGGGAAAGGCCGCGTGGGCGGCGGCCACGGCGGCGTTCAGTTCGGCAGGCGTCGCCAGCGCCACCTGCGCCGCGATCGCTCCCGTGGCGGGATTGAAAACGTCGCTCGTGCGCTCCGCGCGCGACGCCATGGGGTTGCCACCAATAAAGTGGCCGATTGTCGGGGTCGTCATTATCTTGTCCTTGGTTATTTCGTCATCAGCCAGTCATGGGCCGGGTCGTTTTTAAAATGCCACACGCGTTGCGGGCCGGCCATCACGTTCAGGTAATAGCCGTCGTAGCCATATGGCACGGTGACGGGGTGGTAGCCGCGCGGCACCATCACCACGTCGTGGTTTTCCACGGCCATGGCTTCGTCGAGGGAACGGTCGTCCGTGTAGACCCGTTGAAAGGCAAAGCCCTGCTCGGGGTTCAGGCGGTGGTAATACGTTTCCTCCAGCGAACTCTCGGTTGGAATATTGTCGCTGTCGTGCTTGTGCGGCGGATAGCTCGACGAGTGGCCGGACGGCGTGACCACCTCGACCACCAGCAAGCCGTCCGCCTCGGCCGTCTGCGGCAGGATGTCGCACACATAGCGGGTATTGGCGCCCTTGCCGCGCACGGAGCGCGTCATGGTGGAGGGTTCGATCAGGCGCGCCGGGCGGTGCGTCGTGGCCGGCGCGCTGCACAGGGCGACCTCGGCGGCGTTCACGGCCGTGATGCTGACCGTCGTTTCCAGCGGCACATACACAGCATACGGCGAGACGTCGTCAAACACGCTCTGGCGATTGCCGATGGCGCGCCACTCTTGCCCGCCCGCCGTGACGGTCACCGTGCCCGTCAGCACGACGAGGCACAGTTCGCGCTTGCCCGTGTCCAGGCTGAGGCTCTCGCCGGCCGCCAGCCGGTGCGCGGCAAAGCCCACATGCGTCCAGCCGGCGGATTCGGGCGTCACCTCGACGATCATGCCGCCGTTCTTGGCCGCTTTGACCAGCAGCGGGCTCATGCCGCCTCCCGTCCCAGGCGGGGAATCGCGTCAACCAGGCGCGCCAGGTAATCGTGGCCCATCTTCGCATACTGATAGCTGGGGGCGACGGCCGGATCCTGCTCCGCCTCCACCACCAGCCAGCCTTCGTAGCCGTGCAGATACAGCCGCGTCAAAATGGCCGGAAAGTCGATGCTGCCGTCGCCGGGCACACTGAAGGCGCCATTGATCACCGCTTGCAAAAAACTCCAGTGGCCATTTCTCGCCAGTTTCACCACGTTGGGGCGCACGTCCTTGCAATGCACGTGGCAAATCCGGTCGATGTGCTTGTTCAAGACCGCTAGCGCGTCGCCGCCGGCAAAGGTGATGTGGCCCGTGTCGAACAGCAAGCCCACTTCCGGTCCCGTCAGGGCCATCAATTGGTCCACGTCCGCCGGCGTTTCCACGTAAGCGCCCATGTGGTGGTGGTAGGCCAGGCGCACGCCGTGGTCGAGCAAGTGCTTGGCAAAGGCCGTCAGCTTGTCGGCGTAGTCCTGCCATTGCTGCTGCGACTGGAAACGCGGGCGTTTATACAGCGGCCGGGCTTCGCCCTGAATGGCGTCGGCCACTTCGCCATACACCATGACGCTGGCGCCGCTGTCGGCCAGCAGGCGCAAGTGCGGGCCGACGGAGGCGATCTCTTCCTCGACCGAGCGATGGGCCAGCCGTCCCGAATACCAGCCGGAGACGCACGCAAGATTGTATTTGCCCAACACGGCATTCAGGGCCGGGGCGTCTTTCGGAAACTTGTTGCCCAGCTCAAAACCCACATAGCCGATCTCGGCGCCTTCCTTCAGGGCCGTTTCCAGGGGCGTCTCGCCGCCCAGGCTCGGCAAATCGTCGTTCATCCACGAGATCGGGTTGATGCCGATCTTCACATTCCAGGTAGTCATTTCAATTCCTTTGTTTCAGGCGATCGTTTTCATAACGGGCACGGGCAGCTTGCACGGCGGGCTGAGTGGACACTTCCGGCACGGCCACTTCCCACCAGCAACCGCCCTCTTGCGTCGTGCGCGTGTCGTCCGTATCGATGCAGATCAGATACGTGCGGGAGGCGGCGCGGGCGCGCAGCATGGCCTGTTCCAGCTCGGCGATGTCGGCCACGTGTTCGGACAGCGCGCCCAGCGACCGCGCATGCAGGGCGAAGTCGATGGCGGGTGCGCTGTCAGGCAGCATATTGTTGAACGAGGCATTGCCGCAGGCCTGCTGCAATCGGTTGATGCAGCCGTAGCCGCGGTTGTCGAGCACCACGATGATGAGTTTTTTGTCCAGCATGACGGAGGTGGCGATTTCCGAATTCATCATCAGGTAGCTGCCGTCGCCCACCATGACGATGACTTCCGCTTCCGGTTTCGCCATCTTGACGCCGAGGCCGCCGGCGATTTCATAACCCATGCACGAATAGCCGTATTCCATGTGGTAGCCACCCGGCGTTTCCGTGCGCCACAGTTTATGCAGTTCGGCCGGCAAGGTGCCCGCCGCGCAGACGACGATGTCGCGGCTGGTGGAATCGGGAGCGGAACGCTGCACGGCGCCGATGACTTCGCCGTCGTACGGCAAGCCGGCGACGTCGCGCTTGCCGGTAATGGATGCCACGGTGGCGCGCCAGGCATTCGCCTCCTGCTGCGCGCGGTCCAGCCACTGGCCCGCGCTGTTCCAGCTACCCAGCAGGCGCGACAGGCCCTGCAAGCCGAGTGTCGCGTCCGCCTGCAGGCCCAGGCCGCGGCGTTTCAGGGCGTCAAAGTTGTTGACGTTCAGGCTGAGCAATTGCGCCTGCGCAAACAGCGAGTTCGAGCCCGTCGTGAAATCCTGCAGGCGCGTGCCGACGGCCAGCACGACGTCGGCCTGCGCCGCCAGCGCGTTGGCGGCGGGCGAACCGGTGACGCCGATGGCGCCCAGCTGCAATGGATGGTCCCACGGCAAGCTGCTCTTGCCGGCCTGGGTTTCCGCCACGGGAATGCCGTGGCGTTCGGCAAACGCCTGCAGGGCGGCGCCGGCCTGGCCGTACAGCACGCCGCCGCCGGCGACGATCAGCGGCTGTTTCGCGTTGCTCAGCAAGGCGGCCGCCTCTTCCAGTTCCTGCTCGACGGGCGGCACGGCGCGGAAACGCACGATGCGCGGCGTAAAGAATTCTTCCGGATAGTCATACGCCATCGTCTGCACGTCTTGCGGCAGGGACAAGGTGACGGGGCCGCAGGCGGCCGGGTCCGTCAAGGCGGCAATCGCCCGTGGCAAGGCCGTGAGCAATTGCTCCGGATAGACGATGCGGTCGAAATAGCGCGACAGCGGCTTGAAGGCATCGTTGACGGACACGCTGCCGTCCGTGCCATCTTCCAGCTGCTGCAAGACCGGGTCCGGCGCGCGCGAGACGAAGACGTCGCCGGGCAACAAGAGCACGGGCAAGCGATTCACGTGCGCCAGCGCGGCGGCCGTGAGCAGGTTGGTGGCGCCGGGGCCGATGGAACTGGTGACGGCCAGCATGCGCCGGCGCATGTGGGCTTTCGCATAGGCAATGGCCGAATGCGCCATCGCCTGTTCATTGTGCGCGCGGTAGGTGGGAAAGGATTCGCGGTACTGGTACAGCGCCTCGCCCATGCCGGCCACGTTGCCGTGGCCAAAGATGGCGAAGGCGCCGCCGAACAACGGGACCAGGGAACCATCGCCGTCCTCCGTGCGCAAGGCGGCCAGGTAGCGGACCAAAGCCTGGGCCATGGTCAAGCGGATGGTGGTGGCGCTCATGCTGCACGCTCCAGGCGGTTGCGCGTGCGCTGCCACAGGGAAATCAACTGCTCGAAGTTGGCGCGCACGGCGGCGATCAGGCCCGCATCGTCGAGCTCTCCGGCCAGCCAGCGGCGGCTCGGTTCCTGGAAGATCGTGCGTCCCACCATGAAGCCGCGGCAGGTGCTGCTGGCACTGGCCTGTTCAAAACTGTCGGCCAGGGCGGCGATCGGCGCGTTCAAGCCCAGCAAGACGACACCCCGGCAATACGGATCGCGCTCGTGCACCAGGGCATCGATCGCTTGCCATTGCTGGGCCGACATACTTTCCAGTTTCCACCATTCCGGGTAGATACCGAGGTTGTACAGGCGCTTGACGGCACGCAAGACCGTGTCTTCACTGTGCGGCAAGGCTTCCGACGGTATGACTTCGAGCAACAGTTCGTGACCGCTCACTTGCGCCGCGTCGTACAGGGCCTTGATCTGCGCTTCCTGTTCCAATCGGTTTTCCACGGCGTCGTCCGGATGCAGCTGCACCAGGCATTTGATCACGTGTTCCTTCGGCCAGCTGAGCAAATGCGAACCGATGGAACGGCCCCAGTCGAATTGCAGCGGATTGGAACCGGGCAATTCCACGGGACGGCCGATCCACCAGCCGCGCCCCGTCGCATCGTTGAGCGCATCGACGCCATAGCGTCCATCGATCAGCACGCCCGTCTTGCCGGCCAGTCGCAAGGCCGCTTCCGTCTGCGCCACAGCTTGCACCATCAATTGCTTCAGGGCGCAAATAGCCGACTCGGGCGCGCCCGTCTGTTGCGCCAGCTCAAAGAATTGCGTGCGGTGATCGAAGGCAAACACGCACAATTCGTTCCATTGCTTGCGCGCCACCGTCGTGCGGTGCAGCCGGGACAAGGTCGCGTCCTGGTCCGGCTGCGTCAGCTTGGCCGCGTTGGCGAGGAAATAGTCGAGCTCGACGGGCGACGGCATGGCCGGCGCGCAGCCGTGGCGCGACACGACGAGGGCGCCGCAGCCATTCGCGTAGCGGCAGCAGGCCTCGTAATCCTCGCCGCGCAACCAGCCTTTCAGGAAACCCGAGAGAAACGCGTCGCCCGCGCCCAGCACGTTGAGCACTTCCACGCGCACGCCACGGTAGTTATATGCATCGTCAAGGCTGGCCGGCACCACATTGTCGATGACGGCGCTGCCCAGCGGCCCGCGCTTGACGACGAGGGTCGCCAGGGTGGCGGCCCGCACGGCGCGCAGGGACGCCATGATGTCCGCGCCGCCGCCGGCGATCATGAATTCCTCTTCCGTGCCGACGATCAGGTCGAATTGCGGCAGGATGCCTTGCAGATGTTGCGTGACGCCGTCGTTCGAGACGAAACGCGTTTCGCCATCGGCCTTGCCGGACAAACCCCACAGCACGGGCCGGTAATCGATGTCGAGCACGGTGCGCACATTACTGGCGCGGGCCAGCTGCAAGGCCTGCGTGCTGACGGCGTGCATGGCGGCCGTGGAGAAATGCGTGCCGGTGATTAACAGCGCCTTGCTCGACGCAATGAAAGCCGCATCCACCGACGATGCGTCGATGGCCATGTCGGCGCAATTTTCACGGTAAAAAATCAGCGGGAAGGTGTCTTTATCCTTGATGCCCAGCATCACCAGGGCGGTGAGCCGCTCGCGGTCGATGCCGACATGGCTGACGTCGCAGCCCTCCTGCGCCAAGGTGTCGGTGAGGAAACGCCCCATGTGGTCGTCGCCCACTTTCGACAGCATGGCGGACTTCAAGCCCAAACGGGCCGTGCCGAAAGCGATATTCGCCGACGAGCCGCCCAGGTACTTGGCGAAACTCGTCGCGTCTTCCAGCGTGCTGCCGATCTGCTGCGCGTACAGGTCCACCGCCAGGCGGCCCAGGCAGATCACGTCCAGCGCCCTACCCTGGGCAAATTGTGTGGAATTATTCATGGCTATCCTTAAATCGTGACACCGTCGAGTTCACTCATCAGCGTTTGCATTTCCGCACCGCCCGCCATCATGTCCAGCAAGGCATCCTTGGTCACCGTATCCTTGGTGAAGGTGCCCAGCGACTTGCCCCGGTTCAACAACGTGAACGAGTCGCCGACCGGATACGCATGGTGCACATTATGCGTAATAAAGATCACGGAAATACCGCGCTCGCGCGCCTTGTAGATCAGTTTCAGCACATTGAACGATTGCTTCACGCCCAGCGCGGCCGTCGGCTCGTCCAGGATCAGCACGCGGGCGCCGAAATGGATGGCGCGGGCGATGGCCAGACATTGCTTTTCGCCGCCCGACATGGTGCCGATGGCCTGGTGCGGATCGCGCACCATGATGCCCATCTCGGCCAGCTTGTCGCGCGCCGTGGCGGCCGCATAGTCGATATCCATCACGGGCACGACGCCCAACAGCTTTTTCATCGGCTCGCGGCCCATGAAGAAATTGCGCGCCACGGACAGCAGCGGCACCAGCGCCAGGTCCTGATAGACGGTGGCCACGCCCATGTCCAGCGCTTCGCTGGGCGAATTGAAGACGACGGGCTTGCCATCGACCAGGTACTGGCCGTCGGTCGGCTTGTGCACGCCGGCCAGGGTCTTGATCAGGGTGGACTTGCCGGCGCCGTTGTCGCCCAGCAAACAGTGCACTTCACCTTCCTTGAGCCGCATGGTGATGTTTTGCAGCGCCAGCACGGAGCCGAAACGCTTGCTGACATTTTCCAGGGCAAGAATATGCTCACTCATGATTTATCTCGCTTCCGTGACGCGTGAGCGTACAAAGTTATTGAACAGCACCGCGATCAGCAACATGACGCCGAGGAACACGCGGAACCAGTCCGAATTGATGTTGGTATAAGTGATGCCGATCTGCACCACGCCGAAGATCAGCGCGCCGAAGCAGGCGCCGACGACGGAACCGTAGCCGCCCGTCAGCAAGGCGCCGCCGATGACGGCCGCGATGATGGCTTCGAATTCCTTTTGCATGCCGCGGTCGGCGGCGGCCGAACCCACATCGCATACTTGCAAGGTGGCAAACAGGCAGGCACAGAAGGCCGTGAAGACGAACAGGGAAATCTTCACCTTGCGTACCGGCACGCCCACATTCTTGGCCGCGTTGGCATCGCCGCCGACGGCGAACATCCAGTTGCCGAAGCGGGTACGCGACAGCACGAAGGCGGCGCCGGCGGCCAGCACCAGCCACCAGGTGATGACTTTCGGCACGCCCTTCACCAGCGGCGAACCGTCGTCAAGCACGGCGATCCAGCCGTGCGCGCCCATCCACTGGAACAGGCCCGTCGCCACATTACCGTGGAACAGCAGGCTGGCCAGCCAGTCCTGCGCCGCCAGGTCGCCCACGCCGCTGACGATGGTGCGGTTGGCGAACATGATCGACAGGGCCAGGGTCAGGCCGCGCAGGATGAACAGGAATGCCAGGGTCACGATGAACGATGGCAAACGCGTCTTGATGACGATGTAGCCGTTGAGCCAACCCAGCGCCATGGAACCGGCGAAGGCGAAGATAATGGCGGCCCACAATGGCCAGTGGAAATAAATCGTCGGGATGGCGATCATCATGCCGGCAAAGCCGATCATGGAACCGATCGACAGGTCGAACTCGCCGGCGATCATCAGCAGGCAGGCGCCGATGGCGATGATGCCCAGGTAGGACGCCACTTGCATCCAGTTGACGACGCCATCGAGGTTGAACATGCCGGAATCGCCGGCCGTGATGACGAAGAAGGCAAATACGAGCACCGCGCCGGAGATCGAGGCGAACTCGGGGCGGCCAAAAAACCGTTTGACCCAGCTGGTCGTGCCCACGCGCTCGTCGCCGGCGGCAACTGGCTTGCTGGAGGCGCCGGGAGGCGGGGGAGGATTCATGCCGGGGCTAGCCAGGCTGGATTTGAGCGCAGTCATACGAAGTCCTTTCAGTGATACTTGTTACCAATTCCGATTACTTTCCTGCCAGCATCGCTGGCGCCAGGCGTGTTCCTCCCAAGCGCCGCCCGCGGGAGGCGGTGCGGCGCTGGGCAACTCCCGGTGGCGACTGTGTGGATTAGCGGTATTGACCGGCGTATTTTTCGACCTTGGCGATGTTTTCCTTGGTCACAAAACCGGGGCCGGAGCTGATGTGGCGCGGGCCGTAGATAGGCGTCAGGCCGTATTCCGCCAGGCGCGCCTGGTATTTCGGATTGGCGATCAGGATTTCCTTGACCTTGGCCAGGTCAGTGATCTTCTGCTGTTTCATGATGGCCATCACGGCGACAGGAATGTAGCCTTGCAGGTAGGGCTGCTGGTCGATGGCGAACTGGATGCTGCCATCCTTGATGCCTTTGGCGATTTCCTCCGACAAGTCGAAGCTGGCGAAGTACATCTTGCCTTTCAGCCCCAGCTTTTCGACGGCGCGCATGGCGGCAGGCGCCGAATCCGGTCCCAGCGCCAGCACGGCCTGGGTCTTCGGATTGCTGCGCAGATAGGCGCTGACCTTGCTTTCGATCACGCCAGGGTCGACGCCATTGGTGTCGAGCGTGGACGATTTGAAATCGACGCCCAGCGCATCGGCAAAACCGCGGCAGCGTTCGAACGAGGACGCATTCATCGCATAGTGATTCACGCACACGAACGATTTGATGCCCGCTTCCTTGGCGCGCTTGCCGGCGCCCAGGCCCGCGTCATACTCGGGCTGGCCCACGTGCATGATGGCTTTCAACTGTTCGCTTTGCGCCAGGGTACCCGAATTGATAGTCACGAGCATGATTTTCTTGGCCACTACCGTACCCAGCGGTTTTTGCAGCACGCTGAAGTCGGCGATGTCGGCGATCAAGCCGTCGTAATTGCGCGCGGCCGACTGCTCGATCAGGCGCGCCATGTCGGCCAGGTCGCCATTCGGCGGATTGCGGTAGTCGACCGTGACGTTGAAGTCCTCGCCGGCTTGCTTGATGGCGTTCTTGATGGTATTCCACCAGGAATCGGAGTCCGGCGCATGGCTGACGAGGACGAATTTCTCGCCGGCAGCATGGCTGGCGCCCGTGCTCAAACCCAGGCTCAGGCCCAGGCTGGCGATGGCCAGGCATTTCATCAAACCCTTGCTTTTATTGCTATGCATGAATGTCTCCTAGACGGATTAATTTTTATAGTTGCGAGCTTTTATGAAGGGTGTCACCGGCCTGGCCTTGCGGCACACGAACCGATGCACTGCGCACAGCTTAGGCCACAAAAAAGACAAATGCAATAAAATTTTCAAAAATAATTTAAATAGAAATTCGTTTCTATTTTTCAGATTCCCTCCTATAATTCTCGCCAGAACCAGCCGCACGAATAAAGCGGCCCAGCAAGCACACCGAGGAAAACACCATGGCAGCCACCGCCCCCATCGAACAGCTGATGCAGCACATTGCCGCCGAGTACGACAACCTGTCGCGCCAGTTGAAAGTCATCGCGCAATACATTGAAAAGCACCGGGCCAGCCTGATGCTCGAACGCATCAGCGACATCGCCGCCGCCTGCGACGTGCAGCCGTCGGCCATAGTGCGTTTCGCGCAGCGCTTCGGCTATACGGGCTTTTCCGAAATGCAGGATGTGTTCCGCCAGGCTTACACGGACCAGGCCGGCGCCACGCCCGACTATCAGCAGCGCATCCGCAAGCTCATCTCCACGCGCGACGCCGCCCTCAGCGCGGGCGACCTGACGCGCGAATTCGTCGGCGCCAGCCGCGCCGGCCTCGACGACCTGGCCGCGGGACTCGACGACGCGCAGCTGGAAGCGGCCGTCAACCTGCTGCTCAAGGCTGAAAATATCTATGTGATCGGCGTGCGCCGGTCCTTCCCGATCGCCTCCTACATCGCCTACGCGCTCGAGCACACGGACAAGCGCGTGCACCTGATTAGCGGACTGGGCGGCATGCACCGCGAACAGATGCGCAGCGTGCGCGAACGCGATGTGGCGATCGCCATCAGTTTCTCGCCTTACGGCAAGGAAACCCAGCAGTGCATCAAGGCGGCGCAAGACAAGGGCGCCAAGGTCCTGGTGATTACCGACAGCAAGCTGGCCCCGCTCGCGCGGGCCGCCGACGCGCTGCTCACCGTCACCGAGGGCAGCGCCTTCGCCTTCCGCTCGCTGACCAGCACCATCTGCCTGTGCCAGGCGCTGTTCATCGCGCTGGCATACAAATTAGAGCTCGACATCGAAGAAATCCACACCCCAGGAGAACATGATGATTGAAGTAGCGTTGTTCGGCGCCGGACGCATCGGCAAAATCCACGCGGCCAACCTGGCCGCGCAACCCGGCGTGCAGTTCAAGTACGTGGTCGACGTCAACCAGGAAGCAGCCGCAGCGCTGGCGGGCCTGCATGGCGGCAGCAGCGCAACTGTCGAGGCGGCATTGGCAGACCCGGCCGTCAAGGCCGTCGTCATCGCCTCGAGCACGGACACCCACGCGGACCTGATCCTGCGCTCGGCCGCCGCCGGCAAGGCCATCTTTTGCGAAAAGCCCGTCGATCTGACGCTGGACCGGGCACGCGCCTGCGCCGCCGCCGTCAAGGAGGCAAAAGTGCTGTGCATGCTGGGCTTCCAGCGCCGCTACGACCCCACCTTCAATGCCGTCAAGACACGCATCGCAGCGGGCGAGATCGGCACGCCGGAGTTGCTGGTGGTCACCAGCCGCGATCCCGGTCCGCCACCCGTGAGCTACATCAAGGTCTCGGGCGGCATCTTCAAGGATATGCTGATCCACGATTTCGACATCTTCCGCTGGATACTCGACGATGAAGCCGTCAGCGTGCACGCCACGGGCAGCTGCCTCGTCGACCCCGCCATCGGCGAGGCAGGCGACCTGGACACGGCCGTCGTCACCATCCGCACGGCCAAGGGCCGCTTGTGCCAGATCAATGCCTCGCGCCGCGCCGCCTACGGCTACGACCAGCGCTTCGAAGTGCTGGGCAGCGCCGGCATGCTGCAGGCGGGCAACCACAAGCCGACGGAAGTGACGGCCTATGGCTCGGTGAACGTCAGCGTGGACAAGCCGGAAGATTTCTTCCTGGAACGCTACCGCGTGGCGTACGCGCAGGAAATGGCGCATTTCTTCGACGCCCTCACCCACGGCACGCCGCTGCGCACCACCGTGCACGATGGCTTGAAGGCGCTGGAACTGGCCGAGGCGGCCACCTTGTCGTGGCGCGAGCAGCGTGTTGTGACCCTGTAAAAATACAAAAACAAGATACTGGAGACCAAATGTCATCCCCAACATTAAAAGTGGGCATCGTCGGCCTGGGCAGGCTGGGCCAGCGCCACGCCATCAACCTGGCGCAACGCGTGCCCAATGCCAGCGTGGTCGCCGCCTGCAGCCCCGTGCCGGCCGAGCTGGACTGGGCCGCCAGCCAGCTGGGCGTCACCACCGGCTATGCCGATTACGATGCGCTGCTGGCCCACCCGGGCCTGGACGCCGTCTTCCTCGTCACCCCCACCTCGCTGCATGCGGACCAGATCATCGCCGCCCTGCGCGCCGGCAAGCATGTGTTTTGCGAAAAACCGCTGTCCTTGGACCTGGCCGACTGCCTGAAGGTGGAAGCGGAAGCGGCGCGCCACCCGCAACTGACCATCATGATCGGCTTCGTGCGGCGTTTCGACGCCAGCTACCATGACGCGCAGCAAAAGATCGCCCAGGGTCTGATCGGCAAGCCGTATCTCGTGCGTTCGCAAACCTGCGACCAGAACGACCCCAGCGGTGCCTTCATGCGTTTCGCCCCCACCAGCGGCGGCATCTTCCTCGATTGCAGCGTGCACGATATCGACCTGGCACGCTGGCTACTGGGCAATCCCGTGCCAAAACGCGTGTATGCGAGCGGCACCAACGCCATCCACACGGGCTTGCAGGCCTTCGGCGATGTCGACAACGGCCTGGCGACGGTCGAGTTTGCCGATGGCAGCATGGCCAGCTTCATGGCGTCGCGCACCATGGCGCACGGCCATGAAACCCTGACGGAAGTGTTCGGCACGGGCGGCCGCCTGGCCGTGGGCAGCAATCCGCGCCTGAACAGGGTGGAAATTTCGGATGCGCATGGCGTGCGCAACGAATGCACGCCGGACTTCTATGCCCGCTTCGCCGACGCCTTCCTGATCGAGGCGCAGGAGTTCACGGATGCGGCGCTGGGCCGGCGCACCCTGTCATTGACCCTGCACGACGCAACGGAAGCGACGCGCATCGGCCTGGCCATGACGCAAGCGATGCGCGAGGCACGGCCCGTCGAGTTTTAAACCAAAGCCGGGACTCAGACAGCCGGCGTGGAAAACGGCTGCCTGGGTTCCACGGCCAGCCGCAAGCCCATGGCATCGAGGATGGCCGTCAAGGTGGCGAGCGAGGGATTGCCCTCGGGCGACAGGGTGCGGTACAGCTGGGTGGGATTGAGCCCGGCCGCCTGCGCCACGGCGGGCACGCCGCCAAAGGCGCGCGTCAGCTGGCGCAGCACGGCCAGCAGTTCCCCGTGGTCGCCGTCGGCAAGGATATTGTTGATCAGTTCAAGGGCCAGATCGGGATCGTCGCGGTACAGTTCGGCCATCGCTTCGTCATGCGAGCGGTCTCTCGGTGGTTTGCGGATGTCCTCGCTCATGTCCTCTCTCCTTCCAGTCGTGCCAGCAGGCACAGGCGTATTCGATATCTTTCGATTGGGTACGCTTGTCGCCGCCGCACAGCAATAAAATGATCTGTTCGCCGGCGACGGCGTAATACACGCGGTAACCAGGCCCCACATCGATGCGCAATTCCCACACGCCATCGTGGCAAAATTTATGGTCGCCAAAATTGCCCGCCATCAGACGCAACACGCGCCGGGCTATGGCCACCCTGGCCGTATTATCGCGTTGGCGTTTCAGCCATTCCGTATATAAATCCCTGCCCGATGATGTCAGGTAGTGCCGGATCTCGACCATCATATTCGTCCATAAACGAAGAAAAATCAAGGAAAAAATCACGCTGATACGTAAAAGGAAGACCACGCCATCTTGCTACCAAACCCGCTCAAGCAGGCCGTGAATGCCGGGTTCACTGAGCTATATCAAGATGTATTTTCCCAATTACTGTAAAGAAAGGATGTGACGCGTACACGCCTCACGCGCATGCCATTGCGCTATACAATAAGCGCCTGCCCAACCGCAAAAACCAAGGCCACCATGACGAACGACGACAGCCACTCTCCTTCCCTCGCCGACGCGGCCGAACGCTACGTCAAGCTGGTTCTGGCCATGGGCCAGCACGATGCCTCGTACGTGGATGCCTATTACGGCCCGCCCGCATGGCAGCAGGAAGCGGTAGAACAGCAATTGAGTTTGAGCGACATCAAGGCCGCGACTGACAAGGCGCTGGCCCTGCTGGCCGATGACGCATCCTTGCGCGCCCTCAACCTGCGCAAGCAGCTGCACGCCGTGCTGGCCAAGGCGGAGATGCTGCAAGGCACACGCCTCGATTTCGATACCGAAAGCGCGCGCCTGTACGACGCCGTCTCGCCCCATCACGACCGTGCATACTATGAAGCACTGGTGGCGGCAATCGACGCCCTGCTGCCCGGCGACGGCACGGTCAGCGAACGCGTGAATGCCTTGCGCGCGCAACTCGTCATTCCCGCCGATAAGCTGCGCGCCGTCATGGAAGCGGCCATCCGCGCGGGCCGCGAGCGCACCTTGCAGTACATCGCCCTGCCCGATGGCGAGGATTTCGTGCTGGAATTCGTCACCGACAAGCCTTGGAGCGGCTATAACTGGTACAAGGGTAACTACCAAAGCGTGATCCAGATCAATACGGACTTGCCCGTGTACATCGATCGCGCCGTCGACCTCGGCTGCCATGAAGCGTATCCGGGCCACCACGTGTACAACGTGCTGCTCGAACGCGACCTGGTGCGCGGCAAGGGCTGGATGGAGTACTGCATCTATCCGCTGTATTCGCCGCAGTCCTTGATCGCCGAAGGCACGGCCAACTACGGCATCGAACTGAGTTTTACGGATGTGGAAAGGCTGGCGTTCGAGCAACAGGTGCTGTACCCGCTGGCCGGCCTGGACCCAGCGCTGGCGCCCCGCTATGCGCAACTGAACGCGCTGCTGGCCAAGCTCGGCTATGCCGACAACGACATCGCGCGCCAGTACCTCGAAGGCAGCCTGAGCCGCGAAGAAGCGCTGGAATGGCTGGTCAACGTGCGCCTGTACCCGGCCGAGAAATCCGCGCAGCGCCTGCAGTTCTACGATGCCATGGGCGCGTACGTCATCAATTACAACCTGGGCCAGGACATGGCGAAAGCCTATGTCGAACGCCAGGGCGCGACGCGCGCCGCACATTGGGCCGCCTTCCGCGACCTGATGTCCTCGCCGCGCGTGCCCAGCGCGCTGCTGGAATGAGGCGCCAGCGCTAAAGGAGAAAACATGCCACGCTACATCACGCACGCTGCCAGCGCCCTGCTGCTGGCCCTGTCCTTCAGCAATGCGGCATGCGCCAGGGATGCCGCTGTCGCCACGGCACCGGCGCTCAGCGCACGCCAGCAGGCGCTGATGGCCACCGTGGCGGGCAGCGCCGCCCATCCGCGCATCCTGCAGGTGCGCCTCGATGAACTGCATCCGACCCAGCCAGCCATCGGCTACGACCAGGTGTATTACAAGCTGGGGCGCTATGCGGCCGAAGAAAAGCACATCGCCGACATCGCCAAGCCGAAGAAATTCGCCGACCTGTGCGAAGCCAATGGCCAGGGCGACGTCCTGCCCAACACGGCCAATGTGGCCGGCGCCACCCTGGCCGCGCCGCCGGCCGGCTACCGCTGCAAGGCGGCCGTGGGCAGCCGCCCGGACGACATGAAGACCGTCGTCATCGGCCCGCGCGGCCTCGTGTACCTGACCGATGGCCACCATACGTTTTCCACCTTCTGGGAAGCCGATGGCGGACGCAATCATCAATTACAGGTCTGGGTCAAGGTCAGCGACAATTTCAGCGCGCTGGGCGACGCGGCCTTCTGGGCGCGCATGCGCGAGGAAAACAAGGTATGGCTGAAAGACGGCAAGAACCAGGCCATCACGCCGCGGCAGCTGCCTTCCGCCATCGGCCTCGCCTCCCTGGGCGACGATCCCTACCGCTCGCTCGTCTACTTTACGCGCGGGATCGGCTACGAGCCGCCCGAGCACGCCACGGAATTTCTCGAGTTTTACTGGGCCGACTGGCTGCGCCGCATTCCCGCGCTGGACCTGGCGCAGGTCGACCTGCGCGACCCTGTCGCGTATGCCAATGCGATCCTGCTGGCCGCGCAGGCGATGGTGGCGCTGCGGCCCGGCGATATCGTCAGCGGCGGCAAGAGCGCGCGCGAGCTGGGCGCCCTGCGTGAAGTCAACCGGAATGAATTCGATGAGCTGATCGACGACAAGGGCAAGCTGCGCCACGCCATCGCCTATAAAAAATCGCTGCCGCATTAAGCGCGGCGGCATAAACGACCACGGCCCGCCTGTCATGCGACAAGCGGGCCGTTTTCTATTGCTGGTGCCGCTTACGCGATGCGTTCGCCGTTGGCCGGATCGAACAGGGCCGCTTTCGACAGGTTGAACGACAGCTGCATGGTCTGCCCCGGCAGCACGGCTTCGCGCGGGTGCGTGCGGCAGGTCACGGCGGCGCCGTTCAGGCGCGTCGTCAGCAAGGTGTCAGGGCCGGTCGGCTCGACCAGGTCGATCAGGCAACCGAGTTCCTGGCCCACGTCGCCGTGCGCGCTGCTCATGTCCGTGATCTGTTCCGGGCGTACGCCCAGGATCACGTCGCGGCCCGCGTAGCTGCGCAGCTTGTCGGCCGGGAACGGCAAGGCCAGGCGCAGGCTCTTGCCCGCGTTCTCGATGGCGACGGACACCGTTTCGCCTTCGATGACAGGCTTGACGGTGATGAAGTTCATCGACGGCGAGCCAATGAAGCCCGCCACGAACAGGTTAGCCGGGTTGTCGTAGATTTCCTGCGGCGTGCCCAGTTGCTGCACCACCCCATCCTTCATGACGGCGATCAGGTCGCCCATCGTCATCGCCTCGATCTGGTCATGCGTGACGTAGACGATGGTGGCCTTCAGGCGCTGGTGCAGCAGCTTGATCTCGGCGCGCATTTCCACGCGCAGCTTGGCGTCCAGGTTCGACAGCGGTTCGTCGAACAGGAACAGCGACGGCTTGCGCGAAATGGCGCGGCCCATGGCCACGCGCTGGCGCTGGCCGCCCGACAGCTGCGCCGGGCGGCGGTCCAGCAAGTGCGTGATCTGCAGCGTTTCGGCCACGCGCGAGACGATTTCTTCCTGCTCCGCCTTCGGCACCTTTTTCACATTCAGGCCGAACGCGATGTTTTCGCGCACCGTCATCGACGGGTACAGCGCGTAGGACTGGAACACCATGGCGATGTCGCGGTCCTTCGGCGGCAGGTCGTTGACGACCTTGCCGTCGATGAGGATTTCGCCGGACGTGACGCTTTCCAGGCCGGCCACCATGTTGAGCAAGGTCGACTTGCCGGAGCCGGAGCCGCCGACGAGGATCAGGAACTGGCCATCCTTGATCTCGATGTCGATGCCTTTCAAGACTTCGACGCCATTCGTGTACACCTTGCGGATGCTGCGTATCGATAAACTGGACATATTCTTTCCTTAACCTTTGACTGCGCCTGCGGTCAGACCGCGCACAAAATAACGGCCTGCGACCAGATAGACCAGCAGGGTCGGCAGCGCGGCAATCACCGCGGCGGCCATGTTGACGTTGTATTCCTTCACGCCCGTGGACGTGTTGACCAGGTTGTTCAAGCCCACCGTGATCGGCTGCGAATCGCCGCTGGCGAAGACGATCCCGAACAGGAAGTCGTTCCAGATCTGCGTGAACTGCCAGATGATGCAGACGACGAAAATCGGACCCGAAATCGGCAGCACGATCTTGCGGAAGATCAGGAAGAAGCCCGCGCCGTCGATGCGCGCCGCCTTGATCAGTTCTTCCGGCACGCCGATATAGTAGTTACGGAAGAACAGGGTCGTGAACGCCGTGCCGTACACCACGTGCACGAAGACGAGGCCCGTGGTGGTATTGGCCAGGCCGAATTCGCCCAGCAGGCGCGCCATCGGCAGGATCACCACCTGGAACGGAATGAAGCAGCCCACCAGCAGGGCGGCAAACAGGATTTCCGAACCGCGGAAGCGCCAGTGCGCGAACACGTAGCCGTTGAAGGCGCCCAGGAAGGTCGAGATCAGCACGGCGGGAATCACCATCTTGATCGAGTTCCAGAAGAACGGCTGCATGCCGTCGCAGGTGACGCCCGTGCAGGCCGAAGACCAGGCCTTGGCCCAGGAATCGAACTGCCACAGGTGCGGCAAGGCCAGCAGGTTGCCGCTGCGGATCTCGTCGAGCGACTTGAACGACGTCGACAGGGTCACGTACAGGGGCACGATGTAGTACACCGCAAACAGAATCAGCAGCAGATATACCACCACCCGTCCGAGGGTGAGGCGATTATTTCGGGTAGGTGTCATCTCATCGCCTTTGCGCTGCGCGTTTCCAGGTACATCAGCGGCACGAGCACGGCCACGATGGTGGCCAGCATCATCATGGCCGATGCCGAGCCCAGGCCCAGCTGGCCGCGGGTGAAGGAAAACTGGTACATGAAGATGGCCGGCACGGACGACGAGTTGCCAGGTCCGCCAGCCGTCAGTGCGATGACCAGGTCGAAGCTCTTGATGGCGATATGCGCGAGGATCAGCAGCACGCTGAAGAACACGGGACGCATGGCGGGAATCACGATGCGCCAGTAGATCGTCGGCAGCGATGCGCCGTCGACTTGCGCCGCCTTGATGATTTCATCGTCGATGCCGCGCAGGCCGGCCAGGAACAGGGCCATGACAAAGCCCGACGACTGCCACACGCCGGCGATCACCACCGTGTAGATGGCCATGTCGGAGTTCACCAGCCAGTCGAAGGTGAACGACGTCCAGCCCCAGTCGTGCATGACCTTTTCCAGGCCCAGGCTGGGATTGAGCATCCATTTCCAGGCCGTGCCGGTGACGATGAAGGACAGCGCCATCGGATACAGATAGATGGCGCGCAGCGCGCCTTCGGCGCGGATTTTCTGGTCCAGCAGGATGGCCAGGAACAGGCCGATGGCGATGCTGCAACCGATGAACAGGACACCGAAGATGCCGAGGTTCTTGAGCGAGGTCCACCAGCGCTCGTTGTCGAAGAGCTCGACGTATTGCACCAGGCCGGCGAACTCGTAGTTCGGCATCAGCCGCGATTCGGTCAGCGACAGCCAACCGGTCAAAAAGATAAAACCATAGACGAATACCAGGCTGGCGATGAGCGTGGGGCCCAGCACCATCTGCGGTATCCATCGGTCGAATTGCTTGCGTATGGACATAGGACAGCCGTAGAAGAAGAACTGCGTGTGGCGCCGGCCTGGCCGAAGCCAGGGTGGACGCCTGCGATGCATGCGATGCAGCGGGCGCCGGCGAGCGTGCCGGCGCCGTCGTGATTACTTCACTTTTGCCGCTTTGGCCAGGGCGGCAACCGCGTCTTTCGAGCTCATGTTGGTGTTCATGAACTTGGCGATGACGTCGGTCACGGCGCCTTGCGTGGCCGATGGCAGCGCCATGCCGTGGGCGAACGACGGCACCAGGCCGCCGGTCTTGTTGGTGGCGTCCATGTCTTCCATCGATTTCAGGGCGCAAGCGTCAAACTTGTCCTTGGAAACGCCGGAACGCACGGGGATGGAACCCTTGTTCAGGTTGAAGATCGACTGGAACTTCGGATTCATGATGGCGTTGGCCAGGGCGATCTGCCCTTTCTTCGCATTCGCATCCTTTTGCGTGAACATGGCAAACGAATCGATGTTGAAGGTGTAGGCCTTGTCCGTGCCAGGCGCGGCCACGCACAGGTAGTCCTTGCCTGGCACCTTGCCGGCGGCCGTGAACTCGCCCTTGGCCCAGTCGCCCATGAACTGGAAGCCGGCCTTGTTGTTGATGACCATGGCGGTGGCCAGGTTCCAGTCGCGGCCTGCCGCATCCTTGTCGATGTAGGTCTTCACCTTGCCCAGGGTGTCAAACACCTTGAGCATGGTCGGGCCGGTCAATTCCTTCTGGTCCAGCTTGAGGATGGCCTTTTTGTAGAATTCCGTGCCGCCCACGCCCAGCGCGACGGATTCAAACACGGTGGCGTCCTGCCAAGGCTGGCCGCCGTGGGCGATCGCGATGCCGCCCGATTTCTTGATTTTCTCGGCCGCGTCGAAGAACGCATCCCAGGTGGTCGGGGTGGTGGCCACGCCGGCTTTTTTCAGCACTTCCGGATTGACCCACATCCAGTTGACGCGGTGGACGTTGACTGGAGCGGCGACGTAGTGGCCCTTGTATTTCATGATGTCGGCGACGACTTTCGGCAGCACGGCATCCCATTTGCCTGGAATGGCGGCATCATCGATATTGGCCAGCACGCCTTCTGCGCCCCACTCCTGGATCGATGGGCCCTTGATCTGCGCAGCCGTCGGCGGGTTGCCGGAAATGACGCGGGTCTTCAGCGCGGTCGCGGCGTTTTCGCCAGCGCCGCCGGCCACGGCGAAGTCTTTCCAGCCGAAGCCGCTTTCCTTCACGATTTGCTGCAACTGGCCCACGGACTTCGCTTCGCCGCCGGAGGTCCAGTAGTGCAACACTTCCACGTCGGTCGCAAAGGCGCTGCCGGCGAATGCCAGGGTGGTCAACGCGGCCAGTTGGGTAATCTTGAATTTCAGTTTCATCTCCACATTCCTTTTTTGATCAAGCTTTTAGGGGGCTTCGGCATACGGGGGCCGAAAAAGGTGAAATCTGCGCCTGTACCGGCGCTCTTGTGCTCAGACCCGCTTGCAAACGGGCATCATCTTCAGTGAAAAGACGGCGCCGTGATCCATGACATGCGTACTTTGTATTTATATCACGGGACGGCGCCAAAAACGCATCCGCGAAGGATGCGCCAGGTTGAACTAGACTGCCAACGCCTGCTAACTTAGAACCAAGTTTCCACTTGGAAACCGTAGGAGGTGCCGCTGGTATTGTTGTTGTAGATCGGGCCGCCGTTGTTCGACGCATTGACCGAGGCGGTGGCCGCATCGTTCCATTTGCCGTAGGTGACGAAAGCGCGCAGTTCAGGGCGCGACCACAGGCCAGGGCCGGCCGAGATCGTCGGGGCGATGGTCAGCTTGGTCAGGCGCTTGGCCGGCAGGCCGCCCGCTTGCGTCACGCGGTCCGTGCCCAGTTCGCCCACCAGCTTGAAGTTGTTGGTGAATGCGTACACGGGACGCACGCCGACCGAGGTCCAGGTCGAGGAACCGTTGGCGTTCGATTCGTCTTTTTGCCACAGGGCGACGAATTCCATGCCGAAGTTGGCCATCGGCTGGATCGCCATGTCATTGAAGATGCGCGTGCGTTTCACGTCCGAACCGAAATTGGTGTCGCCCGACGCGCCGAACTGCGCGCCCTTGCCGGTGCCAGGACCGACGCCGTACTGCACGCCGAAGGTATTGCCGCCGCCGAAGACTTTCGCCTGGCGGTGGAAGGCCGACAGTTGCCAGCCATTGTGCTTCTGGCCAAACGCGTCGTTGTCCTTGCCTTCGCCGATGATGTAGGTCGCGGCCAGGTCCAGCGTGCCGTTTTCATTGACGGGAATCTCGCCGTAGATGAAGTTCTGGCGCACGGCCGACTTGGTGCTGACGACGCCGGTCTTCGACACGGTATTGATGTCGTTGTCCTTGAAGAAGGCGTACGAGAATTTACCGGGGCCCGCGGGAATGCGGTCCAGGCCGGCGCCCGTGCCGTTCATGTTGATGTACTGCAAGTCCAGCATGTGGATGTCAGGACGGTAGTAGAAGCGCTTGCCGATCCAGGCCGTGCCGCCGTTCAGGAAATCGAGTCCCTGCGCTTCGACATAGGCCTTGACGATGCCCAGCTTGTTGTCGCCGAAATCGGAATTTGGCGCGTAAGCGTTGACCCAGATGGTGGCCAGGTAGTTCACGCCGCCGGACTGGGCGACGGACTTGGTGTAGCCGAATTCCGTGTAGGCGTCGCACTCATTGCCCAGACGATATTTCATGGTATTGCCGCCCAGACCGAAGCAGCCTTGCGAACCGCCGCCGCCCGAGGTATTGCTGCCGGCGCCGGCGCGCAGGTAGCCATGGAAGCCTTCGGAATCGGATGGGTACATAGGGTCGGCGGCAGCGGAACCGCTGGCGATGGCCAAGACGATGGCAGCTGGCAGTGTCTTCAACACGGCCTTCAACATGTTGCGATGCAGCATGGTAAGTCTCCTCAGTAATTTGTTTTTATCTAGTCATTCGTGGCCGAATGTACTGGCCAGAATTCTTTCCAGCAGGGACATAGTAACTATACTACGAACAAATATCAACATATTATGTTGTAATCCTACGACTACTCTGCGACACTTTATTTGCGTACCGACAGGCGAGTTGACTGCCCTGTTTTTTCCGCTGGCGCCGCCGCATCCGGCACGGCGGGCAGGCACTTGCGCAGGCGTTCCGCATTTTTCGGCACGCGGCACGTATACGAATTAAAATCCTTGGTTTTTGCCCATAACGACAGTGCGCGGCCACGACCACGCACGCAGACGAGACAAAGCACCGCCATGAAAATTGATGAAAAAATGGAAGTAGCAGGCAGCGATCCGGCGGAGCGTTTCAGTGAAGGCCCGCGCCTTCTGGCAGACATCGGCGGCACCAATGCCCGCTTCGTGCTGGAAACGCGCCAGGGCCACCTGGAAGCGGTCGCCGTGCTGCCCTGCGACGACTACGCTTCGCTGCTCGACGCCATCACCGCGTATATGGACAGCAGCGAGGCGCGCGCCGCCGGTTCGGCGCGCGTGCGCCATGCGGCCATCGCCATCGCCAATCCCATCGACGACGACAATATCCGCATGATGAACCATCACTGGTTCTTCTCGATCGAGGCGATGCGTGCCGCGCTGGGCCTCGACACCTTGCTGGTGGTGAACGACTTCACGGCGCTGGCCATGGCCCTGCCCTATCTGCGGCCCGACCAGCGCCAGCAGATCGGTGGCGGCATGGCGCGCGCCGACAGCGTCATCGGCCTGCTCGGTTCGGGCACGGGCCTGGGCGTGTCGGGCATGATCCCCGCCGAAGACCGCTGGATCGCGCTGGGCAGCGAAGGGGGCCACGTCAGCTTTGCCCCCTGCGACCAGCGCGAGATGGACGTGCTGTCCTTCGCCTGGCGCGAACTGTCGCACGTCTCGGCCGAACGCCTCGCCTCCGGGCGCGGCCTGGAACTGATCTACCGCGCCCTGTCCGACCGGGCTGGCCGGCATGACGTGCAGCCTCTGCTGGCGGCCGACATCACCAGCCGCGCCCTGAACAATGAATGCGACGTGTGTCTGGAAGCGGTGGACTGCTTCTGCGCCATCCTCGGCTCCATCGCCGGCAACGTGGCCATGACCCTGGGCGCGCTGGGCGGCATCTATATAGGCGGGGGCATCGTGCCGCGCCTGGGGCCTTTGTTCGAACAGTCGCAGTTCCGCGCCCGCTTCGAGCAAAAGGGCCGCCTGAACGAATACCTGGCGCAGATCCCCACCTTTCTGATCACGGCCGAACTGCCGACTTTCCTCGGCATCGCCGCCATCCTCGCGCAAAAGCTCAAGCGCGCCCATACCGGCGCGCCCGTGCTCGAATCCGTGCGCCAGGCGCGCGGCAGGATGAGTCCATCGGAATGCAAGGTGGCCGACTGGGTGCTGAAGGAACCGAACGCCATGCTGACCCTGCCGATCGCCGAAATCGCCCAGCGCGTCGGCGTGAGCCAGCCAACCGTGATGCGCTTTTGCCGCTCGATCGGCGTGCAGGGTCTGGCCGACTTCAAGCTGAAGCTCGCTTCCGGCCTGACGGGCGGCGCCATCACGGTGGCGCACTGCCATGTGGAGATCTCGGACTCCGACGCGGAACTGGCGCGCAAGGTGCTGGGCAATAGTGCCTCGGCCGCGCTGGCCCTGCGCGACATGCTCGACGTGAAGGCGCTGACGGCAGCCATCGAACTGCTGCGCGGCGCGCAGCGCGTGGAATTGCTGGCAGTCGGCAGCGCCCGCGTGGTGGCCGACGACATGCAGCACAAACTGCTCAACCTGGGCATCGTCAGCAGCTTCTTTGCCGACCCGCAGGCGCAGGAAATGAGCGCGGCCATGCTGAAACCGGGCGACGTGGCGCTGGTCATTTCCCGTTCGGGCGCCCTGCCCGACCTGCTGCGCACCGTCAAGGTGGCGCAGGGCTGCGGCGCGCGCGTGCTGGCGATCACGGCCAGCGGTTCGCCGCTGGCCAAGCTGGCCGACGTGCTGCTGACCCTGAACCACCCGGAAGGCAATCTCAATTTCGTGCCCATGATCGTGCGCCTGCTGCAGCTGATGATGCTCGATATCCTGTCGGTGGGACTGGCGCGGCGCGACACGGCGCAGCGCACCAGCGCCGCCCAGCTGGAAGAAGGTCAATTGCACGGCATGCGCATCAGCGGCAAGCTGAAATTCGGTGGCCACCTCGAATAAGGCGGCGCACGGCGCCCACGCCCCCGATACGGCCAGCGGGGCCACCGTGCATGACGTGGCGCGCGTGGCCGGCGTATCGGCCATGACGGTATCGCGCGTGATCAACGGGCGCGCCAGCGTCAGCGCGGCCACGCGCGACAAGGTCGAGGCGGCCATCGCCAGCCTGCGCTACCAGCCCAACCTGGCGGCGCGCGCCGCCCGCACCGGCACCCTGCGCATCGGCCTCTTGTACAGCAATCCCAGCGCGGCCTTCCTCAGCGAATTTTTAGTTGGCGCCATGGACCAGTGCCGCCAGGGCGGCGGCCAGCTGCTGCTCGAGCGCTGCGGCGACCTGGCCAGCCAGCGCGCCGGCATCGATTGCCTGGTGGCGGCCGGCGTGGACGGCATCCTCGTGCCGCCGCCCCTGTGCGATTCACCGGAAGTGCTGGCGCAGCTCAATACCATGGGCATCCCCGCCATCGCCGTGGCCACGGCGCGCCCCTCGCCCGGCGTCTCGGCCGTGCGCATCGACGACTACGAAGGCGCGCTGGCCATGACGCGCCATCTGCTCGCGCTTGGCCACCGCGACATCGGCTTCATCGAGGGAGATCCGGCGCACACGCCCGCCCTGCTGCGCCGCCAGGCCTTCGAGGACGCCATGCGGGAAGCGGGCTTGCAGGTAGCGCCGCACAGGGTGGCGCAAGGCTATTTTACGTATCGTTCGGGTCTGGACGCGGCGCGCCGGCTGCTGGCGCAGCAACCGTACCCCAGCGCCATCTTCGCCAGCAACGACGACATGGCCGCCGCCACCCTGGCCGTGGCGCACGGCATGGGCTTGCAGGTGCCGCTGGAATTGAGCGTGTGCGGCTTCGACGACACGCCCGTCGCCACCACCGTCTGGCCCGAGCTGACCACCATCCACCAGCCCATCGCCGACATGGCGCGCGCCGCCGTCAGTCTCGTCATCGACGCGATCCGCCAGCGCCGCGCGGGAGAAACCGCGCCTGCCACGCATCGCCTGATGGAATTTACCTTGATGGCGCGGGCGTCGTCGGGACCCGTGACGCGGGGTCAGACCCGCCGGGTCTGACCCCGGCCTTGGTATTGCTACCGCACCACCGTGCGCTGCGCCAGCGATTCCACCAGTTCCACCGATGGCGGCGAACCGCCGGCCGCCAGGCAGGCGCCCGCGCCCGCCGCGACGGCAAAGCGCAAGTGCTGGCCGCCGTCCGCATCGGGCCGGTACATCAGGCTGTACAACAAGCCGCCGATGCTGGCGTCGCCCGCACCCACCGAGTCGACCACCTCGATGGCGGGCGGGGCCGCCTGCCATGTCTGCTCGCCCCGGTACAGTGCCGCGCCCTGCGCGCCGCGCGTATACAAATACGTGGCGTGCGGATTCCAGCCGCGCAGGGTGGCGAACGCGCCATCGATGTCGTCATGGCGGAACAGGCCCGCCAGGTCTTCATCGGACACCTTGATCACGTCGGCCAGCTCCGTCATGCGGCGCAGGGTGGCGTCGTAGCGCTCATCCATCATGATGCGGAAATTCGGGTCATAGCTGATCTTCACGCCAGCGGCCTTGAGTTCCTGCGCCAGCGCCACCAGCTTGCCCGCCAGCGGTTCGCGCGCCAGGCTGATGCCGCCGAAATGCACCCATTGCGCGCCCTGCATCCAGCCGGACGGCAAGAGCGCAGCGTCGAAATGCAGGTCGGCGCTGTCGTCGCCGATGAAGTAATAGGTGGGCGGATGCAGTTCATGCACGATGGCCAGCAGCGGCGACTTCGCGCGGCGCTGCAAAAAGCGCATGTCCAGGCCCGCCGCGTCGGTCGCTTGCGCCAGCGCGTCGCCGAAGACGTCGAGGCTGACGGCGCCGGCAAAGGCGCTGGGCACGCCCAGGCGCGCCATCACGCGCGCCACGTTCCACGTCGAGCCGCCCACCTGGCTGCTCCAGGAATCCGGCCCTGTGCGCAGCATGTCCGTCAGCGCTTCGCCGGCCGAGACAAACGCGGGGAAGGTGGGAAAAGCGGCGGCGCTCATGCGGCACCGCCGATCACGTTCAGCACTTCATAGCAGGCGCCCATCGTGTGGTAATCGACCTTGCCGGCCGGGCTTTTCTCGTTGCTGATTTTTTGGTTCTCCGGCGTCAGGATGCGGTACCAGGCGCCGTGCTCGTGGTCGACGAAATGCTTCCAGCTGTAGTCCCAGATCTTGTCATAGCTGTGCCAGTAGGCGTCGTCGCCCGTGCGCGCGGCCAGCACGGCGGCGGCGGCGAAGCTTTCCGCCTGCACCCAGAAGTATTTGTCGCCATCGCAGATTTCATCGTGCGGGCCGAAACCATAATGGATGCCGCCATGCGCGCCATCCCAGGCCTTGGCCAGCGCCGTGTCGTACAGGGCGCGCGCGCGCGGCAGCAGCCAGTCGGACGGTCCGGCCATGAACTTGGCGTGGCGCTCCATGATCAACAGCAGCTTGGCCCATTCCGTGAAATGGCCGGGCTGGTAGCCCCACGGACGGAAGATATTGCTCTTGTCGTGCAGGTTGTAATCCCAGTCGATCGACCAGTCAGGCTTGTAGTGTTCCCATATCATGCCGTTCGCCAGGCCCGCCTGGCGCACCGTGATGTTGTGCGCCAGCGTCTCGGCGCGATGCAGATATCTCGCTTCGCCCGTCGCCTCGAACGCGGCCAGCATGGCTTCGCACGCGTGCATGTTGGCGTTCTGGCCCCGGTAGCCGTCCAGGGTAGACCAGTCGGCGCTGGCCACGTCCGCATACAGGCCGTGTTCGGGCAGCCAGAAGCGCTGCTCCATCAATTCGAAGGTCTCGTCCAGGTACGCGCGCGCTTCCGTCACGCCAGCTTGCAAAGCGTGGGCATACGCGAGCAGCACGAAGGCCAGGCCGTAGCAGTGGTTGGCGCCGTCTTCCACCGTCTTGACGCCGTCCTGCCACTTCAGTTGCCAGGCATAGCCGCCGGTGGCCGGGTCGCGGTGCGCGTCGCGCAGGAAAGCGACGCCGTGGCGCAGGGCCGCCTGGTAAGCGTCGCCGCCGAAATGGCGGTACGCCATGGCGTAATTGAAGATGAAGCGCGTGCTGCTGACCAGGTGGCGCGTGGCAGCGTCATACACGGTGCCGTCATCGAGGAAGAAGTGATAAAAGCCGCCGCTGGCGTCAATGGCGCGCGGGTGATAAAAATGCATCGTGTGCTGGATATGCGCTTCGAGCATTGCCCTGGAGCGGAAGTCGGGATTCATGGGTCTCTCATGATATTGTTATCGATAACAATGATGATAGCATGCCGTCCCCGCGCCGTCATGCCCGCTCAGGGAGTCTTGGCCAGCTTGCGCTTTTCACGCCACAGTGCCGCCTTGGCCGGGTCGGCCGCCTGTCCCAGCTCGCCCTTATCGTACACCTGGACCAGCCGCTCGATGGCTTCCGCGTCGCCCTGCCTGGCCGCCAGCAGGTACAGCGCGAAGGGCTGGGGCGCCGGCCCTTGCCGGGTGGGGCCACCGCGCCCCTGCTCCAGCAGCCGCGCAAAACCCGTCTGGCCCGGCGGGCTTTTGGCGATGGCCGCCATTTCATACCAGCCCAGGGCCGCCTCGTCGCTCTGCGGCACGCCCTGCCCCACTTCATACGAGTACGCCACATTGTTCAAGCCGGGCGGATCGAGCGCCTTGGCCGCCCGCATGTACCAGCCGAACGCCTCCTTGCGCTGCGCGTCATCGTTGGCCGTCATCATCAGGCGATAGCCGATTTCATTGTAGGCGGGGATGAAGCCGTTTTCCGCATAATATTTCAGCCAGTGCAGCGCATGCGCCTGCTCTGCCGGGCTGCTGTGGATATTCTCGAAGTGCATGGCCAGCGTGTAATTGGCCAGTTCCACGCCTTGCGCGGCGCCCTTGCGCGACCAGTATTCGCCCAGCTTGCGGTCGGTGGCCATGCCCTGGCCCAGCGTGTAGGCCACACCGAGGAAAGCCTGCGCCGGGCCATAGCCGCCTTCGGCCGATTTCCGCATCCACGCCAGGCCGGCGTCGACGTCGCGCGGCGTGCCCTCGCCTTGGTGCAGCATCTGCGCCAGCTCCAGCTGGGCGGCCGTGTCGCCCCCTTCGGCGGCGCGGCGCGCCTTGTCGAAGGCGGCGACCTTGTCCGGCGACAGGTCGGCCGGGCGGTCGATCACGGCCTGCACCCTCGCGCGCATGGCGTCCAGGCCGGACATGTCGAATTCGGCCAGGGCCGGATGCTGGCGCGGCGCCGCTTCGGCGGCTGGCTGCGCCGGCACGCTCTGCGCCATGGCCAGGCTCAATATCAACAGGACAGTCTTCATTTGTTTTCCTTCTCTGCCAGCTTGGCGCGCCATTCGGCCGCGTCTTCGGCATTCGCCGCCTGTCCCAGTTCACCCTTCACAGACACATCGAGCATGCGCCGCATGGCGGGCAGGTCGCCGCTCCATGCCGCCCGCTCATACCAGGCCAGGGCCAGCTTGTCCGACTGTGCCACGCCCAGTCCCAGCTCGTGCGCGCGGGCCAGGTTGCGCATGCCGGCAGGTTCCTGTTCGCGCGCCGATCTGTCATACCAGTGGAAAGCCTCGGCGCGCTCCTGCTCATCGGTGGCTGCGCGCATCAGGTGCTCGCCCAGCGCGTTATACGCGGGCACGAAGTTCTGTTCGGCCGCCCTCTTTAACCATCGGATGGCCAGCGTCTGTTCCTCGGCACTGCTGCCGCCATCGATGAATTCCAGCGCCAGGATGGCTTGCGCCAGTTCGTCGCCTTGCGCGACGCCCTTGCGCAGCCAGACTTCGCCCTGCACGCGGTCGACGGGCACCTTGCCGCCCACCGTGTAGGCCAGGCCCAGGGCCGCTTGCGCCGGCGCATAGCCGCCTTCGGCCGACTTGCGTATCCAGGCCATCGATAGCGCCGTGTCTTGCGGCGCGCCGGCGCCCAGCTGCAGCATGCGCGCCAGTTCCAGCTGCGCCTCCACGTCGCCGGTTTCCGCCAGCCGCCGTGCCTGCTCAAATTCGGCCATGCTTTCCGGGCTATGGGTCGTCACATCGGCTCTTGCCTTGATGGCGATCAGCTGCAGGTCGAGCAAGGTGGGCGAAGTCTGGGCCAGGAGGGGCAGCGGCAAAAGAAAAGGCATCAGCAACAGTAATTTCTTGGGCATGCGGCGGTGTCGGGAAGTAGAAAACACGCATGGTAGCCGATGCCACGCCAGACAGGCGCGCACGGTAGGCGAAGTTTGACAGGGCAGGCCGGCAGGCTTACATTGCACGAGCCCACCACTGACACAGGAACACCATGAACCACGTATCGAAAACCGCCTTGGCCTTGCTCGTCGTCCTCGCCGCCAGCGGCGCCGCCAGCGCCGCCGACACCCAGCTGGCCGGCTGCGCCGCCAAGCGCGAAAGCATCCGCAGCGAATTGCAGCAGGCGCAGGAACAGGGCCTGACCGACAAGGTCGCGGGCCTGACGCGTGCGCTCGACGAAGTCAATGCCCACTGCCGCGACAATGTGCTGGTCGAACGCCATAACAAGAAGGTACTGAAGGCGCAGGCCAAGGTCAACCAGACGGAGCGCTCGCTGCGCCTGGCCCAGGAAGCGAACAAGCAGCCGAAAAAGATCGCCAAGCTGGAAGGCAAGCTGGAAAAAGCCAGGGCGGAACTGGCCGCCCTGCAGGCGCAGACCCCTTAAGCTTTCTCGCCCAGCAGCTGGTAAATGCTGGAAAAATCCAGCGCGCCCGACCCCGCCTTGCTGTGCAAGCTGTACAGATTGCGCGACAAGGCGCCCAGCGGCACGGAGGCGCCGCTGGCCAAGGCGCTTTCCACGGCCAGCCCCAGGTCTTTCAGCATCAGGTCGACGCCAAAGCCGCCCGTGTAGCCGCGCGACGCGGGCACGTTCTCGGCCACGCCCGGACACGGGTTGTACACCTCCAGGGTCCAGTTGCGGCCCGAGCTTTTCGCCATCACGTCCGACACCACCTTGGCGTCCAGGCCATTGGCCACGCCCAGGCGTATCGCTTCGCTGGTGCCGATCATCAAAATCCCCAGCAGCATGTTGTTGCAGATCTTGACCGTCTGGCCGCAACCGGAGCCGCCCGCATGGAAAATCGCCTTGCCCATGACGTCCAGGTAAGGCCGCGCCGCCGCCAGCGCGGACTCTTCGCCGCCCACCATGAAGGTCAAGGTGCCGTTGGTGGCGCCCGCCGTGCCGCCCGACACGGGCGCGTCCAGCATGGGCATGCCCTTTTCCTCGGCCGCGCGGCCCACCTGGCGTGCCGCCTCGGTGGAAATCGTCGAACAGTCGATCAGCAAGGTGCCGGGCCGCGCCTGCGCCAGGATGCCCGCGTCGCCAAGATAAGCACCCAGCACGTGGCGGCTGGCCGGCAGCATGGTGATGACGATGTCGGCGGCGCCTATCGCTGCCGCCTGGTCGTCGGACACCAGGCCGCCGCCGTCGGCGAAATGCCGCACGCTGGCCGGCAGCAAGTCAAAGCCCGTCACCGCATGGCCGGCGCGCACGAGGTTGTGCGCCATGGGCAAGCCCATGTTGCCCAGGCCGATGAAAACGATATTGGTGCTCATCGCCGCCTCCTTATTTCATCGCAATGGTGGTGTTCACGCCGCTGCCGCCGTCGTCCGGGGCGAACCAGCGCGCCGTGACGGTCTTGGTCTGCGTCCAGAAGTACAAGGCTTGCTTGCCGTTCGGGCCCAAATCTCCCAGTTTCGACGCGCGCGAGCCGGTAAAGCTGAAATAGGCGACGGGCACGGGAATGGCCACGTTGATGCCCACCTGCCCCACGTCGATCTCGTTCTGGAACTTGCGCCCGGCCCAGCCGGACGAGGTGAAGATCGAGGTGCCGTTGCCGTTCGGGTTGGCGTTGATGAAGGCGATCGCTTCGTCGAGCGTATCGGTTTCGACCACGCACATGGCGGGGCCGAAGATTTCCTGCGTGTAGACGGAATTCGACGCTGCCACCTTCGAGAAAATCGTCGGGCCCATGAAGTTGCCGCCCTCGTAGCCGGCCACCTTGTGGCCGCGGCCGTCGAGCAGCAGCTGCGCGCCGTCATCCACGCCTGCCTGGATCAGCTTTTCCGCCCGCTGCATGGCTGCTTTCGAGACCATCGGCCCCAGGTCGGCCGTGCGGTCGCTGCCCGGCCCCACTTTCAGCGCTTGCGAACGGGCGACGATTTCCGGCAGCCAGGAACGCGCCTCGCCCACCAGCACGACGACGGAATTGGCCATGCAGCGCTGGCCGGCCGCGCCGAAGGCCGCGCCGATCAGGTTATTGATCGCCTGCTCCTTGTTGGCGTCGGCCAGCACCACGCAATGGTTTTTCGCGCCCATCATCGATTGCGCGCGCTTGCCCGATTCGCTGGCGCGGCGGTACACATGCGTGCCCACGTGAGTGGAGCCGATGAAGGAGACTGCCTTGATGTCGGGATGGTCGCACAGCATGTTGACGACGTCCGCGCCGCCATGCACGACGTTCAGCACGCCGGCCGGCAAGCCCGCCTGGTACATCAGTTCGACCAGATACATCGACGAGGACGGGTCCTGCTCCGACGGTTTCAGCACAAACGTATTGCCGCAGGCGATGGCGATCGGGAACATGAAGCACGGCAGCATGACGGGGAAATTGAACGCCGTGATGCCGGCGCCCACGCCCAGCGGCTGGTAGATGTTGTAGACATCGACGCCGGTGGCTGCGTTTTCCGCGATCTCGCCCAGCTGCAGGGTGGCGATCGAGCACGCGTGCTCCACCACTTCCAGGCCGCGCATGACTTCCCCTTCCGCGTCGGGCAGGGTCTTGCCATGTTCGCGCGTGATCAGTTCAGCCAGGGCGCCGATGTTGTCGCGGATCAGCTGCTGGTACTTGAGCATGATGCGCATGCGCGCGGCCAGCGGGGTATTGCGCCACGTCTTGAACGCTTCCTTGGCCGTGGCGACGGCCAGATTGACTTCATCGGGCGTGGAAAACGGCACCCTGGCGACGATTTCCTGGGTGGCCGGGTTGACGACGTCGCGCCATTCCGTGCTGGTCGAGGCGTGGTGCTTGCCGGCTATGTGCAGGGGGACGGCGGGAATTGAGGTGAGGGCTTGGTTCATTTGTTTGGCTCCGTGATTATTTTTTGACGAGGTTGCACGCGGCCGCATCCATCGGCTTGAAGGCCTGGTCGGCGGGAATGGTGGACAGCACTTTCAGGTAATCCCACGCGCCTTTCGATTCGGCCGGGGTCTTGACCTGCACCAGATACATGTCGTGGATCACGCGGCCGTCGGGGCGGATCGAGGCGTTGTTCATGACGGCATCCTTGATGGGCAGCTCGCGCATCTTCTGGGCGACGATCTTCGAGTCGTCGCTCTTCGCGGCCGCCACCGATTTCAGGTAGTGGTAGACGCTCGAATACACGCCCGCCTGCACCATGGTCGGCTTGGCGCCCTTGTTGAGCGCCTCGAAACGCTTGGCGAAGGCGCGGCTGCGGTCATCGAAATCCCAGTAGAAGCCGTCCGCGTAGACGAGGCCCTGGGCCGTGTCCAGCCCCAGCGCATGCACGTCGGAGAGGAACACCAGCAAGGCGGCCAGGCGCTGGTCCTTGCCGCTGCCGATGCGGAACTCGCGCGCCTGCTTGATGGCCGAGACGGTGTCGGCGCCGCCGTTGGCCAGGCCGATCACCTGCGCCTTCGAGCCTTGCGCCTGCACCAGGAAGGACGAGAAGTCCGACGCGTTGAGCGGATGGCGCACGGCGCCCAGCACGGTGCCGCCATTGCGCTTGACGACTTCGCTGGCATCCTTTTCCAGCGAGTGGCCGAACGCATAATCGACGGTGACGAAGTACCACGACTTTTGCCCCAGCTTGGTCAATGCCGCCGCCGTGCCGGCCGCCTGCGAATACGTGTCGAACATCCAGTGAAAGCCGTTCGGCGAGCAGTCTTCATTGGTCAGGCGCCCCGTGGCGGGGCCGCTGAACATGGCGATGCCGCCCTTCTCCTTCATCAGCTTTTGCACGGACAGGGCCACCGAGGAATTCGTGAGGTCGGCAATGGCGTCGACCTTGTCGCGGTCCAGCCATTCGCGCGCCTTGGAGGCGGCGATGTCGGCCTTGTTCAAGTGGTCGGCCGACAGGATTTCGATCTTCATGCCCTTGCATTCGGCCTTCAGGCAATCCTCGACGGCCATCTGGCTGGCGACGACGGAGCCGCGCCCGCCCATGGCCGAATATGGGCCGGACATGTCGGTCAGGATGCCGACCTTGACGACGCCATCGGAAATCTGCGCGTGCGCGCCGGTGAAAGACAGGGAAAGCGCCAGCGCGCCCATGGCCAGAACGGTTTTTTTCATGCGTGTCTCCAGGTGGATGGGTTTTCTTATATGTTTAGATGCATTCTGCATGTGTAAAAATATGCACTCAAGTGAAATTAATGCATAATTCCTTTGCAAAAATGCACAGAGAGGGTTTGCCATGCTCGATTGGGACAATGTACGGGTCTTCCTGGAACTGACGCGCAGCGCCGGTCTCGTCGATGCGGCGAAAAAGCTGGGCATCGACCATTCCACCGTGTCGCGGCGCATGCGCAAGTTCGAGGAACAGGTGGGCACGCAGCTGTTCGACCGCAACTACGTGGGCTACCAGCTGACGCCCGAGGGCCACCGCCTGATGGAGTACGCGGAAACCATGGAAAGCACGGTGTTTGCCGCCACCGAGGAACTGGGCGAACACAATCGCCTGCTGTCGGGCCAGGTGCGCCTGGGCGCCACCGAGGGCTTCGGCGCCATCGTGCTGGCGCCGCACCTGGCGCAGTTTTGCGGACGCTACCCGCACATCAGCGTGGACTTGATCGCCGTGCCCCGCTTCGTCAGCCTGTCCAAGCGCGAGGCGGACGTGGCCATTTCCATCGAGCGGCCCCTGTCCGGCCCGTACGTCGTGACGAAGCTGTCCGACTACCGGCTGAAACTGTACGCCACGCCAGCCTACCTGGGGCGCCACGCACCGATTACCAGCGTGGCGCAGCTGGCGCAGCACCCCATCATCGGCTATGTGGACGACCTGGTCTTCAGTTCGGAACTGCGCTACATGGACAACGTGGCGCCCGACTCCCTGCGCGCATTCCGCAGCACCAGCGTGATCGCCCAGTACCACGCGGCGCGCGCGGGCCAGGCGCTGGCGATCCTGCCCTGCTTCGTGGCGCAGCAATCGAACGAGCTGGTGCCCGTGCTCGACGGCGAGATCGACCTGCTGCGCGCCTTCTGGATGATCTCGCCCAGCGAGCGGCGCAACATCGCCCGGGTCAGCGCCCTGTGGAACTACCTGCGCAGCGCCATCGATTTGAACCACGCCTACCTGATGGGCGAAACGGCCACGCCCAGCTGGCCCACTTAAGCACACTGCGGCGCGCTACACTGTCGCCACATACTAATAAGGAGAATGCCATGCTGATGGATGCAAGCCAGGCTGTTTTGGTCATTGTCGACCTGCAAGGCCGCCTGATGCCGGCCATCCACGATGCGGGCCTGGTACTGGCGCAAAACCTGCGCCTGGCCAGGATCGCCCGCCTGCTCGACGTGCCCGTGCTGGGCACAGAACAGAACCGCCAGGGGCTGGGACCGAACGTGGAAGAGATCGCCGCGCTGTGCGAACAGACCCTGCACAAGACGCATTTCGGCGCCTGTTTTGATGGCTTGCAGGACATGCTGCCCGCCGGGCGCAAACAGATTGTCGTCACCGGTTGCGAAGCCCATGTGTGCATGCTGCAGACGGCCGTCGGCCTGCTCGAGCTCGGATATGACGTCATCATCGCCATCGACGCCGTGGGTTCACGCCAGGCGGCCAGCCGCGACGCGGCGCTGGCGCGCCTGGACAAGCTCGGCGCCCATCTGGTGACGGTGGAGATGCTGGCCTTCGAATGGTTGCGCGACTGCAAGCATCCGTGCTTCCGCGACGTGCTGGCGCTGATTAAATAACACGTAAGGTTTAAGCCAGATCAAGCCCATCGGCGATTCATTTGCTAGCTTGGTAACAGCGCCGCCACTGCGAGCGGCGCGCCCGTCCACACCAGCAAGGGAACCATCATGGCCTATATCCTGCGAGGCAAGCTGTGCGGCTTGATCTGTGCCGAATGTCCTGAAGCCTTATCCCACGTCATCGTGCGCCTGTACCGGACGCGCGCGTCGCAAAACGTCACGGCCCTGGCCGTGGCCAGCGCCAAGGAAACCTTCGCCATCCTCACCGATGAAGAGGTGCAAGCCAAGGCGCCGTTCCTGCTGGCCGAGGCGCGCACGGATGACGACGGCAACTACAGTTTCACCCTGGACGGCGATTATCAGGGCGAGGCCGTCGAAGTCGATGTGCTGTGCCCTACCGTGCCGCATCTGAAGCCGGGGCCGAAAGACCCCGTGCCGTTGCAGTTTTCCATCACCACCATCCAGCCCCGCTGGCGCCAGGTCGACAACGATTTCCTCGCCATCTGGGATTACTGCCTGCCGCAACGCTTCTGGTGCCTGGTGCGCGCCCGTTTCGGCGCCTGGACCATCTGCGGCCGCCTGCGCACCTGCGAGGCGCCCCACACGCCGATCGCGGGCGCCACCGTGCGCGCATTCGACGCGGACTGGCTGCAGGACGATGCGCTGGGCGTGGCGGTGACGGACGCCGGCGGGCGCTTCCGCATCGATTACCTGACGTCAGACTTCACGCTCACGCCGTTCTCGCCCTTCATCAACGTGGAATTCACCAGCGGCCCCGACGTGTATTTTACGGCGCAGCTGGGCAGCGTCACCATCCTGTCGGAAACGCAGGCCAACGGGCGCCAGCCGGGGCGCGAAAACGTGGGCCACTGTTTCTGCGTGGAATTATGCTCGAAAGACGTCCTGCCGCCCGACGTGGAAGACGTGCCCCACTGGCAGCAGGTGGAAATCTTCGACATCCATCCCTTCCCTTCGCTGGCGGGCTTTTCCGCGCAAGGTTATGCGGGCGGCGCGGCCGCCTCGTATGTGTTCGGCGGCGGCGTCACCCTGAAAGGCAATTGCCCGCTGCGCAACAGCGCCATCCCCGCCAATCCGCTCGAATACCGCTTCCTGATCGGCGAATGGTCCTGGCCGGGCGGCAGCGACGACCCGACGGCCATCCCGACGGTGGCGCCGGCCAGCCTGGCGCCGCTGACGCAAGTGCTCGGCACCCTCGTCGGCTATGTGTTCTATACGAACGGACTGGGCCTGGCCGACTCGGCGCAGGTGATCGTCGATGCGGGCGACTTGAAGCCGGGCGGCTGGATAAGGGTGGACGGCAAGCAAGTCACCGTGGACATGCGCGACGGCACGACGGCCATCGTCATCGTGCAGCAGAATATCTTCCTGCGCACCTTCGATTTGCTGACCGTGAATACGCCTGCCATCACCAGCCTGCATCCGGCCAAACTGCCGGGCGGCTTGCCCATCCTCGACGCGGGCCGCAGCCTGACGGCGGCCGAAAGCGAACCGATACGCCGCTACCGCCTGGGCTTCGAGGTGCGCGATGGCAATACCCTGGCCATCGTGGCCACGGACGGGCTCGACTCCATCGTCTTCGACAACTCGCCCGTCATCGTGGCGCTGGACCTGGAAGAGTTGCGCAGCAATGCCTGCAACCCCGTCTCGGGCGGTCTCGTGCATATCCTGTACACGATCGACCACCCGCATCTGCGCTTCTTCAATCTCACGATTTCCAACAACAACGGCATCCAGCACCCGCCGCCACCGCTGCCGGCCGCCAGCTTCACGCCACCGCCGCCACCGAGCAATTATCTGTTCCGCGGCGGCGCGGGCGGGCCCCATTTATCGGGCAACAACGGCGGCTTCCCCGTCAATGTGGCTCTCGACCCGCCGTGCGCCTACCGCGTGGCCATCGGGTGGCAGACGCGGCATTACCTGGCGTCCAGCCACAGCATCGACAGGCTGTACTGCAAGTAGGTGCTGGCAAGCAAGCGTCATTCAGAAATAACGTACCCACGCCTGCCGCGACGTGCGCTTGTAATGGGCAAACGCACGGCAGGGGAAGTACAGCACGGGCATCAGCAGCAAGGCCAGCAGCCAGACTTGCCAGATATGTTCGACGCCGTAGCGGGCGCCGTGGTTGGCGCCCAGCAGCGCCGTCAAGGTGATGCCTATCACCAGCAGCAGATACAGGTGCAGCAAGTAGTAAAACATGGGCGCGCCGCCAAAGGTGGCGCAAGCGCGCGTGAACCCGTTATCGACGCTTTCCAGCCAGGCCAGGCCCAGCAGGCCCAGGCCCAGGGTGAACAGGAGAAAATCCAGCGACGGCGGATACTTGGTGAAGTTCAGCACGCTCATGGCCGTGCGCAAGGCCGTGTCGCCGGCCACCCACGGCAAGGTTTCGCCGTAAATATTGAAGCCGCGCAGCACGCCCAAGAGCAGCAAGCTGCCCGCACCCAGCGCCAGCAGCAGGCGGCGCCTTCCCTCCGGCGAGCGGCTGCGCGCATACAGGGGCCCGGCCGCATAACCGAGCACGATCACGCCTATCCACGGCAGCAGCGGGTAGCTGACCTTGATCTTCATGGCGCCGTCGGCCACCAGGTAACCGCGTTGCAGCAGCACCGTCAGCAGATAATAGGCAAAGCTGCCCTCTTGCGCGCGCAAGCCGGTCAGCAGATGCTGTCCCGCGATAATCGCTACACCGAGCACGACCAGCACTTTCAACGGCAGCTTATGCAGCACGGCCAGCGCCATCATGGCCAGGCCGATGACCCAGATCACCTGCAGGTACAGCACGGCGGGCGGAAACGCACCGCTCCACGCGAAGTTAACGAACACCAGTTCCAGCACGACAAGCAGCAAACCCCGCTTGAACAGGAAACCGGCCGCGCTGCGGGGGCCGGCGGCCGGATGCGCGTACAGCCAGGCGGACAAGCCCGTCAAAAAGACAAACATGGGCGCACACACGTGGGCGGCCAGGCGGGTAAAAAACAGGGCCGGATCGACGCCGGCCGCATCCATGGGGTCGCTCACCTGGTGATGTAAAAACACCGTCTCGCGCACATGGTCAAACAGCATGATCAGCATGACGAGGCCGCGCAGCACGTCGATGACGGCGATGCGGGCGCGCAGGGTGGCGGGGGAAGTCAAGGTCATGGTCATCGATTAAAAACGGTAGTGTGCATTCAGGGTCACCGTGCGCTCGGCCCCCGGCGCCACCCACAAGGCGCTATAGGAACTCGCATAGTAGCTGCGGTTGAACAGGTTTTCCACGTTCAGGGCCAGGCGCCATTGTGCGTTGGGCGAATACGACGCCAGCAGCTTGGCCGTCGTGTAGGCCGGCAAGGTGAAACTGGTGCTGACGGCGACGTCGCCCAGGCGCTCGCCCACATATTGCACGCCGCCGCCCACGCTGGCCGTGCCCGTGGCCAGCGCGAATTGCTGCGTGGCCAGCAGGCTGGCGCTGTGGCGCGGCACGTTGGCGAAGCGGCTGCCCGTCACAATCGTATTGTCGCCGCGCGTGACGGTGGCGTCGGTGTAGGCATAGGCGCCCGAGACGCGCAAGCCGCGCGCCACTTCTCCCGACACGTCGAGTTCCAGGCCCCGGCTGCCCACCTCGCCCGCCGCGATGGCGAAGTCCGTGTTGGCGGGATTGGTCGTCAGCACATTGCGCTTGCGGATGTCATACACGGCCACGGTGCCCGTCAGCTTGCCCGTTTCCAGCTTGGCGCCCAGTTCATACGAGCGGCTGCGCTCGGCCGGGAAGGCCTGGTTGTCGATGCTGATGCCGCTGTTGGGCCGGAAACCTTTCGCGGCACTCGCATACAGCGACCACGCCGTCGACGGCTGGTACACGAGGCCCGCGCGGGGACTGGTGGCCGACAGCGACTGGCGGTTGCTCGTGTTCAGGCGATGGTTCGCCACATCCTGCGTGTACGTATCGTGGCGTACGCCGACCAGCGCCTTCCACTGGGCGCCCAGATCGACCTGGTCCTGCGCATACAGGCCGCGCGCCCGTTGCCCTTCCTGCGTGTCGATGGACAGGGCCAGCGGAGCGGCCTTGCCGCCGTACACGGGCGCATAAATATCGATGGCATATGGATTGCCAGCGGACGGATTGCGGCGCAGCTGCACGCGGTGGTCGTCGAAATGGTAGGCGTCGACGCCGGCCAGCACCTCGTGCGCCAGCGGGCCCGTCCTGAACTTGCCCAGCACTTCGACACGGGCGGAGGCGTCGGTGGCCGAGAAATCGCGGTGGCGGCGCTGGCGGTTCAGGGTGCGGCCATCGGCCAGCAGCTTGTTCGCCTCGGTCGAATAGCCGCTCAATTCGCTGTCGCGGTAGGAAGCGCCCGCCTGCACCGTCCAGTCGTCGGACAGCGCGTGGTGGATGAACAGCTGCTGCCCCAGCGACTTGACCGTCATGGGCCCGTCATCCGGTTCGCCCAGGAAGCGCGAGACAGGGACAAGACCCAGCTGTCCATGCACGGCCACCACGCCCCGGTCGAACGGCGCGCGCTGGCGCACGGCTTCGATTTCATACGACACGCTCGTGTGCTCGCCCGCCAGCCAGAGGAAGGACGGAGAAAACAGGCTGCGCTCGACTTTCACCGTATCGCGGAAGCTGTGCCCTTCCTCTTGCGCGGCGTTCAGGCGGTAGGCGACGGTATCGCTCAACGGACCCGTCAAGTCCAGCGCGACGCGGCGCGTCTGGAAGCTGCCCAGCGATACGTCGGCGCTGTATTCCGGTGCGAACTTCGGCTTTTTCGTCGTGATGTTCACCGTGCCGCCCGGCTCGCCCCGGCCGTACAGCGCGGAAGCGGGACCTTTCAGCACTTCCACGTTCTGCGTATTGCCCGCGTCGCGCATGCCGTTGTAGCCGCGGCTGGAACTGAAGCCGTTGACCATGTAATCGGAACCGAAATTCGGGTCGCCCGTGAAGCCGCGCATGGCGTAGCTATCCCACAGGCCGCCCAGCGGACTTTGCCTGGCGATGCCGCTGGCCAGGTCCAGCGCGCCGGCCAGTGTCGTCACGCCCGCGTCACGCAGCAAGTCGCTAGTAAGCACGCGCACGCTTTGCGGCAAGTCCATCAGCAAGGCATCCGTCTTGGTGGCGCCCGTGGCGGACAGGCTGCGGTAATGCTGGCGCTCCGCGCTGACGGTGACGACATCGTCAGCCTGCACATCATCGATTGCCAGTGACCAGGGGCTGGCAGCGGCAAGTAAAAGCGCCACGGGGCGGCGTAAAAACACGTGCATGGAATTCCTGACAAGGCTGCAAATCAATGCAATAGGCTTGCATTATAATTGATAATCAATTCTCATTAAAGCCCTCACCAACAATCTGCGCCAAAAACTCCACGAACACCTGCACCTTGGCGGCGCGCAGCTGGCGCGGATGGAACAGCGCCCACAAGTCCGGTCCCCGCGTGCGGAACGCTTGCAGCACGGGCACCAGGCTCCCCTCGCGCAAAGGCTGCTGCACGGAAACGGATAGCGCCTGCACGATGCCGCAACCGGCCTGGGCGGCGGCGATCATCGATTCGATATGGTCGAAGGCCAGGGCGGCCGGCGGCGTATGCGCATAGGGTTCGCCCGCATCCCCGTCCTGGAACAGCCACGGCCGCACCTGGCGCGCTTTCGGATACAGGAAATGCAGGCAGGCGTACCGCTCCAGCTCCTGCGGCGATGGCGGCATGCCATGCCGGGCGACAAAGTCGGGCGAGGCGCAGCACAGGTAATCCATGTGGAGCAGGCTGCGCGCCACCAGCGATGAATCCTGCGGTTCGCCGATACGCAGCATCACGTCGATGCCCTCTTCCACCATGTCGACCAGGCGGTCGCTGACCGTCAGGCGCAGGGCGATGTCGGGATAGGCGGCGGTAAAGCGGGGCAAGGCGGGCGCCACCAGGTTGCGGCTGATGCTGCTGGGCATATCCACGCGCAGGCTGCCCGAGGGTTTCCCGGCCGCCTGTTCCAGACTGGACTCCAGCGCCGCCATGCCGGCCAGCACCTGGCGCGCCTGCGCATGGCACTGCTGGCCTTCGGCCGTGAGCGACATGCTGCGCGTGGTGCGCTGCAAGAGCCGCACGCCGAAATGCTTTTCCAGCGCCGCCACCTGGTTCGTCACGGACGAGGTCGAGATGCCCAGGCGCTGCGCCGCCTTGCTGAAGCCGCCCGCTTCGACCACGGCGCAAAACACCTTCATCGCTTCCAACCTGTCCATGCCTTCCCTTCCTGTTTTTCAGGCGATTATCCACGATTCCGCAATAGTGCATCGGGCCGCGTCCCGTTTTTCTTTATGCCCTTCCCGCCTAGACTGGGGGCATCAACCACAGGAGAATCCCATGCAAGCCCTCGTCCTCACCCGCTTTGCCGTCCCCATGAGCATCGAGCACCTGCCCGTGCCGCAGCCCGGCCCCGGGCAAGTCCTCGTGCGTATCGCCGCCAGCGGCGTCAATCCACTCGACGCGAAGATCGCCGCCGGCGCCGCACCGCACGCCTGGCCCAGCCTGCCCGCCATCCTCGGCATCGACGTGGCCGGCACGGTGGCGGCCGTGGGCGATGGCGTGACGACTTTTCACGTTGGCGCAACAGTGTATGGCATGGCGGGCGGCATCGCCGGCATCCAGGGTTCGCTGGCCGAGTATGGCGTCTTCGACTCCGCCCTGCTGGCGCCTGTGCCGCAAGGACTGAGCCTGCGCGAAGCGGCCGCCCTGCCCCTCGTCTTCATCACGGCCTGGGAAGGGCTGGTGGATCGTGCCCGCGTGCAGGCGGGCGACAGCGTGCTCGTGCATGGCGGCGCGGGCGGCGTGGGCCACATGGCCGTGCAACTGGCCGTCGCTCTGGGCGCCACCGTGTTCGCCACGGGCAGCGCCGCCAGCCGCGCCGCCATCGAGGCGCTGGGCGCCCGTTTCATCGATTACCGCACCAGCACGGTGGATGATTACATGGCCGAACACACGGGCGGCGCCGGCTTCGACATCGTCTACGATACGGTGGGCGGCGCCACCCTGGACGCCAGCTTCCAGGCGGCGCGCCTCTATGGCGGCCACGTCGTCAGCTGCCTCGGTTGGGGCACGTTTGCGCTGAGTCCGCTGACGGCGCGCGCGGCGACCTATTCCGGCGTGTTCACCCTGCTGCCCCTGCTGAGCGGCCAGGGCCACGCGCGCCATGGCGCGATTCTGCGCGAAGCGAACAAACTGATCGAGGCTGGCAAGTTGCAGGTACGGCTCGACCCACGCCGCTTTACCCTGCGCACGGCGCACGATGCGCATGCGGCGCAAATCGACGGCAGCGCGCGCGGCAAGCTGGTGGTGGATGTGGCCGGCTGAACGCCGGCTTGTGACTTGTCGGTGGAAACGTTAATATACAAGAACTAACTTGCATATTGATGAGGTCGAGCATGCGTGAAAATCTGGAAAAACTGCTGGCGCAGGGACGCGACAACGCCCTGCTGCGCTTTGGCCTGGGCGATGCCTGCCTGAAAGAGCATGACGCCGAGCAAGCCGCCGTCCACCTGGCGCAAGCGACGCAACAGCAACCCGGCTATTCCGCCGCCTGGAAACTGCTGGGCAAGGCCTTGCTTCAGCTGGGCCGGCTGGATGACGCGCAAGCGGCCTGGACCACAGGTATGACGGTGGCCCGGCAGCAAGGCGACCTGCAAGCCGTCAAGGAAATGACGGTGTTCCTGAAACGCCTGCAAAAACAGCAGGCGGCAGAGTAAAAAATCTTAATGCGCGTGCGCCGCGCCCTTGGCCTCGAGAGGCACCGCCTCGCCCCGTTCCTTCGCCAGGCGCTTGGCCAGCAAACCGCCCGCTTCGGCAGCGTAGGCGCGGCATGCGCCGGCGTCGATCAGGGGGTTGTCCGTACCGCTGCGTCTGGCCGCCTTGCCCAGCACGTCCGTCGTGCCCGGATGCACGGGGATGATGATGTCGCATGGCAAGGCGGCCACCTTGGCAATGCTCGCTTCGAACGAGGCTGAAATATCGGGCGAACCGCCCTTGCCCTTGCCCGTATAAGTAAAATCGCCACTGGCATACGGGTTCAGGCTGTCCGCATATACGACGTCCAGGCAGCGGTCGCCTTCGCACGAGGTCCACGTCCACGTCGTGCCGCCTGGCGTGTGGCCCGGCGTCATGTGGGCCGTCAAGGTCAGCGGCCCCACCTTGACGGTATCGCCCTCGCCCACCACCTTGACCTTGCGCACCTTGGCGACGTGCACGACGGGATTGGCCTGGTATTGCGGATCGTCCTTGCCATTCGTGCCGCTTTGCAGGCCCAGGGCGCCCGAGGCGCTGGCCATCACGGTGGCGCCGCTGGCCCTTTGCAGTGCGGCAATGCCGCCCGCATGGTCCCAATGGGCGTGGGAATTGAGGATGACTTTCACGTCCTCGATGCGAAAGCCCAGCGCCTGGATATTGGCGATGATCAGGGGTGCCGATTGCGGCAGCGCGCCGTCGAGCAGGATATGGCCCTGCGGACTCGTCACCAGCACGGCGGACAGGCCGGCCGTGCCCACATACCAGCTATTGCCATAGATATTGAACGGCTTGACGGGCGCGTTCCATTCCTTGCAACTGTCGCAATCAACAGGCTTATCCTGCACCGGGGCCGGTGTCTTCGCCTGCACGGTGCCTGCCGCCATGGTCGCAACCGTAGCCAGCATCAACTTCGCCAATAGTGTCATCTTCATCTCCAGAGTGTAAAAAAGAAGGGCGCCCGCACTGGCGCGCCCGGGGGGGGTATCAATGCATGCGGCCAGTCCTGTCGGCCAGGGTGTCGCGGATGTGTCCGGCGTCGAGCGAGCGCCGCTGCGCGCCGTCGGCGTCCAGCAGCACCACGGTGACGTGCTTGCCGCCGCTGCGCATGCGCATGCTCAGGCAGCTGCCCGCCGCGTTGCTGCTGCCCGTCTTGGACAGCACAATGTCCCAGCCCTTGCCGCCCACCAGCGGGTTAGTGTTGTGCAAGGTGCGAAGCTTGCCATTGACGGCCACGCTGGCCTGCGGATGGCTGGTGATGCGCGCGATGTCCGGATAGCGCGCGGCGGCCGCGACGATCTTCGCCACCTCATTGGCCGTCGACGTATTCGCGGGCGAACTGCCGACCGGGTCCGTCAGGGTGGTGCGGCGCAAGCCCAGCTGGTGGATCTTCGCTTGCAAGGCCTGATGAAACGCCGTGCTGCCGCCCGGATAGGTGCGCGCCAGCGCGGCGGCGGCGCGGTTTTCGGACGGCAGCAGCGCCAGTTGCAACAGCGCGCCGCGCGACACGGTCGCGCCATCGGCCAGCAGGCTGTAGCGTTGCAAGGACGAGCCGCCATCGGCGCGCACGATGCGCAGCTGCTCGTCGGGGTCGAGCCCGGCATCCAGCACCACCATGGCCGTCATCAGCTTGGTGATCGAGGCGATGGGCACGACGGCGTCCGCGTCTTTCGCCATCAGCACCTGGCCGCTGGCGTCGTCGAATACCAGCATATGTTTCGCGCTGACGGGCAAGTCCAGCATCGCGACGGCGGCATCGGCCAAGATCGTCCCGTTGACGGCAGGCTTGCCCTGCACCTGCAGCAGCAAGGTGGCGCAGGCCAGCAGCAAGGCGGGCACGGCCAGTTTCCAGCCGGCCGTATCAAGCCCGGGCGCCATCAGCCTTTCGATGCGCGTGAGCAGCGCCCCGCCCCGGGCCGACATCAGCAAGCCGGCTTGCTGCGGCGCGGCCGTGTGCAAGGACAAGGCATGCAGCGCCGTGGCCAGCTGCTGCGGGTCCTGCAGCGCTTGCGCGGCCAGCGCGTCGGCCACCTGCTCGCGCTCGGCACGCATGCGCGCCGACAGCCACCAGACGACGGGGTGAAAAAACAGCAGCGCCTCGGCCACGCTTTGCAAGAGGTTGACCAGGTAATCCCAGCGCCGCACGTGCGCCAGTTCATGCGCCAGCAACGCTTCGAGCAAGGCGACGGGCATGCCGCTCAGCAAGGCGGCCGGCAGCAGGATGACGGGGCGCCAGAAGCCGACCGTCACGGGACTGGACAAGCCCGCATGCAGCTTCAGCGGTACCTGGCGGCTGCGGCGCAAGCCCATGCGCAGCGCCAGCGCATCGACGCGCGCCTGCCAGATGGCCGGGGCGGCCACAGCCTGGCGGCGCAGCTTGCCGACCCAGGCCAGGCCCAGGCACAGGCGCAAGCTCATCAGGCCGACGCCGGCGCTCCAGGCCAGCACCAGGGCGGGCATCCACGCTTGCAGCGCGGCGCGCCAGGCGGGCGGCGCGTCCATCGACAGCCGGGCCGGCGAGGCGCCCGCATCCGCCAGCAGCGAGAGCAGATGAACGGCGGGAATACACAGGCACAGCAGCAATGCCAGCGCGCACACGGCATAGCGCCAGCGCGCGCTGGCGTGGCGCAGCAGCCAGAGCAGCGCGCCGGAGACGGCGCCCACGATCACGCCCTGCCAGACGAAATACAGCAAGACCCAGCCCAGCGCAGGGACAAGGTTGCCCAGATCGATGCCGAGGCGCATGTCCAGGTTCATGACTGTTTGCCATCCTTTCTGCGCAGGATTTTTTCAATTTCCAGGCGTTCCGCGTCGCTCACGTGCTCGCGCAGCGCCGTCAGCACGAGCGCCTTGCCGGAACCGGAAAACACCTTGCCGATCAAGTCCTTGAGCAAGCTGGTCTGTAACTTTTCCTGCGCGTCGACGGCCGCATACAGCTGCGGCCGCTGGCTTTCGTCGCGACTCAGGAGACCCTTGCCATGCATCAATTGCAGCTGGCGCAGCACGGTGGCATAGCTGGCGTCGGCGCGTTCCGCGGCCAGGGCGTCATACACGGCGCGGGCGTCGGACGGACCGCGCTGCCAGAGGATGCGCAGCAGGTCCAGTTCGGCGGCCGTGGGATGGGGAGTGGAAGTATTTTTTAACATGACGCTAGAATACCGATTCTAGAACACCATGTCTAGAACTTTTTTTCTAGAGTGGGAAGACGGCTAGAAATCGCGCAGGCGGTCGAACACGGCATACAGCGCCGCCACATCGGGCAGTTGCGCCTGCGTCAGCACCTGCTCCAGCGCCACGTAGATTTCATCGCGCTCCACCGTTTCGATGATGCTGGAACGCCGCTCGATCTGGTTGAACACGGCGACATAGGTCGTGACCATCTCTTGCGCCATCGCTTGCACAGTCCCGGAATCGCTCACCCCGTCGAGGGTGCGCGCCGTGGCCAGCAGTTTTTTATACGCCTGCGCGGCCTTCCTGGCATATGCCGCCGAGATATGCTCGCGGCCATCCCAGTCGCGGAACGGGTTGTCCAGATTTTCCGCCAGCCACTCGGGCTTGCGCGGCCGCGTCACCGACAGGTTCAAGCCCAGCGCCGCCGCCTTTTTATAGCTGGCCTTGATGGCCATGGCCGCATCGGCCGGCAGGCTGGCCAGGCACAGGCTGGACAAGGATGGCAACTGCGCCGGAGTGGGAAAGTCGTCAGGGCCGTAGCCAAACAGTTCATACGCGGTGAACTCTTGCAAGCGGGTCAATGTGGCGATGCTGGCCACGTTCGACGCCAGCCCCGGCTTGCCCCAGACGGTGAGCTCGGTCAGCCCGGGGAAACGCTGCGCCACCACGTCGAAATCCACGGCCGGCATCGCGCGCAGCGACAGGTGCATCAATTCATCGAGGCCGTGGAATGGCGCCAGGGCGCCGCCACACTGCAGGCGCAGGAAGCGCCCTGCATGCGGGTCGTCGATATGCAGCGATGGCGACGGCGCGCCATTCAGTATCAGGGTGCTCAAGCCCTCGTTCAGGCGCAGCGATTGCAAGCCTTCGGCATGCACGATGAGGCGGCCGACATTGCTGTTGCTCAAGTCGAGTTCGCTCACCGTAGATGACTGCCACTGCACTTCGCTGATGATCGGATTGCCGTTGATATAGGCGGCCAGCGCCGCGCTGCCGTGGCGCGTCTCGATCGCCGTCAGGCAAGGCAGCTGGTCCAGTTCGGACAGATCGCCAAGCGCCTGCAGGACCCCATCGCCGATGCGGCTCGTATTCTGGCGCAAGGCCTGACCGCCTATGCGCACTTCCTCGCTCGATGCGGCCTTGAAACGCTGGCGCCTGGCCGGGTCGACCTGCTCCCAGCGGCGCTGCCGATACAGACTGTCGCCCATGTGCCAGCCGCCGCTGTAGCTCTTCACTTGCGTATCCACCAGGGGCGCGATATTGGCCACCAAGGTGTAAGCCCGCGGCACCTTGGCATTGACGAAACTGTGGTCGTGGCGGCGGTTCCAGAAATAGTAATCGCACACCAGCGGGCGCATCGATTGCACGGCCGCCGCATCGGGCAAGGCGTCGCCCGTCCAGTCCAGCTCCAGGACGGCGGCCAGCGGCGCCCTGCCGGACGAAGCGTCGTCCTCGATGGCGGTGACCTGGCAAGCCACATACTGCTGCAGCCTGGACGAAAACACGCTGTAAATATCTCCAACCTTGGCAAGCACGTCATTTCCTTGTATCGAACGGTGAGGCCCGCACGATAGCAAAGATTGGCGGCGCGCGGCGTACGCGCCGCCGAAGCCGCCAGGGTGTTTACCCCGCTCAGTCCGCGTGCAGCTTGTGGTGCATGCGGCGCAAGCCCAGCCACACGGCGGCGGCCACGAACGGCACCAGGGCGCCGACGAGGATTTCCGGGTTCACGGGCAGCCCCATCACCTTGGCCGCCTTGCCCGTGTAGCTGAACAGGCCGATCACGTAATACGAGATCGCCGCCACGGACAGGCCTTCCACCGCTTGCTGCAGGCGCAGCTGCTGCGCGGCGCGGGCGTTCATCGATTGCAGGATTTGCCGGTTCTGCAATTCCTGCACGATGCCCACGCGCGTGCGCAGCAAGTCATTCGTGTTGGCGATGCGCTGCGCCATCGCTTCCTGGCGGCTGGCCATCGCTGCGCACGTATTCATGGCCGGCGTCAAACGGCGGTCCATGAATTCCTCGACCGTGGGGATGCCTTCGATGCGCACTTCGCGCAACTCGTCGATGCGCGCCTTGACGAGGCCCATGTAGGCTTTCGAGGCGGAAAAACGGTAACTATTGTCGAGCGACAGCTTTTCAATGCGGGCCGCCAGGCGCGTGATGCGGTCGAGCAAGGCTTGCTCGGCTACGCCCTCGTCCGCCTTGCTGGCACCCGGCGCATCGTCCGTATCGACCATGGCGGCGGCCAGGGTCGCCAGTTCGTTTTCGATGGCGTTCAACGAAGGCGCCGCCTGCATGGCGTAGGGCAAGCCCAACAAGGCCATCATGCGGTAGGTTTCGATTTCCAGCACGCGCTGCACCAGGCGGCCCGACTGCTGCGAACGCATGCCCGCGTCGCGGATGACGAAACGGCTGAAACCATCCGACTGAATCGTGAAATCCGTCCACAATTCGCCGCCCTGCAGCACCTTGCTGCCTGCCAGGGTATTGCCTTCGAATACGCGCGACAAGCCCTGCATGAAGATCTCGGCCGGCTCGGTCGCCTGCTCGAGCACCACGTGGGCTGCCACCATCAGCTTGCCCTTCAAGCCGACCAGCCACTGCTGCGGCAACTGCGCCAGCGGCATGCGCTCGAACGCCTGCGCCAAAGGCAAGGCGGTACCAGGATGCTCGGCGAAGGTAAACGTGGCAAATTCCGTGTGGCATTCCCATTTCAGGCGGAAACGGCCAAAATCGTAATAAAAATACTTGGCCTCGGCGGCGGGCGGCGTGACGCCGAAATGCGTGCACAGGGCCGCCAGAGTGGCGTGCTGGGCCGCCATATTCGACGCACCGGGCGCCGCGCTGTCATCTTTATATACAGCCAGATGGGTGATCAGCTCGGGGGCGTCGAGCTGCAAAAACGGCCGCGAGTGGATTTCCGCGGCCAGCGGCACGCGCAGGGCGTGGTTCAAACTGGAGTTAATCAAGTGCATGATAGCCAAAGGTAAAGTTGCAAAACTGCTTAGACCCGCGCGCGTGCTGCTGTGCCGGCAGCGGGGGCCTGATTGTCACAGTGTAACAAAGCAGAAAGCATGCCACTTTTTTCCAGGGCCACTCATGTCGTCTTGATAAGTCCCGTAACGCCCTGCTCCGCCCCTTGGCGGCTGCCCAGCCACCAGAAGACGGCGGCCAGCGCCACGGCCGAGGCCTGTCCCAGCGCCAGCTTGAACGCACTGTCGAACAGCAACGGTGCGACAAAACCGGACACCAGCGCAAACACCAGCATCTGCACGAAATTCTGCAGGGAGGCGGCCAGGCCCCGCATCTGCGGGAAAATGTCGAGCGTCGACATGGTCATGCCCGGCAAGGCAAGCGACATGCCGAACGCGTACAGCATCACGGGCACGACGGCGAACGGGATGCTGGCGACAAACCAGTGGTTGTAAGCGATATTGATCGCCCCCGTGGCCGCCATGGCCAGCAAGCCCCAGCGCACCAGCACGGTGCTGCTCACCACGTGGGCCAGCTTGCCCGACAGCGCCGAGCCCAGCACCAGCCCCGCCACCATGGGGATGAACATCCAGCCGAACGCCGTTTCCGGCAGATGCAGCAATTCCAGGATGAAATGCGGGGCCGAGGCGATATACAGGGCGAAGCCGCCAAAGGCGAAAGCCACGGCCAGCGAGCGCAGCAGGAACGCCCGGTGGCGCAAGGCCAGCCAGTAATTGCGCGCGATGTTGGCCGGGTGGAAGGGTTGGCGATGCTCGACGGCCAGACTTTCCGGCAAGCCTTTCAGGCAGGCGAGCGCCAGCAGCACGGTGACGGAAAAGGTGAAGACGAACGTCGATTGCCAGCCGTAGGCCACGTGCAGCCAGCCGCCGATGATGGGGGCGATGGCCGGCGCGATGCCGAACACCATCATGATATTGGCCAGCATCTTTTGCGCGGCCGCGCCAGCTAAACTGTCGCGCACGATGGCTTGGCCGATCACCCTGCCCGCGCCGGCCGAGGCGCCCTGCATGCCGCGGAAGAACAGCAGCCAGCCAAAGCTGGGCGCGAACGCGGCGCCGATGGAGCCGACGGCGAAGATCAGCAAGGATGCCAGAATCACGGGGCGGCGGCCAAACGAGTCGGACAAGGTGCCGTAGAACAAGGTCATGAAGGCATAGGCGGCCAGGTAGACGCTCAGGGTCTGCTGCACCAGCACGCTGCTGACGTCGAAATGCGCGCCGATCGCGGGAAACGACGGCAGGAAGGTATCGGTGGCGAACGGGCCCAGCATGGCCAGCCCGGCCAGCACCAGGGTCAGCTTGCGCGCCTTCATGCGACCGCCTGCGCGGCATGCTGACGGCGCAAGCCATCGAGGGCCGCCAGCGAGAAAGCGGCGACATGCTGCGCAATGCTGGCGGTGCCCGCCTCGTCATAGGTGATTTCCGGCGCCACCAGTTCATGCACGATGCGCGACCGGGCGTAGAACACGGCCTGGCCGATCACGCTGAACACGCATTTCTGCACCACGTCCGCCGGCATGGCCTGCCCCACCACGCCACGGATCAAGCCCGTAAACAGCGCATGGTGCGCGCGCACATCGCGCTCGGCCAGCATGTGGATGGCGGCCGTCGGCTCGATCAGTTCGCGCGCCACCAGGCGGCTGAACAGCGAAGCCGGTCCCGGGCGCAGCATGTCGAATACCATCGCCTGTATCGCCAGGCGCAACTGTTCCACGGGCGCGACGGGCGCCGCAGGGCCGGCCTCCGGCGCGGCAGCGGCACGCGCCAGTTCGCGCGCATGGTCGAAGGCGGCCAGGTACAGCTCTTCCTTGCCATGAAAATAGTAATTGACCATCGCCACGTTGACGTGGGCCGCTTCGCAGATCCTGCGCACGGACGCGAGCTTGTAACCGTCGTCGGCAAACAGCTCCACCGCCGCCTGCAGGATGCGCGCGCGCGCCGGTTCGCTTTCTTTCTCGCTTTCCTTTTCTTGCTTCATGCCAATCCCATCATTTAAACAGTCGTTTAATATTATCCGGTATTGTATCAAACAGCCGTTTAACTTTCAAACGGACGCAAAAAAGCCCGGCGTACCGGGCTTTTCAAGGGTGCAGCGGCAGGATTAGTGTTTCATCGCCGGCATCGGGGCCGAGCTGGCGCCCAACGGACGGGCCACGGCGGTCACTTCGATGGTTTCGCGGTGCTTGTCCTCGCCTTCCAGCACCAGCGTCAGCGGGATCTTGTCGCCCGCCTTCACCTGCCCTTTCAGGTCCAGCAGCATGACGTGGTAGCCGCCCGGCTTCAGTTCGACAGCTTTGCCGGCTGGCAAGGCGATTTCCTTGACCTGGCGCATGCGCATCATATTGTCCGTCATGCTCATTTCATGGATTTCCGCCACGCCCGCCACGGGCGAGCGCACTTCCAGCAAACGCATGGCTTTCGGCGCCGTGATCTGCATGAAGGCGCCCGTGGCTTTTTGCTGCGGCACGGTGGCGCGCACCCACGGGTCGGTGATCTGCACGGAAGTCTGGGCAGCGGCGGAGAAGGACAGCACGGTCAGGGCCGTGGCCAGCAGGGTTTTCAGATGGGTCATGATCATTCCTCGGTAGGGTTATAAGGTGTATTTCGATTGCATCAGGGTTTTGATGTCCTGCACGCACTCGTCGCCCGTCAACTGGTGTTTCAAGCCCAGGCGCATGCGTCCCTCGGTGTCGAGCACATAGCTGATGGCCGTGTGGTCCATCGTATAGGAACTGCCGCTCGGCACGCGGCGGTAGAAGACCTTGTAATTGAAGGCCGTCTGCGCCGTGTCCTTCGGGTCCGTGCGCAAGCCCAGGAAGCTGGGGTCGAAAGCGCGCATGTATTCGCCCAGCAGCTCGGGCGTGTCGCGCTCGGGGTCGATGCTGATGAAGATCACTTGCAGTTTATCGGCGTCCGGCCCCAGCTTCTGGCGGATTTCCAGCGCGCGCGACAGGGCTGTCGGACACACGTCCGGGCATTGCGTGAAGCCAAAGAAGACCATCACATACTTGCCCTTGAAGTCGGCCAGGGTGTACACCTTGCCGTCGGGGCCGCTCAATTTGAAGTCGGGCTTGTAATCGCCTCCCGTCAAGTCGAGGCCGTTGTAATGGGGTTTCGGCGCTTGTTCGCAAGCGGCAAGCGTAAGCAATCCCGCCGTGCCGGCGAGAAGGAAAAGACGACGTTTCATGGCATTCTGGCCCGATGGGCGTAGTGGAGACGGTTAAGACGTGGAAGGCGTGCGTGCTGCGTTCAGGCAGCCGAAGGCGGACCGCGCGGACTGGCGGCCAGCCACGCGAACGGCGCTTTGGGCGCCTGGTAAAACAATGGCGGATACAGGTCGTGGCCCGTGATGACGGCCAGCGGAGACACGGCAGGCGGCGGCAGGCCCACGCTGCCGGCATGGCTCATGCAGAACGGGCAATGCTCGATGTGGTGCAGCACGGAATCGGTGGTGGATTTGGCGGCGGGCGCCAGGTCCGCCTGCGTATAGACGGCGCCGCTGGCCGAGCAAATGTCGACGGCGGCATTGTTCGCGTTCGCGTGCAGCGAGGCAAACGCATACGACAAGGATGGCGACAGCGCATTGAGCAGTATCGCCAGGCAGGCGAACCACATATGCCACTGTTTGCGCTTCAATAAAGATCCCATGGCCACGATTATAACGGAGTCTGGCTATCCGGGCGCCTGTCCCCGCAGGAACAGGCTGGGGCGCACGCCGGCCACGTCCACGCAGGCGTCGCAAAACGCGGGGATCGAGGCAAAGCCGGAGCCGGCCGCCACCTGCGCCAGGTCGCGCTCGCCGTCCTCCCCATCGGCGTCCGCCTGCGCCGCCGTGTGCAGCGCGTGCGCCAGGCGCTGTTCGCGCACCAGACTGAGCAATGCCTCGCCCTCGGCAAACAGGCGGGCACGCGCCTTGTGCGGCGTCACTTGCCACAGGGCCGCCAGGCGCGCCGCCGTCCATTTGCCTTGCGGCGTATCAAAGATGTGCTGCGCCAGCGCCTGGCTCCAGCGCTTGCCGCCGCCATGGCCGCCCTCCGGCTCATCGTCTTCCAGCGCCAGCGTAAACACGGCGGGCTTGCCCCGCCCCGGCATCACATCGCAGGCAAACCGCAAGAAGGCGGGCACGACAAAACTGTCGCCGCTGGCCAGCTTCTTGGTGGTGATTTCATTGTGCAAGGTGACAAAACCCTGGCGCACGGTGACGCGCAGCCGGAGCGGAAAGCGCAAGCCCAGCAAGTGCAGAGGATGATCGGAAACGAGTGCCATGCGTCAATTCAATGTCATAAGCCAGCCGCCAGCATGCCATACATCGCGCAAGCAGTCTGTCATCACAGCGACGCCACGCCATAACGGCGCAAGCCATCGAGGTCGACGACGCGGATGGCCTGGTAGGCGATGCTGATGAGCTTTAGTTCGGCCAGATGGCCCAGCGCCTGGTTCACGCGCTGGCGCGAAATGCCGGTCAGCAAGCCGATTTCTTCCTGCGACAGCTCAAGCACGCTGGACGTGCGCGGGTATAGCATGGGGTGGAACAGCTGCGCGATCGCTTGCGCCACCTGCGCGTCGACGGCCAGCAGGCGCTGGTTCTGGATGGTGGCGATGAATTGCCCCATGCGTTCGTTCAGCTGGCGGATGACGAAGGCGTTAAAGGAGAGGCTCTCGGCCAGCAGCAGATGAAACAGGTCCACGGGCACGAGGAGGATGCTCGATGCGCGCACGGCCACCACGTCGTAGCGGCGCAATTCGCGCTTGAGCACGCTGCCCTCGCCGCACCAGCCGCCGGCCGGCACGCCGGAAAACGTGGCGCCGCGCCCATCGGCATTGTAGACGGCCAGCTTGATCAAGCCCGTGTGCACGCCGATCCAGTGCGCCGACGGTTCGCCGCGCCGCGTGATGAAGGCGCCCGCCTCGTAATGCCGCAGCACGCTGCCGGCACGCAACAAGGTCTGATGCCGCGCGTCGAGGGCCGTGAACCAGTCGTGGCTGTCGAGTTCGGGCACGGCAGGGCCTACACTATCGTTGCTATCCATTTCATCCTTCTGTTGTCACTCGTCACCTGTCACCGCAGTTGTCACTAAGATGACAGTGATTTTCCAGCACCGGTGCTATGCTAACCGGTATCAATCCCGAAACAGGGAGCCGCAGAATTTTATTTAACAGGAGACAAGCATGACACCTGATTTCAACACCGGCCTCGGCAAAAACAGCGCCAACTACGCCGCCCTCACCCCGCTCGACTATATCGCCAGGGCAGCGGCAGTATATGGCAATCGCCTGGCAATTGCACATGGCGCCGTGCGGCAGACGTGGCGTGAAACGTATGCGCGCACGCGCCGCCTGGCCTCCGGCCTGATCAAGCTGGGCGTGGGCACGGGCGACACGGTGGCCGTCATGCTGCCGAACACCCCCGCCATGGTGGAAGCGAGCTTTGGCGTTCCCATGGCGGGCGCCGTCCTCAATGCGCTGAACATCCGCCTCGACCTGGCCTCGCTGACCTTCATGCTGCGTCACGGCCACGCAAAAGTCTTGCTGGCCGACACGGAATTCGCCGAGCTGGCGCGCCAGATGGCGGCGCAGATTCCCGGCTTGCGCGTGATCCAGGTCAACGACGTGCTGGGACCGCAAGTGGACGCCTTTTCCGACCTCGACTACGAAAGCTTGCTGGCCAGCGGCGACCCCGATTACGACTGGCAGCCACCGGCGGACGAGTGGGACGCCATTGCCCTCAACTACACGTCCGGCACCACGGGCGACCCGAAAGGCGTCGTCTACCACCACCGGGGCGCGGCCCTGAACGCCCTGTCGAACATCCTGGAATGGGACATGCCCAAGCATGCCGTCTACCTGTGGACCTTGCCGATGTTCCACTGCAACGGCTGGTGCTTCCCGTGGACCATCGCCGCGCGCGCGGGCGTCAACGTGTGCCTGCGCAAGTTCGAGCCGAAGCTCGTGTTCGACCTGATGCGCGAATTGCGCATCACCCACTATTGCGCGGCGCCCATCGTGCATGCGGCGCTGGCCAACGCGCCCGCCAACTGGCGCGAGGGCATAGCCTGGACCGTGCGCGGCATGGTGGCCGGTGCGCCGCCGCCGGCCGCCATGGTGGCGAAGATCGAAGCTATGGGTTTCGACCTGATCCACTCGTATGGCTTGACGGAAGTGTACGGCCCGGCCGCCATCTGCGCCGAGCAGGACGAGTGGGCGGCCTTGAGCCAGGAAGAGCGCGCAGTACTCAAATCGCGCCAGGGCGTGCGCTACCACCTGCAAAGCGCCGTCGCCGTGATCGACCCGGAAACCATGCAGCCGGTGGCGGCCGATGGCGAACAGATCGGCGAGATCATGTTCCGTGGCAACATCTGCATGAAGGGCTATCTGAAGAATGAAAAGGCGACGCAGGAAGCGTTCGCGGGCGGCTGGTTCCACACGGGCGACCTCGGCGTCATGTATCCGGACGGCTACATCAAGCTGAAGGACCGCAGCAAGGACATCATCATTTCCGGCGGCGAGAACATTTCCAGCGTGGAAGTCGAAGACGCCCTGTACCACCACCCGCAAGTGCTGGCGGCCGCCGTTATCGCCCAGCCCGACGAGAAATGGGGCGAGACGCCGTGCGCCTTCGTCGAACTGCGCGAAGGGGCGACGGTGACGGAAGCGGAATTGATTGCCTTCTGCAAGAACAACCTGGCGGGCTTCAAGGTGCCGAAAGCCATTTATTTCGGTCCCCTGCCCCGCACGTCCACAGGCAAGATCCAGAAGTTCGAATTGCGCAAGCGCATGCAGTCGGACAAGGCCATCGACGTCTAGGCTTAACCGCCCTTGCCCAGCCACGCCGGCTGCGCCACCACCAGGCGCGAGAAGCTGGCGATGCTGGCCACGGCGGCGAAACCTGCCGCCAGGCACAGCGCATACGTCGTGCCCCGGCTGGCGGACACCGTGAAGCAATACGCGACCAGCGCCGCGCCCGTCGCTTGCCCGATCAGGCGCGACGTGGCCACCACGCCGCTGGCGCCGCCGGCCCGTTCGGGCGGCGCGCTGCCCATGATGGCTTTCAGATTGGGCGCCTGGAAAAAGCCGAAACCGATGCCGCACAAGGCCATGCGCCAGCCGATGTCAAACGCGCTGGGGTGCGCCGGTATCCACACCAGGGTCAGCAAGCCGCCGGCCAGCGCCGCCAGGCCGATGCCGCCCAGCACGCCAGGCGAATAACGGTCGCTGAGGCGCCCCGCCACGGGCGCCATCACAGCCACCAGCATGGCCCACGGCGTCATCAAAAAGCCCGTCTCGACGGGCGAACGCCCCAGGGTCACTTCAAAATAGAATGGCAGCGAGACGAAGGCCAGCCCCTGCGCGGCAAACGTGCAGATGGCCGTCAGCGACGACAGCAGGAACAATGGGCGGCGGAACAGGTCGATCGGCAGCATGGGCGCCGCATGCCCCGCCTGGCGGCGCAGCAGCAAGACAAAGAAAATCACCACGGCCACCAGTTCCGGCAGCAGGGTCGAGATGGCCGCGTGGTGGGCGGCGTCGCCGAACAATAAAATCAGCAAGCCGAAGGCGCCCACGTTGTACAGCGCCGTGCGCGCATCGAGCGTGTGGCCGGACAGTTTGGTCGCCGGCAGCATGCGGCTGGCCAGGAAAAAGCCGGCCACGCCCAGCGGGACGTTGATGGCGAACAGCCACGGCCACGACGCCGTCGCCAGGATCAAGGAAGCGGCCGTGGGGCCGATGGCGAACGCGACGGCCACCACCAGCGCATTGTTGCCGAAGGCCCGTCCCAGCAAGTGTTTGGGATACAGGGCGCGCAGCAGTGCCGTATTGACGCTCATCATGGCGCTGGCGCCAACACCTTGGAAAAGCCTTGCCACCACCAGCGACGGCAAGGACCAGGCCAGCGCGCAGGCGAGCGACGCCAGGGTAAACAAGAACATGCCGGAGATAAACACGCGGCGGTAGCCGGCGATTTCGCCGAGGGCCGAAAACGGCAGCAGGGTCGCCACCATGGCCAGCTGATACACGTTGACGATCCAGACGGAAGCGGCCGGCGTCGTACGCAGCTCGCTGGCGATGGCCGGCAAGGCCGTGTTGGCGATCGCCGTATCGAGCGAGGCCATGCCCACGCCGATGGCCAGCGCCAGCATGGCCCATAAACGGGCGCCGGGCGGCAAGCCGTCCTCGCCCACGAGGAAAGGCTGCGCCTTGTTTTTCTGCTTCATCATGTTGCCTGTTCGTCTAGCCCGTCCGGGGCGGCATACGGTGCCGCAGCCACGACACTAGCATGAATGGGCGGACTCTGCCGGGCAGGCAACGCCCATCACTTCCGGCAGTCGATCACTTTAAAATCTTTCGAATAACAGATGCGCAACTCGCCCGAGTGCTTTTCATAACCGAGCCAGCGGCCTTTCAGCTGCGGGTTGTGCTGCTTCATCCACTGGAACAACTCATTCTTGGGCATGCTGGAATCCGGCAACTTCAAGGCCTGGAACAGTTCGCGTTCCTTCTCGAAATACTGCTTGGCCGTATCGAAATCGCAGGCGCCATGCTTTTCCCATTCGCCCTGCAGCAAGGCTTCGCCCGGCTGCATGCACATATAGGGCAGGATCTCGGACGGCGCCAGCTTCGGCAGATTGCCCTTGCAGTAACGCGGATGCATGTCCGTCTTGCGCGGCGGCGTCACGGAAATGTCGTCGCAGGTGGCCGGATTGTTCGACTGCGCCCACAAGCCATGGACGATCCAGCCGAAGTGGTTGCTCTCTGCACACTGGAAGGCGGCCTTCTTCGAGACTTCCCCACGGCGGCGCTGGCTGTCGCAAAAACCGGGCGACCACGACAGCGCCAGCATGAAGTAGTCGGTAGGCACGTTCGTGCTTTGCTTGTAGCAGGTATTTTTCTCGTCCGACGGCTTGACGTCATAGTCGTAATAACTGACGTTGCGCGGAATGGCGCAGCTGGCATCGGCCGCGTGGACGGCGCCAGCGGACAGGCTGAGGAATACGGCGGCCAGCGCGGGCAAGACAGTTCTCAATTGCATCGGGTTTCCCTTTCAGAATATAAAACGCCGGCAACTGAGTGCCGGCGCGGTATCAATCAATCAAGTGCATCAGCAAACTTTATGCATCCAGCCATGCATATCCGGTGCCGTGCCATGCTGCAAGCCCAGCAGCGCTTCGCGCAGGGCCAGGGTGACGGCGCCGTTTTCATTGTTGTTGATGGTCATTTCAAAGCCATCGGCCTTGGCTACGCCCACGGGCGTGATGACGGCGGCCGTGCCGCAGGCGAACACTTCGGTCATGCGGCCCGAGGCGATGTCGTCGCGCCATTGCCGGACGGACAATTTACGCTCTTCCGTCGCATAGCCGAGGTCTTTCGCCATTTCCAGCAGGCTGCGGCGGGTGATGCCTGGCAGCAAGGTGCCCGTCAGTTCCGGCGTCACGACGGTGATCTTCTCGCCATCCTTGTAGACGAAGAAGAGGTTCATGCCGCCCATTTCCTCGATGAATTCGCGGTGCACGGCGTCCAGCCACACGACCTGGTCGCAGCCCTTTTCCTGTGCTTGCGACTGGGCCATCAGGCTGGCCGCGTAGTTGCCCGCGCATTTGGCTTCGCCCGTGCCGCCCGGCGCGGCGCGCACGAAGTCTTCGCTGATCCACACGGTGACGGGTTTCACGCCTTTCGGGAAGTAGGCGCCGGCCGGCGAGGCGAACAGCACGAACAGGTATTCTTCCGATGGACGCACGCCCAGGTAAGGGTCGGTGGCGATCATCAGCGGACGCATGTACAGGCTCTCGCCCGTGTTTTTCGGCACCCAGTTACGGTCTTGCGCAATCAGCGCGTCGCCCGCTTCCAGGAACAGCTCCACAGGGATGGCCGGCATGGCCAGGCGCGCGGCGCTGCGGTTGAAGCGCTCGGCATTTTGTTCCGGACGGAACGTCTTGATGCTGCCGTCAGGCTGGGCGAACGCCTTGTAGCCTTCGAAGATGGCCTGGCCGTAGTGCAGCGACGAGGCGGACGGGTCCAGCATCAAAGGGCCGTAAGCCTTCAGTTCGCCCTGCTGCCACTTGCCGTCGCGGTAAGGAATCACCACCATGTGGTCCGTGAAGATCCGGCCGAAGGCGGGATTGACCATGCGCGCGGCGCGCTCGGCGTCGGACAGGGGATGGGCGGATGGGGTGACGACGAGATTCGGTGTGGAAGTGGTCATGGCAGCAATGGGAACTAGTGAACAGTATCCCTATTGTAGCGCCTCCAGCGCCCGATCAGGCAAACGAGGATGGCCATCGCCACGCGAAAACAGGGAACCATCATTTGCGAATGATTCTCGTTTGCGTTAATATGTCAGTCCTCCTTCTACCCCGCCATGCCTGATGCCCCGCATGGCGGCGCTATCGAAAGCCGCTTCATGACGACCTCCTCCCTTCCACACCTCCTGCCACGCGCCGGCGCCGACGATGCGCCGCAGACTCGTCAGCTTGCCGTCCCGCAACAACGGCGCTGGCACTGGCACTGGAAGCAGGTATGGTTTCAATTGCACTGGTTCATCGGCATCACGGCCGGCACGGTGCTGGTGATCATCGGCCTGAGCGGCGCCACCCTGGCCTTCAAGGATGAATTGCTCGATGTCATGAACCCCGGCGTGCGCCATGTGCCCGCGGAAACGCGCGCGCCGCTGACGCCGGCCCAGCTGAGCAGCATTGCCGCTAAGGAACACGGCCAGCGCGTGGCCTCGATCACCCTGTATGCGGAAGCGGGCGCGGCGCCACGCCTGTTCTTCGCGCCGAAAGACGGCCAGCGGCGCGGCGCATCTATTTATATGCATCCTTACACGGGCGCGACCCAGCCGGCGCTGATGGGCGCGGCATTTTTCGAGTGGACGGAATCGCTGCACCGCTGGCTGCTGCTGCCCCGCGATCCGGGCCGGCAAGTGGCGGGCGCGCTGGCCCTGTGCCTGCTGGGCCTGGCATTGTCGGGCCTGTACCTGCGCTGGCCCCGCCGTCCGCTGGACTGGCGCACCTGGCTGACCTTCGACCCGGCCCTGAAAGGCCGCTCTTTCCTGTGGAATCTGCACGCCGTGGCCGGCACCTGGTGCCTGGTGGTCTACGTGGCGCTGACCCTGACGGGCATTTACTGGAGCTATGACGTGGTGCGCGACAATATCGACGCCTGGGCCGGCAAGCCCCCGCGCACGGCGCAGGCGCCCGCAAAAAAAGGGCAGTCCAAGGAGAGAAAGGATGCACTGCCCGTCGACGTCGGCCTGGCATGGACCAGCTTCCAGCAGCACGCCCCCGGCTGGACCCTGGCCACGGTGCGTCTGCCCATGCGCCCCGGCGAAGCCGTGCAATTCACGTGGCTGGCCAGCGATGCGCCGCACGAACGGGCGCGCAGCCGCATGAGCATTGCACCGGCCGACGGCACGCTCACGGAAAACGAACCGTACAGCCAGCAGGCGCTGGGGCCGCGCCTTGTCAACATCATTTATCCGCTGCACATGGGCACGTACTTCGGCTTGCCGGGCCGCATCATCGTCACCCTGGCCAGCCTGGGCCTGCCCCTGTTCGCCATCACGGGCTGGATGCTGTACCTGGGCCGTCGCAAGGCAAAACGGGCTGTCCACGCGCAGCGCGCTCTGCTGGCTGGCACTCCGGGCAAAACGGACACAGGATTGCCTACCCTGGTGGCCTACGCCAGCCAGTCAGGCCAGGCCGAGCGCCTGGCCCTGGAAAGCGCGCGCGCCCTGCAGCAGGCGGGCGTGGCCGTCAATGTGCAATCGCTGGACCGTTTCGATCCCGCGCAATTGCGCCAGTACGAACGAGCCCTGATCGTCGCCAGCACCTTTGGCGAAGGCGAGGCGCCGGACGGCACGCGCCGCTTCGCGCGCCTGCTGCGGCAAACGGCGGGCATGCCGCTGGCGGGCCTGGAATTCGGCATGCTGGCCCTGGGCGACCGCCATTACAGCGCCTTCTGCGGCTTCGGCCATGCGCTGGCGCAACAATTGCAGGCGCTGGGCGCCACGCCTATGTTCCCGCTGATCGAAGTGGACAAGCACGACCCCGCCGCCCTGGCCGGCTGGTCCACGGCATTGGCCCGCTGCAGCGGCAGCGCCATCGACGCCATCGGCGTGCAGGAAGAAGCGTCGTACGCCGAATGGCGTCTGGCGCGCCGCGTGCTGCTCAACCCGGGCAGCCTCGGTGGCGAACTGCATGAAATCACCTTGACGGGCCCGGCCGATGCCAGCTGGGAAGCGGGCGCGCTGGCGGAAATCATCGGGTGCAACGCGGACGGCAGCGAAGGCGACGCGCAGAGCGCCCAGCATGCGCCGCGCAGCTATTCGCTCGCTTCGCTGCCGTCCGATGGCGAACTGCAGTTGCTGGTGCGCCAGGAACGCCATGCGGGCGAGGAAAACGAGGGCTACGGCATCTGTTCCGGCTGGCTCACGCGCTTCGCGCCATTGGGCGCCAGCATCCGTTTGCGCCTGCAAGCCAATCCCGCCTTCGCGCCCGCCCTGGTCGACGTGCCCTGCATTTATATCGGCAATGGTTCCGGCCTGGCCGGTCTGCGGGCGCACCTGCGCGCGCGCCACCGGGCGGGGCTGGCCCGCAACTGGCTGCTGTTCGGCGAGCGCCAGCAAGCTTTTGACAGCATCTGCGGCGAACAGTTGCAAGGCTGGCTCGACGCTGGCCACCTGGCGCGCCTGGACCGCGTCTTTTCGCGCGATGGTGAAGCGCGGGAATATGTGCAGGACCGCCTGCGCGCCAACGCCGGCGAACTGCGCGCGTGGCTGGCGCAGGGCGCCATCGTCTACGTGTGCGGCAGCCTGCAAGGCATGGCGGCAGGAATCGATGCTGTACTGCAAGAAGTGTTGGGACAGGACGGTCTCGACGCCCTGCTGGCGGCCGGACGCTACCGCCGCGACGTGTATTGATCTGCATCAGCCGGCCCTCCCTCACCGCCCGGCTATGTGGGCAGGCGCACGGTCAGCGCCAGCCATCGGACTACAGTAGGGGCATGGCGACATACTTGCCGCCCCACCCACTGTCTGCGAGGCACCCCATGAAAAACCCCTGGATGAGCATGTACCTGAGCGCCGCCAACCGCGTTGCCAACACGGCGCGCGGCCACGCCACGGCCGCCGTCAAGCGCGAAGCGGCAAAAAATACGCGGCAATTGACGCAAGTGTGGTTCGACTCTTTCCTGCCCGCCGCAGGCAAGCCGCGGCGCAGCCGCAAGGCAAAATAAGGGCGCAACTGCTGCAGTGCATCACAGCAACAAGTTGAAGTTTCAATCAGATGAACTAAACTGCAAGCATGGTAGTACATAGGAAGTGACCGGCAGGCGCCGCATCCCCGCGCCGCCGCCGGTACACCGGGAGACGACCATGTTGACGCTCAAAGTGCTGCTCTGCCTCGCCTTGTCGGCCCTGATGCTCGTGCCCCTCGTGCTGCGCGACGCGATGCAGACGTCGGCCGGGCAGCAGTTGCAGGTGCCGAATGTCGATGCGCAAGGCATGTGGGCCCACTGGCCCAAGCAATAGCAATACGCGCGGCTGAGAAAACACCGCTGACTGCGTTGCTTTGACTTGCCGTACTCGCGTACTGTCTGCGTCAAAGACGCCTTGCCAGCGGCGTTTTTCAGCGGCGCTCGGTATCACGTCGCATCGATGAAAACCGCTTTGTTGCGGGTGGGGATTTGTTCCCTTATGTTCTTTGCTTTTTTCGTATTGCCTTCCCTCCCCTCTTCACCATACTTTTGATCCAGATCATGGATTTCCACCTTCGCTGCGCCCAAACTGGAACAGTCCGCTTGCACCGCGACGGACTTAACCTGGAGCATCGGCATGGGTAAATCGGATTGGAAGGATGAGATGGCGCTGGGCGTTCCCGCCATCGACGAGGCGCATGAGGCGCTGTTTCAGGAGCTGGCGCGGCTAGGGCAATTGAGCGACCAGCATTTCAGCGTGGCGTTCCGCGAGCTGATTGCGGCCGTCGAACGCGATTTCCGCGAGGAAGAGGATTTGATGGAGCAAATCGCCTTTCCCTCGCTGGCCAACCACCGCGAACAGCATGCGCGCGTGCTCAGCGGCCTGCACCATGCCTGGGCCGCCGTCGATGAAGGCGACCTGGAACAGGGGCGCCATGCGCTGTCGCTGTTGCCGCAGTGGCTGATCTTCCACCAGGCGACCATGGACCTGGCCCTGGCGGCGGCGCTGGAACTGGTGCAGCGCCAGCCCAACTAGGCTCTACAGCAACAGCACCGTCGCCTGCTCGGGCATGACCACGCGGTAGTGTCCCGGGTATTTGTCTTCGCCGTCGAAAATCTTGCAAAACACGGGCTGGTTGATGTCGTTGACGGCCGCCTCGTTCATGGGCAGGGTCGCGATCAGCTGTTCTCCATCCATCAATTGCAAGGCGCTGCCCCGCTCGGCCGCGCAAAAGGCCAGCGATTGCACGTCGCTGGCAAACGGCCGCTTGTACCACGGCGTGATGGCCCGCACCGCGCGCCGGGCATCGCGCAAGACTTGCCCCACGCGCGTGACGTTCCACGCATCGCGCGCCACGGACGGCTGCAGCACGATATTGGCCGTCAGCTCGCCCCTGCCCTTGTTCACCAAAAACGTGCCGTCCTGCGCGGCGATATCATCGTTGAGCGGCACGACAAACACGCCGCCGGCCGACACCTTGATCGGCATGAGGGCGCCATTGCCTTGCAAGGCCACGCGCACGTCGTCGATGGTGGCGCTCAGCTTGGCAGGAATCAGGCGCAGGGCCATGACCACGCTGCCGCTCGACACTTGCCACACTTTCCTGGCCGTCAGATAACTTTCACGGTAAGCCATGAACCGCACGTGCGGCGCCTTGGCGTCGCTGGTGGCCGTGATCGTCACCGTTTGCGGTGGCAGGGCTTCCTCTGCCGGCGCCGTTGCCTTGGGCGCTGATGCCGCGGAAGTGGCCGGCGCAAGCGGTGGCGCAACGGCCTCGGCGGCGGGCGGCACGCTGGCGCTCTGCAGCGGCGCGGGAGCAGCCGGCGGCGGCGCGTGTTCCTGGGCCTGGCCCAGCGACACGACACACAACCATCCGGCACAAGCGATCCATGTACGCATGCATTTCTTTCATTAAGGAAAATATTTTGTCAGCGCCTGCATTATCGCAGAAGGCCAGCCGATGCGCCGCCCTTGGCTTGCCTGCACTCCTTTGGTGCGCACGCTTGATTATTTAGCAAATATCTCCTATATTGATAATGATTCTTATTCACAAAAGTGACAGGAATCGCGCGCCTTTCTTTTCCACTGCCCGTCCGCACCGGGCCTTGCGGTGGAACTGCTATCCAAGCCAGACCACGGGCCAGCGTTACGCCATCCCCCCAGCTACTGCGCAGCTCGCCAGACGAGATAGGAACACTCACGACTAACAATATTCCAGGAAAATAATGCAATCAACGACAGCCTTCTCATCTTGGCGCCAGCCCGCCTTGCGCCCCCTCCCCCGTCTATTACACATCAGCCTGCTCAGTCTTGCCGCCGGCGTGGTCCTGCCGGCACAGGCCGCCGATGCCGCCGCCGCCGACGTCACCATGCCGGCCGTCACCGTGATTGGCCAGTCGGCGGCGACGACGGAAGGCACGCAGTCGTACACGGCAGGTGAAACGCGCAGCGCCACGCGCATGGACCTGTCCTTGCGCGAGACGCCGCAATCGGTCAGCGTCATCACGCGCCAGCTGCTCGACGACCTGGGCGCCGTGCGGCTGGACCAGGCGCTGGCGCAGACGACGGGCATCCAGGTGGGCCAGAACGACACGGAGCGCACGCGCTTCTATGCGCGCGGCTTCGGCATCAACAATCTCCAGATCGACGGCATGGCGCGCGGCGGCAATGCGCCGCTGCAAGACACGATTTTGTACGACCGCATCGAGGTCGTGCGCGGCGCCACGGGCCTGATGGGCGGCACGGGCGACCCGTCGGCCACCATCAACATGATACGCAAGCGGCCGACCAGGGACTTCCAGGCTAGCGCCGGTCTCATCATGAGCCGCTGGGATGACCAGCGCGTCGAGGCCGATCTGTCCACGCCGCTGAACGCGGAGGGCAGCGTGCGCGCGCGCACGTCCCTGGCCTGGCAACAACGCGATTCCTACCTGGACATGTATCACGAACGCAAGACGGTGGGCATGGTCATCCTTGAGGCGGACGTGCGCCCCGGCACCCTGCTGACGGCCGGCGTCGACTTCCAGGACAATCAGCCCACGGGCGCCACCTGGGGCGCCGTGCCGTACTGGAACGCGGATGGCAGCCTGGCGAACTTGCCGCGCAACACCAGCCTCACGACGCCCTGGAGCACCTGGGCCAACAAGCAGCACACGCTATTCACGTCGCTGGACCAGCGCCTGCCCGGCAACTGGAATCTCCACCTCGGTTATGCGCGCACGGAAAGCACGAACCGCACCACGGTCGCCTACGCGGGCGGCGGCCATCCCGATCCGGCGACGGGCAAAGGCATGTTCCTGTGGACGGGCGCCTATGGCGCAGGCAAGACCACGGGCGACAATTTCGACGTCTATGCCAGCGGCCCGTTCACCTTGCTGGGGCGCAAGCATACGGCCATCGCCGGCTGGAACGGCGGCAACCAGCGCGCCCGCTCGCTGGGCGGCGAGGCGGAAATCAACTACCCGGACTTCCTGCCCGATTACCGCAGCTGGACGGGCAACATCCCCCGCCCCGTGTTCCACCCGGACGGCTCGCACACGGAAACCGTGACCCGCCTGGCAGGCGGCTATGTCGCCACACGCTTGAGCCTGGCCAACCCGCTGCATGTGGTCATCGGCGCGCGCAGCAGCACCTACCGCACCGATACGCGCAACTACGATACGCGGGGCGTACACACCGACAACAGCGACTTTGCGGAGACACGCAACGAAGTCACGCCCTATGTGGGCGTCGTATTCGACATCAACAGGCAGTACTCGGCCTACGCCAGCTTCACGCAGCTGTTCAACCCGCAAACGAGCAAGGACCGCAACAACAAGTTCCTGGCGCCGGAAACGGGAGACAATGCGGAACTGGGCATCAAGGGCGAATTTTATGAAGGCAAGCTGAATGCGTCGGCCGCCCTGTTCCACACGAAGAAAAAGAACCTGGCGGAACTCGACCGCACGGTGCCGCCCGGCTTTTTGCTGCCAGACGGCGGCCAGGCCATGGTGGCCAATGGCGCCGGCATCACGGCCAAGGGCGTCGAGTTCGACGTTTCCGGCCAGTTAACGCCCGCATGGGAGGCGAGCGGCGGCTATACCTATCTGCACGCGGCCGAGGCCGATGGCCGCCGCGCCGCCACCACGCAGCCGCGCCATTTGCTGCGCCTGGCCACCAGCTATCGTTTCGACGGCCGGCTGGCGGGCTTGAAGGCGGGCGCCAGCATGACGGCGCAAAGCGCCACCTACAGCGAATCGTGGTACGGCCGCCCGCCATCGGGCAAGATCACGAATATCCCGCAAGCGGGCTATGCGCTGGTCAACGCCATGGCCAGCTACGCGCTCAACCGGCACGCCAGCGTGCAGCTGAACGTGAATAACCTGCTCGATAAAAAGTACTATCGCAACGTGGGCTTCTTCGATGGCGTGTTCTGGGGCGAGCCGCGCAACATCAGCCTGACCGTGCGCACGATGTTTTAAGCGCGCCAGTGCGCGGGCGCCGGCAGGGTAAAGCCGTCGAGCAGGGGTCCGCCCACGGGCGCCAGCACGGCGGCGGCGACTTGCCCGAACGCGCGCTGGCCGGCCGGCAAGTCGCTGGCGGCCAGGCGCAGCGCGCCGTCGAGCTGGCCGGCGATGACGGGATCGAAGGCCTGCAGGCGGCGGAACAGGTGCTTGCCGCCGCCGCTCCACTGCCCCGCCGCGCGCAAGTGCAGGTCGGCCAGCGCTTCGTACAGCTGGCAAGCGACGGCCAGCGCCTCGCCCGGGTGCGTACTGTCGACCAGGTCTTCCAGCGCGGTGGTGATGGCGTAGCGCCGGCGCTGCAGGTTTTCCGCGTCGAGCGCGGGCGGCCCGGCCGTGTCGATGGCGTGCGCCAGCGCGTGCAGCTGCGCGTAGGCGTGGCCGGCTGCGACGACGTTTTCCCCTTCGACGACCATCATCGCCAGCGGTACCGTGCCGCCGGGCGCATCCATTTCCTTGCAAAAATACGTGAACGTGGCCAGGTCGTGCGCGAACAGTTCCACCGTGCGCCCCTCGGCCACGAGGGTGTCGCGCCAGGCGCAGTCGACGTGGTCGAACAGCAGCAGCAAGTCGATATCGGAACTGGCCGTTTGCCGGCCCGTGGCGAACGAGCCGCCGATGATGGCCGCCACGGCCGTGGGATAGCGCTCGTGCACCAGCCGTTGGGCAATCGCGCGGATGGTCTCATAGGTGGGGATCGTCGTCAAAGCCGGTGCTCCATGTCGATAAAACACTATCCTACACGCAATACGCAGGTTGCCGCCAGCCTGCTACACTGGCGCCATCTGATCAAGGAACCAACATGGAATACGACTGCATCGTGGTGCCCTCGCCCGTGGGCGAACTGACCCTGGTGGCGCGCGGGGAGGCCCTGGCGGCCATCCTGTGGGAAAACGACAAACCGAACCGCGTGCGACTGGGCGACATGCGCGTCGATGACGGTTGCGCCGTGCTGCAGGAAACGGCGCGCCAGCTGGATGAATATTTTGCCGGCACGCGCCAGCATTTTGAGGTGCCGCTCGATTTTGCCGGCACGCCATTTCAGCAGGAAGTCTGGCGCGCGCTGCTGACGATACCGTATGGCCAGACGCGCAGCTATGGCGAGATCGCGCGCCAGATCGGCCGCCCCGCCGCCGTGCGCGCCGTGGGCGCCGCCAACGGCAAGAATCCCATTTCCATCATCGCCCCCTGCCACCGCGTCGTCGGCGCCACGGGCGAGCTGACGGGCTTTGCGGGCGGCCTGCATGCCAAGGAAACCTTGTTGGCGCTGGAAGGCATTTCCCTGTCCAGCGACCGCGAAGCGCTGAAAACGGGCCACGCCCGCCGCCGCGCCGTGCATGTCGATACGGCGCAAGGCAGCCTATTTTAAGCGGCGGCATCGCTCCCCTTGTGGGATACTCACGCCCTCCGCTCAAGCCAACACATCCTATGCCCTGCCTTGTCATCGCGTTCTTTGTCGTACTGTACTTACTCGCCACCTTCTTTTTTCACATCCCCGCCCTGGTTGCCCTCGCATATGGCGTGCTGAGCCTGGGATGCTTCGTTGCCTATGCCATCGACAAGTCCGCCGCCAAGGAGGGCCGCTGGCGCACCTCGGAGCGCACCTTGCTGCTGCTGGGACTGCTGTGCGGCTGGCCTGGCGCCGTGCTGGCCCAGCAATGGCTGCGCCACAAGTCGAGCAAGCGTTCGTTCCGCATCGTGTTCTGGATCACGGTCGCCCTCAATATCGGCGCTTTCGTGTATTTCAGCATGCATTATGCGGCGCCCGATATCGGCACCGACGTCGCGCCCATCGAGCTGTAAGATCACTCGCCCAGCAAGCGCAGCGATTCCAGCCAGTCGGCCTTCCATTCGCGCAGCAAAGGCTGCGTGGCGAACGCCTTTTTCAAATGCGCCATCGGCACGCGGTGCACGTCGTGCAAGCCGAACGCCAAGGTCACCGGATGCCACAAGTGACTGTTCTTACCGCCGCGCGAATTCTTGCGCACGCGCGCCCCATCGTCGCCAAAGATGCCCACGCCGCTGGCCATGCCTTTGTCCAGGTCGACCTTGCCCACCCCGGCAAAGGCAATCAAAATCTGCTCGCGCCCCAGGCCCTTCAAGGCGCTGGGCAAGATCACGGGCGTCTTGTCCGCTTCCGTGTCGGCCGGCTGTGGGTGCTGCAACTCCTTGAGCAAACGCAACAGGTCGCGCTCCTGGAAATGCAAGCCGTCCAGCGGCACGCGCAAGCCGGGCGCCGTCAGTTCAATGGCGATGTTGCCGGAATCGCGCGTAAAGCGCAGCCACACGTCGCGGGCGCCTGACGCCAGGTGCTGCTTGTCGCCGATGAACACCACGGGCGCCGCATAGCGCGTCACGCCGTCATGGAACAGCTCGGCCCAGGCTACGCTGTAGTCGAGCCAGACAAACGGCAAGCCGCCCTGATCGAGCAGGCGCGCCAAGGTCCACGGGGTGCCCGTCTGTTGCGCCAGCCAGGCGCAGGCTTCGGTTGCGGTGGCACGGTACGGCAGGGATAGGGAAGTCATGGCAATTCCGTCGGTCAAAGTGGAGCGCAGTGTAGCAGACGCCGCCATCCGCCCTTCGGCAGGCGCATCCGGCGCGCCATTCTTGCGCGATGTGCTAGGCTGGAAACAGCAGCACGCGCCACGGCCATTCCGGCCGCCTGGCGCACCACCGCGAGGGGATCATCATGCATTCCAGCACCAACGCCGCCACCACGCCCGCCCCGCCACCGGAGCGCGATTCGCCCACGCCGGCCAACGAAGGCCATGCCGAGGAAGCGCTCGATGAAGCGCTGAAGGAGAGCTTTCCGGCCAGCGACCCGATCGCCATTGCCGTGCCGAAAGCCCCGAACAAGACGCCAGCCTGACGGCCCCGCCCCGTTGCGGCGGCGGGCGCTGTCCGCAACCCGCATGAAAAAAGCCCGCCGGGCGCGCAAGCGCCGGACGGGCCCAGTCAAGCCGACACGCGTCTATTTAGTTTGGCGTGTCGCGGTACTGCTCGGGCGTCGTGTCGCCATCGGCGACTTCATACCACATCGCATTGAGCACGGCGAACGTCGCCGCCAGCGGAAGACCCAGTATCCAGGCGAAATACCACATAGTTAATTCCTTTCGTAAAGTCTTAGTAGGCGTGACCGCTGTCGTCCTTGATGGCATTTGCATCAACCTTGCCCCACAGCACTTTATACACCCACGTCGTGTACGCCACGATGAGGGGGATGAAGACGGCCGTGACGACCAGCATGATGAACAGCGTCATGTGGCTGGACGAGGAATCCCACACCGTCAGGCTGGCGCGCGGATCGATCGACGAGGGCAAAATGAACGGGAACATGGCCGCGCCCACGCTGAGGATGATGCCGGCGATGCTGGCAGCGCTGGCCAGCAAGGCGGGCACTTCGCGGCGCGCGCGCAGCAAGGCGAACGCCAGCAAGGGGCCCAGCAAGCCGGCCGCAGGGGCGATCCAGGTCCACGGGTGGGCGGCGAAGTTGAGGAACCAGGCGCCCACATGCACTTGCGCCGTTTTCAGCAGCGGGTTCGACGGGCCATCGACGACGACGGCGCTGGTGACGCGGTAGCCATCGACCCATAGCCACAGGGCAACACCGGCTGCCGCATACAGCACGACGGTCGCAATCGCGGCCACGCTGCCGTAGCGGCGCGAACGTTCCGCCACGGCCCCATCCGTTTTCACTTGCAGCCAGGTGGCGCCGTGCATCACCAGCATGGCCACCGAGACGAGGCCGCACAGCAAGGCGAACGGGTTGAGCAGCGCAAAGAAGCTGCCGTCATAGAAGATGTGCATGTCCGGCGAGAAACGGAACGGCACGCCTTGCAACACGTTGCCGATCGCCACACCGCAGATCAGGGCCGGCACGAAGCCGCCCACGAACAGGGCAGCATCCCAGCGCGCGCGCCAGCGCGGGTCTTCGCGCTTGCTGCGGAACTTGAAGGCCACGGGACGCACGATCAGCGCCACGAGGATGACGAACATGGCCAGGTAAAAGCCCGAGAACGAGACGGCGTACAGCTGCGGCCAGGCGGCGAAAATGGCGCCGCCGCCCAGGATCAGCCACACCTGGTTGCCTTCCCACACGGGACCGATGCTGTTGATGACGACACGGCGCTCGAGGTCCGTCTTGCCGGCGAAGGGCAGCAGCATGCCCGTGCCCAGGTCGAAGCCGTCCGTGATGGCAAAGCCCACCAGCAGGATGCCGATCAGCAGCCACCAGATCAGGCGCAGCGTTTCATACGAAATCATTTCATGCAAAATCATGGTCTGGCCCTCCTCAGGCGCGTTGAGTATGAATGGCTGCGGCCGCTGGCACGGGGGCCGGCGTCGTCTCTTCCGGCCCCTTGCGGATGGCCTTGAGCATGAGCTTCATTTCAATGATCAACAGCACGGTGTAGATGGCGGCAAAGCCGGCGATGGTAATCAGGAGAGTCGAAGCCCCCAGGTTGGAGACGGCCACGGCCGTTGGCAGCACGCCTTCGATGACCCACGGCTGGCGGCCCACTTCGGCCACGATCCAGCCCGCCTCGATGGCCACCCACGGCAGCGGGATGGCGAACACGGCCAGCTTCAGCAGCCAGCGGTGCTTGTCCAGGGTGCGGCGCGTCGACAGGATGAAGAACGTGCCAGTGAGCAAGATGAAGAACATGCCCAGGCCCACCATCACGCGGAAGGACCAGAACAGGGGCCCCACGGGCGGCACGGTATCGAGAGCGGCCTTGCGGATCTGCTCGGGCGTGGCCTGGCGCGGATCGTCGACATAGCGTTTCAGCAGCAGGGCATAGCCCATGGACTGGCCTTTCGATTCGAACACGTCCTTCGCCTCTTGCGGCACGGGGCTGCCCGGCGCCACGCTGCGGATGGTTTGCAGCGCGTCATACGCCTTGATGCCATCCTGGATCAGCAGCTCGCCGCGGTCGACCAGCTGCTCGATGCCGGGGATTTCCGTCGTCAGCGAACGCGTGCCGATCAGGCCCATCACCATCGGGATATGCACGGCGTAATGCGTCTCGCGTGCTGCCGCGTCGGGAAAGCCGATGGCCGTGAAGGCGGCCGGGGCCGGCTCCGTGGTCCACATGGCTTCGATCGCGGCCAGCTTCATCTTCTGGTGTTCGGACGACAGGTAGCCGCTTTCGTCACCGAGCACCACCACCGACAAGGTGGCGGCCAGACCGAACGAGGCGGCCACCGTCATCGAGCGCTTTGCCAGCTGCACGTGGCGGCCCTTCAGCAGATACCAGGCGGAAATCCCCAGCACGAAGACCGCCGCCGCCGTATAACCGGCCGACACCGTGTGCACGAATTTCGCCTGTGCCACGGGGTTCGTCAGCACGGCGCCGAAATCCGTCACTTCCATGCGCATGGTTTGCGGATTGAAGGCGGCGCCGACGGGATTTTGCATCCAGCCGTTGGCAATCAAAATCCACAGGGCCGAGAAGTTCGAGCCGATGGCCACCAGCCAGGTGGTGACCAGATGGCCCCGCTTCGACAGCTTGTCCCAGCCGAAGAAGAACAGGCCGACGAAGGTCGCTTCCAGGAAGAAGGCCATCAAGCCTTCGATGGCCAGCGGCGCGCCGAAAATGTCGCCCACATAATGGCTGTAGTAGCTCCAGTTCATGCCGAACTGAAATTCCATGACGACGCCCGTGGCCACGCCCATGGCGAAGTTGATGCCAAACAAGACACCCCAGAACTTGGTCATGTCGCGCCAGATGGGGCGGTTCGTCATCACATACACCGTCTCCATGATGGCGAGGAGCACTGACAGGCCTATCGTCAGCGGAACAAATATAAAGTGGTACAGAGCTGTCAGCGCGAACTGCAGTCTGGATAAAGCGACAATATCGAAGTCCATATGATTTCCTTGGTATTTCCCTACTGTGTGTAAACTTGCTGTCTATCTGATGTTGTTCGATTGGTTCCGCCGCCCTCGGGCTGGCGTGCGGCACCGCCTGTCTCCGTTCTTGTTAATCCCCGCGCAAGCCCGCGAGGGCCGCCTCGAAGGCGGGCGTGCCACGGCGCGCGTCGCCGACGATGCGGCCATCGCGCAGGCTGACCAGCCGGTCCGCCAGCGCCGCTTCGCGCCGCAAGTGGGTTGCGATCAGCAAGCTGCGCCCTGCGCTGCGCATCCCCAGGCGCCGCAGGACGTCGAGCGCGGTCTGCGGATTGAGCGCTTCCGTCGCCTCGTCCAGCAGCCACAAAGTCGATTCGTGCAGGAACAGCCGCGCCAGCGCCAATCTGCGCGCCTGCCCCCCGGACAAGCCCAGGCCGCCCTCGCCGAGCATGGTGTCGAGGCCGTCCGCGAAGGCACGCACCTCGTCGTCCAGGCCGGCTGCCTGCAGCGCCGCCCACAGCTGCGCATCGCTGGCGGACGGAGCGGCCAGGCGCAGGTTGTCGCGCAAGCTGTCCTGGAACAGTTCCGTCTTCTGCGTGAACAAACAGGCGCGGCCCGCGTGCACCGTGCCCGACAACGGCGCCAGCTCACGCGCGGCGATGGCCAGCAAGGTCGATTTGCCCGCGCCGCTGGGGCCGATCAAGGCCACGCGTTCGCCCTCGCCGACGTGCAGGGAAATGTCGTGCAGGATGGCGACATGGCTGCCCGCATGCGCGGCGCTGACGTGCTCCAGGCGCAAGCCCGGTGCGCTGTCAGCCGGCGGCACTGCGATCTCCTGAGCATCGAGGCGCGGCGCCAGACGGCGCATGGCCAGCAGCATGCGGCCCGCTTCCAGCGCGCCGCGGCGCAATCCCGCAAACGGTTCCACGGCCGTCAGGGCGATCAGCAGGGCCAGGGCCGCCAGCGGCACACTCATCGTTTGCTGTTCGACCAATGCGGCCACGGCCAGCAGTACCGCTGCCAGGGTCGCACTGCCCGCCACGCCATACGCGGCGCCGGCCGCCGTTTCCAGGCGCAGCAAGGCGACATCGGCTTGCGCCAGCGCGCGGTCGATCTGTCCCAGCGCGGCGCACTGGGCGTCGATGCGGCCCGCCATCACCAGGTCCGTCTGGCCCGCCACCAGGTCGATGGTGGCGGAGCGCAGTCTTTCGATGGCGCGCGAGCGCACGATGGCGGGACGGCGCGCGCGGCGCGCCAGAAGCCAGCCGATGCCGCCGCCGGCGGCCAGCAGCCATGCGGCCAGGCCCAGGCCCAGCTGCCACTGCATCACGCCCAGCGCCACGCCGGCCAGCATGGCCACGCACAGTGCCGTGAAGGCGGGCACCAGCAGGCGCAAGTACAGCGCTTCGAGCGCGTCGATATCGGCCGTCAGGCGGAACAGCAGCTTGGCGGGCTGGCGCAGCAGCCGGCTGGCCGCTTCCGGGCGCGACCAGCCGCGAAACAGTTGCACGCGGATGCCGGCCAGCGCGGCGAACGTGGCGTCGTGCGTGACGAGCCGCTCCGCGTAGCGCGAGCCCGTGCGGCCGATGGCCAGCAGGCGGATGCCGGCCGACGGGCCGAAGACGTCGAACACGATGGCGGTGGACGCGTGCAGGCCGGCGATCGACGTGGCCGTGATGAACCAGCCGGACAAGCCCAATAACGCCATGCCGGCCACCGCCGTCAGGGCCGCCAGCATGGCGCCCCCGATCAGCTTGCCGGGCTGGACCAGCAGCAATTGCCGCAGGACGGGGTTCGCTATGCGTGAAGTTTTCATGCGCGCAACTCCTGTTCCAGGGCGCCGGCATCGACCTGCACCGTGCGCTGCAGGCGGCCGGCCAGCACGGGGTCGTGCGTGGCGACAAGCATCGTCTTGCCCTTGGCCAACTCCAGCAAGGCGTCCGTGACGCGCGCCGCCGTTTCGCTGTCCAGGTGTGCCGTCGGTTCATCGACCAGCAGCAAATCCGCATGCGGATGCAGGGCCACGCGGGCCAGCGCCAGGCGCACGGCTTCGCCGCCGGACAAGCCGTGGCCGCCGTCGCTGAGCATGACGGCCGGCTGCGCCTGCGCCACGCCAGCCAGGTCGGCCAGGTGCAGCGCCTGCGTCACGTGCGCGGCGTTCGCGTCCACGCGGCCCAGGGTCACGTTCTGGCTGACGGACGCGGCAAACACGTGGGGGCGCTGCCCCATCCACGCCATGCGCTGGCGCACGGTATTGACGGTGCTGTCATTCAGGCGCACGCCGCCGATGCGGATATCGCCGCCGCTGGCGGGCAGCAAGCCGGCCAGCAGGGACAGCAAGGTGGTCTTGCCGGCGCCGCTGGCGCCCAGCAGGGCCACGTGTTCGCCGGCCCTCACCTTCAGGTCGAAGCGGTCGAACACGGCCGCTTCGCCGGGATGGGCAAAGCGCAGTTGATGGATGTCAATGGCGGGCGGCGCTGCCACCGCCATGGCGGCGGCGGACACGGCGGCCACTTCCACACCGGCGCCCGGCAAAGGCACGCCCTCGCCCGCCAGGTCGTGCAAGCCGGCCAGGCCCGCTTCGCCGGCCGCCTTGTCGTGCCAGACGGCGGCCAGCTCGCGCAGCGGCTCGAAGAACGCGGGCGCCAGCAGCAGGATGAACAAGCCCTGCCCCAGCGTCAGTTCCCGGCCCCAGGTGCCGAAATGGAGGCTGCCCAGCAAGGAAAAGCCGATGAAGGCGGCCACCATGGCCACGCCCAACGCGGAAAACAGCTCCAGCACGGCGGACGACAGGAAGGCGATGCGCAGCACCGCCATCGTGCGCCGGCGCACGGATTGCGACGAGGCGTCCAGCCGCGCGGCCGTGGCGTCGACGGCGTCGAGCGCGCGCAAGGTGGCCAGGCCGCGCAGGCGGTCCAGCAGGAAGGCGTTCATGCTGCCCATTTCCACCATCTGCGCGCGGCTGGCCGCCTGCGCGCCCATGCCCACGAGCGCCATAAAGACGGGAATCAGGGGCGCGGCGATGAGCAGGATCAGCGCGGCGATCCACGACAGCGGCGTCACGACGGCGAGAATCACGAGCGGCACGAGCATGACTTTCCAGCGCGCCGGCTTGTAGCGCACCAGGTAGGGCACGATGGCTTCGGCCTGCTCGGCGATGACGCTGGCCGCCTGGCCCGACTGCGCGCGCTGGCGGTCCAGCGGCGAACGGCGCGCCAGCGCCTGCGCCACTTGCGCGCGCAAGGTGGACAGGTGCGCACGCGCGGCCGCATACATGCGCCGCGCGCCCCACGCTTCGCAGCCGGCGCGCAGCACGCCCAGCAGCAGCACGCCAGCGGCCGGTAACAGAGCCGCGCGCCACGGTGCGCCATCGAGCATGGCTTGCACGGCCCAGGCCAGCAAGGCCGCTTGCGGCAGCCACAGCAAGGCGGCGCCGCCTGGCGCCAGACTGGCGGCACGGGGAAGAATAAAGCGGGGCAAGGACAGTGGCGAGGTCGTCATCTTATACTTTTTTAGTTTTCAGAATTTTCTGTAAATTCGATTTTTTGCATAATACTGCGAAACATGACATATATCAATTGACCCTGGCGGTTTGGCGTGAAAAAATTCAGATAATTATGAAAATTCAAAATATCCAAATGACGCCGCTGATCCTGACCTTCGTCAGCCATTTCGGCGAGATGGGCAGCCGCTGGGGCTTTAACCGCACGGTGGGGCAAGTGTACGCCTTGTTGTTTGTCGCGGAGCATCCCTTGCACGCGGACGAAATCGCGGAGCACCTGAGTTTTTCACGCTCGAACGTGAGCATCGGCCTGAAGGAATTGCAGGGCTGGGGCCTGATCCGCCAGTCGCGGATTCCCGGCGACCGGCGCGAGTATTTTTCCTCGCTGGGCGACGTGTGGCAAATCTTCCGCGTGGTGGCCGCCGAGCGCCGCCGCCGCGAAGTGGCCCCGACCCTGACGGTGCTGCGCGAAGCGCTGCTGGCGCCGGCCACGGAACCGGTGGACCAGTATGCGCAGGAGCGCATGCGCGAAATGTATGAACTGGTCGACCTGGCCAATACCTGGTTCGACGACTTGCAGCGCCTGTCGCCCGAATCGATGGCGCAGCTGATGAAAATGGGCGCCAAGGTGCAAAAGCTGCTCAATGCCAAGGATCGCCTGTTTGGCGTCAGCAATAACAGCGACTGAAGTCCCGCCTCCCCTCTCCTCCAAAGCCGAGAAGCCGCCAGCACCTGCTGGCGCGCCTTGTCAAGCCCTCCCCCGACATCCTGTTCACTATCGCTAGCACAGCCATACATAGCCGTATGCGATGTTGTCAAGCAAACCAATAGAATTATTAAAATTGTATTAGTTTAGATCAAGAGTAAGCTTTCATCTGCGTATCCGCTACGCGCAGGAAATAGCTAAAAAATGGGCAATGGGATGACTTCCCCGGCATGCAGGGACGCGTCCCAACACGATGAAGCGACTGTCTCAAGCACAAGGGGATTTTCATGAAAAGCGTAAAGATTATTGCCATCAAGGCATCCATGCTGGCCGCAGTGACCGTGCTGGCAAGTGCGGCGCAAGCCGCCACCTGGGTCGATGTAGGCCCGGCCAGCGGCTTCGTCATCGCCGGCAGCACCGTCACCTATTCGCCATCGCCGGCACTGCAGGTGAAATATTATGATGACAATCTGGTGCCGCAGAGCCCTTCGGACATTCAGGGCTATATCAATGGCGTCTTCGGCAGCAGCCTGGGCGCCGCCGTTTCGTATTGCGACAATGCCACCTCGGGCTGCACTGCCGGCACCACGGCAGGCCTGAGTGGCGGCATCAATTCCTATACGAGCGCGGCCGCCTATGACTACCTGGCCATCCACTTCGGCCAGGGCGAACTGGTATTCCACTGGGCCGCTCCGGTGGCTGCCGGCACCACCTTCACGGTGGCGGGCCTGCCCAAGGATCTGAGCAACTACAGGGCCTTCATTTCCGCCGTGCCGGAACCTGAAACCTATGCCATGCTGCTCGCCGGCCTGGGCCTGCTGGGCCTCCTGGCACGCCGCCGCCAGGGAAAGTAAGTGCCATCAGCGGCCGCGGTGCACCTGTGGCCGCTGCCGCCTTTGCCAACCGCATCTTTACGCCGCGCTTGCGGCGCCAGGCCTGCTTTTTACACCATCTTTAGACTTCCCTCGCTATGCTCGACGGCATCAACTGCTGATCGACGAGGGAAAACTCATGAATGAACAACCGTTTCAGCCACGCACGCGCAGCGTGATCCGCCGCCACCTGCCCGTACGGGAGCGGCTGCGCCTGGCCCGGCTGGCCAGCAAGAAAATGGTGTCGGTATTATCCGCTCTGCTGTGCGCGGCGCCGCTGCTGTATTTGCTGAGCGTGGTGCTGTTTGCGCAGCCGTGACACGGCAGACAGGCGAACGATGGAAGATGAAGAGTGATGGCATGCGACAGGCTGTCGCTTGCATGGCCAGCATGAGCTGGTCCGCCCAGAGGGAATCGAACCCCCATTCACGGTTTAGAAGACCGTTGTCCTATCCGTTGAACGATGGGCGGAAAGGTGCACCATTTTAGTCTATGCGCGCCAGCAATGCCAAGGCGTCGCACAATAGAAAACGGGCTGTCATTTCTGACAGCCCGCTTATGACTTTGGTCGGAGTACAAGGATTCGAACCTTGGACCCCCTGGTCCCAAACCAGGTGCGCTACCGGGCTGCGCCACACTCCGAAGACAAGATAATAACGCCCCCACCCAATTTCGTCAATTGCCATAGACGAATTAGATGGAAATAACTATCGCCGCTTGCCTTTACACCGCCACTTTATCCGCGATGCGGCGCGCCATTGACTCGGCCTTTTCTTTATCTTTCGCCTCCACCATCACGCGGATCAGCGGTTCGGTGCCCGAAGCGCGGATCAGCACGCGGCCCGTGTCGCCCAGTTCGGCCTCGACCAGTTCCTTCTCGGCCACCATGGCGGCATTTTTCTGCCAGTCGAAACCGGGCGCCACGCGCAGATTGATCAGGGTTTGCGGGAACAGCACCAGTTCGGCCAGGCATTGCTGCAGGCTCTGGCCGCTGCGCTTGAGCGCGGACAACACTTGCAGCGCGGAGACGATGCCGTCGCCCGTCGTGTGGCGGTCAAGGCACAGCAAATGGCCCGAGCCCTCGCCGCCCAGTATCCAGCCCTTTTCCTTCATCACTTCCAGCACGTAGCGGTCGCCCACCTTGGCGCGCGCAAAGCCGATGCCCTGCTGCTTGAACAGCACTTCCAGCGCCATATTCGTCATCAATGTGCCGACGGCGCCGGCCACGGGCCCCGTCGCCAGGCGGTCCTTGACCATGACGTACAACAACTCGTCGCCGTTGTACAAACGGCCCGTGGCGTCGCACATGATCAGGCGGTCGGCGTCGCCGTCGAGGGCGATGCCGAGATCGGCGCCGTGCTCGATGACGGCCTCGGCCATGGCCTTGGTTGCCGTGGCGCCGAAGCCCGCATTGATGTTGAAGCCGTCGGGCTTGTTGCCGATGGCGATGACTTCCGCGCCCAGCTCGTGGAAGACGTGCGGCGCGATATGGTAGGCGGCGCCATGCGCGCAATCGACGATGATCTTCAGGCCGCGCAAGTCCAGCTCGTTCGGGAAGGTGCTCTTGCAAAATTCGATGTAGCGGCCCTGGGCATCGTCCAGGCGCTTGGCGCGGCCCAGCTTGTCCGAGGGCACGCACGCCATGGGCTCGTCGATCGCCGCTTCGATTTCCAGTTCCACGCTGTCGGGCAGCTTGGTGCCCTGGCTGGAAAAGAACTTGATGCCATTGTCGTGATAGGGATTGTGCGAAGCGGAAATGACCACGCCGGCCGACAGGCGCAGGGCCCGCGTCAGGTAGGCGATCGCCGGCGTCGGCATGGGGCCGGCCAGCATCACGTCCACGCCGGCGGCCGACAGGCCCGCTTCCAGCGCCGCTTCCAGCATGTAGCCGGAAATGCGCGTGTCCTTGCCGATCAGCACGGTCGGGCGCGCCTTGCCGCCTTGCGACTTGGCCAGCACCTTGCCGGCCGCATAGCCGAGCCGCATGACGAAGTCGGGGGTGATCGGAGCCGTGCCCACCAGACCGCGGATGCCATCGGTGCCAAAATATTTACGCGTCATAGTATTTCTCTTTTTGTTGTTTATAATGAATCTTACAGGTTCAGTGCGCCATGCGCCAGACCTTCAGTGCATCGACGGTTTCAGCGACATCATGCACACGGATAATTTCCGCGCCTTGTGCTACCGCCGCAAGCGCACCGGCCACACTGCCGGCCAGGCGCTGCTCGACGGGGCGTCCCGTCACGGCGCCGATCATCGACTTGCGCGACAGGCCCGCCAGCACGGGCAGGCCCAGCTCGCTGCGCAGCTGGCGCGTGGCGCGCAGCAAGGCATAGTTCTGCTCCACCGTCTTGCCGAAGCCAAAGCCGGGATCGACGCACAGGCGCTCGCGGGCGATGCCGGCGGCCGTCATGATATCGATGCGCTCGCGCAGAAAGTCGATGACTTCGCGCACCACGTCCCCGTACTGCGGCTGGGCTTGCATGGTTTCTGGCACGTTTTGCATGTGCATGATGCACAGCGCGCAATCGCTGTCCCGCACGGCGTCGATGGCGCCTGGCGCGCGGAAACCGTTGATGTCGTTGATCATGTCGGCGCCCGCCAGGATAGCTTCGCGCATCACTTCAGGCTTGTACGTATCGACGGACAAGGGCTTGCCGCAGTCGCGCAAGGCGTACAGCACGGGCATGACGCGCTGCAACTCATCGAGCAGCGGCAGCGGCGGCGCGCCGGGGCGGCTTGATTCGCCGCCGATATCGATGATGTCGGCGCCGTCGGCAATCATCTGCTCGGCGCGCGACAGGGCAAATTCCAGGTGTTGATACTGACCCGCATCGGAAAACGAGTCGGGTGTGATGTTCAGGATGCCCATCACCAGCGCCTGCGCACCGGACAGGTTGAAGCCGAAACGGCCGAATTGCAAATAGTGTCGCATGTGAATCTTTGTAGTCGTCAGGGAAATCTGGCGCGGCAACGAAAAAGGGCAAGGATCGCTCCTTACCCTCGTTCTTGCCATACCCTTGCGTGCCGCCCGTCAGGGCGGCCCTTGTCAGGCTGGTGCCGTCACGTTTGGCGAAATGCCGCCCGTGCCGCTATCACCGCCCGCATTGCGGCGTGGCGGAATGACTTTCGGTGGACGCGGCTCCAGGCCGGCCATGATGTCATTGATTTGCTCTGCATCAATGGTTTCCCATTCCAGCAAGGCTTTGGTCATCATTTCGACCTTGTCGCGGTTGCCTTCCAGCAAGGTGCGCGCCAAAGCATACTGCTTGTCGAGAATGTTGCGGATTTCTGCATCGACCTTTTGCTGGGTCGCTTCCGAGATCGTCTTGGTGGCGCCACCGAAGAAACCTTCGTTTTCGCTGTCTTCGTAGACCATCACGCCCATGCTGTCGGACATGCCGAAGCGGGTCACCATGGAGCGGGCCAGCTTGGTGGCGCGCGAGAAGTCGTTCGATGCGCCCGTGGACATTTGTCCCACGAAGATCTCTTCGGCGATACGGCCGCCGAACAGGATGGAAATTTCTTCCAGCATCTTGTCCTTGTAGGCGGACAAGTTGTCGTGTTCCGGCAACTGCCAGGTCAGGCCCAGAGCCCAGCCGCGCGGCATGATCGTTACTTTATGCACGGGATCGGCCTTCGGCAGCAACTTGGCGACGACGGCGTGACCGGACTCATGGTAAGCCGTATTGCGGCGCTCTTCCTCGCGGATGATCATCGATTTACGCTCTGGACCCATGTAGATCTTGTCTTTCGCATCTTCGAAGTCAGCCATTTCCACCAGGCGCTTGCTGCGGCGTGCCGCGAACAGGGCTGCCTCGTTGACCAGATTGGCCAGGTCCGCGCCCGAGAAACCAGGGGTGCCGCGGGCCAGGATATCGGCTTTCACATCGGTACCGATAGGCACTTTGCGCATGTGCACGTTCAAGATCTGTTCGCGGCCGCGGATATCGGGCAAGCCGACGGACACCTGGCGGTCGAAACGGCCCGGACGCAGCAAGGCCTTGTCGAGCACGTCGGCGCGGTTGGTGGCGGCCACAACGATGACGCCGGAGTTCGCTTCAAAACCGTCCATCTCGACCAGCAACTGGTTCAGGGTCTGTTCGCGCTCGTCATTGCCGCCGCCCATGCCGGCGCCGCGGTGACGGCCGACAGCGTCGATCTCATCGATGAAGATGATGCAAGGCGAATGCTTTTTCGCGTTCTCGAACATGTCGCGCACGCGGGAGGCACCCACGCCGACGAACATTTCCACGAAGTCGGAACCGGAGATCGAGAAGAACGGCACCTTGGCTTCGCCGGCGATGGCGCGCGCCAGCAGGGTTTTACCCGTGCCCGGAGGGCCAACCATCAGCACGCCGCGGGGAATGCGGCCGCCCAGTTTCTGGAATTTGCTCGGATCCTTGAGGAAGTCGACCACTTCGTTGACTTCTTCTTTCGCTTCGTCGCAACCGGCGACATCGGCGAAGGTGACGGTGTTGCTGGCTTCATCCATCATGCGCGCCTTCGACTTGCCGAACGAGAATGCCCCGCCCTTGCCGCCGCCTTGCATCTGACGCATGAAAAAGACCCAGACGCCGATCAACAGCAGCATGGGGAACCAGGAAACAAAAATAGTTTGCAGGAAAGACGCTTCCTCAGGCGGACGCACATCGAAATGCACGCCATTGTCGCGCAAGTCGCCGATCAGGCCCTTGTCGAGGCTGGTGGCGGTGGTACGCACCTTGGTGTCGTCCATCAGCTTGGCGGTGATCGACGAACCTTCGATCACGACATCCTTGACGCGCTTGGCTTTGACTTCATCCAGCAAATCGGAATAAGCGATGGCCTTGCTGCCGCCTGTGGCGCCATGACTGTCGAATTGCTTGAACAGCATGAACAACAGCAGCAATACGACTACCCAGATGGCAGATTTGGAAAACATGTTATTCACGAAGACTCCTTGGATGCAGTGCGCATCTCTTTACCTATAGCTAGAAACACGATTTTACTCGCAATAAGCGGGCCGTGCCAAAGCCCGCCGATCCGTGCGCGCGAAAAAACCGCGTTCACGCAAAAAAATGCAGTATAAACAATTTAGGCTTTTATGCCATCAGACGCTACTGCACTTCTCGTTCCCATGTGCGGATTCCCTCTTAAATATCAAGGGCGGGATCATCTTCTTCTACGGCATTTTTCAGCGGATTCTTGATTCCACGGCCCATCAGGAAGATTTCCGACGATTTATCGCGGCTGGCCTTCGGCTTTTTCTGCACCACGACCTTGAATTCAGCGCGGAATTTCTCCACGATCTGGCTGAAACCCATGTCTTTAAAACATTTGACCAGCAATACGCCAGACGGCTTCAGGTGCAATTGCGAAAATTCGATGGCCAGGTCGATCAGATGCTCCATGCGCGCGGCGTCCGCCGTGGCAATGCCCGACAGGTTGGGCGCCATGTCCGACAGCACCAGATCGACCTTGCGGCCTTGCAACACCACTTCCAGTTGGCGCAGCACGCGCGCTTCGCGGAAGTCGCCCTGGATGAAGTGAAAATCGGCGATCGGCTCCATTTCCAGCATGTCCAGGCCAATCAGGGTACCATTGACCCCGCCGCCGTCCTTGCCGGCCAGCTTGCGCCGCGTGTACTGGGCCCAGCTGCCGGGAGTGCAACCAAGGTCGACAATCACCTGGCCAGGTTTGATCAGTTTCTCGTCTTCATCGATTTCTTTGAGCTTGTATGCTGCCCGGGCGCGGTAGCCCTCTTTTTGCGCCAACTTCACATAAGGATCATTTATGTGGTCGTGCAACCAGTTTTTGTTTAATTTCTTCTTTGCCATTCGCGTAGAATACTGCTTTTAAGGGAATTACTAAATATTATTATGCTAAAACTTACACCCGTAGAGCGCAGCGCACTGCGCGCCGAAGCACACGCGCTGAAGCCTATCGTCATCATTGGCGAAGCGGGCTTGACACCTGCTGTCCTCAAAGAGATCGACCTTGGCCTGGATTCGCACGGTCTGATTAAAGTCCGCGTGTTCGGCGACGACCGCGAAGCCCGCGTCGGAATGTACGATACGATTTGCGGCAATCTCGGCGCCGCCCCGGTACAACATATTGGCAAACTGCTGGTAATCTACCGTCCGAAAAAAGAAGTGGTTAAGGAGAAGGTCAGCGCCGGCAAAGGCATGCGCGAAGTGACCATCGTCAAGGCCAGCGCCAGCGGCACCAAGCGCCCGAGCGTGACGAAAGTCATGATCAAGGGCAATGAGCGCGTTACCGAAGGCGGTTCCATCAAGCGTGCCAAGCCACGTCAGAAAAGCGCCAAGAAAAGCGCACTGGGCAGCAAGTAAGCCTGCTCACCCGGCCACCGCAAGGCGGCCGGGCTTGAAACAAGAAGCGGAGCACGGGATCTTCCCTGCTCCGCTTTTTTATTGCCATTAAGGCATTGTCGGATTACGCGCTGCGCGCTAATCCGACCTACCAGCAGCACCGTAGGTCGGATTAGCGGGGCCGCAGGCCACGCGTAATCCGACAACGCGGCCAACGCTTACTGCTGTTTCCAGATCAGCACGCCTGCCAGCACACTCTGCACGGCAAAGATCAGGGTCGAGACGCCATGCAGCAGGCCGAAGCGGCTGCGCATGGCCTCGTCCATGATGCCCGACGGCGCTTGCGCCTTGAGTTCGGCCATCAGCGGCGAGATGCCGAAATGGCTGAGCAGCGCGCACACCAGCATGGACAGCACCAGCGCGCCCAGCAGGCGGCGGCGCTTGAGTTCCAGCGCACCGGGACTCCATTGCAGCAAGGCCAGCAGCACCAAGGCACAGGCGATGGACAGCCAGGCCTCGGCGCGGAACATGCTGCCGGCGATATTGCCTGCCAGCACGCGGTCGCTCAAGGTGCCGAACAGGGTGGGCGCCACGATGAAGCCGATGGTCCACAGGCTGCCCGCCCACAGGGTGGCAACGAGGAGGCGCACGCGGCTGAGCATCAGATGTACAGCACTTCCAGGATTTCGTATTCGCGCGGGCCGGACGGCGCCTGCACTTCCACCACGTCGCCGGCGTACTTGCCGATCAGCGCGCGGGCGATCGGGGACGTCACGGAAACCTTGTTCATTTTCAGGTCGGCTTCATCGAGGCCCACGATCTGGTACGTGACTTTCTGGCCCGATTCCAGGTCTTCCAGGTTCACGGTCGACGCAAACACCACGCGGCCTTCCGCATCGAGCGCGGTCGGGTCGATGATTTGCGCCGCGCCCAGCTTGCCTTCGAGTTCGGCGATGCGGCCTTCGACGAAGGCCTGGCGTTCCTTGGCGGCATCGTACTCGGCGTTTTCCGACAAATCTCCGTGCGAACGCGCTTCGGCGATCGCATCGATGACGATGCGGCGTTCCTTGGTCTTCAAATGATGCAGCTCTTCTTTCAGAAGTTCTGCGCCGTATTTGGTCAATGGGACTGAGGTCATGTTATCTCTACTATCTGCTAGTTATCGGCGCCGTTGTCCGTGTTTCATCACGGTTAACGGTCTTACCAAGTGAAAACCACAGAGGCCGCGCGCTGCTCTGCACGGAACTCTGTGGTTGATAAGCATGCAGTGTACCGCCTAACGGCGGCCACTGCAAATGACACGCGGACTATTCAGCTTGCTGCAGGGTCTTGTGCAGGCCTTGCAAATCGTACACACGCAACTCATCCAGATGGCGGATGCCTTCGACGGCCGCTTCCGCGCCGGCGATGGTGGTGTAGGTCGTCACGCGCGAGGCCAGGGCCGACGTGCGGATGGCCCGCGAATCGACGATGGCGCTGCGCTTTTCTTCCACGGTGTTAATCACCAGCACGATTTCATGGTTCTTGATCATGTCGACCACGTGCGGACGGCCTTCGATCACCTTGTTCACTGGCGTGACGGCGATGCCGGCGGCAGCGATCACGGCGGCGGTGCCCTTGGTGGCGACCACGGTGAAACCGGACTCGACCAGGTCGCGCGCGACTTGCACGGCGCGCGGCTTGTCCGACGCTTTCACGCTGATGAAGACCTTGCCCGATTTTGGCAGGTTCACGCCGGCGCCCAGTTGCGATTTCACAAACGCTTCGCCGAACGTCAGGCCCACGCCCATGACTTCGCCCGTCGATTTCATTTCAGGGCCCAGGATGGTGTCCACGCCAGGGAACTTGACGAACGGGAACACGGCTTCCTTGACGCTGAAGTATGGCGGCACGACTTCCTGCGTGATGCCTTGCGACGCCAGCGACTGGCCGACCATGCAGCGCGCGGCGATCTTCGCCAGTTGCAGGCCGGTGGCTTTCGAGACGAAAGGCACGGTGCGCGAGGCGCGTGGATTGACTTCCAGCACGAAGACGACGTCTTTCATCTGGCCATCGATCTCTTGCTTCTGGATCGCAAACTGCACGTTCATCAGGCCGACCACGTTCAAGCCCTTGGCCATCAACGCCGTCTGGCGTTTCAGTTCTTCAATGGTTTCCGGCGCCAACGAGTATGGTGGCAAGGAGCAAGCCGAGTCGCCCGAGTGCACGCCAGCCTGTTCGATGTGTTCCATCACGCCGCCGATGAAGGTCGTTTCGCCGTCGGAGATGCAATCGACGTCGCACTCGATGGCGTCGTTCAGGAAGCGGTCCAGCAGCACCGGCGAATCGTGCGACACCTTGACGGCTTCGCGCATGTAGCGCTCGAGGTCGCGTTGCTCGTGGACGATTTCCATGGCGCGCCCGCCCAGCACGTACGATGGACGCACGACCAGCGGGTAGCCGATTTCCTGCGCCAGCGCCAGGGCGTCGGCTTCCGTGCGCGCGGTGCGGTTAGGCGGCTGGCGCAGTTCCAGCTTGTGCAGCATCTGCTGGAAACGCTCGCGGTCTTCGGCCGCGTCGATCATGTCGGGCGAGGTGCCGATGATCGGTACGCCGTTCGCTTCCAGATCCAGCGCCAGCTTCAAAGGCGTCTGGCCGCCGTACTGCACGATCACGCCTACCGGTTTTTCGATGGCGACGATTTCCAGCACGTCTTCCAGGGTCAACGATTCGAAGTACAGGCGGTCCGAGGTATCGTAATCGGTCGAAACGGTTTCTGGGTTGCAATTGACCATGATGGTTTCGTAGCCGTCTTCGCGCATGGCGAGGGCCGCGTGGACGCAGCAATAGTCAAACTCGATACCCTGGCCGATACGGTTCGGGCCACCGCCCAGCACCATGATCTTTTTCTTGTCGGTCGGATTCGATTCGCACTCTTCGTCGTACGTGGAATACATGTACGCCGTGTCGGTCGAAAATTCCGCTGCGCAGGTGTCGACGCGCTTGTAGACGGGACGGATGTTCAGCGCATGGCGCTGCTGGCGCACGGCCGTGTCGGTCGTCTGCAGCAAAAAGCCCAGGCGGCGGTCCGAGAAGCCCTTCTGTTTCAACTTGTACAGGGTGTTCTTGTCCAGGTTTTCCAGCTTCTGCGTGTCCAGCCACAGTTCCAGGTCGACGATTTCCTTGATCTGGATCAAAAACCATGGGTCGATCTTGGTCAGGTTGTGCACTTCTTCCAAAGTGAAACCTTGCGCAAACGCATCGCCCACGTACCAGATGCGCTCAGGACCAGGCTCGCCCAGTTCTTCTTCGATTTTTTCGCGGTCCTTGGTCTTTTCGTTCATGCCGTCCACGCCCACTTCCAGGCCGCGCAAGGCTTTCTGGAACGATTCCTGGAAGGTACGGCCGATCGCCATCACTTCGCCGACGGATTTCATCTGCGTCGTCAGGTGGTGATCGGCGGTCGGGAATTTCTCGAACGTGAAACGGGGAATCTTCGTAACGACGTAATCGATCGACGGCTCGAACGAGGCAGGCGTGGCGCCGCCCGTGATTTCATTGCGCAGCTCGTCCAGGGTGAAACCGACGGCCAGCTTGGCGGCGATCTTGGCGATCGGGAAACCCGTCGCTTTCGAAGCCAGCGCCGACGAACGCGATACGCGCGGGTTCATCTCGATGACGATCATGCGGCCATCGACAGGGTTGATCGAGAATTGCACGTTCGAGCCACCGGTGTCGACGCCGATCTCGCGCAGCACTGCCAGGCTGGCATTGCGCATGATCTGGTATTCCTTGTCCGTCAAGGTTTGCGCCGGCGCGACCGTGATCGAGTCGCCCGTGTGCACGCCCATCGGATCGAGGTTTTCGATCGAGCAGATGATGATGCAGTTGTCCGCCTTGTCGCGCACCACTTCCATCTCGTACTCTTTCCAGCCCAGCAACGATTCTTCGATCAGCAGCTCTTTCGTCGGCGACGCTTCCAGGCCGCGCTTGCAGATGGTTTCGAATTCTTCTTCGTTGTAGGCGATGCCGCCGCCGGAACCGCCCATGGTGAACGATGGACGGATGATGGTCGGGAAGCCCAGCGTGCGCTGCACGGCCCACGATTCTTCCATCGAGTGCGCCACGCCGGAACGGGCCGAACCGAGGCCGATCTTGGTCATCGCGTCCTTGAACTTGGAACGGTCTTCGGCCTTGTCGATGGCTTCCGGCGACGCGCCGATCAGCTCGACGTTGTATTTCGCCAGCACGCCATTGTTGAACAGGTCCAGCGCGCAGTTCAGCGCCGTCTGGCCGCCCATCGTCGGCAGGATGGCGTCAGGACGCTCCTTGGCGATGATGCGTTCAACGACCGACCAGGTGATCGGTTCGATGTAGGTCACGTCGGCCATTTCCGGGTCGGTCATGATGGTCGCAGGATTGCTGTTGACCAGGATGACTTTGTAGCCCTCTTCGCGCAGGGCCTTGCACGCTTGCGCGCCGGAATAATCGAATTCGCAGGCCTGGCCGATCACGATCGGGCCAGCGCCAATAATCAGAATACTTTTGATATCTAAACGTTTAGGCATTTTTCTTTTTCTCCTCCGCAGCCATCAAGTTGATGAAGCGGTCAAACAGGTAAGCAACATCCATCGGGCCCGGCGACGCTTCAGGGTGGCCCTGGAAGCAGAAGGCCGGCTTGTCCGTGCGGGCAAAGCCCTGCAGGGAGCCGTCGAACAGCGATTCATGGGTCACGCGGCAATTCGCGGGCAAGGTTGCCGCGTCGACGGCGAAACCGTGGTTTTGCGAAGTGATCAAGACCTGTTTCGTTTCCAGGTCTTGCACCGGGTGGTTGGCGCCGTGGTGGCCGAACTTCATCTTCAGCGTCTTCGCGCCGGAAGCGATCGCCATGATCTGGTGACCGAGGCAGATGCCGAAGGTCGGGATGCCCTTCTCGATCAACTCTTTCGTCGCCGCGATGGCGTAGTCGCACGGTTCCGGGTCGCCGGGACCGTTCGACAGGAAGATGCCGTCCGGATTCAGTGCCAGGGCGTCGGCGGCCGTCGCTTGCGCGGGCAGCACGGTGACTTTGCAGCCGCGCGCCGTCAGCATGCGCAGGATGTTGCGCTTGACGCCGTAGTCGAAGGCGACCACGTGGTACTTCGCGTCCGCGTCCGCCAGCTGGCCGTAGCCTTCGCCCAGGGTCCATTCCGTTTCGCGGTACTCGTAGGCAGCCTTGCTCGAGACTACTTTGGCCAGGTCCATGCCGGCCAGGCCGGGGAAGGAGCGGGCCAGTTCCAGCGCTTGCGCGGCGGATGGTTCGTTGCCTTGCGTGCCGACGAGGATGGCGCCGCCCTGCGCACCTTTTTCACGCAGGATGCGCGTGAGCTTGCGTGTATCGATGCCGGCGATGGCGACGATATTTTCAGCTTTCAGGTAATCGGACAGGGAGAGCGTGGAACGGAAATTGGATGCCAGCAATGGCAGATCGCGGATGATGAGGCCGGCGGCGTGGACTTTGGAAGACTCGACGTCTTCGGGATTGACGCCCGTATTGCCGATATGCGGATAGGTCAGGGTGACCATCTGGCGGCAATAGCTTGGGTCGGTAAGGATTTCCTGATACCCGGTCATCGAGGTGTTGAAAACAACCTCGCCCGTGGTATGACCGGCGGCGCCGATCGAAAAACCTTTAAAGATCGTTCCATCAGCAAGCGCTAATATGGCTGGAACGGCAGGGCCAGAAAAAAATGGCGGCAAGGGCAACTCCTGATAAAGTTACCGTAGCTGCGCCACGTCAGACCGACCGCCTAGATACCCGAGCCAGATGCACTCAGGGTGTTTCAACGGTCATTTTGAATGAGGGGATGGGTAGTCGCTACGGTATATGTGTGATTGGCTAAACCTTTGAATTATAACCAAAAGGAAGCTTTTCCACAAGGAAGAAAATACAGAAGGCCAGGCATTTTTTTGCGCAGCAGCATAAATCCTGCGCCCCATGAAAAAAGCCGCCCGGCTTGCGCGGGGCGGCTGCTTCTGCAACTGCGGATAGTATTTAGGCCGTCAAAGCGGCAATACCCGCCTTCGCAATTTGCGCGTCCTCGGCGGACTTGACGCCCGAGACGCCGACGGCGCCCACATAGTGACCTTCGAACACGATGGGCACGCCGCCTTCGAGCAAGCCGTCGATTTCCGGCGCGCTCAGGAACGACACGCGGCCGCCATTGATCATCTCTTCATAGATGCGCGATTCGCGGCGGCCCAGTGCGGCCGTCTTGGCTTTCGATGGGGCGATGTGCGACGAGATCGGCGCCACGCCATCCATGCGCTGCAGCCACAGCAGGTGGCCGCCGTCGTCGACGATGGCGATGGTAACCGCCCAGTTATGCTTGACCGCTTCCGCTTCGGCGGCGGCAGCGATTTTCTTTACGTCGTCCAGGGTCAAAATCGGTTTCGATTGCATGGTGCATCCTTGTTATGTTGAAACAAAATTGTATACGAAATGAAATGCGCAGCATCGCCATCGCTTACTGCTCGCGCTTGGCTTTCAGCTTTTGCTTGAGCTGCGCCATGACGGCAAAGGTCGCCTGCTCGCCCGCCAGGATGGCCTGGTTGCGGCTGTTGAAATCGTTGCCCTTCATGGTGCCCAGGCTGGGCTGGATCACCACGTCCGCATCTTTCAATTCGAACTGGTTGATGCGCTGGCCCATGATGGCGAACGTCTGCATCAGCACCTCCATCGAACTGATGGCCTTTTGCGTATCCGTTTGCGACGAAATATTCACGGCGATGATGAAGTCGGCGCCCATGTCGCGCGCAAAGCGCACGGGCACAGGAGCGACGAGGCCGCCATCGACATAGGTATGGCCGGCGATCGTCACGGGCTGGAACACGCCGGGCACGGCCGACGAGGCGCGCACAGCCATGCCGGTATTGCCGCGCTGGAACAGGATCGGCTGCCCATTTTTGAGGTCGGTCGCCACCACGCCGAATGGAATCTTGAGTTTTTCCAGCGGCAAGCCGCCGACGGCCTTGTTGACATAGCTTTGCAGCGCCTCGCCTTTCAGCACACCGGACGACTTGCCGAACAGGGGCAAGGCCCAGTCGGAAATGGCCGCCTCGTCCATGTCGAACGCCATCTTTTGCAAGGTGAAGCCGGAGTTGCCCGCCGCATACATCGCGCCCACCACGCTGCCGGCGCTGGTGCCCGTGACGAGGTCGGCATGGATGCCCTGCGATTCGAGCGCCTTGATCACGCCGATATGCGCGAAACCGCGCGCCGCGCCGCCGCCCAGCGCCAGGCCGATCTTGATCTTGCGGGGCGTGACGACGATGGGCTCGGGTGGCGTCAATACCTGGATCGGTTTCGGGGAGGGAGTGTCGCAGCCGGCCAGCGCAAAGGCGGCCAGGGCAAGCAAGGTCAGGCGTTTAGGGAACATGGTGACAGAAGAGAACCGCACGCGGCAGTGGCAATAAAGGAGAGCCGATTGTAGCGCAAGCGGAGCCGCCCGCACTGAAGGCAGCCTTAAATGTTTATAAATGACAAGATTCTGAATCGTGTGCGCCACTGCGGCTGCTAGACTGGCACTTGGCTTACCGCATCATTAATGTTACTTTTAATGTAATCAATTGCACGCGCCAGCCTGGCGTCGCAAGCCAACCTATATTGATCGGCTTATGAAAACAGACCTGTTACGCCTCATCGCCCATCCATGCTTGTTCCTTACCGCCCTGCTGGGTGCGGCCGGCGCCAACGCCGTCGCGGCGACGCAGGGCCCAAATAACATCGCGGCGAAAATGGCGGGCTTTACCTGTACCGGGAACTTGCAGATGCCCATGGATCCGGGGGAGCACACGATAGCGCTCAGCTTTGACGCCCCCGACCAGCACGGGGCGCAAGGCACCATCATGGTTGACGAGCGCGGCAAGGCGAGCAACTTCTACGACTGCCGGCAAAGCGGCGACAACCTGGCGTGCACGTATGATGCGGGACCGGCCAGCGGCCCGCTGACCATGCGCTTTACCGGCAAATTGAAGGAGGTAAAGGGCGAGATCAATTCCCCGTTTGAAAACAGCGCCACCATGCACTTTTCCGCACGCTGCCAAAAATCGGCGCGGTAGCCGCCAACCCTCCGGCGTCGCAGCATCCGGTGTATTGCTCGCCCCTGCTCCTGGTCTGGCAAGCAGTCAACCTATCAACTCTTCTCACTCGCCGAATCACAGAACATGTCCGACGAATATCAATTTTCCGACAGTCGCGCCTTGAGCGACCCGTTTGCCCAACAGCTATCGCAGCAGCCGCCCGACGGCGCCCTCACCTGGCTGACTGCCGTGCTGACCACGCAGGCGCCCGCGCTGCGCTCGTCGAACGCCACCTTGCTGGCTTACACGGGCAATCCGGCCGCCCTCGCCTGGATCGACGCCAACGTCGGCTCGCCCGTGGCGGGAGCATGGGGCGTGGCCGCGGCGCTGCTGGACACGCCGTGGCCACGCATCGTGGACTGGCTGCAGCGCGGCGGCCCGCACCGGCTGATGGCGCTCGATGCCCTGTACGCCTATCGCAAGCCGGCCGTCAACATGTCGCCGCTGGAACAGATCGCCGCGCCCGTGCTGCCGCAAGCGCCTGCGCGCGCCGAACTCGACGCCGCGCTGGCCGCTTGCCTGGCGGCATCTTCCACGCCGCGCATCCAGGCTGCCGTCAACTCGATCCAGCAGCATGCGGACGACATCCTGCGCGGCGGCCCGCGCGGCGTGGCCGTGGCCGACTTGCCGCGCCTGTACCTGGACCCGGCACCGTTCAAGGATGCTTCCGCCATCCTGGAACGGCACGAAACCGTGGTCGCCGGCATGCGGCAAAACCTGCAGAACTTGCTCAAGGGAATAGTGTGAAGAGACTGGCCATCGTGACGATCGACTTGAGCGCAATCAATTCGCCACGCCAGTTGCACGCGGCCCTGGCCGCCGCGCTGGGTTTTCCTTCCTTCTACGGCATGAACTGGGATGCTTTCCACGATGCCATCACGGGCCTGGTGGACATGCCGCAACAACTGGAGCTGCGCGGCAGGCCCGCCTTCGCCGCGCGCCTGCCCGACGAAGCGGCCATGCTGCAGCGCAGCCTGGCGCGCCTGGCGCAGGATGCGTTGGATGCGCCGGACCAGGCGGCGCAGGTGCGTTACGTTTGACACAAGGTGTCGCCAGGAAACGCTTGACAGCCAACCACCACTTCCCTTACATTGCTTGCATGTCCTCCTTCAAACATTCCTCCCCTTCCCTGCTGTCGCTATCGCGACTACACCTAGCACGCGCATAAGTTTGCCGCATTGCTTCGCCTGGCCACACGCCGGCGTGTTTCAAAAACCCTGGAAGGTTTGATGATGTTTGCACCATCCCCATTCGTACACGTAATCCCCGCTGCGACCGCCCCTGCCGGCATCGTCGCTGCACTGCATCTGCTATCGCTACCGATCGCTTGCCTGGCCTAGTGTTGCGTGGCCGCCCGGCAAGCTTGCGCCACAACCATTGATTTCCCCCCTATCTTCAGGAGTACCCGATCATGATGTTGCAAAACCCAGCTTCCAAATACCGCGCCTTTCCTCCAGTTAAATTGACCGACCGTCAATGGCCGAACCAGATCATCAGCAAACCGCCTATCTGGATGAGCACCGATTTGCGCGACGGCAACCAGTCCTTGATCGAGCCGATGAGCGCGGAAAAGAAGCTGCGGTTCTTCGAGATGCTGATCGCCATCGGCCTGAAGGAAATCGAAGTGGGTTTCCCATCGGCATCGCAGACGGATTTCGATTTCGTGCGCAAGCTCGTCGATGAAGGCCGCATCCCGGACGACGTCACCATCATCGTGCTGACCCAGTCGCGCGAAGAATTGATACGCCGCACGGTGGAATCGGTCGTCGGCGCCAAGCGCGCCATCGTCCACCTGTACAACTCCGTGGCGCCCGTGTTCCGCAAGGTCGTATTCGGCATGTCGCGCGAAGAAATCACGAATATCGCCACCACCGGCACCACCCTCGTGAAGCAATTGGTGGCCCAGCATCCGCAAACGGAATGGGGTTTCGAATACACGCCGGAATCGTTTTCCACCACGGAACTCGATTTCTCCAAGCATATCTGCGACGCCGTCAGCGCCATCTGGAAGCCGACGCCGGCCAACAAGATGATCATCAACCTGCCATCGACCGTCGAATGCAGCACGCCCAACGTGTATGCGGACCAGATCGAATGGATGTCGCGCAAGCTGGCGCGCCGCGATTCCATCATCATCAGCGTGCACCCGCATAACGACCGCGGCACGGCCGTCGCCTCGGCCGAGCTGGCCGTGATGGCAGGCGCCGACCGCGTCGAAGGCTGCTTGTTCGGCAATGGCGAGCGCACGGGCAACGTCGACCTGGTGACTTTGGCGATGAATCTGTACACGCAGGGCGTGCACCCTGGTCTGGATTTCTCCGACATCGACAGCGTGCGCAAGTGCGTGGAAGAGTGCAACCAGCTGCCCGTCCACCCGCGCCACCCGTATGCGGGCGACCTGGTCTTCACGGCATTCTCCGGCTCGCACCAGGATGCGATCAAAAAAGGTTTCGCCAAGCAAGAAGCTGGCGCCATCTGGGAAGTGCCCTACCTGCCGATCGACCCGGCCGACCTGGGCCGCAGCTACGACGCCGTGATCCGCGTCAACAGCCAGTCGGGCAAGGGCGGCATGGCGTACTTGCTGGAACAGGAATACGGCCTGGTCTTGCCACGCCGCCTGCAGATCGAATTCTCGCGCGCCGTGCAAGCCGTGGCCGATGCCACGGGCCGCGAAATCGCCGCCCAGGATATCCATGAAATCTTCCAGCAGGAATACCTGGAGCAGACGGTGCCGTACGCCTACGCTTCGCACCGCATGGTGGAAGACACGAGCAGCGACGAATCCGTGCAGATCGACATCAGCCTGTCACACCGCCAGACGCCGCTGGCCCTGCAAGGCGGCGGCAACGGCCCCATCGACGCCTTCGTCAATGCGCTCGGTCTCGACATCAAGCTGATGGATTACCACGAGCACTCGATCGGCTCCGGCGCCAACGCGCAAGCGGCGTGCTACGTGGAATTGCGCCTCGATAACGGTCCTACCCTGTTCGGCGCCGCCATCGACAGCAACATCGTCACCGCCTCGTTCAAGGCCGTGCTGTCGGCCGTGAACCGCCGCATCGGCCAGACGGAAGCCGAAAAAACAACAGCGGCCGACGTCGCTGCCAGCGCTGCCTGAACACGGCTCAGGCATCCCTTATAGGGAGAAAAAGCGGTACGGCTTGATCGCCGTGCCGCTTTTTCATTTCCGTAGGGCAATTGTTGCTGCAAAAGAAGTATCACACGCCGTATAATCGTTTCATAATAAGACCACCGGGGACAGATCATTAGCTACCGAGGGAATCAGTATGAAATTGACGGATATGAAGATAGGCGCACGCCTGGGTGCCGGCTTTGGCGTGGTGCTGCTGCTGATGGCAGTGCTGGTGGGAACGGGCCTGTTCCGGCTGGACAAGATCGGCGCGCTCAGCGAGTCCATCATCGAGAAAGACTGGGCCAAGGCCGACGCCATCGCCACCATCCGCAGCACGACGCGTTCGAACGCGGCACTGGTGCTGGAGCTGTTCATCCATGAAGATCCGGCCCGCGCCAACGCCATCCATGGCGAAATCGATGCCAACAAGGCCACCATCACCGACGCGCTGGCCATCCTCGACCGCCTGATCGTGCTGCCTGAAGGCAAGGAACTGCTGGCCACCCTGAAGCAGCAGCGCAAGGCCTATGTCGTCTCGTTCAGCCAGGCCGACAAGCTGCTGGTGGCGGGACAGCGCACGGAAGCGGCCAAGCACGTGCGCGACGATACCCTGCCCGCCCTGAACCAGCTGCAAAAGACGGTGAACCGCCTGAATGAACTCCAGCGCGAGGTGGTCGTGCATGGCGGCCAGCAAATCCAGCAGAATATTTCTGCGGCGAATGTGCTGATGGCCAGCCTGGGCACGGCCGCCCTGCTGCTGGGCGTACTCTTTGCCTGGCGGGTCACGCGCTCGATCACCACGCCGATCGCGTATGCGCTGCGCGTGGCGCAAGCCGTGGCTGGAGGCGACTTGAGCAGCAAGATCGTGGCCGACGGCAAGGATGAAGCGGGCCAGCTGCTGCAGGCCTTGCGCGACATGAACACCAACCTGGCCACCCTGGTGGGGCAAGTGCGCGGCGGCACGGGCACGATTGCCGTGGCGTCGAGCCAGATCGCCAGCGGCAATGCCGACTTGTCGGCCCGCACGGAAGCGCAGGCCAGCGCGCTGGAAGAAACCGCCTCGTCGATGATCGAACTGACGGGCACCGTGCGCAGCAACAGCGACAATGCGCGCCAGGCCGACAGCCTGGCCCGCTCGGCGTCGGCCATCGCGCAGCGCGGCGGCTCGGCCATGGCGGAAGTGATCGGCACCATGGACGCCATCAATGCCTCGTCGCGCAAGATCGTCGACATCATCGCCGTCATCGACGGCATCGCCTTCCAGACGAATATCCTGGCCCTGAACGCGGCAGTGGAAGCGGCGCGCGCCGGCGAGCAAGGCCGCGGCTTTGCCGTCGTGGCATCCGAAGTGCGCAACCTGGCGCAACGCTCGGCGGCGGCGGCCAAGGAAATCAAGGAACTGATCGCCGACTCCGTCACGCGCGTCGGCCAGGGTGCGCAGCTGGTCAGCCAGGCGGGCGCCACGATGGATGAAGTGGTGGCCAGCGTGGGCCGGGTCAGCGCCATCGTCGGTGAAATCAGCGTCGCCAACCACGAGCAGAGCGAAGGCATCGAGCAGATCAATGCAGCCATCATGCAGATGGACCAGACGACGCAGCAGAATGCGGCCCTGGTCGAGGAAGCGGCCGCGGCTGCGGCTGCCATGCATGAGCAGGCGGGCGAACTGGAAACCCTCGTCAGCCAGTTCAAGCTGGACTCCATCGCCGGCGCCAAGGCACCGCCCCGCCCTGCGCCAACCTCCGCTCCGCGCTTGAACTAGTTCAGCTATTCCACCTGGCGCGCCAGGCGGATGCCGGAAAACTGCCAGCGCGCGCCGGCCGGAAAGAAATTGCGGTAGCTGGCGCGCGCATGGCCGGCCGGCGTGGCGCACGACGAGCCGCGCAGCACATACTGGTTCAGCATGAACTTGCCGTTGTATTCACCGAGCGCTCCCGGCGCCGTGCGGTAGCCCGGATACGGCGCGTAGCTGGTGCTGGTCCACTGCCAGCAGTGGCCAAACATCTGCCGCAATCCCGCTCCCGGCGCGCCGGCCTGTGGGTGCAGCCGGCCCACCTGCATGTCGACGCCCTGCGCCGCCACTTCCCACTCCGCTTCCGTCGGCAGGCGCGCGCCGGCCCAGTGCGCATACGCATCCGCTTCGAACAGCGACAAGTGCGTGGCTGGCGCCTGCGGGTCCAGCGTGCGCAAGCCGAATAAAGTGAATTCCTGCCAGTGGCCCGCCTCGTCGCACTGCCAATACAGCGGGCATGCCAGCTGTTGCGTGCGGACCCAGTCCCAGCCTTCGGCCAGCCACAGGTGGGCCGTGCGGTAACCGCCCGCCTCGATAAAGGCGAGAAATTCGCCATTCGTCACCAGCGCGCTGGCCAGTTCGAACGGCGCCACGTATTGCGGATGGCGCGGCAATTCATTGTCGAAACAAAAGCCGTCGCCCGCATGACCGATCTGCGCCAGGCCGCCCTCGAAGGCGAGCCAGGCCGTGGGCTGCGCGTGTTCCTGCGCTGGCGCAATCGCGCTGTCCGGCGCACTGTCCGGCGCACTGTCCAGTGCATTGTTCAGGTACGCGGGAAACAGGGCGCTCTGCGCCAGCAAGTGCTTGACGTCCGTCAACAGCAATTCCTGGTGCTGCTGCTCGTGTTCGAGCCCCAGTGCCAGCAGCATGGTCAGCCGCTCGCGCGCGTCGCGCGCCAGTTCTCCCGCCAGCAGGCGCGCGATGCGCGCATCGACGTTGGCCCTGTAAGCGCGCACCTGCGCCATGCCAGGCCGCGTCAGCAAGCCGCGCTGGGCGCGCGGATGCTTCTCGCCCACGCCGTTGTAATACGAGTTGAACAGCACGCGGAAGGCCGGATGAAAGGGCGCGAACGCCGCCTCCATGCTTTCCAGGATAAACGTTTCGAAAAACCAGGTGGTATGCGCGAGGTGCCATTTCACGGGACTGGCGTCCGGCATCGATTGCGCGCCGCAGTCCTCGTCGGACAGGGGTTCGGCCAGCAGCAGAGAATGCTGGCGCACTTGATGGTAATGATCGATCAGCATGGTAGTTTTTTGTTTTGTGTTGGCATCTTGAACGCCTGACAAAACCGTAGCGAGCGGCAGTGATTTGTGGCCAAGAAGCGCAACCGTACTTTAGTACGGTGAGCATCGCAGGCCGCAAAGCGCGACGCGTAGTAGGTTTGGTCAGACGTTGTTAGTCCCGGATGACTCTGGCGTAAATCACGGCAAACCACTGCTGCGGGTCCGTCCAGACTTGCACGGTGGAAAAACCCGCCTGCTCCAGCAAGCCGACGAAGGCCGGGCGCGTATATTTATAGCTGTCTTCCGTATGAATGCGTTCGCCTTTCGCGAAACGGCGCTGGCCACCTTTCCAATGGACAACTTGTTCGCTGCGCGCTTCCAGGTGCATTTCGACGCGGTGCTCGTCGGCGTTGAAAAAGCCGTGGTGCTGCCACGCGCGCACGTCGAAGTCGGCGCCGATCAGGCCGTTCACATGGCGCAGCATGTTCAGGTTGAAGGCGGCCGTCACGCCCAGCGCATCGTCATAGGCCGCATCGAGGATGGCGTCCTCCTTGATCAGGTCGACGCCGATCAGCAGGCCGCCATCGCCGTCCGCATTCGCGCGCAGGCGGCGCAGAAAGGCGGTCGCTTGTTCAGGCGCGAAATTGCCGATCGATGAGCCGGGATAGAAGAACAGGCGCCGCGCCTCGCGCACGCTGTCGGGCAAGTCGAGGCGGCTGGAGAAATCCAGGCCCAGCCCCGTCATCTCGATATGCGGAAAGCGCTGCTGCAGCCGGTTCAACGATTCGCTGAGGAAATCGTAGGAAATATCCACGGCCACATATTGCGCCGGATGCAGCAGCGGAAACAGGCTGGCGGCCTTGGCGCAATTGCCCGCGCCCAGGTCGATCAGGGTGCTGCCCGGCCCTACGGCGTGCGCGATCTCGGCGCCGTGGCGCGCGAAGATGGCCGCTTCCGTGCGCGTCGGATAGTACTCGGGCAAGGCGCAGATGGCTTCGAACAGTTTCGAGCCCAGCGCGTCGTACAGGTACTTGGGCGAGGTCCAGGCGTCGCGCGCCAACAGGCCTGCGCTGATCTCGGCTATCGTGACAGGAGTGGCGCTGGCCGCGCAGGCGTTGCTGGCGGGATACAAATCGGACTGCTGTTGCGCGAGTGGCATGGTCATGGGCTGGCGTCGTCAATATCGGGTTCACGAAGGGCTTGCACGGTCAGCCACCGGCCGCGCCGCCCCTGCCGCAGCGGTTTGCGGGCGCCTTGCCGATGACTTTTTTCCATCATAGCGGAATCCGCGCAAGCCAGCCGTGCGGCAGGTAACTTAAGGTCGACGCGCGCCGCCTGCCGCAGACGCCACACAAAAGTGGTATTACCAAGCAAAAAGCATAAGCCTGTCGTATACTACACATTGCCGGCCAAACAATCCGCGCCCCTTTGCAGTTCCCAGGCCCCCCTCTCCCCCGCGTGCCTCCCTTTACGATAGCCGTTATTAATCAAGATCACCATGCTCGAATTGCGCCATCTGTCGAAGTCCTATGCCAACGCCCGTCCCGTGCTGGCCAATATTTCCTGCCGTTTCAGGGCGGGGGAATTCATCGCCATCATGGGCGATTCGGGCGTGGGCAAGTCGACCTTGCTGAACCTGATCGCCGGCCTCGATACGCCCGATGCGGGTGCCGAAGCGCACCCTATCCTGGTGGACGGCATTGCCATGTCCAGCCTCGATGACGCCGCCGCCACCCGGCTGCGTCGCGCCCGCATGGGCTTTATTTTCCAGGCTTTCCACGTCTTGCCGCACCTGACCCTGCTGCAAAACGTGGCCCTGCCGCTGCTGCTCAACGGACTGCCCCAGGAGCGTGCCGCCAGCATGCTCGAGGCCGTCGGCCTGGGCGGACGCGGCGGCGACTTTCCGCAGCAATTGTCCGGCGGCGAAATGCAGCGCGTGGCCATCGCCCGCGCGCTCGTGCACAAGCCGGCGCTGGTGCTGGCCGATGAACCCACCGGCAACCTCGACCCGGACACGGCGCACAGCATCCTGCAATTGTTGCGCGCCGAAGTCAAGGCCAACGGCAGTTGCGCGATCATGGTCACGCACTCGCTGGCCGCCGCCGAAATGGCGGACCGGACCATGATTCTGACGAAAAGCGGCTTACAAAATACAACAACCGTCAACCAAATTGATCAAACAATCAGTTAATTTAACTGACCATCTGTCACAAGTTTTGTTATCGTAGTATTATTGAAAACACTTGCCTGGTTATCAATGTTGTAGCACGAATGTTGTCACGTCACCCAGACAGCCGTACTGCGATGACGAACTATAGCCGGGACCATATAAAGTGGTCCCGTCCCTTGCATAACCTGAAGGAGGAGTAAATGAACGTTCGACAAAAGAAGCTGGAAATGATTGAAGCGATGAACCGGGCGCGTGCGCTCGAACCATCGAGTTTTGTGCCCAACAAGCTGCTCGATACCTTGATCGAGAAGTTGAACTTGAAAAATGATGCGGAACTGTGCCGCGTCCTGGAAGTTCAGCCTCCCATCATCAGCAAGATTCGGCACGGCAAACTGTCGGTCGGTGCAACGATTTTATTGCGCATGCATGAAAAATCGGACATCACCATCCGCGAACTGAAGGAACTGTCCGCCACGCCAGTCCATTGAACCACCCGCTGTTGTAATGCCATGCCAGGCACCCAGGTCCCCGGCGCCATGAACTTTTGCCATACAATTCGCGTAGTTCGCTCACCGCACCACATCCGAGCACGATAGCGAAGAGACCCAGCCCAAACCATGCTGACCGTTTCTCTGCCCTGCCGCTCCAGCCCTCCCAGCTTCTCCCCCCTGCATTTCCACACATACTTGATCTGACACAACACGCATAGTCCGCGCAGGCATCAAGGTCAGCTTTTAACCAACGATCCCAACCGCATGTCCAGCGATCCCCTTGCGCCGCCCGTGCTGCGCCTGACGCTCACGCGCGATCCCCTTGCCAGCGCCGGCGACTGTCCCGCCGCGCCCGGCTGGCATGGCGAAACCCATGTGCTGTCGAGCGCGCGCGGCATCGGCAGCTGCCGCACCGTACTCGATATCGGCCCGGCCGACGTGGTGCAGCTGCTGCTGTGCGACGGCAGTTCGCTGCTGGCAGGCAGCCTGGACCTGCCACGCTACCTGGGGCCGGCCACGCTGGCGCGCGACGGCGCGCCCGCCAGCATCGAAGTGGGGCTGGCCCTGCGCCCGCAGGCGGCGCGCCAGCCGCCCGGCGCCAGCCGCGACGGCCTGGGCGCCTGGATGCTGCGGGCCGTGCGCGTGTACCGCTGCGGCGCCGCCGCCATGACGGCGCTGGCGGCGGCGGGCGCCTTCCAGGACCGCCAGCTGGAACAGCGCCTGGGCCTGTACCGCTGCGGCATCGAGGCCGGCAGCATGACGGCCGTCGCCAGCCTGCCCTCCGGGCCGGAACCGGTGCTGCTGCTGTTGCACGGCACGGCCTCATCGACCCTGCGCAGCTTTGGCGGCCTGTGGCGCAACGGCCTGGCGCCGCAACTGGCGGCGCAATACGGCAACCGCATCTACGGCTATGAGCACCGCAGCCTCAGCGACAGCCCCATAGAGAACGCCCTGGCGCTCGTGCGCCTGTTGCCGCACGGCGCCGTGCTGCACCTGCTGACCCATTCGCGCGGCGGCCTGGTGGGCGAATTGCTGGCGCGCGCGCAGCGCATCGACAGCCGCGGCGCCGTCGACCTGGCCGGCGACGGCCTGCAGCGATTGAGCGAAAACACGGTGGGCGGCGAAGCGTTCAACAGCCACGATATCGAACACTTCACGGCGCAGGCGCGGCTGGGGGGACGCGGCGGCTACGACGCCGATGCGGCGCGCCTGCGCGAATTGAGCGTGGAACTGAAGACGCGCGCCATCCGCATCGCCCGTTTCGTGCGCGTGGCTTGCCCGTCGCGCGGCACCACCCTGATGTCGGGCCGTCTGGACCGCTGGGCCAGCGTGATGCTCAACCTGCTGCTGCACGACGGCGTTCCCGACGGCGCCATGGCCTTCCTGCTGGCCGTGGTGCAGCAGCGCTGCGACGCGCGCATCCTGCCGGGCCTGGAAGCGATGATGCCCGACTCGCCCCTGGTGGCGCTGCTCAATGCGCCCGACGTGCGCGTGGCCAGCCCGCTGCACGTGCTGGCCGGCGCGTGCAGCGGCGATGGCCTGCTGGGGTGGCTGGGCGACTGCCTCGGCGACCAGCTGCACGGCGGGCAGAACGACCTGGTGGTCAATTGCGCCTCGATGGCCGGCGGCGCCACGCGCAGCACGCCCGTGCGGCAACTGCTGCTGCAAGGACCGCACACGCACCACCTGAACTACTTCGAGCGCGCGCCATCGAGCCAGGCCGCCGTGCAGGCGCTCGCGGGCGACGAGACCGCCTACCAGCCCCTGCCCGGCATCGAGCACGGCCCGCTGGCGCGCGGCGGCGAAGTGCCGAAACGGCGCGCGCACGCGCCCATCGTGCTGCTGCTGCCCGACATCATGGGCAGCCACCTGCAAGTGGGCAGCAACCGCATCTGGTTCGACCCCGTGAACCTGGTCGAAGGGCGCATCGAACGCCTGGCCGTGGGCCAGCCGCACATCGTCAGCGCCGGCTGGATCGAGTCCTGCTATGAGCCGTTTGCCAGTTTTCTCGCGCAAAGCCAGGAGGTGCGGCCCTTTACCTATGACTGGCGCTTGTCGCTGCAGGAGTCGTGCAGCACCTTCCTGCCCGTGCTCGACATCGCCATGCGCGACGCGGAACAGCGCGGACAACCGCTGCGCATCGTTGCCCACGGCATGGGCGGACTGGTGGCGCGCCTGGCCCTGAAGGACCGCTGGCAGCGCTTCGGCGCCCTGCCCGGCAGCCGCCTGCTGCAGGTGGGCACGGCCAACCGCGGCACGCAGGCGATGGTGCAAGTGCTGCTGGGGCGCGACCGGCTGGTGCAGATGCTGGCGTGCTGGATCAGCTGGAAGCACACGCGGCGCCAGTTTCTCGGCTTCGTGCGCTCCTTTCCCGGCGTGCTCGACATGCTGCCGTGGCCGCAGGCGGGCGGCATCGATTATTTCGACGCAGAGACCTGGGCGCAGCTGGCCGCCGGCGACGCGCAAGCGGGCCTGCCCGGCGGCTGGCAGGCGCCCGAGGCCCAGGCGCTGGCCGCGGCCCGCGCCACCGTGGCCCTGCTGGAAGCGGCCCCGCTCGACGCCCGCCATTGCAGCTACCTGGCCGGCTGCGCCGACACGCCGGTGGCGCTACGCCTGCGCGACGGCGCCATCGAAACGGCCTGGTCGCCGGACGGCGATGGCCGCACGGCCTGGCAAGGCGCGGTGCCGGACGGCGTGACTGCCTGCTACCTGCCGGTGGCGCATGGCGACCTGCTGCTGCAAAAAGAAACCTACCCGGCCATCGCGCAGCTGCTCGACAGCGGCCAGGGCGCCGCCCTGCCCCGCCACCCGCCGCACGCGCCTGGCGGCGCTCCGCCCCGCTTCCATCCCTGCGTTCCCGACGCCACGCCGCTGTACCCGCAGCCGCAGGAACTGCTCGACGCCGCCATCGGCGCCGCCGGCCCCGCCAGCGCGCCGGAGAGCCGCGCGCCGCAGCTGAGCCTATCCGTCATCCACGGCAGCATGGCCTCGGCCGACGCGCCCGTCATGAGCGGCTGCTACGCGTCCGAATCGCTGCGCGGCAGCATGAGCTTTCTGGACCGCCTGCTGGCGGGCAAGCTCTAGGAAATCCATGCGCTCGGGCGCTTTCCGCAACGCCCCGACTCCGCCCTCGTGGTGCTGCAGCCCGATGCGGCGCGACGGCCCGGCGGCGCCATCGTCATCGGCCTGGGCGCGCTGGGCGAGCTGACGCCGGGCGAACTGGCGCGCGCCTTTGCCGGCGGCCTGCTCGAATACGCGTGCGTCTGCCTGCAGGTGCGCGCCGCCGGCCATGCGGCCGCGCCGCCGATGGGCGAGCACGGCTTGCGGGTGGCCAGCCTGCTGTCCGGTTCCGGCTATGGCGGCTTGAGCATCGCCCTGTGCACGCGGGCCCTGATCGATGGCGCGCGCAGCGCCAACCGGCGCCTCGAAGACGCGGGCATGGCGTGCCGCATCGGCCATATCGCCATCTACGAACAGTCGGAAGCGCGCGCCATCGCCGCCGCCGTGGCCATCGAACAGTTCATGGCCGAGGCGCGCTACCAGGGCAGCTTCACGTTCGAGCGGCGCATCCGCCACAGCCCCGGCGGCTACAGGCGCATCCTGCCCAGCCTGAGCGGCGACAACGGCTGGCGCCGCGTGCAGATCGTCGCCGCGGATCTCTCCGGCGCCCTGCGCTTCACGGTGCTGACGGACCGCGCCCACAACAGCGTCGACGAGGAGCCGAACCAGCGGCAAGCCGTCGATGGCCTGATCATGGACGCCACCGACAACACCACCGACCAGCCGGGCCTGTCGCGCGCGCTGTACGAACTGATGCTGCCCAATGGCCTGAAGGCGGCCATCCCCGAGATGCGCGGCCTGATCCTGGCCGTCGACCAGAGCGCCGCCATCTACCCGTGGGAACTCATGCGCGACGAGGCGGGCAGCGAGGAAAGCCCGCTGTCGACGCGCATCGGCATGGTGCGCCAGCTGGCCAGCCTGCGCGAGCAGCCGTCCGCCGTCAGCCCGCCCAGCAACAGCGTGCTGGTGATCGGCGACACCGATTCCGGCCTGCCCGAGCTGCCAGCCGCGCAGGCCGAGGCGCAGGACGTGGCGCGCATGTTCGGCGCGTACGGCTACCAGGTGCGCGAGCTGCTGCGCCCGCAGGCGCAGCGCGTGCTGGTACACCTGTTCGACGAGCGCTATTTCGCCATCCACCTGGCCGGCCATGGCGAAGTGGCCGGCCCCGGCATCGCCCATACGGGGCTGGTGCTGGGACCGAAGACGCGGCTGACGGCGGCGCAGGTGGGTAAATTGAAGCGCGTGCCGCAATTCGTCTTCATCAATTGCTGCCACTTGGGCGACATGCGCCCGGACGCCATCGCACCATGGTCGAAACTGGCCGCCAGCCTGGCCACGGCCTTCATTGAAATGGGCTCGCAAGCGGTGATCGCGGCAGGCTGGCGCATCGACGACCAGGCGGCCAGCATCTTCGCGCACAGCTTTTATCACGCCATGCTGAGCGGCGAATACTTCGGCGACGCCGTGCGCCTGGCGCGCGAGGCGGCGTACCTGCAGTTCCCGGCGTCGAACACCTGGGGCGCCTACCAGGCGTATGGCGACGACCGCTACCGCTTTCCGAACACCCAGAGCCGGCCCTGGCAAGCGCCCGATTACCACTACCACGGCCATTTGCTGGCCGACCTGGAAACCCTGCACGCGCGACTGGCGGGCGCCGATCCCGCGCGCCGCGCGGCCATCGAGGAAAAGCTGGGCAGCATCGAGGAAGCCGCGCGCGCGCGCTTCTTCGGCTGCGCCGACATCCGCGAAAACATGGCCGCCACACGGGCCGGCCTCGGCGGCCTGGAGAACACCCTGCGCGCCATCGAACACTACCGGGCGGCGCACAGCGCGGCCGACGGCAAGGTGGGCTTGCGCGCGCTCGCACACTGGGCTGAACTGGAGATACGCCAGGGCGCGGCCCTGTGCGGCCTCGATGCGGGCGCCGGCATCGAGGTGCCCGCCGTGCCCGATATGGCGCAGGGACGCCAGTTGCTACAGGATGGAAAACAGCATATCGACCTGCTGGTGGCGCTGGCGCCCACGGCACAGCGCCTGGCCCTGCTGGGACGCTACTGGGCCTTGCAGGCGCGCCTGGCCTGCCGCGCAGGAAACTCCGGCGCGCCGGCCCTGCGCGCCATGACGGATGCCTGCCTGGCCGCGCTGGAAGAAGCGCGGCGGCGCAGCGGCGCGGCCGACTGCGACCTGATTTTCCAGGTGCTGGGGGGCGCCCTGCTGCTGAAAGCCCATGGCGACGGCGGCGCCTGGGGCACGCTCGATGCGCAACTGGGCGACTTGCTGCACGACGCCATCGCCTATGCGCGCCAGCGCCACGCGGATGAACACCGCGCCATCGATGCCGGCGCCCCCGTGCGCGCCGCCCTGCTGGCGGCCCTGTGGCAGGCGCCGGCAGGCCAACCGTTCGACGCGCCCGCGCGCGCCGCCTTCCTGGCCCTGTACCACGACGCCGTGCGGCGCCACGGCAGCATCGGCGAACCCGAAACGATCACGGCGCCGCTGCGCTTCCTGCTCGAACTGCTGCCGTCCGACAGCCCGGAGACCGGCTTGCGCAGCGCCGTGCAGGCGCTGGCCAGCCAGCTGCAAGCCTCGCTGCCCGGCAGCAGCCCCGGCAATCCTAGCCTGGCACCACGCCATAATGGCGCGCATAGCGCTCGTCCAGATTCGCCAGCGGCATCATCATGAACATGTCGGCGCTTTCGAAATCAGGGTCCCACGCCGGTTCGCCGCAAATCCAGGCGCCCGAACGCAGATAGCCCTTGATCAGCGGCGGCACTTGCGGCTTGTGCGCCGCTTCCACCTGGTGGATGGGGAAAGGCAGGTGCGGCGTGACGCGGTACTCGCTTGGGGCCATGTGCTTTTCGGCCAGCGCCTGGTACACGGCGACGGCGTTATGGCCGCCATCGGCCAGGCTGATGCTGGCGCAGCCGACCAGGTAGTCGCAGCGCTCGCGGCGCATGTACTCGGCCAGGCCCGACCACAGCAGCATGATCACGCTGCCGCCCCGGTATTTCGGGTGGATGCAGGCGCGGCCCGCTTCGACCATGCGTCCGCGCAGGTTCTTCAGGCGGCTCAGGTCGAACTCGTTTTCCGAATACAGGCGGCCGATCTTCGCCGCCTTGGCCGCGCTCAGCACGCGGTAAGTGCCCACCACTTTCAGGGTGTCGGCGTCGCGCACGATCAGGTGATCGCAGTGCGCGTCGAATTCATCGCTGTCGAGGCCATCGGCGTTGGCCAGCGACGTCAATCCCATCGTCTCGATAAACACCTTGTAACGCAAACGCTGGACTTCACGCAATTCCGCCGCCGTGGTGGCCTGGCTCAGCACCAGTTGGACCGGACGGACCTTGGCTTCGTTTGATGCGATTATGTTTTGCATGGTTTCATCCCCTGTGATCAAGACGACTCCAGCGTACTTGCCTAATATGTCAGGAAAATGACAGCCGAATGTCATTTCCATGACTCAAGTCAATGTCATTCGGGGATCGTGCATAATTACCACACTCGCCCAGCCGAAAGAGCCCATGACAGACACCGACGCCGTCCATATCACGCCCTACACCAAGCCTGCCGCCGGCTGGGGCGCCTTGAAACACGTGGCCATCAGCCTGCGCCAGGAGCGGGTCGCGCCCGCGAATCTGAAGGCGCTGCTGGCGCAAAACCAGCCGGACGGTTTCGATTGCCCCGGCTGCGCCTGGCCCGACCGCAACCACGCATCCACGTTCGCCTTTTGCGAAAACGGCGCCAAGGCCGTCGCCGCCGAAGCGACCAGCCGCCGCGCCGGCCCGGAACTGTTTGCCAGCCACACCGTCACGCAGCTGCTGGAACAGTCGGACTACGCGCTCGAGCAGCACGGCCGTCTGACCGAACCGATGGTCTATGACGCCGCCAGCGACCGCTACGTGCCCATCGCCTGGGAAGACGCCTACGCCCTCGTGGGCCGCCACCTGCGCGCCCTGCCCGATGCTAACCAGGCCGCGTTTTATACGTCGGGACGCGCCAGCAACGAAGCGGCTTTTTTGTACCAGCTGATGGCGCGCCTGTACGGCACCAATAACTTCCCCGACTGCTCCAACATGTGCCACGAGGCGACCAGCCGCGGACTGCCTGCCACCGTGGGCATCGGCAAGGGCACGGTGACCCTGGACGACTTCGAACTGGCCGACACCATCCTCATCTTCGGCCAGAATCCCGCCACCAACCACCCGCGCATGCTGGGCGAGCTGCGCGAGTGCGCGCGCTGCGGCGGCAGCATCGTCTCCATCAATCCCCTGCGCGAACGGGGCTTGCAGCGCTTCATGGACCCGCAAAGCGCGCGGGAAATGGCGACCCTGGGCAGCACGCGCCTGGCCGGCCTGTTCGTCCAGCCCACCCTGGGCGGCGACTTCGCCCTGATCAAGGCCGTCGCCAAGCGCGTCGTCGAGCACGACGATGCGGCGCAGGCGGCAGGCAGGCCCGCCGTCATCGACCACGCTTTCATTCTTGAGCACTGCAACGGTTTCGACGCTTTCCGCGACGACTTGCGCGCAGAGGATTGGCAACTGCTCGTGGCGGAATCGGGCGTGGCGCGCGTGCAGATCGAGGCATTGACGGACATATTCATCAAAGGTCAGCGCATCATCGCCACCTGGGGCATGGGCCTGACGCAGCACAAGCACAGCGTGGCGGCCATCCGCATGCTGTCGAACCTGATGATGCTGCGCGGGCAGATCGGCAAGCCGGGCACGGGCTTGTGCCCCGTGCGCGGTCACTCCAACGTGCAGGGCGACCGCACGGTGGGCATCGAAGAAAAACCGACGAGCGCCTTCCTCGACCGCCTGGGCCAGGTGTATGGTTTTACTCCGCCGCGCGCACACGGCCACGACGTGGTGGCCACCATCGACGCCATGCGGCGCGGCGACGTCAAGGTGTTCGTCGCGCTGGGCGGCAATTTCGCGGCCGCCGCGCCCGATACGCCCGTCAGCTGCGCCGCGCTGCGCCAGTGCGCGCTGACGGTGCAGGTAGCCACCAAGCTCAATCGCAGCCACCTGGTCATCGGCAAGGAAGCCTTGCTGCTGCCCACGCTGGGGCGCACGGAGATCGACCTGCAGCACGGCGTGGCGCAGGGCGTAACGGTGGAAGACTCTATGAGCATGGTGCATATCTCGTACGGGCGCAATGCGCCCGCTTCGCCGCAGCTGCGCTCGGAAGTGGCCATCGTGGCCGGCATGGCCGAAGCGACGGTGGGCAACGCCCTGGTGGACTGGCGCGCGTACGCGGCCGACTATGCGCGCATCCGCGACGACATCGCGAAGGTATTTGACGACTTTTACGACTACAACGCCAGGGTGGCGCAGCCAGGCGGCTTTCACCTGACGGTGGCCTCGCGCGAACGCGTGTGGAAGACGGCCAGCGGCAAGGCCAGCTTCCTCGTCGCCCCGCTGGACCTGGACACGCCGCTGCACCGCGCCCGCGCGCGCCACGGCAAGCGCCTGATGGTATTGATGAGCACCCGCTCGCACGACCAGTACAACACCACCATCTACGGCATGGATGACCGCTATCGGGGCGTGTATGGCACGCGCAAGGTCGTCTTCGCCAATGCGGCCGATATCGCCATGCTGGGTTTTAAGGATGGCGACATGATCGATTTGATCCGCGCCTGGGACGATGGCGTCGCGCGCCGCGCCGACGGTTTCCGGCTGGTCGCCTACGACATCCCGCGCGGCTGCCTGGGCGCGTATTACCCGGAGACGAATGCGCTGGTGCCGCTGGCCAGCACGGCCGACGGTGCCGGCACGCCCACGTCGAAGTCAGTGCCCGTGCTGCTGGAACGCAGCGCAAGCTACACGGTGATGCCGGGCGTGTAGTCGACGTACGCATCCTGGCGGCAGAAACCCACCAGCTTCATGCCGGCCTGCGTGGCGATGGAAATGGCCAGCGAACTGGGTGCGGAAATCGTCGCCAGCAAGGGTATCTGCATGCGCGCCGCCTTGCGCGCCAGCTCGTAGCTGCCGCGGCTGGACAGGAAGACGAAGCCGCGCCGCATGTCGATAGCGTGCAGCGCCAGGTAGCCGATCAGCTTGTCGAGACCATTGTGCCGGCCGACATCCTCGAACACGTGGACGATATCGCCGTCGGGCGTGCACCATGCGGCCGCGTGCACGCCGCCCGTTTCACGCATCAGCGCCTGGTGCTCGCGCAAGCCGCTTGATGCGCGCGCCAGCGCGGCTGGCAGGTCGACGCGGATCAGGGATGGCGGCAGCGCCGCGGGCCGCAAATCGAGCATGTCGATGCTGTCGATGCCGCACACGCCGCAGCCCGTGCGGCCCGTCAGCTGGCGGCGCCGGTCCTTCAGGCGCACGAAATCCTCCTGCGCGATGCTCAAGGCCACTTCGGCGGAATCCGGTCGCAGCAACACTTCGCAGTCGAAGATGGCGGCAGCCGATGCCACCACGCCTTCCGTCAGCGCAAAGCCGTACGCGAACGCTTCCAGGTCGCGCGGGGTGGCCATCATGACGACGTGGGAAATGCCATTAAAGACCAGCGCGACGGGGATTTCCTCGGCGACGTGGTCGATGGCATCGGTGGACTGGCCCGCGCGATGGCGGACGATGGCGCGCTCGACGAAGCCGGCGCGTTCGATCTTTGTATCTTCTGACATGGCAACCATGGGGGAACTATCACAGGCCCCATGGTAAACCAGAACGGCCAGGCAGGGTGCGGCCCCTGCCCGCGCCATCAATCCTTCTTCGGACGGCCCGTTTTCAGCTGCGGCAAGCCGGCCAACACGTTTTGCAGCGTGGCCAGGTCGATCTGGCTGATCAGCGCCACGCCGATGCGCAGCAATTCGCTTTTCTTGATCTCGAAACCGGCCTTCAGGCAGGCTTTTTTCACCTGGCCCAGGACTTCGTATTCCGCTTCCGGCATGGTGAAGCTGTCGCGCACCAGTTTCGGCTTGCGGGCTTTTTCCTTGACGGCGGCGACCTTGGCGACCAGCGCTTTTTTCGCCGGCACAGGCTTAACGGCGGCCTTGGCCACCGGCTTGACGACCGCTTTCGCTGCCGGCTTGGCAACGGCCTTGGCGGCCGGCTTCGCGGCAGCCTTGGCCGCTGGCTTGGCAACGGCTTTTACCGCCGCCTTGGCGACCGGCTTGGCCACAACGGCCTTGGCCGCCGGCTTGGCGGCGGGCGCCTTGGCAGCGGCAGGCTTGACGGCGACAGGTTTCGCCGCTGCCGGCTTCGCAGCGGCCGGTTTGGCGGCCACTGGCTTGACGGCGGCTTTTGCCACCGGCTTGGCCGCAGCCTTCACTGCAGGCTTGGCCGCTGCCGCGTTGATCGAGGCGCTGGTCGGGAACATCGATACGGGGGCGCTGTCGGCCTTTTTCGCTGGGACGGTTTTGGTCATGGATTCTCCAATCTAGTAAATAATATAAACAATATATACTGTTTTTTGAAATCTTGCTTGCTGCACATCAAGTCATGCGCACGACATGACCTTCTAGGCGCTGGCGCGGATGGTGAAATCGACCCCGACCTCATCCCAGAATTCCTGCTCCTTCTCGATCCAGAACGACACGGTGGGATGGTGCGCCACCCAGCCGCGCTTGATGTCGAGTTCGATGCGGCTTTTCATGCGCAGGCGCAGTTCGCTGAAATCGGCCTCGATGCGCGCATGCATGAGCAGGATCGACAGGCGCAGCGCCAGCACGGCCTTGGCGAAATCGGGGTCGGACAGCACCTCGCCGATCTTGCGCAAGTTGCCCTTCTGCGCCAGGATCAGCCGGCTCATGGTCTTCTGTTCGCGCGTCGTAAAACCGGGCAAGTCCGCATTTTCCACGATATAGGATGCATGCTTGTGGTAGCCCGTCTGCGACACGGCCAGGCCCACCTCGTGCAGCAGGCTGCTCCAGCGCAGGCATTTCACCAGGGCGTCGGACGTGGGCTTGAGCTGCGCGTACATGGCCAGCGCCTGCTCGGCCACCCGGCCCGCGCGCTGCTGGTCGATATGGAATTTCTCCATGCAGCCCTGCACCGACTGTTCGCGCCGGTCGCGCTTGGTCGAACGCAGGTACAGGTCCCACATCACGCCCATGCGCAAGCCCGCCTCGATCGGCGTCATGGCGGGAATGGCCAGTTCACGGAACAGGCCGATCAAGATGGCCAGGCCGCCGACGATGGTGCTGGCGCGGTCGGGGCGCAAGCCGGGCATGTCGATGCGGCTGGTGTGACCGAGTTCGATGAAGCGGCGCGCCAGCGCATCGAGGCTGGCGCTCGTGAGCAAGCCGTCGCCGAGCTTGTTGCGGGCGATGATGTCGGCGATGGTGCGGATGGTACCGGAAGAGCCGTAGGCCGTCTTCCAGTGCTGCGGATGGTACGGCGGCGCGGCATCCTCGAAATGGCTGCGCGCCGACAGGATGGCCGCCTCGAACGACGGCGCGTCGATGCGCCCGCCGATGAAGAACGACAGGCTTTGCTTGACCGTGCCCAGGCTGAAGGATTCGACGCGTTCGATATCATTGCCGCGCCCCAGTATCAGTTCGGTCGAACCGCCGCCGATATCCATCACCAGCCGGCGTTCGCCGGGAATGGCCAGCGCATTGGCCACGCCCATGTAAATCAGGCGTCCCTCTTCCTCGCCCGAGATGATTTCGATCGGGTAGCCGATGGCTTGCTCGGCCAGCGGCAGGAAGACGGCGCCGTTGCGCGCCACGCGCATGGCCGACGTGGCCACCACGCGCACGGCTTCAAGCTCGAAACCGGAGAGGATGACGCGAAAGCGCTGCAGGCAGGCCAGCGCGCCCTGCATGGCCGCTTCGGTCAGGTCGCCATTGGCGTCCAGGCCGGCGGCCAGGCGTATCGGATCGCGCACGCTCTTGACCACGCGGATCGTGTCGCCATCATGCTTGCCGACGTGTAAACGAAAACTGTTGGACCCCAGGTCCACCGCTGCATACATACTGGCCTCTTGTCTTGTCATTGCTGTGCCAACTGAAAAAGTTGGCAAATTCAGTTGCTAAACTATATAAATCATTTAAACGATTTAAAAATCCTACCACACTACCCTCATCGTATGACAGCGGCGTGACAGGATTGTGACAAAACGGCAGCCGTGCGGCAACTTATGGGACGATGGTCGTGAAGAGATACACGGCGAAAATCACCAGGTGCACCGTGCCCTGCATGACCGTGGTGCGGCCGGTGCCCAGCGACAGGGTAGCGACCATCAGCGACAGCAACAACAGCACCGTCGACTTGATATCGAGTCCCAGCGTAATGGTCAGGCCCGTGGCCAGCGACACCACCACCACGGCGGGTATCGTCAGGCCGATGCTGGCCAGCGCGGAGCCGAGCGCCAGGTTCAAGCTCGTTTGCAGGCGATTCGCGCGCGCCGCGCGCACGGCGGCCAGGCCTTCGGGCAGCAGCACGATGGCGGCGATGACGATGCCGACCAGTGTTTTCGGCGCGCCCATCGCGGCAATGGCCGTCTCCAGCGCCGGCGCCAGCGACTTGGCCAGCAGCACCACGGCGCCCAGGCACACCAGCAGCGCACCGGCGCTGACCCAGGCGACGGTGGGCGTGGGCGGCGCCGCATGCACCTCTTCATCGCCGACGGCTTCCTTGGGCAGGAAGTAATCGCGGTGGCGCACCGTCTGCACCAGCACGAAGGTGCCGTACAGGACCAACGAGATGACGGCGATGAAAATGAGCTGGCTGGAATTGTAGTACGGGCCGGCGGCGCTCGACGTGTAGTTCGGCAGCACCAGCGTCAAAATCGCGATGGCCGCCAGGGTGGCCAGCGACGCGCTCACGCCCAGCAACCCGAAGGTCTGCTCGCGGTGGCGCCCGGCGCCCAGCAGCAGGCAGATGCCGACGATGCCGTTCAAAATGATCATGATGGCGGCAAACACGGTGTCGCGCGCCAGGCCCGTCGTTTCCGGTCCGCCGGCCAGCATCAGCGAGACGATCAGCGCCACCTCGATCAGGGTCACGGCCAGCGCCAGCACGAGGGTGCCATACGGTTCGCCGATGCGGTGCGCCACCACTTCCGCGTGGTACACGGCGGCCAGCACGCTGCCGATCAGGCCGGCGACCAGCAATATCTGGTAGGCGCCGCCGACATTGAAGGTGGAGCCGAAGAGGAAGAGCCAGCCGGCAAGCGGGGCGGCAAGCGGCCATACAGGCAGGGATTTGAGCATTTTCATTATGAGCCTGGCAAGAGTAAAAAAAAGAGGGGCGCGGTGCGGACGGCAAAGGACAGCCTGGCGTGCATGCCATAGCATAACTTGCCTAGCTTAAATGCAAGTTAGGGAATACACATGGTCGAATGACGGCGACCCCGCCTGACCGGCCGGACAATTCCCTTGGCGCAGTGCACCTGCTTGCTACCAGTAACTATAGTCCCTTTGGTAACATGCCGTTGCAATTTTCATGTCTTTTTGCTTGCTGCCGCCGTCATAATGCAGGGTCCGCCTTCCCGGCATCGACCAAGGACAAACCATGATTTCCATAAACAACACAGCCATGCGTGCGTTCATCCTCGCGGGCAGCCTGCTGAGCGCCGCCGCACACGCGGACACACCGCCAGCGCACACAGCGCAGGTCGACGCAAACTGGGCCACCGCGCCCGCGCCCGCCGCGCAGGCACGGTGGCAAGACAGCCTGCCGCCCGCGCCGCCCGTGGAACCACGCGAAGAAAAGATACTGCCCAAGAGCGAATGGCTGACCGTCGAGCCGATGAAGGCGCCTGACCATCGCTGCGATCCGGGCCTCGATGCCTTGTTCTTGCCCAAGGAATGCGGCAAGGAACCGAGCTGGCTGGGCTCGCGCAAGAAGTAAGCGGGCTTACACGTCCAGCGTACTGGCGCCTTGCGCCTCGACGACTCTGTTGCGGCCCGCCTGCTTGGCCGCCTGCAGCGCTTCGTCGGCGCGCTTGAACAGGCTGACGGTGCTGTCTTCGGCGCGGATGGTGGTCACGCCCAGGCTGGCCGTCAGCTGCAGCACGGCGCGCTCCGTCTTGACGGGCAGCGCTTCGACGGCGGCGCGGATGCGCTCGGCCACCATCAGCGCATCGGCCAGGGTCGTGCGCGGCAACTGGATGGCGAACTCGGCGCCGCCCAGGCGGCCCATCAGGTCGCTGTCGCGCAGCTGCTGGCGGCAGGTGTCGACGATGGTTTTGAGCACCGCATCGCCCACCGGATGGCCATAGCTGTCGTTGACTCTTTTGAAATGGTCGATATTGAGCACCACCAGCGCCGTCGGCAAGCCGGGCCGGCGCGCCAGCGCCATCCATGGCGCCAGCGCCTGGTAAAAGCCGCGCCGGTTCGGCACGCCCGTGGCCGCGTCGAGCACTTCCAGGCGCGCCAGCTCGCCGCCCAGTTTTTCGCGCGACAGCAGCAGATAGCCGAAGGCGTTCGTCAGCATCATCAGGTACAGGGCGCCGAAGCCGGCCAGCTGCATCAGCTCCGCATCGAAACCGGGAACGGCGGCGGCAAGCACGCCGCGCGCGGCGATCAGCAAGGACAGCACGCCCATGCTGACGACGAGGAAGCGGCGCAGCATACTCGCCTCGCGCCATTTCAGGCACAGGGCGGCCACGCCGGCGAGGAAAAAGCCGGCCACGATCAGCGAGCCGCCGGCGCTGCGCAGCAGCGGCGCCACGTCGAACAGGTAGCAGGCGGTAAACAGGGCCACCGACAGGCCCAGCGCCGGCAATACATAACGTCGCCAGCCGCCGCGCCCGGCCGCCTGCCACAGCGCGCCCGCATCGAGCGCCATGCCGGCAAACAGCAGGCTATTGCCGAGCAGGATGGAGAGGAAATCGGGCAGCACGCCGCGGAAATACAGCAGGCACCAGGCGATAGCCTGGCATTGTTTGGCCACCGCCCAGGTAGACATGCTGAGCGACTTCTTGCGCTCGTATTCGAAGAAGAACAGGGCTGCGCACAGGCTCAGGTTGCCGAGCGCCAGGGCCAGTACCAGGGTCTTGATATCCATGGGCTACGCCATCGCCGCGAAGCCGCGGCACGCTGTTTCAGATTTCGTGTTCGACATTGGTGCTGCCGTCGCCGATCTTGCTGGCCCAGGCCTGCACGAAATACTGCTTTTCCACGTCGCTGGGCGCCTCGTGCCAGAATACGATGAGGGTGCCCTTGTGATCGTGGATCTGCGCCACTTTTTCAATGAAGCCGACATTGGCGGCCTGGTCCGCAAGCGCCGCAGCGTAGCCGTACACGCGCGTCAGCCGCTCGATGCGGTCAGGCTCCGTAAAACTGTTCGTCGCCGTAATGATGGGGTGATCCAAAAACATGCTTGTCTCCATGGTGCCCGACTGCGCGGCCGTGCCGCCGCGCGCCGTATATCTGCATATACGCATGCTCGGCGCGGATTAATCGGGTATGCTCACGGGAGCTTATCAGATTTCTCTGAATGCAACAAAGCATCTTCCCCAGCCCACTCAGCGAAGTCGTCCCATGCCGCAACACAGAAGCACCACCCCACTTGCCCCGCAGGTGCATACCTGTGGCGACCGGCGCCGCCTGGAATTCCAGCCTGGCATGATCCAGAGCGAAATGCTGCTGTCGCGCCCCGACCATCTGCTGCTGCGCTATGCGCGCGCCATGATGTGCTTTACCCTGTTCGTGCCGCACCCGCGGCATATCCTGATGGTGGGACTCGGTGGCGGTTCGCTGCTGAAATTCTGCCACCGCCACCTGCCCGACACCCGCATCACTGTGCTGGAACTGCGCGCCGACGTGATCGCCCTGCGCGAGCAGTTCATGCTGCCGCCCGACGACGCGCGCCTGCGCATCATCGAGACGGATGCCGTCAGCTATATCCGCCAGCATCCGGGCTGCGCCGACGTGCTGCTGCTCGACGGTTACGACGAAACGGGCTTGCCGCCCGCCCTCGGCAGCGCGCGCTTCTATGCGGACTGCCTGCGCGCCCTGCTGCCCGGCGGCGTGCTGGCGGCCAACCTGTTCAGTTATGACGAGCACTACCCCGCCATGCTGGCGCGCCTGATGCTCACCTTCCGCGGCGCCGTCTGCCACTTCGACGGCATCGCCGGCAACAACCGCATCGTCTTCGCCGCCAAGCCTGAACACGGCCAAGGCGCCGACGGCCGCGCCGTGCGCGTCGTGCGCCTGGTGCGCTGGCGCCGGGTATGCGGCCTGGCTTTCCTGAACCGGCTGCTGCCGGCATGGCAACTGTGGCGTTTGCGCCGGCAATCAGGCGCGCGCTACAACTGATAGTCGTCCGCCACGACCGTAAATATTGTTGCTTATTAGCAGCGATCCGGTACAAAATTCGCATGATGGATGTGGTTTATGACAAACTACGGCCTGCGCGGGCCGGCAGGTGCTGCCGAGCAATTGTGTCCATGAAGTGAGATAGGAAAAACCATGCTGCGTGGCCGCCTGCCATTGTCGATTTCCGCCGCGGCCGCCCTGACCCTTGCCTGCGGCGTCAGCGTGACGGCCGTGCTGTTCGCCGCCATCAGCCAGCTCGAATACGACAAGATGAGCCTGAGCCTGCAGCAACGCGCCGGCGCCAGGGTGGCCGCCATCGAGCAGGGACTCGACGACGCGGTCGAGGTGCTGACCACGACGAACCAGCTGTTTGCCGCCGTCGTGCCCGTCACGCGCGAACAGTTCCACGACTTCACCACGCCGCTGCTGCAGCGCCACCCGTTCATCCAGGCCTTCAATTTCCACCGCATCGTGCCGCATGCCCAGCGCGCGGCATTCGAAGCCGAGCTGCGGCGCATCGTGCCCGACTACGCCATGACGGAAATGCGCGACGGCGTCATCGTGCCCGCGACGACGCGGGCCAGCTACATGGTGGTCGACTATCTCGAACCCCTGCAGGGCAACGGCCCCGCTTTCGGCCTGAACGTCAGCCCGAGCGGCATGCTGGCGCGCGCGCTGGAACAGGCGATCATCAGCGGCGAGACCACCGCCACGGGCCTGCTGACCCTGGCGCAGGGACCGCAGCAGGGCTTCGTCATCGTGCGCCCCGTGTACCGCCACGGCATGCCCCTGCAAACGGTGCAGCAGCGGCGCGCGGCGCTGATCGGCGATACGGCGGCCATCGTGCGCGCCGGCGAACTGGTGCAGAAAATCCTCGCCGGCGCCGACCTGCTCGGCGATTCCCAGCTTGAACTGAGCGTCTATGCCGACGCCGGCGCCGAGCCGCGCCAGTTGATCTTCCGGCATGGCCGGGCGCCTGCCGGCGAAGCGGGCGTCACCTGGGAGGTGCTGCCGCGCTGGCTGCACTTTGCCTACCACAGCCATTATGACCGTGCCTTTTTTTCCGCCGGCCGGCCATGGCATGTGCGCGTGGTGGCCCATCCGCGGCCCTTCCTGGCCGACCACCTGGGCTCGCTTTTCACCGTGATCATGGGTTTGCTGTTCAGCTTGCTGACGGCCGCCTTCGTGCAATCGCTGACGCAACGCTCGCGCCGCGTGCAGCTGCTGGTGGAGCAGCGCACGGCCGACCTCAAGCGCAGCAACGAGCTGCTCAGCGCCGACGTGCGCGCGCGCCAGCGCACGGAGCGCGCCCTGCAGGAAAGCGAAAAGCGCTTCCGCCGCCTGCTGGCCCTGTCCTCGGACTGGTACTGGGAGCAGGACGCCAACTTCTGCTTCACCCACATCACCAGCGGCTTCACGGACAAGTCGAACATGCCGCTGGAACGTTTCATCGGCATGACGCGCTGGGACAACAACCCGGAGATGCGCAATTCGCGCTGGGGCAAGCAGCATATCGCCAACCTGGAAGCCCACCTGCCCTTCTCCAACCTCGAATATGCGATGCACGACCGCAATGGCCAGCTGCGCTGGTTCAGCGTCAATGGCGAACCGCTGTTCAACGAGCTGGGCGAATTTCGCGGCTACCGGGGCACGGGTTCCGAAATCACGGAACGCAAGCTGGCCGAGCAGCAAATCCAGCACATCGCCCACCACGACGTGCTGACGGGCTTGCCCAACCGCGCCCTGCTGCGCGACCGTCTGGCGCAAGCGATGGCCCTGTCGCGCCGCAAGAACCGCGCGCTGTGGGTGCTGTTGATCGACCTCGACCGCTTCAAGTTCGTCAACGACAGCCTCGGCCACAAGGCCGGCGATCTGCTGCTGAAAACCATCGCCACGCGCCTGCAGGCCAGCCTGCGCGAAACCGATACGGTGGCGCGCCTGTCGGGCGATGAATTCGTCGCCATCCTGTGCGAACAGGCCGACGAAGTGCTCAGCGCCGCCATCGTGCAGCGCGTGATGGATGCCGTGGCCCAGCCGGTACTGCTGGACGGCAAGGAGTTTTTCGTCACCTGCAGCATCGGCGTGGCCGTCTACGACACGTCGCGCTACGACGCGCCCGGCGACGTGACCCTGAATGGCGAGACGCAAAACCTGATCGAGCAGGCCGACATCGCCATGTACTGCGCCAAGAAACAGGGTCGCAACAACATCAAGTTCTACACGTCGGCCATGAACCAGGCGACGCTGGAGCGCCTGCGCATCGAGACGGCGTTGCGCAACGCGCTCGAACGCGAACAGTTCGTGCTGCATTACCAGCCGCAGGTGGACCTGGCCAGCGGGCGCATCGTCGGCGTGGAAGCGCTGCTGCGCTGGCAGCACCCGGAGCTGGGCATGGTGGCGCCGCAGCGTTTCATCGCGCTGGCGGAAGATACGGGCCTGATCGTGCCGATCGGCGCCTGGGTCATGCGCGAGGCCTGCGCGCAGGTGAAACGCTGGCATGCGGCGGGAATGCACACCTTGCGCCTGGCGGTGAACCTGTCGGCGCGCCAGTTCAACGAGCCGAACCTGGTGGCCTCGATCGCCGAAGTGCTGCTGGAAACGGGCTTGCCGCCCGCCTGCCTGGAACTGGAACTGACGGAAAGCCTGTTCATGCACGATGTGGCGCTGGCCGTCAGCCAGCTGCACGACATGAAGGCGCTGGGAGTGCAGCTGTCGATCGACGACTTCGGCACCGGCTATTCCAGCTTCGCCTACCTGCGCACCTTCCCCATCGACGTGCTGAAGATCGACCGCAGTTTCGTCGGCGACGTGGCGCGCGACGCGGACGACGCGGCCATCGTCGTGTCCATCATCGCGCTGGCGCACAATCTGAAACTGCGCGTGGTGGCCGAAGGCGTGGAAACGGCCGAGCAGCTCGATTACCTGCGCCAGCACGGCTGCGACGAGGCGCAAGGCTATTATTTCAGCCGGCCGCTGCCCGCGCACGAGGTCGAGACGCTGCTGCGCGGCAAGTCCCTGGCGCTGGCCTAGCCAGGCAGGCGCCGTTGAACGGGCAACAATAATCCCCGTCCAGCGGGGATTATTTGCACTGCGTTCTACGGCAACGGCTTATTTCCTGGTGAGACTGTCCGGCAAGGCGTAGGCGATGATGTAGTCGCCCACGTCAGGCGAATGGCTCGTGCCGCCCGCGGAAATGACCACGTACTGCTTGCCGCTGGCAGGCGACTTGTAGATCAGCGGGGCCGCCACGGCGCCCACTGGCAGGCGCGCCTTCCACACTTCCTTGCCGGTAGCCGAATCGAGCGCCCGCAAGTAGTAATCCTGCGTGCCGGCGAAGAACACGAGGCCGGACGCCGTCGAGGTCGGACCGCCGAGGGTAGGCATGCCCAGCGGGATCGGCAAGCGCGTCTTGATGCCCAGCGGCCCCGTATCCTTGACCGTGCCCAGCGGCACCTGCCACACCAGCTTCTGCGTATTCAGGTCGATGGCGCTCATGCTGCCAAACGGCGGATTGTTGCACGGCACGCCCAGCGGCGACTGCATGATGTCGATCTTCACGCCGCCATAAATGCCGGCCACTTGCGGGCGGATGGTGCCCATGAAGCCGGGCACTTCATCGGTCGAGACCTTGAATTTTTTCGTATCCTCCCGCGTCACCAGCGACATGCGCAGCGGCATGCGCATGTCGTTGACAAACATCATGCCCGTGTTTTCATCGATGGAGATGCCACCCCAGTTCATGCCGCCCAGCAGGCTAGGCCATTCGATATACGGCTTTTCGGTCGGCGGCGTAAACGGCCCCACGTAGACGGAATCCTTGAAGAGGATGCGGCAATACAGTTGGTCGAAGGTGGTCATGCCCCACATGGATTTTTCCGTCAGGGGATCGGCGCCGATGACGGGCATGCCGACCGAGTACGGCTGCGTCGGCGACAGATGTTCGCCATGCGCGGCCGGCGCGGTCGGCACGGCGCGCTCCTGCACTTCCGTGAACGGCTTGCCGGTACGGCGGTCCAGCACGAAGATATGGCCGGTCTTGGTGGTCTGGATCAGCACCGGCGTTTTCTCGCCCTGGGCATTTTTCATGTCGTACAGCACGGGCTGCGAAGGCAGGTCGAAGTCCCACACGTCGTGGTGCACCATCTGGTAGACCCATTTGGCCTTGCCGGTCGAGGCATCGACGGCGACGATGGCCGAGCCGTACTTTTCCTTGACGGCGTTGCGGTCGCCGCCCCAGTAGTCGGGCGGGCCATTGCCGGTCGGCAGATACAGCAGGTTCAAGGCCTTGTCGTAGGTCGGCACGGTCCACACGTTTGGCGTATCCAGCGCAAACTGGTGCGCCGGCGCCGTGGTATCGGCGCCTTCCGGCGCGCCCACGTCCCAGGCCCAGGCCAGCTTGCCGCTCAGCACGTCGAAGGCACGCACGGCGCCAGACGGCTCGCCAGCGATGATGTCGCGTACCCAGCCGCCGACCACCGTCAGGTGGCCCATGACGACGGGCAGCGAGGTGGGGTGATAGCGCTTGCTGTTTTCCGTCGGCCCCATGCCCTTCTTCAGGTCGACATAGCCCTGCTCGCCAAAGTCCCGGCACAGGGCGCCCGTATGCGCATCGAGCGCAAACAAACGGGCATCGACGGACGACACCAGAATGCGCTGGCGGCATTGCTGCTGCGCGCCATACGACGCCTTGACGGCCACGCTCAGGCTGCTGTCCTTGTCGATGTCGTGATAGCCGACGCCGCGGCACGTCACGTGTTCCGCGCTCTTCGCATGCGGGTCGAATTTCCACAGCGGCTTGCCCGTGTCGCCATCGAGGGCCGTCACCAGGTTTTCCGGCGTGCACGAATACAGCACGTTGCCGATTTGCAAAGGGGTGTTTTCATCGACGCCGGCGCCCGCTCCCGTGGTGCGGCGGCCCGTTCTATATGTCCAGGCCACTTGCAAGTCCCTGACATTGCCCGGCGTGATTTGCGTATAGGGGGCGAAACGGGTGCCGGAGGCATCGCGGCCAAAGAACTCCCAGTTGTCAGGCGCGCCATCGGTCGCCTGCGCAATCGCTGTCGTGGCGGCGCTGGCGCCAGGCGCCGAGATCACGCCGTGCGGGAAAAACGCGGCCGCCAGGGTGGCGAGCAGGGCCGCGAACATGCCGAGTCCGCACCAGTTGGCGGCGCGCTGCTGGCGCGGAGAGTTGCCTCGCAAGGCCGCGCCCACCCACAGGCTGCACATCAGGATCACGGCGGGCACCACCACCCTTGGCAGCAGTTCCCAGTAACTGAACTGGCCGACTTCATACAGGGCCCAGACGCAGGTGGCCAGGAAGATGGCGACAGACAACGGCGTGCCGCTGCGTTTTTTCAGGAAGAAGAGGATGGCCGAAACCAGATAGGCAAGACCGGCGACCAGGTAGTAGCCCGACCCGCCCAATCCGACCAGCTTGCCGCCGCCATAGATCAGCGCCAGCGCCACGAGCAGCACGACAAGGGAAAAGAGGATTCTGCCCAGATCGGCCAGACAAAATTTCCCTGGTGTTGAATGTGCGTCATTCATCATTTTATTTTGTACTCCGTTAGTCGATACACAGCCATCCGAACCGTGTGCAGCAGGTTCAAGGTGGCAAGTCAGATAACGGCAGTGCCGGCATGATCGAATGTTTTTGTGGGATCAGCGGATCGAGGTGGGGCTTGGAGTCCAGCGCCAGGGTCCAGGAGAAGGAGCACAAAAAAACGGCTCAGGGTCGGGGAGTCGCTCATCATTTGATCAGCACCACCGTCATGCGCTCCATCGCCGCCGCCACGGCGCCGGCGCAGCAGCGCGTCGACACCATCGGCACGGCATGCAGCACGCCGTCCGGCACCATCGCGACCCTGTCGGCGCCTGCGCTTTGCGTGAGATGCCAGGCAACGGGGACATGCCCCTCGCGGCCTGGCGCAAATGCGTGCTTCGATTTCAGGGTCCGATAAATACTGTACGAATAAACACTATACTCCTGAACTATTCATTTGTATTTACGTAGTACTACGGGAAATGCGGCACGGCCCGCTGCCGCGCTATGGCGCCGCCAGCCTTGCCCCGCGTTCGAGCTCGTCCCAGTCATCGTCCAGGCCGGCTTGCGCCAGCAGGGAAGCCACATCCGTGGCATGCGCCGGATCGATGTCCCGCTCCGGATGCGGCCACACGAAATCGCATTCCGTGCAGACGATCAGTTGCTGGACCGTCTTGCGGACCGTGGCGCGCAGCAGGTCGCCATACTCGCCGCACGTTGGACACTCCATGCTGATCTCCGTCATGGCCGGGCCTTACAGCTTCTGCTGCAGGAATTCGAGGAAGCAGCTGATGCGCTGCGCCAGCTGCGTGTTGCGGTAGTAGACGGCGTGGATCTGCTGGCGGTAGCCTGTATAGAACGGCTGCAGCACTTTCACCAGGCGGCCGGCGGCGATGTCGTCCTTCGTCATGAAATCGGACAGGCAGACGATGCCCTGGTCATGCAGGGCCAGCTGGCGCAGGGTTTCGCCGCTGGAGGCGGCCAGCGCGGGCACGATCTGCAGGCTGTTGCCCGCTTCGTGGCGCAGCGGCCACTGATTGCCCAGTTCATATTGCGCAAAGCCCAGCAGCGCATGGCCGGACAGCGCTTCCGGCGTGGCGGGTTCGCCGTGGCGCGCCAGGTAGGCGGGCGTGGCCAGCACGTGCAGCGGACTGGCAGTCAGGGCGCGCGCATGCAGGGTCGAGTCGACCAGGGCGCCGATGCGGATGGCGATATCGGTGCGGTGCTCAAGCAGGTCGGCGATCTGGTCGTTGCTGGTCAGCTCCAGGCGGATGTCCGGGTACATGGCGCGAAACTCGGCCACGTGCGGCACCACGCAATGGAGCATGAAAGGCGAGGCGGCATCGACGGACAGCCGCCCGGCCGGCTTCTGGCGGCGGATGCGGATCGACTCTTCCACGTCTTCCATCGAGGCGAGGATGGCGCGCGCCTTGTCCAGGAATAGCTGCCCCTCCTCCGTCAGCTCCATGCGGCGCGTGGTGCGCGTCAGCAGCGACGTGGCCAGCTTGTCTTCCAGCCGCGACAGGGCGCGGCTGACGCCCGAGGTGGTTTGTCCCAGGTGCACGGCGGCAGCGCTCAGGGTGCCGCTGTCGACGACGGTGACGAAGATTTTCAGGTCGTCCGAGTTGATGTCCATTCTTGCCCTTGTTTCACAGATCAGGGCATTATAATGGATTGCAGGCAATAGTCAGGGAACGTGACCCGGCTGCGCGCTACGTCAGGCAACGTAGAACAAAATGGCGATAAAGTGGCAGCTGCTGCCGGCCAGCACGAACAGGTGCCAGATGCCGTGGCCATGGCGCAGCTTGTGGTCGGTGGCATAGAAGGCGATGCCGCCCGTGTAGCACAGACCGCCCGCCACCAGCCACAAAAAACCGTTCCATTCGAGCGCCGCCAGCAGCGGCTTGATGCCGATGACGATCAGCCAGCCCATGGCCACGTAAATCACCAGCGACAGGATGCGCGCGCCTTTCGCGTACACATATTCCTGCACGATGCCTAACAGGGCCAGGCCCCAGACGACGCCGAACAGCGACCAGCCCCACGGCCCGCGCAGGGTCACCAGCATGAAGGGCGTGTAGGTGCCCGCGATGAGCAGGTAGATGGCGCAATGGTCGAGCCGCTGCAGCACGGCCTTGGCCTTGCCGCGCACGCTGTGGTACAGGGTGGAAGTCAGGTACAAGGTCAGCAGCATGGCCGCATACACGCTGCAGCTGACGATTTTCCAGGGGTCGCCCGTGCGGGCCGCCGCGACGATCAGGATGACGCCGCCGATGGCCGCCAGCGCGGCGCCCACCGTATGGGAAATGCTGTTGAACCGTTCACCGTGGTACATGCTTGACCGCCCGCCGCGTTAAAAACAGGCTCATCGTACACGTTTGGGGGAATGGTGGTGGTGCGCATACACCGAACGTATTGATACGCAGCAAAGCTCCGGGGTCAGACCCGACGGGACTCGGCGTCCCCGTCTGACCCCAGTTCTTGCTTTGGGCTTTCAATCAATCAACTTCGGCCTTCTTGCGCGCGGGACGGCGCGCCGGCGTCTTGCGTGGCGCCTTGGCTGGCTTGTCTTCGGCCACGACGGCCACTTCCACCGGTGCAGCCTCAATAACTTCGGCCACGGCGTCGGCCGCCTTCTTGGCCGGCTTCTTCGCCGCTGCCGTCTTGCGCGCCGGCGTGCGCGGCTTGGCCTTGGTCTTCGCTTCGGCGGCGGCTTCGACGATCACTTCGGCTACCGGCTCGGGCACCGGTTCAGGCGCTGGCGCAGGCATGATTTCCACCGCTGCCTCGACCACCTCGGCGCGCGCTTCACGGCCGCCATCGCCATTCTTCCGGCCGCCACGGCCGTTGCGGCGCGAACCGCGCTTGGCGTTGCCCTCGTCGGCCACCGCTTCCACTGCTTCGGCCACTTCATGCCGCACTTCCGGCTGCGGCGCCGGCGCATACTGCTCGACGGCCGTTTCCGCGTCGGCCACCGGCACGAAAGCCTGTGGCGCGGACTCGCCGCGGCGCTGCTCGTTCTGCTTGCGGCCGCCCCGGCCATTGCGGCGCGAATCGCGGCGGCTGCCGCCTTCGCGGCTGTTGCCCTCTTCCGCCGTCGCGCCGGTCTCGCCGGCGACGATCGCTTCGCTGGCGGCTTCCCCGTTCACGGGCGCAGCCACGGGAACCAGGCCGCTGCTGCGGTAGACATAGGCGCCCGATTTTTCATCGCGGCCAAATTCCAGCAGGCCGCGCGTCTGCGCTTCTTCCAGCAGGTTGCCGAAGGTGCGGAAGCCGTAATACGACTCGCTGAAGTCGGGCTTGCGGCGCTTGATCGCTTCTTTCAGCATCGAGGCCCAGATCTTGCCGCTGTCGCCCCGCTCGGACACCAGCGCGTCGAAGGTGGCGACGGCCATTTCGATCGCTTCCGTCTTGCGCGACTCGTATTTTTCCTTGCGGCGCACTTCTTCGTCGGGCGAACGCTTCGGCGCTGGCGTGTCGCGCGCGTCGCGCTTGGCGGCCGTGCGGCGGCTCTCGCGCACCAGGTCATCGTAAAAAATGAATTCGTCGCAGTTGGCCACCAGCAGGTCGGAGGTCGACTGCTTGACGCCCACGCCGATCACCTGCTTGGCGTTTTCGCGCAGTTTCGACACGAGCGGCGAAAAGTCGGAATCGCCGCTGATGATGACGAAGGTGTTCACGTGGGCCTTGGTGTAGCACAGGTCCAGTGCATCGACGACCAGGCGGATGTCGGCCGAATTCTTGCCGGACTGGCGCACGTGGGGAATTTCGATCAATTCGAAGTTCGCCTCATGCATGGTGCCCTTGAAACTTTTATAACGGTCCCAGTCGCAATATGCCTTCTTGACAACGATGCTGCCCTTGAGCAGCAAGCGTTCCAGGATGGGCTTGATATCGAATTTTTCGTAATTTGCATCTCGCACGCCGAGCGCGACGTTCTCGAAGTCGCAAAACACGGCCATGCTGAGGTTTTCTGGGGATGACGCCATAAGGGTGAATTCTCGCTGATGATAAGGGCGGACGGGAAGCGCAACGCCTCCCTTTTCGCCTAGTATATTCGCCCATCCCCCGTTTCGGCGACAACTATCGTGCGCGGCGGCCTATTGCGCCCCGCCGGCGGCGCTCGCGCTGGCGCCGCCGACCGGCCAAACAACGCTTTCATCGACCGAATACAGCTGGCACGGCAGGCTGCTGCGGCGCTGGCACGAAGCGAGCGCGCGCACGTCGGGGCTTTCGCCCTCCTCTGCCCAGCCCCAGGCGCCGCTGGCCGACAGGGCAAAGGCGCGCGGCGCGGTTTTCTCGAGGAAGACGCGGTAGGCGGCGCGCCCCTGCTCCTCCAGGTAGGGCACGGCGGCGATATCGTCCTGCGGCGCGAAATGCGTGGCGGGCGGCGGCGGCGCCTCTGCCACGCGGTAGACCTGGCGCACCGGCATGCCGATTTTCTGCAGGAAGCGCTCGGTGGCGGGCAGCCATACGGCCACCCCGTCGCGGCTGCCCAGTGTCAGGTGGGCGTCGCGCTTGAACGGACCATAGGCGAGCAGTTCCGCCCTGCCGCCGGAACCGGTAAAGGAATTGTACAGCCGCCGCGCCAGGGCCGGCGAAAAGAACGAGTCATTCGCGCCATACAGCCACAGGCTGGGGATGTGGTTGTAGGCGCCCAGGGTGGCGAAGGTCTTGGCCAGCGCCCCTTGCCAGTCGCAGCCCGGCATGTCGACGCGCAGGCCGCCGGAAAAATTGAGCACGCCGCGTACGCCGGGCACCATCCGGGTGGCCAGCGCCAGCGCCGCCATGCCGCCATACGACTGCCCCGCGACGACGATGCGCTGCGGATCGACCCAGCTCTGGCGGCGCGCATATGCGAGCGCGGCAAGCATGTCGCGCGCCTGGCCCTGGGCGTTGCCCAGCATGTCGCAGCCGGCATCGCGGTAGGCGCCCGTCGAGCGGGCAAAGCCGGCGCGCATCGGCAGCATCACGGCATAGCCGCGGCGCACGAACTCGGTGGCCATATAGATGAAGCGCTCGCGCGGCTGCAGCCGGGCCGGGCCGACCTGCTTGCCGTGATTCATCAGCAGCAGAGGAAACGGGCCGGGGCCGGCAGGGCGAAACACCGTCGTTTCCAGCGTTTCGCGCAAGCCGTCGCCAGCCGGCACCATGATCACCTGCTCGTTCAGGCGCGCATCGAGCGGCAAGGACGAGGGAACAAGCTGGGCTTTCAGGGGCAGGCAGGGCAGGCTGAGCAGCAAACCCGGCACAATAGGGCGAAGCAGGTGGAAAATGGCGGACTCCGTGGATGACTTCCCCGCCAGTCTAGACAGTGAAATGCCACAGAACAATATAAAAAAATTACGTGACGCACCTATTTTTTGCGGCAACCACCTGTTGAAAAAATTGTTGCCTTGCACCAACCACTTTTCTGTCTGGCGGGAGTAAACTGGAGGCCTTCTGAAGGAGTCGCCATGTCCATCTCCGCCCTCACCACCGGCACCTCGGGGCTGACCGCCAACCAGCGCGCGCTGGATGTGGCCGCCAACAATGTCGCCAATGCGAATACGCCGGGCTTCCAGCCGCAGAAAGCCGAATTCCAGGAAGCCAGCCCTGCCGGCACGGGCGTCACGCTCTCCGTCGAAGGGCGCAAGCTGGCCGCCAGCGAAAGCGTCAGCGGCGCCAATGCGACCGCGGCCAAGGCGGCGGAAAGCCGGCCGAACGGCGTGGGCCTCGCTTCCGAACTGACGGATAACCTCGTCTACAAGGCCGGTTTTAATTTATCGGCGAATGTCGTCAAGGCGGCCGACCAGGCCCTGGGCAGCCTGATCGACGTCAAGACCTGAGCCCGGCGACTATCAACAAGCTAGCCTGTTTTTTTCATTTCCAGCGCCAGCGGCGCCATGGCCGGCGCGATCAGCGCCAGCAGCCGCTCGGCCGGAATGCCGTCGCGCGCCTGCACCGACAAACCGTGCAGCAAGGCCGCATAGTAGTCGCCCAGCGCCTGCACGTCCGCCTCCCCTTTTAATTCTCCCGCCAGCTGCGCCGCGCGCAGGCGCTCGATGACGCTCTGCGTGCGCGCGCGCCGGTGCTGCGCCAGCCAGTCGGCGATGCCGGCGTTTTCCGCGCTCGTATTCGTGGCGGCCGTCACCACCATGCAGCCTTGCGGCTGGCCGCTGCGCGTATACAGCAGCACGGCTTCTTCCAGCATGCGCGCCACGGCGTCGCGCACGTTCAGACCGGCGGCCAGCGCATGCACGGCAAACGCGCCCTCGCCCGTTTCATACAGTTCCACGGCTTCGTGGAACAATTGCTCCTTCGAGCCGAACGCCGCATAGATGCGTGCCGAGGCGATGCCCAGCGCCGCCACCAGATCGGCCATCGATACGCCCTCATAGCCGCGCGTCCAGAACGCATCGCGCGCTTTTGCCAGCGCCAGCGCGCGGTCGAATTCCCTCGGTCTTCCTGCCATCTTGATCCTCTGCTTACGAAGTGGCGGCCAGTATAACGCCTGACGCCTGCGGCGCGTTCCCGATTTATTTTGCATCACGGGCTTGACCGAAGGGAAAATTTCGCCTATTCTTTGTCGATCGACAAACAATAGGAGCCGATATGAAAACCATCCAAGGACCAAGCCTGCACCTGGCACAATTCGCCGCCGATACGGCGCCCTTCAACACCCTGCCCGCCATCGCCGAGTGGGCGGCCGGCATGGGCTTCAAGGCCCTGCAGATCCCCGCCTGGGATGCGCGCCTGTTCGACGTGGCGCAGGCTGCCCACAGCCAGCAATACTGCGACGACCTGGTCGCCATGCTGGCCAGCCATGGCCTCGTCATCAGCGAACTGACGACGCACATCCTCGGCCAGCTGGTGGCCGTGCACCCGGCCTACGACGCGCTGTGCGACAGCTTTGCGCCGGCACACCTGCACGGCCAGCCGGCGGCGCGCACCGAGTGGGCCATCGAACAAGTGAAACTGGCGGCCATGGCCTCGAAGCGCCTGGGCCTGACGGACATGGGCACGTTCTCCGGCTCGTTCGCCTGGCCGTATCTGTTCCCGTTCCCGCAGCGCCCGCCCGGCCTGATCGAGGCGGCCTTCGACGAACTGGCGCGCCGCTGGCTGCCCATCCTCGACGTGTGCGAGGAACAGGGCATCAACCTGTGCTACGAAATCCACCCGAGCGAAGACCTGCATGACGGCATCAGCTTCGAGATGTTCTACGAACGCGTGGGCCGCCACCCGCGCTGCAAGATGCTGTTCGACCCCAGCCACTTCGTGCTGCAGCAGCTGAACTACCTGGAATTCATCGACATCTACAAGGACCATATCCGCATGTTCCATGTGAAGGATGCGGAATTCAATCCGACGGGCCGGCAAGGCATCTACGGCGGCTACCAGTCGTGGGAAAACCGCGCCGGACGTTTCCGCTCGCTGGGCGACGGCCAGGTCGACTTCAAGGCGATCTTCTCGAAGATGGCGCAGAACGATTACGCGGGCTGGGCCACCTTGGAATGGGAATGCTGCCTGAAGGACCAGGAGGTGGGTGCGCGTGAAGGCGTGGCGTTCATCAACGCCCACATCATTCCCGTGACCGACAAGATCTTCGACGATTTCGCCGGCGCCCCCGTCAGCGCACAGCAGATCAATACCCTGCTCGGCATCACGCACAACTAATCAAGTAATTAACTGAATCAATACAAGGATTTACCATGCATCAGAACGAAGACAGCTACACCCACGACTATGTGCGCATCGACGGCCAGCGCCTGCATTGCGTCATCGCTGGTCCCGGCACCGGCAAACCCGTGCTGCTGATCCCCGGCTGGCCGCAAACCTGGTACGCCTGGCGCCACGTGATGGCGGCCCTGGCCGCCCAGGGCTACCAGGCGATCGCCATTGATCCACCCGGCAGCGGCCACTCGGAACGTCCGGCCGGCGGCTACGACACGGGCGCCGTTGCCGCCACCCTGCACCGCGCCATGCTGGCCCTGGGCCATGCGCAGTACGATGTCGTCGGCCACGACATCGGCATGTGGGTCGGCTATGCGCTGGCCAGCGATTTCCCGCAGGCCGTGACGAAACTGGCGCTGACGGAAGCCGTGATCCCGGGCCTGGCGCCCGCGCCGCCGATCTTCGTCGCGCCGTCCGACAACATCTTCCTGTGGCACTTCATGTTCAACCAGGTGCTGGACTTGCCGGAGATGCTCACGGCCGGCAAGGAACGCGAATACATCCGCTTCATCCTGGACCGCTGGTCCTACCGCCGCGACAAGGTGGCCGTCGATGTGTATGCAGACGCCTATGCCACGCCGGGCGCCCTGCGCGCCGGTTTCGCCTACTACCGGGCGATTCCGGAAACCATCCGGCAAAACCTCGAGCGGGCGAAAACGCGCCTGGCCATGCCCGTGCTGGCCATCGGCGCCGACCATGCGACAAATGACGCGCCCCTGCTGACCATGCAGGGCAAGGCGGACATCCTGCAAGGCGCCATCGTCGCCGAATGCGGCCACTTCATCATGGAAGAACAGCCGGAAGCGTTCATCGCCCACCTGCTGCCGTTCCTGGCCGGAGAAGCCGCATGAGCCTCGATCCGCAAGTAGCAGCCTTCCTGGAGCTGGCAAACGATGCGCCGCCGCCCGCCTCGCTGGCGGACCTGCGCGCCGCCACGGAAACTGGCCTGCGCCAGTTGCACGGGCCGCTGGAAGACGTCGCCTCGGTCAGGGACTACGTGCTGCCTGGCGAGCATGCGCTGACCGTGCGCGCCTACGTGCCCGCCGGCGCGGACACAAGCAAGCCCCTGCCGGCCATCGTCTTTGCGCATGGCGGAGGTTGGTGCCTGTGCTCGCTGGACCTGTACGACAATCCGTGCCGCGCGCTGGCCAACGCCACCGGTTGCGTGATCTTTTCCGTCGACTACCGGCTGGCGCCCGAGCACAAGTTCCCCGTGCCGCTGAACGACTTTTACTCGGCGCTGTGCTGGGTCGCCCAGCATGGGGCGGCGCTGGGCATCGACGTGAACCGGCTGGCCGTGGGCGGCGACAGTGCGGGCGGCAATCTGGCGGCGGCGGCCGCCCTGATGGCGCGCGACCAGGCCGGTCCTGCGCTGGCGCACCAGCTGCTGCTGTACCCGGCGCTCGATTTCGCCTTCGACACGGACTCGTACCAGCGCTATGCGGAGGGCCATTCGCTGACGCGGGAAGCCATGCGTTTTTGCTGGTCGGCGTATCTGAACGAACCGGATGAAGGCGCGCAGCCTTATGCGGCGCCGCTGCGGTCAACGTCGCTCAAGGACTTGCCGCCGGCGACGGTGCTGGTGTGCGAATACGACCCGCTGCACGACGAAGGCGCGGCGTATGCGCGGCGGCTGCGCGACGACGGCGTGGCGGCCGACTGCGTGCAACTCAACGGCATGATCCATGCGTCGATCCACATGCTGGGCTTGACGCCAGCGGCGCGGGGATTGTTCGACGTGGCTGGCAAAGCAATGAGACAGGCACTAGGCGCTTAATGGAAAGGGGGCTGTCCTTGCAGGATCGGTACGCGCCCTACTAGGGCGCATACCCCCGGCGGGTCAGACCCCAGCATGCCTCTATTCCACCAATTTTCGCACCTCGATGCCGTTCAGCCACTTCACGTGGCGCGGCCCCGTGCGGATGTCCTTGGCCGAGATCAGGGCGATTTCGCCATCGCTGTCGTCGAGCGCCTTGCCGTTTTTTTCGTAATAGACGATGACGCCTTCGCCAGCCGGCGAGTTATACAGCTCGCCCCAGGAAAACACCACCGCATAGCCATCCGTGGCCGTGGCGATGATGGCGATCTTCTTGGCGTCGTTGTGGCCGGGCGCGTCGAGCACCGCCTTGTCGAGGATGTCGCGCAGGCGCACGCCACGATAGCTGGTGATGGTCTCGGCCTTGTCGCCATTGTGGCGCGTGACGGCGAGTTCCCCGCCATTCGCGGGCGGCAGCTGGCGCAGGCCGGCCACCGTCAGGGTCAATGGCGTCGTCACCATGCCCTTGACGGCGAGCGCGTGGCTCATATTCTCGCGTGCCGGCGCCGGGTCGGCCCACGCGGGGGCCGGCGCCAGCAGTGCGGCCGAAACGAGGCCGGTCAGTATGGTCTTCAACATGCTGTGTCCTTTCATGGAACATTCAAAAAAAATCAAAACTGGTATTGCGCATTGGCCAGCCAGGTACGGCCCGCGCTGGGGAAACCGTCGGCCAGCGCGTAGTTGCGGTCGCCCAGGTTCGCCACGCCCGCTTCCAGGCTCAAGGCCGGCAAGGGGCGGTACACGGCCTTCAGGTTCACCGTCGTAAAACCACCGAGTTCCAGGGTGTTCGACACCCAGCGTCCGCTGTTCGCTTCCGCGATGGCCACCACGTCGACCTGGCGCGCCGCGTGCAGCACGGCGTGCGCCGACAGCTTGTGGCGCGGCACGTCCGTCAGGCGCGTGGCGCGGTCGCTGACGTTCCGCATGTCCGTGTAGGTGTAATTGCCGCCGACCTCCAGCCAGGCGCCGACACTGCCGCGCAAGCCCAGTTCCACGCCGCTGATGTGCGCCCGGCCCGCGTTGCGCATCTGCGCACGCACGCCCGAGACGTTCGCCACGCTCTGGATCTTGTCCTTCACGTCGCTGTAGAACAGCGCCGCTTCCACCTTGGCGCCCAGCGCGTTTCCTTGATACCCGAGCTCGTAATTGAGCGCCTGCTCGGCGCGCAAGGCCGGGTTTTCGATATACGTGCCCAGGCGCTGCGAGTAGCGGTCCTTCAGGGTCGGCAGGCGCGACTTGCGCGCAACGGTGGCGTACACGCGCGCATCAGGACCGATCTTGCGGAACAGGCCCGCCTGCAGGTCGGTGGCCGATTGATTCGCTGGCAAGGTGTAGGCATTGCCGGCGCTGTAGACGGTGTCCGGGCGCAGCGCGTTGCGCGATACACCCAGCGACAGTTCCGTCGCCGCATCGAGGGCGATGCTGTCTTCCGCGCCCAGGGTCCACAGGGCGTCCTTGTACCAGGTGGTGCGCACGCCTTTGGCATCGATTTCCTGGTGTTCGTCGGCCTTGTAGCTGGCGACGAAACGCAGGCTGTGCGCGGCCAGGCGGAACGATTCGAGTTCCACCGCGCCGCCGTTCGTGCGGTCGTTGTAGATGCTGCGCCCGCCGCTGACGCTGCCCTGGCCGCTCGTCTTCAGGGTCGCGTAGCTGCCGTTCGTGTAAGACGTGATTTCATTGTCGTAGCTGTCGTGGTAGAGCCGCAGTTTCAGGCGTTCGGCATCGCCCAGGCGCGTCTGCGAGACGAAATACACGCTTTCCTTGTTCCAGTACGGCCATTGCCAGTAGCGCGCGCCGACGGAATTGGTCGATGGCGGCTGGCCTTTTTCGCCATGCTGCTTGTAGTAGCTGAGCGCATACTCGTCGCCTGCCTGCGCGCCACCGGGCGTGTAGCCCACCTTGAACGACAGTTTATGATCCTTGCGATAGGCGTTGTTGCGCATGCCGCCGTCTTCCGTGGCCGTGGGGCGGAAATCGGACGACAGGGGAAAGCCGTCGCTGTCGATATACGACACGCCCGCCTGCAGATACCACAGGCCCTGGTTCGTGCCCACGTTGGCCGACACCTGGCGCTCGCTGCCCGAGCCGAATCCCACCGACGCATCGCCTTCCATCAAAGCCGTCGGTTTGCGCGACACCAGGTTGATGGCGCCGCCCAGGGTATTGGCGCCGTAGGCCACGGAACTGTAGCCCTTGGCCACCTGGATGGCGGCCAGGTCGCTGGTCGTGAAGCGGTTGAAATCGACATAGCCGTCATACGGCACGTAGACGGGAATGCCGTCGATGTACAGCGGCACCTGGCGGGCATCGAAGCCGCGGATGGCGACGGTTTTCTCATTGCGCACATTGGTCGACAGCGACACGCCCGACAGCAAATTGAGGGCGTCGCCCACGTTGTCGCGGTTAAAGCGGCGCATCTCGGCGCGGCTCACCTGGGTGCCCACCTGCTGTTCCACCTGGCCGGCCTGCTCGCGCTGCCCCACCACCGTCACCGTGCCCAGCACGAACGGCGTCGCTTCATCCTTGCCTGCTGCCTGCTGCGCCTGCACCATCTGCGCCAGCGCCAGCATCACGGCGCCTGCCATTACCTGTTTCACCATCGTCATCTTGTTCTCTTCCGTTATATATCGTCTTATATAGCGATACTCAAAAAAATACAAAAAAAGCGGCCACGCCTGCGGCGGCCGTCATCCAACGGCGCAATATACAGAGGTATATAGCGATGCTCAAGCGACAAGGCCGAAAGCGCGCGCGCAGGTCAATTTTCCACGCATTTTTCCCGCAGCGCAGCATTCCGCTGTGCGAACGAATGTTTCACAAAACGGTTGACACGTCCACTTTGGCTAGGCAAACTGATTTCCAGGGAGCCTGAAAAATGACCGCAAACATGAGCAATATTCAAGCAGCAACGGATCCGGAACTCATCGTCTTCAGCGATGACGAGGAAGGCAAGGACCGCCAGTTCGTCAACGCGCTGGCGCGCGGCCTGGAAGTGCTGCGCTGCTTTCGTCCCGGCGAAGTCTATCTGTCGAACGCGGACATGGCCAAGCGCACCGGCATCCCCAAGCCCACCATTTCGCGCCTCACCTACACCCTCACCAAACTCGGCTACCTCAATTATTCGGACAGCCTGGGCAAGTACCAGCTGGGCGCCGGCGTGCTGGCCCTCGGTTACCGCATGCTGTCGAACCTCGACGTGCGCAAGATGGCGCGCCCGCTGATGGAGGAACTGGCCGAACATGCGCAGGCCTCCGTGTCGCTGGGCACGCGCGACCGCCTCAGCATGGTCTACGTGGAGACCTGCCGCAGCAGCGCCAACGTCACCCTGCGCCTCGACGTCGGCTCGCGCATTCCCCTGATGACGACAGCCATGGGCAAGGCCCTGCTGTGCATCCTGCCGCAGGCCGAGCGCGACTACCTGATGGACCATGCGCGCGCGCACGAGACGGAGCGCTGGCCGCGCATCAAGGCCGGCATCGAGCAAGGCTTCAAGGATTACCAGGACCGGGGCTTTTGCATCTCGGCCGGCGAGTGGCAGAACGACGTGCATGCCGTGGGCGTGCCCATGCTGGGCGCCGACGGCGAACAGGTGATGGCCTTCAATTGCGGCGGCCCCGCCTTTTTGCTGTCGCGCGACAAACTCGAGTCCGACCTGGGACCGCGCCTGGTGGCCCTGGTCAAGACAGTGGAAAAAAACCTGGGCCGCGGTTAGACTGCGCGCCCCCTCTCAATATCGCCTCCGAGGACCCCGATGATACGCGACGAAGAAACCCTGAACATCCTGCTCGACAGCATCGCCCGTTTCGTGCGCGAAGTGCTGGTGCCGAACGAGGCCCTGGTGGCTGAAACGGACACGATCCCGCCAGCCATCGTGGCGCAGATGCGCGAACTGGGCCTGTTCGGCCTGTCCATTCCGGAAGCCTACGGCGGCCTGGAACTGAGCATGGAAGAGGAAGTACGCGTGGCCTTTGAAATCGCCCGCACCTCGCCCGCCTTCCGCTCGCTGATCGGCACGAACAACGGCATCGGCTCGCAAGGCATCGTCATCGACGGCACGGAAGCGCAGAAACAATACTATCTGCCCAAGCTGGCCGCCGGCGAGATCATCGGCTCGTTCGCCCTGACGGAAGCGGGATCGGGGTCGGATGCGGCCTCGCTGCGCACCTCGGCCGTGCGCGACGGCGACTTTTATATCCTCAACGGCAGCAAGCGCTACATCACCAACGCGCCCGAAGCGAGCATCTTTACGGTCATGGCCCGCACGGACCCCGTCAAGCGCGGCGCCTCGGCCATCTCCGCCTTCATCGTGGAAAAGGATACGCCGGGCCTTTCACTCGGCAAGATCGACAGGAAGATGGGCCAGCAAGGCGCGCATACCTGCGACGTCATCTTCGAAAATTGCCGCGTGCCGGCCGCGAACGTCATCGGCGGCAAGGAAGGCGTGGGTTTTAAAACTGCCATGAAGGTGCTCGACAAGGGCCGGCTGCACATCGCCGCCGTCTGCGTGGGCGCGGCCGAACGCATGCTGGCCGACGCCCTCGCCTACGCGATGGAACGCCAGCAGTTCGGCCAGCCCATCGCGGAATTCCAGCTGATCCAGGCCATGCTGGCCGACAGCAAGGCGGAAATCTACGCGGCGCGCAGCATGGTGCTCGACGCCGCGCGGCGGCGCGACAACAAGGAAGACATCTCGACGGAAGCGTCGTGCTGCAAGCTGTTCGCATCCGAAATGTGCGGCCGCGTGGCCGACCGCTCCGTGCAGATCCACGGCGGCGCCGGCTACATCAGCGAATACGCGGCCGAGCGCTTCTACCGCGACGTGCGCCTGTTCCGCATCTACGAAGGCACGACGCAGATCCAGCAGATCGTCATCGCCCGCAACATGATCAAGGCAGCGCAAAAGTGAAGGAGGCCGCGATGGACATTCCCGCCCTGCTGGCGCACTTGCCGGCGCGCCTGTCGGCCATCCCCATCTATTGGGCGATGCGCGCGCCCGACGCCCCCGCGCTGCATGAAGGTGGCCGCAGCTGGACCTACGCCCAGCTGCAGCACAGCGTGAAAAGCGCCACGCAGCTGCTGCGCCAGCTGGACGTGCGCGCCGGCGACCGCCTGATGGTGGTGGGCGAGAACTGCGCGCTGCAGGTGGCGCTGATCTTTGCAGCGGCCAGCATCGACGCGTGGATCGTCAACGTCAACGCCCGCCTGTCGGCGCGCGAGATCGATACCATCGCTGCGCACAGTTCGGCGCGGCGCGTGCTGTTCCTGGCCGGCGCCTCGCCGGAAGCGGCCGCCCATGCGGCGCGTCTGGGCGCGGCCAGCGCTGCGGTCGACGGCATGGGCGAGCTGCTGGCGGGTGACTTGAACGAGGCGGCCATCGAGGAAGACACGGTGCCAGGCAACGAACAGGTGGCCGCGCTGATCTACACGACGGGCACGACGGGCCAATCGAAAGGCGTGATGCTCACGCACCGCAACCTGCTGTTCATCGCCGCCGTCTCCAGCACCCTGCGTGGCCTCACCAGCAGCGACCGCGCCTACGGCGTGCTGCCGATTTCGCACGTGTACGGCCTGGCCTCGGTGGCCCTGGGCACCCTGTATGCGGGCGCCGCGCTGTACCTGGTGCCGCGCTTTTCCGTCGACGGCCTGCTCTCGGCCTTGAAGGACGACGAGCTGACCATCGTGCAGGGCGTGCCCGCCATGTACGCCAAGCTGCTGCAAACCCTGGGCGGCGCCGGTACGCCGCTGCCCACGCGGCTGCGCTTTGCGTATGCGGGCGGCTCGCCGCTGGCGCCGTCGCTCAAGCACGAGGTGGAAAAGCTGCTCGGCACCGCGCTGCACAATGGCTACGGCATGACGGAAAGCTCCCCCACCATCAGCCAGACGCGCCTGGAAACGCCGCGCCGCGACGATTCCGTGGGCATGCCGATCCCCGGCGTGGAAGTGCGCGTGGTCGACGTGGCAGGCAAGGACGTGACGCCGGGCGAGCCGGGGGAATTATGGATACGCGGGCCGAACATCATGGCCGGCTACTACCGCGAACCCGCCATGACGGCGGTCGCCATGCGCGACGGCGGCTGGCTCAATACGGGCGACATGGCGCGCCAGGACCCGGACGGCGCGCTGTTCATCGTCGGCCGCACCAAGGAACTGATCATCCGCTCGGGCTTCAATGTGTATCCGCTGGAAGTGGAAACGGCCCTGAACGCCCACGCTTCCGTGGTGCAGTCGGCCGTGGTGGGACGCACGCTGGCCGATGGCAACGAGGATGTCATCGCCTACGTGGAGCTGGACCCGCGCCAGCCCGCCAGCGTGGCACAATTGCAGGCCTGGCTGGCGCAGACCCTGTCGCCGTACAAATGCCCGTCCGCCATCATCGTCATGGAGGCGCTGCCGGCCGCCGCCACGGGCAAGATTTTAAAGGGGCAGCTGCGGCAGATGGCGCAGAATGCACGTTAAGTTGATCATGTAGTACCAGACCCGACAATAAAACCAAGCCACATCACCGGAGGAGACACGATGAAACGCAACTACACACGCATCGCCATGGCAGCGCTGGTTGCCAGCGCCTGGATGGCGCACGCCAGCGCCGACGAATTCCTGGTCGGCGCGGAAATCCCGCTGACGGGCAACCTGGCGCGCGTCGGCGCCGGCATGCAGGAAGGGATCATGGTCGCGGCCGAGGTCTTCAACAAGACCAACGGCAAGCACACCATCAAGATCATCACCGTCGACGACGAATCGGCGCCCGCCAAGGCGATCGCCGCCGTGGAAAAGCTGGCCAGCCAGGGCGTGGTGGCCATCACGGGCGGCTATGGCTCGAACAATATCTCGCCCGCCTCGGACACCGCGAATAAACTGGGCCTCGTCTACATCACCTCGGGCGGTGTGGACGACAGCCTGGTGGCCAGCGGCCGCAAGAATTTTTTCCGCATCAATAACACGGCGGGCTACGAAAAAGCCATGCTGGGACTGCTAGCCGACGTGGGCGCCAAATCCGTCTCCATCGTGTATTCGACCAAGGACGCCACCACGGGCCTGGCCAAGGACGTGGAAAAGGCGCTGGCGGCCAAGGGCGTGAAGGTGACGACGCACTCGTTCGACCCGGCGATCACGGACTTCAAGCCCATCATCAACAAGATCAAGCTGCAGGATAAATCGGAAGTCGTCGCCATGGTGGGCTACGAAAACGATTACGTGGGCATCATCCGCGCCGCCCGCGTGCTGAAACCGAAGATCAAGGCCATGGTGGGCGTGTGGTCGCTGGCCACGCCGAAAATGGCGGCCGACTTCCCCGACCTGATGCCGAACGTCTTCGGCACGGCCCTGCTGCCCTTCCCGACGGAATTCAAGACGGCCGACGGCAAGGCCTTCAGCGACGCCTACAAGCAGCTGTACAAGAAGGAGCCGGACTACCTGGGCCAGTTCGGCTACGTGCAATCGATGCTGCTGTTCGAAGCGATCGCGCGCGCGGCCGACAAGGGCACCATCAAGAAGGGCGGCGTGGCCGACGAGATGCGCAAGACGGACCGTGAAACCCTGATCGGCCGGGTGCAGTTCGCCGCCAACGGCGACAACCAGAACTTCGTGCACCGCATGGCGCAGCACCAGGACAAGAAGGTGGTGATCGTCTGGCCGAAGGAACACGCGACGGGCAAGCTGAACTATCCTGCCCTGCCCTGGTAAGCAGCCTCCCGCTGCACACGCGCGCGCCCGCCGGGCGTGCACCGATGAACGGCGGTCCTGGAGCCTCTTCGCGATGCGCCTGGGCCGCCTGACGGGATGACGACATGACAGAATTAATCTTGCAAGCCCTGTATTCGGGCTTGCTGCAGGGCGGCTCCTACGCCCTGATCGCACTGGGACTGGCGCTGGTCTTCGGCACCATGAAAGTGATCAACCTGGCGCACGGCGAACTGGTGCTGCTGGCCGCCTACATCGCCTACAGCGTGGAGTCGGGACTGGGCCTGGGGCCGATGTTCGCCATTCCCATCGCGCTGGTGATCGTCAGCCTGACGTCCGTGGGCGTCTACCTGATCGTCAGCCGCATCAAGAAAGACCGTGAAATCAATTCGCTGATCCTCACCTACGGCATCGGCGTCATCCTCACCAATTTCATCCTGCTCGTGTGGAAGGCCGACATCCGCTCGACGTCGTCGAGCTGGCTGCAGGAAGGGTTTGAAATCGGCCCGTTCTTCAGCATGCGCAGCGAAGTCATTTTCTTTGGCGTCAGCCTGGTGCTGATGGCGGCCCTGTGGCGCTGGCTGTCCACCAGCTGGTATGGCCGCGCCGTGCGCGCCGTGTCCAGCAACCGCGACGCGGCCAAGCTGATGGGCATCGATCCGGGCCGCACGGAACTGGTCTCCTTTTTAGTCGCCGGCATCCTGGCCGCCTTCGCCGGCGTCGCCCTGTTCAGCTATGGCGTGATCCAGCCCGCCTACGGCGGCGCGCTGACGGTGAAAGCCTTCATCATCACGGTCTTGGCCGGAATCGGCTCGATTCCCGGCGTGCTGCTGGCCGCCGTGCTGCTGGGCGTGGCCGAAGCCTTGACCGTCACCCTGGCCAGCTCCGCGCTGCAGGAATTGTCCGGCATGGTGCTGTTCCTGCTGGTGCTGTTCATCATGCCGAACGGCCTGTTCGGCGCACAACGGAGGCGCGGATGAAGCGCGCGACCTTGATTTCCACGGCAATCCTGCTGCTGGCCGCGTATGTCGCCGTGCCGCTGGCGCTGGGCGGCAACCAGTATGTGATGAGCATGGTGGTGGCGGCCCTGATCATCGGCGGCGTGGCCATGTCCTGGGCCCTGCTGGGCAACCTGGGCGGCATGGTCAGCTTCGGCCATGCGGCGTTCTTCGGCGTGGGCGCGTATGTGTCCGCGCTGGCCACCGTGAAACTGGGCCTGCCCGTGTTTGCCGCCATGCTCCTGGGCGGCGCGGGCGCGGCCATCGCCGCCGTCATCATGCTGCCCGTGCTGCGCCTGCGCGGTCCGTATTTTGCGCTGGCCATCCTCGCCTACGCGCACATCTTCCGCATCCTGGCCACGGAATGGAGTACCGTGACGGGCGGCGCCGGCGGCATCAACAACATCCCCGCCCTGCCCACCGTCTTCGGCTTCGACCTGGCCAGCAAGACGGGCGCCTACCTGGTGGTGCTGACCCTGGTGGTGTGCTGCGCGTTTGCCTACGGCCGCATCCGCGCCAGCCACTACGGCATCGCCCTGCGCGCCATGCACGACAGCGAAGACGCCACGCGCGTCGTCGGCGTCAACAGCACCCTGCTGAAAGGCGCGATGCTGCTCGTGTCGGCCTTCATGGCGGGCCTGTTCGGCGCCTTCAACGCCCATTACATCAACTTCCTCGAGCCCGATTACGCCTTCAACAGCCTGTGGGTGACCTTGCCGATCGTGGCGGCCATCTTCGGCGGCTACCGCACGATACTCGGCCCCGTGCTGGGCGCCGTGGTGGTCTACCTGGTCGACCAGCTGATCTTCAAGTCGCTGATTCCCACCGGCCATCAGCTGGTGCTGGGCGTGCTGCTGGTGGCGATGATCGTCTTCAGTCCGAACGGCTTGCTGCCGCTGCTGCAAAAATGGCTGAAAAACATGTTCAAAGCGAAGGAGAAAGCACATGCTTGAACTCGATAATGTGTCCGTGCGTTTCGGCGGCCTGACGGCGGTCGATTCCGTCACATTAAAAGTGGGCAGCCACGACGTGATCGGCCTGGTGGGCGCGAACGGCGCCGGCAAGACCACGCTGTTCAACGCGATCTCCGGCCTGGTGCGCCCCACCAGCGGCGGCATCCGCTTCGAGGGACGCGACATCATGGCCACGCCCATGTATCAGCGCGCCCGCCTGGGGCTGGGCCGCACCTTCCAGATCCCGCAACCGATGCATGAACTGACGGTGCGCGAAAACCTCGTCGTGGCGCAGCGCTTCGGCACGGGCAAGGTGGACATGCGCAAGATCGATGAAATCCTCGATTTTACGAGCCTGCTTGACAAGGCCGGGCGCGATGCGGCCAGCGAACTGGCGCTGACGGAACTCAAGGCGCTGGAAGTGGCCAAGGCGCTGGCCACCAATCCGAAACTGCTGCTGCTCGACGAAGTGCTGGCCGGCCTGGAAACGAACGGCAAGCGCCGCTTCATGGGCATGCTGAAAGACTTGCATGCGGCCTTCGGCGTGGGCATCGTCATGATCGAGCACGATATCGAAACCATCAGCAATCTGTGCCAGCGCGTGGCCGTGCTCAATTTCGGCCAGCTGATCGCGGACGGCACGCCGGATTGCGTGTTCCGCGATCCGGCCGTCATCGAAAGCTATACGGGAGCAGTCCATGCCTGAAACGATGCTTGAAATTAGCAATCTGCGCGCCGGCTATGGCGCCATCAATGTGCTGTGGGATGTGTCGCTATCGATCCAGAAGGGCAAGCTGACCACCATCATCGGCCCGAACGGCGCCGGCAAGACGACCCTGCTGCGCGCCATCATGGGTTTGCTGCCCGTGGGCGCGGGCAGCATCGCGCTCGACGGCACGCCCATCAACGGCACGCCCACGTGGAAGATGAGCGACGCGAGGGTCACGATGATCCCGGAAGGCCGCATGACGTTTCGCGACATGAGCGTGGAAGAAAACCTGATCATGGGCGCGTTTCCGAAGGAGCACCGCAGCCACATGCCGGCGCGCCTGGCCGAGGCCTACGCCATGTTCCCGCGCCTGCACGAACGGCGCAAGCAGCTGGCCGGCTCGCTCTCGGGCGGCGAGGCGCAGATGCTGGCCATGGCGCGGGGCTTGATGTCGGATCCGTCGTTATTGATCATCGACGAGCCGTCGCTGGGCCTGGCCCCGCTGGTGGTCAACGAGCTGTTCGAGATTCTCGCGCGCCTGAACGACGGCAAGCGCACCATCATCCTCGTCGAGCAGAACACGGCGCGCGCCGTGGGCGTGGCCGATCACGTCTACCTGATGCAAAGCGGCAAAGTAGCGCTGTCGCAGGCGGCCGTCGATGTCGACCTCGAGCACCTGCATGCGCTGTATTTTGCACGCTGAGCGGCATGGCCGGCGCCGAGGTTGAGCGGCCTGCGGCCATCACTCCTCGTCGTCGTCCTCGTCGTCGGCCAGCTTGTCAAACACCTGCAGCTCGGCCTTGCTCAGCCCCGTCATCACGAAGGGATCATCGGCAGGAAAGCGGCCGGTATCGACCAGCATGCGCAACTTGCTCAAGCGGTCGCCCAGCGCCAGCGCCTGCGCCTGGGGATCGGCGTCGGCCTGGCCGATCGCGCGGGTCACGGACTCGGGAAACTCCCATAATTCGGCGATCCGTACCGACAGGATGCGCGCCTGCGCAAACACCTGGGCAATGAAGGCGTCCGATTGCGGAAAGGCATCGGGCGCATGCATCTGGTCGATCAGGCGGAAGGCCACCACCAGGCCGACATTGGCCATCAGCCCCGCGAGATAGGCGTCGAAGGCGCTGGCCTGCATGGCCGGCGCCACCAGGTTGGCCGCCAGCGCGCATTTCTCGGACTGGCGCCAGATCAGCGGCGCCGTGCGTATGGTCAGCCCGCCGCTTTGCATGCTGACGATGGGACGGAAGGCGACGCGGGCGAGCAGCATGCGCATGCCGTTTTGCCCGAGCAGCATGATGGCGCCTTCCATGTTGTTGATCGACGGGCTGGCGTTGTAGCGCGAATGGTAGCGGGGCCGGTTCGCTTCGCGGTAGACCTCGGCGACCAGCAGCACATCCTGGGCCAGCTGGGCCGACAGCTTGGCCGCGCTCATGTTTTCATCTTGCAAGGTACGCATCAACTGGGGAATGATGGCCGGAATGCGCGGCACCAGCGCGGCGCCGGCGATCGGTTCACGGACCAGGCGCGCCAATTCGTCCAGAATCTGCTGTTCCGCCTCCGCCGGCGCCTGCGCCGAACCGGCCGCCGCCAGCCAGCGGTAGTAGACGGCATCGATTTCGGCGATGGTCGCCGGCTGCCGCGCCACCTCCGGCGCCGCCGCTGCCGTGAGGGGCGCAGCCTTGTCGCCGCCGCCGCTCAGTAATTTTCCTATCCAACCCATTTTGCTGTCCAAACCTTTATGCATCACTATCGCGACATCCGCTGCGCGATTTTACTTGATGAAGGCCATACTGGTGCGGCTGGCGTCTACGCTTTGTCCACCAGCCGCAACATGCTAAAGTGGTACGACATACACCCTGCCCTGCCCAACAAGCGACCCTTCATGAACAATCCACTTGCGCACTACCTCACCAGCCAGGCATATAACAACGCCTGGGCCAACCACCGTTTGCTGAAAGCTTGCGGGCAGCTGACCGAGGCCGAGCTCCAGGCTACGCGCGTGAGTTTTTTTCCCACCATCCAGTTCACCTTGAACCATATTTTGACGTGCGACTGGTTTTATCTCGACGCGCTCGAGCGCGAGCTGCGCGGCGAAGCGCCCCATGCCGACTGCTACGTCTTCTTTGAACAGGATGAACCGTTCACCAATTGCGCGGCCCTGCACGCGGCGCAGCGCGCATCGGACCTGCGCCTGATCGCCCATTGCCGCAGCCTGTGCGACGCGGACCTGACGCGGCCCGTGACGATATTGCGCGACACGCCGCAAGTCGACACGCGCCAGCGCATGCTCGCGCACCTGTTCCAGCACCAGATCCATCACCGGGGGCAAGTGCACGCCATGCTGGCCGGCACGCGCATCGCGCCGCCCCAGCTCGACGAATTCTATTGCGCCGGAGAAGCGGACGAGCGGGCGCAGGATTTTCTGGAACTGGGCTGGACGGAAGACGAGGTGTGGGGAGAACGCTGAGTTTATTGCTCGCCGTGGCAGCAGACGCACAGCTTGTTGCCGTCGAGGTCGCGGAAGTAGGCGCCATAGTACTGGGCGTGGTAATGGGGGCGCAAGCCGGGCGGCCCTTCGCACACGGCGCCCAGCGCCAGCACGGCCTGGTGGCAGCGGTCCACCTGCGCGCGGCTGGCCGCCAGCAAGGCCGTCATCTGGCCATTGCCGGGCGTAGCCGGCAAGCCGTCATGCGGCGCCGTCAGCACGAACAGGGGACGCGGCGCCTGCCGCGCCATCCAGCCGGCCCAAGGCTTGGCCGGATCATGAAATTTTTCGATCAGGTCGAGTTCTCCCAGCAAGGCCGTATAAAAGGCGTAGGCGCGGGGAAAATCGTTGGTGCCGAGGCAGAGATGGGACAGCATGCTGCTCCTTCATGGATAGAAACGGGTATGCGGCGAAATGCGCCTGCTGATTATAATGGCGCATCTCTTTCGGACCAGATCCCATGCCAGACATCGACCGCCTCCAATTGTCCCCTCCGACCAGCGCCGACCTCTCCGCCTTGCTGGCCTTCGAGCTGGAAAACCGCGCCTATTTTGAATCCTGGGTCACGGCCCGGGCGCCGTCCTACTATAGCCTGGACGCCGTCGCCGCCAGCATCGAGCAGGCGCAGCGCGAGCGCGAGCAAGACCGCGCCTACCAGTATCTGGCCAGGCTGGACGGACAGATCATCGGCAGGGTCAACCTGACGGCCGTCACGCGCCCGTATTTCAACAAAGCTGCGCTCGGTTACCGCATCGGCGAACAATTCGGCGGACGCGGCTACGCCACGCGCGTCGTGGCCCTGCTGCTGGAAGAAGCGTTCGGTCCACTGGAACTGTGGCGCCTGGAAGCGACGGCGCGACCGCAAAACCTGGGCTCGGTCGCGGTCATGCAGCGCAACGGCTTTCACCAGTATGGGCGCTCGGAAAAAGCCATGCATTTCCAGGGCGCCTGGTCGGACTTGCTGTATTTTGAACGGCGCAACGAGCACGCCTGCATGGCATAAAACCGAGCAGTTGCTCTATTGCGAGACCGTTTCCCCCCTGATGTTATAAAATAGGCAAATATCACATTCAGGGAACAATATGCACAATACAGATAAAAAAGCCTACCTCGTCGGCGGCGGCATCGGCTCGCTGGCCGCGGCCGCCTTCATGATACGCGACGGCGGCATGCAAGGCAGCAACATCACCATCTTCGAAGCGGCGCCCGTGACGGGCGGCAGCCTCGATGGCGGCGGCAATGCCGAAGACGGCTACACCTTGCGCGGCGGACGCATGCTGACCACCGACAATTACGAATGCACCTGGGACTTGTTCAAGAGTATCCCCTCGCTCGAGCATGCGGGCCAGAGCGTCTACGACGAAACCATCGCCTTCAACGAGCGGCATATTCCCCACTCGCGCGCGCGCCTGGTCGACCGCAACCGTTTCAAGGTCGACGTCAGCAGCATGGGCTTTTCCATGCAGGACAGGCTGGAACTGCTGAAGCTGACGGAAGCCGATGAAGACACCCTGGGCAGCAGCGCCATCACGGACTGGCTCTCGCCCGCATTTTTCGACACCAAGTTCTGGGCCATGTGGGCCACCACGTTCGCCTTCCAGCCCTGGCACAGCGCCGTCGAGTTCAAGCGCTATCTGCACCGTTTCATGATGGAGTTTTCGCGCATCGAGACGCTGGCCGGCGTCAAGCGCACCGTCTACAACCAGTACGATTCGCTGGTGCGCCCGCTGCTCGCGTGGCTGCAGGAGCAAGGCGTGAACGTCATCATGGATTGCACGGTAAGCGATATCGAAGTGCAGGAATCCGAAGGCCGCCTGAGCGCCACCGCCATTGCCTGCCAGCGCCGCGGCATGGCCGACGTGATTCCTGTCGCAGCCGGCGACCTGGTCTTTTTCCAGAATGCCTCGATGACGGATGCATCGAGCTATGGCAGCATGCACAGCGCGCCGGCCAAGCGCACGAAGAACGACAGCCATGGCTGGCGCCTGTGGGAAAAGCTGGCCGAGGGCCGCCCGCAGCTGGGTCGCCCCGCCGCCTTCAACAGCAGCATTCCCGAATCGTACTGGGCCTCGTACACGGTCACCCTGAAAGACAGCACCTTCTTCGACAGGATGGAACAATTCACGGGCAACAGCGCGGGCACGGGCGGCCTCGTCACCTTCAAGGACAGCAACTGGTTCATGTCCATCGTGCTGGCGCACCAGCCCCATTTCGCGGGCCAGCCCGAGGGCGTGCAAGTGTTCTGGGGCTATGCGCTGCACCCCGACCGCATCGGCAACTTCGTCGCCAAACCCATGTCCGACTGCAGCGGCGAGGAAATCCTGCGCGAGCTGTGCGGCCATCTGAATTTCGACCTCGACATGATGACCACGGCCAACTGCATTCCCTGCCGCATGCCCTACATCACCAGCATGTTCATGCCCCGCGCAAAAAGCGACCGCCCGCTGCCCGTGCCGGCCGGTTCCGTCAACCTGGCCTTCGTCAGCCAGTTCGTGGAGCTTGCCGACGACGTCGTGTTTACCGTGGAATACTCGGTACGCGCGGCGCAGACGGCCGTCTACCAGCTGCTCGGCGTGCAGCGCGACGTGCCCGCCATCCACGCGCACGACAAGTCGCTGAAGGTCAAGCTGGATGCCGTCATCAAGGCCTTTACATAAGCACATTTTCCGCCGTCAACGCCGTTTTCCTCCTATCGGGCGCGCCTTTGTGACAGCGCAAAGCACGGCGATATCGGACTGATAACGTCAAGGTCCGGGAATCTTCCCTACCTTGCCAAGTCCAACATGAAACTGCGGCTACGCCTGTTTGAACATGTGCTGCTGGTGCTGGCCTTGGCCCTCGTCATCTTTGCCGCCGCCATCGTGCTGGCACGCATGACGCAATGGGCGGAGGCACAGGAATTGCCCGCCTACCTGATACAGGGCATGCATCTGGTGGGCAAGGTGCTGTTTTTTCTGGACGGCTGCATCGTCATCGCCGTCAGCAGCATCCTGGCCGCCCGGCTGTTCCGCCTGCTCACCAAGGAGGATGTATGAAGCACCTTCATTACCTGTTCACGCTCCGGCATCCGCGCCGTTTCTGGTGCAGCGCCCTCGTCATCGCCGTGGCTTCGGCCATCCTGCTGGGTCCCTGGCTCGACAGCATTCCGTGGCTGGTGGCGGTCCCCCTCGTGGCCGGCGGCCTGCTGGTGGCGCTGGGCGAACTGTGGGATGAAATGCACGGCAAGCGCCTGCCGAACGGCAACGACGATACGCAAGCGCCGTGCCGCCATCCCTGATGACGGGCAGGGTGATGCGTACACGCAACAGCGGTCACGCCATCGGCCCCGCATGCGCCGGATTTAAGACTGGCTTCAGCCTCGCCGTGCATCGTGCATAGGACGCCGGCAACAATGGCGCCTCCCTTCACCATCACGGGCACAGCCCAGCGAAAGAGCCGACATGAGCACATGGATGCGCGCCAACAAAGGTTTTTTGATGTTTCTCCTGCTGTTCGGCGTGTTCCGCACGGCCGTGGCGGACTGGAATCCCATCCCGTCGGCGTCGATGCGCCCCAACCTGCTCGAGGGCGACGTGGTCTTCGTCAACCGCCTCGCCTTCAACCTGAAAGTGCCGCTCACCGATATCGTGCTGCAGCGCCTCGGTGAACCGCAACGGGGCGACATTGTCACCTTTTCCTCGCCGAAAGACGGCACGCGCTTGATCAAGCGCATCATCGCCCTGCCCGGCGACACGGTGGAAATGCGCAATGAACAGCTGGTCATCAATGGCCAGCCCGCCCAGTACACGGCGCTCGACACGGCGCCCGAAACCATCGCCCACGTGGGCCAGCTGACGGCGCAGCGCATCAGCGAGCGCAACCAGACCGAGCAGCACCGCATCCAGGTCTTGCCGCAAATCGCGGGCGCGGCGCGCAGCTTTTCCCCCGTGACGGTGCCGGCCGACCATTTCCTCATGCTGGGCGATAACCGCGACAATAGCGCGGACTCGCGCTACTTCGGTTTCGTACCCCGCGCATTGCTGATCGGCAAAGCCGAACGCATCCTCGTCTCGGCCAATATCCAGGAGCATTGGCAGCCGCGGCTGCAACGTTTCGGCATGAAACTGGAGTAAACCGCGCCCTTGCAACGGCGCCGCGCTTTTCGGTTAGCATGGCGCATCATGCAAACCTTTTCTTCAGCCAGCCAGCAGTCCGCCAGCGCGCCCCACGCCATCGCGCAGCTGGCGCAGTTCCTGCAACGCCATCCCGACGTGCTGCTGCTGACGGGCGCCGGCATCAGCACGGCGTCCGGCATACCCGCCTACCGCGACACGGAAGGCGTGCGGCGCGGCAACGCCCCCGTGCAAGGTCCCGATTTTCGCCGCCAGGAAGCCGTGCGCCGCCGCTACTGGGCGCGCAGCATGGTGGGCTGGCCTGCCCTGGCGCGCGCCACGCCCAATCCCGGCCACCTGGCCATCGCGCAACTGGCCCGGCGCCAGCACATCGGCGGCCTGGTCACGCAAAACGTGGATGGCCTGCATCAGCAGGCAGGCAGCGCCGCCGTCACGGAATTGCACGGCAGCATACATGGCGTGATCTGCCTCGATTGCCGTACCCGCCACACGCGCCGCCTGATCCAGGATCAGCTCGAACGCGACAATCCCCAGATGCTGGGCGCCACGGCCACGCCGGCGCCCGACGGCGACGCCTTGCTGGAGCCGTCCCAGCTGGCCACCTTCCACGTGCCGGTGTGCCCCCGCTGCGGTGGTACCCTGCAGCCCGACGTGGTGTTTTTCGGCGATGGCGTGCCCGCCGCCTGCGCGGCCGAGGCCGACAGCAAGATGCACGCGGCCAGCGCCCTGCTGGTGGTGGGCTCGTCCGTCATGGTGTATTCGAGTTTTCGCCTGTGCCGCATGGCGGCCGAGACGGGCAAGCCCGTGGCCGCCATCAATATGGGCAAGACGCGCGCCGACCATTTGCTGGCCTTCAAGACCGATGCCCCGGCACAAGACATCTTGCCTGCATTAGCGGCCATGCTGGGCTGAACGCGTGCCGGCGGCGCGCCGCTCTGGCTATACTGTGCAATTAACGAGGAGAATTCATGCTAGAACTGTTGAGTGAACACGCCTGTTTTGGCGGCGTACAACGCTTTTATCGCCACGACGCGCAAGCCATCGGCTTGCCCATGCGTTTCTCGGCCTTCATTCCCGACACGGCGCCAGGCAGCGCCGTCACCACCAAACGCCCCGCCCTGTTTTACCTGGCCGGTCTGACTTGCACGGAAGAAACATTCATGATCAAGGGCGGCGCGCAGCGCGTGGCGGCCGAGGAGGGCCTGATCCTGATCGCGCCCGACACCAGCCCCCGTGGCGCCAACATCGCGGGCGAGAGCGAATCCTGGGATTTCGGCGTGGGCGCGGGCTTTTACGTGGACGCCACCGAGGCGCCCTGGAGCCGCCACTACCGCATGTACAGCTATATCCTGGAATTGCGCGCGCTGCTGGAACAGGAACTGGCGATCGATGCGCAACGCACGGGCATTTTCGGCCACTCGATGGGCGGCCACGGCGCGCTGGTGCTGGCCTTGCGCAATCCAGACCTGTTCCGTTCCGTCTCCGCCTTCGCGCCCATCGCCGCGCCAAGCCAATGTCCGTGGGGCAAAAAAGCGTTCACAGGCTACCTGGGCAGCGACGCGGCCAGCTGGCAGCCATACGACGCCAGCGCACTGATGCGCGGCCTGCAAGGCCAGCCGGCACCATTTCCCGAGGGCATCTTGATCGACCAGGGTCTGGCCGACAAGTTCCTGCCCGAGCAACTGTACCCCGAGGTGTTCGAAGCGGCATGCCGCGACGCCGGCCAGCCATTACGGCTGCGCCGCCATGCCGGCTACGACCACGGCTATTACTTCATCGCCAGTTTCATGGAAGAGCACGTGCGCTTCCATGCGCGGAATCTGCGCGCCCTTGCCTGACGCACTTGCCTGATTGAATTACTGCGCCGTGCTGGTATGCCCGTTGAAATGGCGCGTGTACCAGTCCGTGGCCAGCAGGGCCGCCTGATGGCGCGTGTCGGGGCCGCCGGGTGCGGCGATCTGTTCCAGCTGTTTGTCGCAGCGCAAGGTGGCAAACGCCATGCGGTTCAGGCCGGCCACGTCGGGGTCGCGCCCGCCCACGATCAGCAACGATGGCACGCGCACGTTTTCCAGCGCCGCCTTGCCCGCCATTTCCACCTGACCATCGCATACAGCCAGCGCGGCGATCTCCGCGCTGCGCCAGGCCGCCAGCTGCATCACGACGGCGGCGCTGGTGCCATAGCCATACAGGCCGCAGGGCAAGCGCCGCGTGGACGGGTCCACCTGCAGCCAGCCCAGGGCTTTTTCCAGCTGGCGCGCCAGCAGCACGATATCGCTGCGCACGAAATAGGCATGGCCATTGCTGCCGCCGCCAGGCTCGACACCGCCCTGATCGAAGCGCAGGGTGGCAATGCCCGCTCGCAGAAAATCCTGGGAGGTGGCGTGGCTGGAGGCGCCCAGATAGTCGCTATCGGCGCCCGCGCCGTGGGCAAACAGGACGATGCCCACGGGCCGCTCGGGCATTTCAAGCACGCCGTCCATTTGAAGTTCATCGGCCGTGATGCTGACAAATTGTTCTTGCATGGCTGCCTCCGCTATGGAGCTGAAATCAAGCTGAAGTCAAAATGTGCTGTGGCACAGATTTTGCGCTGATCTTGCCGGAACAGGCACCGCCTGCGCGCCCTGAGCGGCAAGCCTCAGTGTACCAGCCTGCGTCCGTTCGCGCGCGGCGCACGTCAAATTCGCCACGCACCTGCATCAAACGGCGCCGTACCGGTCCAGTCCCTTCAGCACGGCTTCCGGACGGATCGGCAAATGCCGCACGCGCGAGGCCACGGCGGCAAAGATGGCGTTGCCGATGGCCGGCGCCACGGCCGTCGTGGGCGGCTCGCCCATGCCCGTCGACGTTGCCGTGCTGGCCACGAATTCGATGTCGAGTTCGGGCACGTCGGCTATGCGCAGGGGCGTGTAGGTATTCAGGTTGGTATCCTTCACTTCGCCATTCAGGAAGGCCGTGCCTTCGTGCAAGGCCATGCTCACGCCCCACAGCGCGCCCCCTTCCGCCTGCGCCAGCGCGCCATCGGGGTCGACGATGCTGCCCGCATCGATCACCATGAACAGTTTTTCGACTTTCACCATGCAAGTGCTGCGGTCCACTTTCACCCGGGCAACGCAGGCCGTCCAGGTGGGCATGTCGCGTTCCTGGCCAAACGTGGCGGCGATGCCCAGTCCCGTGTCGGGCGGCATGGCCGTGCCCCAGCCCGCCTTGTCCGCCACCCGCCGCAGCACGTGGGCCAGGCGCGCGGCGCCGCCGACGGCATTCGGCGCGCTGCCCGCATTGCGCCCGGTGGCCTGCAGCAAGGACAGGCGGAAGGCCAGCGGATCGACCTTGGCCGCCTGCGCCGCCTCGTCCATGAAACTTTCCACCGCCCAATTCGTCCAGCCCGGCCCCACGGAGCGCAGCCAGCCGGGGCGGAAACTGCTGTTGGCCAGGTCGTTCGACACGGCCCGCACGCGCTGCGCGCCCACCGCATACCAGTGGTCGGCGCCGGCGATGGCGAACGGGTCATACGGATAGCCCTGCTTATCCTTGGCCAGGAAGGCGGGGATCATCGCTTGCGTGGGCCAGCCCGCGCTGGCCTCGTGCACCATCGCCGAGACCTTGCCGGCCTCGTCGAACGCCATGCGCAGATGCTGCACGGAGGGCGAACGGGGTGAATCGAAACGCGCATCGTCGGACCGCGTGCAGATCATCTTGACGGGCCGACCCACGGCTTGCGCGGTCAGCGCGGCCGGCACGCAATAGTCGCCGTTCAGGCGCCGGCCGAAGCCGCCGCCGAGCAAATAGGTATGCAGCATCACATTGCCCTCCGGCACCTTCAACGCCTGCGCCAGCACGGGCAGGATCAACGATTGCCACTGGTTACCCGCATGGATATGCCAGACGCCGTCGATTTCCTGCGCCAGCGCATTCACCGGTTCCAGCTGGAAATGCAGCACGGTGCTGGTCGTATAATGGCGTTCCAGTTGCAGGCTGGCATCCTTGAACGCTTGCTCCACGCCCTCATCGTCGACCACGCGGGCGCCCAGGCTGGCATCGGCAAGCTGCTTGCCCGCATAGCTGAGGATATCCTGCTCCGACACGTGGGCGGCCGCGCCGGCCCGCCATTTCACCTGCACCAGGTCGGCCGCGCGCATGGCGGCCGCATACGTTTCGGCCACCACCATGACCCAGCCGGGCACCGTGCCGCTGGGGTCCTGCAGCGCCACGCTGCGCAGATAGCCGTTCACTTTCTTTGCCGCCGAGTCGTCGATGGCGACCACCCTGGCGCCGTAGCGCGTGGGCGGGATCTTCGGGCGCGCATACAGCATGCCCTCGACTTGCGCATCGATGCCGTACACGGCCGTGCCATTGATTTTCGCGGGGATATCGAGCGCCTGCACCTGCTGGCCGATCAGCCTGCGCTGCCGCGGCGTTTTCAGCACGATGGCTTTCAGTTGCTCTGGCGTGTAGTGGCGCGCCAGCTTGCCACGGCGCACGATGTCGCCATAGCTGATCGAACGTCCCCTGCCATGCACAACGCCCAGCCGGGCGTGGCAGGCGGACACGGGCACGCGCAGCAGGCGCGCGCCCTCCTCGACCAGCGCGAGGCGCCCGGCCGCGCCGGCGCGGCTGAGCGGATCGAAGTTCTGCCAGACGGACCAGCTGCCGCCCGTCACCATCAAGCCCCATTTCGGGTCCGTGTCCACGTAATGCAGGCGCACCTTGCTCCAGTCCGCTTCCAGTTCCTCGGCCACGATGCGCGCCAGGGCCGTGCCGATATGCTGGCCCATTTCCGCCTTGGCGATATTGACGGTGACGATGCCGTCGCGGCCGATCTGGAACCAGATGCTGGGATCGAACTCAGGCGCGGTGGACTTTGTCGGCGGCACGGGCGCCGGCTTGCCGGCGGCCAAGGTGCTGTCGGCGCGCAGGAAGGCCAGGGTAAACCCCGTGCCGGCGGCAGCGATCAGGAAACCGCGCCGGCCCAGCGAGCTGGGGCGGGTCCCTGAATTTTCTTTCGGCAACTTAAACACCGGGCGCCTCCTGCATGCCGGCCGCCAGCTTGATCGCCTTGCGGATGCGCACATACGCCATGCAGCGGCACAGGTTGCCGCTCATGACGGCATCGATATTCGCATCCGTCGGCTGCGGATAGTCTTTCAACAAGGTGGCCGCCTGCATGATCTGGCCCGACTGGCAATAGCCGCACTGGGGCGCCTGCGTGGCCAGCCACGCCCGCTGCAAAGGATGCGTGCCATCGGGCGAGAGGCCTTCGATGGTGGTGATGGCGCAGCCGGCCACGGCGGCAATCGGCGTGATGCACGAGCGCATGGCGCGCCCATCGACGTGCACGGTGCAAGCGCCGCACATGCCGATGCCGCAGCCAAACTTCGTGCCTGTCAAATGGGCTTCGTCGCGCAGCACCCACAGCAGGGGCGTCTCGGCATCGGCCTCGGAGCCGAAGGGCTGGCCATTCACGGTCAGGTTATACATAAGTGTTATAGATAAGTGTCATACATAAGAAATATTCATATTTACTTGCCGATGCGCGCGCCTGCCACGGCCGCTTCCAGGTTCGTCCAGGCCGGCTGGTGGCTGCGGCTGCGGCGCAGATAGGCGGCCAGCTGGGCCACGTCATTGTCCGTCAGCGAGGCGGCAAAGCCCGGCATCAGCACGCCGGACATGGCTTCGTCCTTGCCGATACCATGCAATATCACCTGGATCAGGTTGGCGGGATCGGGCGCGCTGACGGCGCTGTTCAAGCTCAGTTCCGGACGCAGGGCCGCGGGTGTTCCATCGCTGTTCGAGTGGCACGACGCGCAGGCGGCCACGTACAGGCTGGCGCCACGGTCATTGTCGACCAGGCTGACGCGCTGCGCGCGTTCGATGCCGGCTTTCACCAGGGCATCCGCATCCACCTTGCGCTGCTCGGCCCCGGCCACGCCGGCAAAATACACGGACAAGGCGCGGATATCGCTGTCGGGCGACGCGCCCATGCCTTCGTGCACGACCGCCGACATCGGGCCGGCCGCTACGCCGTGCAAGGCCGTCGCCCCCGTGCGCAGGAAGGCGTACAGCTCGTCCTGCGTCCACGGCAAGGGCGCCGTATTGGCGCTGGTCAAGGCCGGCGCATACCAGTGGTCGATGGACGCGCCCAGATAGGATGAACCGGCCAGCTCGGCGCCCAGCGCATTGCGCGGCGTGTGACAGGCGGCGCAATGGGCCAGGCCCTCGGCCAGGTAGCGGCCCCGGTTCCAGTCCAGACCTTGCGCGGGGTCCGGTTGATAGCTTGTCGGCTTGAAAAACAGCAGCTTCCAGCCCGCCTGTAGCGGCCGCAAGTTCAGGGGGAACGGCACGCTGTTGGCGGGCGCGGCCGCATACACGGGCGGGCGCGTCATGAAATACGCGTACAGGGCCGTCAGGTCGGCATCCGAAACGAGGTTGAAATGGGTGTATGGAAAGACAGGATACAAATGGGCGCCGTCGCGGCCCACGCCTTCGCGCATGGCCCGCTGGAAGGCGGCCAGCGACCAGCGGCCGATCCCCGTCTGCCTGTCGGGCGTGATATTCGTCGCATAGATCGTGCCGAACGGCGTAGCCAGGCCGTGGCCGCCCGCATACTCGGCGCCGCCCTTGGCCGTATGGCAGGCGGCGCAATTGCCCATGCCGGCCAGGATGCGGCCCTTCTCCACCGCTTGCGGGGAAAATGCCGTGGCGGCAGGCGGATCGATGGGCGCCAGCGCGGGGCGCCAGTAATACAGATACGCGGCCAGCGCCGCGACGATGAGCAGTGCCAGCGACAGCAGCAGGCCGGTGAGGATTTTCTTGAGCAAAACAGGAACCAATGAAAAGTAAAGGCCAGGGTAAAAGCAAGGCGCACGGACCGCCAGCCAATGGCGGCCGCAACAAGGCCACAATGACAATCTTACCGCGATTGTGACTTGTTGTATGTACGCAATGACACGCAGTCGGTGCCTGCAGGCGGGCTGCGCCTTATAATCAGCGTTTCAGCACGCCGCCGCTCCTTCATGCATACCGTCGCCATCATCCTCATCCTCGTCCTGACCGTCGTCCTGTGCGGCTTTCTCGCCCGCTCGCGCTGGGTCAAGCTGCCGCTGCCCCTGATCCAGATCGCCGGCGGCACGGGATTGGCCCTGTTTGGCGTGCAAGTGCCGCTCGATCCCGACATTTTCTTTTTGCTCTTCATCCCGCCGCTGCTGTTTCTCGATGGCTGGCGCATCCCCAAGGGCGCCTTCTTTTCCGACGCGCGCTCGATCCTGATGCTGGCCATCGGCCTGGTGCTGTTTACCGTGCTGGGTATGGGTTTCTTCATCGACTGGCTGATCCCCAGCGTGCCGCTGGCCGTCGCCTTCGCGCTGGGCGCCATCCTGTCGCCGACCGATCCCGTGGCCGTCTCGGCGATCGCCGCCGGCAATCCCATCCCGCCGCGCCTGATGCACATCCTCGAAGGCGAATCCTTGCTCAACGACGCCTCGGGCCTGGTCTGCTTCACCTTTGCCGTGGGCGCCATGATGACGGGCGGCTTTTCCATCGGCGCCGCCTCGCTGAGTTTCCTGCAGGAAGCGGGCGGCGGCATCATCATCGGCCTGGCCATCTCGTGGGGCGTGGGCCTGGCGAATAAATGGCTGGTGAGCAAGGTTGGCGAAGAGCCGGGCCTGCAAATCCTGATCAGCATCCTGATCCCGTTCGCCGCCTACCTGGGCGCCGAGCAAATCCACGGCTCCGGCATCCTGGCCGCCGCCACGGCGGGCGTGTCCATGCATTATGCCGACCTGATCGGCCGTCCGCTGGCCGCCACGCGCACCCAGCGCAAGGCCGTGTGGGATACCGTGCAACTGGTCTTGAATGGCGTGATCTTCGTCATGCTGGGCGCGCAACTGCCCGCCACCGTGGCCGGCTTGCCCGCCGCCTCCATGGAGGTGGGCGCCGGCAGCGCCTGGAAACTGCCGCTGTTCGTCATCGCCATCACGGTGGGACTGACCTTCATGCGCTTCCTCTGGGTCTTCATTTCCATGAAACTGACCCTGTTCAAGCACCACAAGAAGGTGGAGGGAGAACCGAAGGACGCGGCGCTGCTGGCGCGCCCCAGCCTGCGATTGCTGCTGGTGGCGTCGTTCGCGGGCGTGCGCGGCGCGCTGACCCTGGCCGGCATACTGACCCTGCCCCTGTTCTTGCCCGACGGCACGCGCTTTCCCGCGCGCGACCTCGTCATCTTCCTGGCCATGGGAGTAATTTTGCTGTCGTTGCTGCTGGCCAGCGTCACTCTGCCCCTGCTGACCAAGGGCCTCGTATTCGCGCCGCCCGCGCGCCGTTCGACGGAAGAGCGCAATGCCCGCGCCGCCGCCGCTGAAGCGGCCATCGCGCGGCTGGAAAAAGTGTGCGAAGGCATCGACAAGAATGAAAAGCAGCAAGTCGTCACGGAGGCGGCCAACCGCCTGATCGAAGCCTACCGGCGCCGCCTCGCCTATGGCGAAAGCAGCAACGACGAGGCGATGCGCTTGCAGGAACTGGCCAAGGCCGAACGGGCGCTGCGCCTGGAAGCGCTGAACGCGGAACGCGATGAACTGTTCCGCCGCCGCATTTCGGGCGAACTGGACGACACCATCCATTTGCGCCTGCTGCGCGAAATCGACTTGCTGGAAGCGACACTGGAAGAATAGCAACACTTTGGCGCGCCACGGCAGTGTTGACAAGTAATTCTCATGGTAAAGAATGCAAGTTTTCACATTCGTGTTTATAATGCAAGGTTTATGGCGTAGCGCCGTGATTTACTTTCGGCAGGGACTTCCGTACAGTCTGTGTTGTTGAGTAACTATTTGAATAGCCACCCGACCTGCATAAAGACACCGACGCCGTGCCCTCCTTCCACCGCCACAGGCAGCGCTTTGCGCCGCCCGTCCTGCTCGCCGTCATCCTGCTGGCCTCGCTGCTCGCCTGCGCTGCCCTGGCGCCGTGCGCGGCGTGGGCGCAAACGGGCGCGGCGGCCGACGCCAGGCGTCCGGCCGAAGTGGCCCAGGTTCTGTTTGGCATCATCAGCTATGTGCGCTGGCCCGTGGCGCGCCCGGAAGTGCGCGTCTGCATGCTCGGTGCGCCCCGCTACGGCGCGGCCATCGTCGACACGCCCGCCTCCAGCCTGGGCCAGCGCATCCGCGTGAAAATCCCCGCGGCGTCCAGCGCGGCCGGCGAATGCGACGTCGTCTACCTGGGCAGCCTGCCCGAGGGCGAACGCGAGCATCTGCTGGCGCAGATCATCGGCAAGCCGATCTTATCGGTCGCCGAACCGGGCACGGCCTGCAGCGTGGGCACCATGTTCTGCCTGCGCCTGGCCGAGGGGCAGATCGGCTTTGACGTCAACCTCGACGCCATCGCCCGCAGCGGCCTGCGCGTGCATCCGAACGCCTTGCAAATCGCACGTCGCAAGGGACCGCCGCCATGAGCGTCCGCATGAGCAACAAGCCTGCCCGCAAGCCCCGCCCCACGCTCGACAGCGTGCTGCGGCGCGCCCACCTGAGCGTGTCGCTGATCGCCGTGCTGGCGGCCGGCCTGACCCTGACGGCCGTGGCGCTGCTGGCCCTGCGCGTGTATTCCGACCAGAACCTGCGCCTGGTGGCCCGTTCGATGAGCTACACGGTGGAAGGCGCCGTCGTCTTTGGCGACTCCCTGGCCGCCAGGGAAGCGCTGGCCCTGATCGGCGTCAATGAAGACATCGACCAGGCACAGGTGAGCGACCAGGCCGGCAAGGTGCTGGCCCGCTGGGAACGGGGCCAGCACGGCACGCGCTACGTCATCGAACGCGCGCTGACGGGCTGGATGCTGCCCGATTCGCTGACTTTCCCCATCATGCGCAATGACCAGACCATCGGCAACATCACCCTGGTGCCGCACAGCCGCAGCCTGCTGCCTTTCCTGCTGAGCGGCCTGTCCTGCCTGCTCGCTTGCCTGGTGCTGAGCCTGGTCGTCGCCGTGCGCCTGTCGCGCCGCATGGAAACGGACATCACGTCGCCGCTGCGCCACCTGGCGGAAACGGCGCACCGCGTGCGGCGCGACCGCTCGTTCGAACTGCGCGTGCCACCTGCCAATATTGCCGAGCTGAACCAGATCAATGACGACTTCAACGCCCTGCTCGACGAACTCGAAGCGTGGCAAAGCCACCTGCAGAAGGAACACGCCTCGCTGTCGCACCGCGCCAACCACGACAGCCTGACGGGCCTGTCGAACCGCGCCTTCATGGAAGCGGAACTGGAACGCGCCATCCTCGAAGCGCGGGTCGGCAATGGCAAGGTGGCCGTGCTGTTCCTCGACAGCGACCGCTTCAAGTACATCAACGACACCTTCGGCCACGCCTCCGGCGACCGCGTGCTGGTGACGATCGCCGCGCGCATCAAGCAGCAATTGCGCGAGGGCGACCTGGTGGCGCGCCTGGGCGGCGACGAATTCGCCATCGTGCTCAAGCCGCTGCGCAACAGCAGCGACGCCATGCACATCGCCGACAACATCATCGCCGCCATGGCGCAAGCCATTGAACTGCCCACCGGCAACAGCATCGTCAGCTCGCTGACCATCGGCGTGGCCGTCTTCCCCGATCACGCCATCGACGCCATCTCGCTGGTCGGCGCGGCGGACGAAGCCATGTACCGCGCGAAACAGGCGCAGCGCGGCACGCGCCAGGTGGCGCGCCTGCCGCAACCCCATACTCACCCCTGAACCAAGGAGCAACACCATGCAATTCATCTACAAGCAATTACGCCGCGGCTTTCTCGGCTTGTTCATGCTGGGCCTGCTGGCCGCCTGCCAGAGCACGCCAGAGAGCAAACCGCTGTTCAGCGCGGAGCAAGTCGCCACCCTGAAGGAGCAAGGCTTCAACCAGACCGACGAAGGCTGGGAACTGAGCTTTACCGACAAGCTGCTGTTCGAATTCGACGCCGCCAAGCTGACGCCGCCGAGCCGCATGGCCATCCAGAAAATCAGCGCCGCCCTGCTGAAAGTGGGCATTACCCACATGCGCGTGGAAGGCCACACCGATAACGAAGGCACGGAAACGTACAACAACAAGCTGTCGCTGGCGCGCGCCAACGTGGTGGCCGACGCCATGAGCGCATCGGGCATTCCACGCGATAACATCAGCGTCAAGGGCCTGGGCATGAGCAAACCGGTGGCCTCGAATGCCAGCAAGACGGGCAAGGCGGAAAACCGCCGCGTCACCGTCATCGTCTCGGCGCCTTGACCATGGGCGTGCCCGCCGTGCGCTGGGTCGTGATGGGCGTGTCCGGCTGCGGCAAGAGCGCCGTCGGCAGCCTGCTGGCCGACGCCTTGCACGTGCCCTACGTGGAGGGCGACGACGTGCACTCCCCGCAAAACGTGGCCAAGATGGCCGCCGGCATCGCGCTCGACGATGCCGACCGGGCCGGCTGGCTGGCCGCCCTGCGCGAACGCATCGCCACGGCTCGCGCGCAAGGCGGCGGCCTGGTCGTCTCCTGCTCGGCCCTGAAACGCGCCTACCGCGACATGCTGCGCGAAGGCGACCCGGCCCTGCGCTTCATCCACCTGGACGGCCCGCGCGCCGTGCTGGAAGGCCGCTTGCAGCGCCCCGGCCATTTTATGCCGGCCAGCCTGCTCGACAGTCAGCTGGCCACCCTGCAGCCCCTGCAAGCGGACGAAGCAGGCATGGTGCTCGACATCCGCCAGCCGCTGGCCGTGCTGGTCGCACAGATCCTGCAAGCGCCCTGACAGGCGCGCGGCTGGACAGCCCGCAGCCCCCTGTGTAGACTGGCGCGCACTTTCACGAAGGATTTTTATGACCACACCAACGACAAAACCGGCACCGGGCCCGGAATTCTGGGAACGCGCCGACCAGGTCATCGCCCTGGCCAATGAACAATGCATGCACAGCGGCGGCAATGAAGTGGCCACCTCGCTGCTGTACGCGGCCGCCCGCTTCAACGCCTTCCTCGTCGCCAGCAAGACCAACGACGTGGCCAAGATGCAGGCAGAAAAGGAAGGCGCCGTGGCGTTCTTCACGGAACAGTACAAGCGCATGCTGACCGACAACTTCAACGACTACATCACCAACTTCGACAAGTACACGCAACCGTCGTCGGCCCCCAAGGGTTGATGCCCGCAGCCAGCCTGGAGCGCCACCGCGCCCGCGCCACGCACGCGGACAGCGTGCTGGACGGCACGGTGCGCTATGCGCCGCTGCCATCGCTGTGGCTGACGGCCATGCTGGCCGGCGCCGTGACCGGCGCCCTGCTCTTCTTCAGCTGGACCGGCCTGCTGCTGTTTGCGGCCGGCACGGCCATCGTCCTGCTGTTCGGCCATTCGCTGGGCAGCCACCGCAAACTGATCCACGACAGCTTTGATTGCCCGCGATGGCTGGAATACCTGCTCGTCTACCTGGGCGTGCTGGTGGGCCTCAGCGGCCCGCTGGGCCTGCTGCGCCAGCACGAGCTGCGCGACTGCCACCCCTATCTGCGCCACGGCGCCGGCGTCTGGCGCGATGCCTGGTGGCAACTCCACTGCCGCCTGGACCTCGACCATCCGCCGCACATCGCCATCGAGCAGCGCATCGCGCACGACCGCTTCTACCGTTTTCTGGAAAAAACCTGGATGCTGCAGCAACTGCCGTGGGCCGTGCTGTTTTACGTCTGGGGCGGCTGGGGGCTCGTGTGCTGGGGCGTCTGCGCGCGGGTCAGCGCCGGCGTGCTCGGCCATTGGCTGATCGGCTACTTCGCCCACAACCATGGGCAGATGCACTTCGAGGTCCATGGCGCCGCCGTGCAAGGCAGGAATATCCGCCTGACCTCGCTGCTGACCATGGGCGAATGCTGGCACAACAACCATCACGCCTATCCGGGCTCGGCCAGGCTGGGCCTGCTACCGGGCGAATGGGACCCGGGCTGGTGGATGCTGCTGCTCTTGCGGCGCCTGGGCCTCGTGTCCGGCCTGCGCCTGCCGCACGACCTGGCGCCGCGGCCGGAACTGCGCCGCCTCGATCACGCTGGCGTTCAGGCGTCGTCGCCGCCGGCCAGGTAATTGTTCTTGACGCGCACGTAGTGCTCGGCCGAATAGCGCAGGTAGGCGATCTCCGCCTCGGTCAGTGCGCGCACCTTGGCGGCGGGACGGCCCACGTACAGATGGCCGCTTTCCAGCACCTTGCCCGGCGACACCAGACTGCCCGCGCCCAGCATCACGTGCTTTTCCACCACCACGTCGTCCATGACGATGCTGCCCATGCCGATCAGGCATTCATCGCCAATCGTGCAACCGTGCAAGATCACGGAGTGGCCGATGGTCACGTACTTGCCGATGGTCAAAGGTGAACCGTCGGGCTTGGCCGCATTCCTGTGCGACACATGGCCCATGGAGAAATCCTGGATATTGCTGCCCTCGCCGATGACGATGCGGTTGACGTCGCCGCGCAGCACGCTGTTGCACCAGATGGAGCAGTCGTCGCCGATCTGCACATCGCCAATCACTTGCGCCGTGTCATGCAGGTAGACGCGCTCGCCCACGACGGGACGGGTATTCAGGTAGGAACTGACTGGCATCGTTTTCTCGCTTTTGATTAATAATAAACATTCACACCCAGCCGGCGGCCAGCGCGAAAATCGCCAGGCCATGCGCCAGGGACGCGCCCAGCAAGCCGGCACGGCAATATACCAGTCCCGCCACCACGCCTTCCATCACGGTAAACACGAGGATGGGCGCGCCCACCTGCGTGACGGTGGTGGCGAGAAAGGCGTGGCACAGGCCAAACAGCAGGCCCGACACCAGCGCCGCGCGCCAGGCCGGCAGCCAGGCGCGCAATTGCTGCTGCAGCAAGCCGCGGAACAGCAATTCCTCATAACAGTTGGCCGCCAGCGCAAAGCCCAGCAGCAAGGGCAACGTGGATGGCGCGACGGGCGCCAGTGACGGCAAGCCGAACGCGGCTTTCAAGCCCGTCGCCAGCGCAACGATCAGGCACGCGCCCGCCACGCCGAGCAGCACGGACAGGGCCGGGCGCGTGCCGAGCCAGCGGATCTGGCGGCGCGCCTCGCTTTCCAGCCAGCAAGTACTCGCCACCAGCCCCAGCGACATGGCGCCCAGCGCCAGCAAGACCGGCGGCGGCGCCGTGAAGCGCAAGCCGCCCGCCGCCACTTGCCAGTAGCCGTGCGCCGTCATCGCATCGCGCGCCAGCACGAAGAACAGCATATGCACGAGCACGCGCAGCAGCGGCACGGTACGCGGCGCAGTACGTGGCAACGCCAGCAGCAAGGCCGCGCAGACGAGGAAGGCGGGCGTGATGGCCAGCAGGTACGGCGCGAGGGAAGTGATCTCGGGCATCGTTCAATCGTTCAGTAGTGCCAACGGGCACAGGCGCAGCAATTGTATGCGGCGGCCGGCAACATGGGCAAGCTGTCCGGCGATGCCGCCGTCAGGCCGCCTTGCGCCAGCCATGCATCAGCCCATGCGCCGCCAGTCCGGCCGCCAGCCCCCACAGGGCGCCGCCCACGCCCAGCAGGGTCACGTTCGCGGCCGTGGCGAGAAACGTGATCAGCGCCGTTTCGCGCATGCGCACGTCCGCCATCGCCTGCGCCAGGCTGTTGCCGATGGCGCCCAGCAAGGCCAGCCCCGCCAGCGCCGTGATGAAACTGCGCGGCAAGACCATGAACAGGCTGGCCAGGGTGACGCCGAAGACGCCCACCAGGATGTACAGCACGCCGCAAGCCAGGCCCGCGACATAGCGCTTCGACGGGTCCGCATGGGCATCCTTGCCCGTGCAGATGGCGGCCGTGATGGCGGCCACATTGAAGGCGTGCGCGCCGAACGGCGCCATGAGCAGCGAACCGAGTCCCGTCGCCGTCAAAATCGGATTGGCGCTGACCTGATAGCCGTCATTGCGCAGCACCAGCATGCCGGGCATGTATTGCCCCGTCAGCGTGATCAGGAACAGGGGCAGCGCCACGCCCAGCAGGGACGCCACGGAAAAGCGCGGCATCTCGAACACGGGCGCGGCCAGGGCCAGTTCGATGCCTTGCGCATCGATGCGCCCCTGCGCCAGCAGCAGGGCCAGGCCGATCAGCATGATGCCCACCACGGCAAAGCGGGCCGTGAAACGGCGCAGCACGGCGTACGACAGCAGCAATACGACGACCAGCACGGGATCGGCGCTGGCGCCGCCGAACGCATTGACGCCGAATTGCAGCAGGATACCGGCCAGCAAGCCGGCGGCGATGCCGCCAGGAATCAGGCGCACCAGGCGCTCGAAGGCGCCGGACATGCCCAGCAAAATGAAAGCGATGGCGGAAAGGATATACGCACCGATCACCTCGGCATACGGCGTGTGCGGCATGACGGTGGCCAGGAAAGCCACGCCGGGCGTGGACCAGGCCGTGATGATGGGTGCGCGGTAGCGGTAGCTGAGCCAGATGCCCGTCACGCCCACGCCGATGCTCAGCGACCAGACCCAGGACGCCGTCTGCGCGGCGCTCAGCTGCGCCAGCTGGGCCGCCTGGAAGACCAGCACGAAGGTGCCGCCATAGTTGACGAGGACGGAAATGAAGGCCGCCATGACGGGGGACGCCAGGTCGCGCCAGCGCGCCTGGCGCCTGTTATCGATTGACGCCGAGGATGTGGAAATTGTCTGCATGCGGTTGCCCTTGCCTGAGGTTCAAAAAGGCATCTTAACGGCCGCATGGACTGCTCAGGCAGGCCAATTTCCATATCCGCAACAGACCACTTGAGCGGTCAGCCCAGCGCGCGGGCCAGGCGCACGATGCCGCTGTCGATCTCGTGCGGCGTGAGCGCGGCAAAGCCCAGCAGCCAGCCACCGCGCTCCGGCCGCGTCGCGTACAAGCGGCTCAGGCCCGGCAGCACGATGCCCGCCTGCGCCGCCAGGCGCAGCGTATCGAGCTCGTCCCGGCCCTCGTGCAGCAGACAGGGCATCTGCAAGCCGCCCGGCGGCAGCTGCGCCGTGACGACGTGCGGCAAATGCCGCCGCACGGCCTGCGCCATCGCGTCGCGGCGCACGGCGTAGACCTTGCGCATGGCCCGCACATGGGCTGCGAAATGGCCGTCCGCGATGAAACGGGCCAGTGTCAGCTGGTCCAGCTGCGGCGTATGGCCATCGAGGATGCTGCGCGCATGCGTCATCGCTTGCACCAGCGCGGGCGGCAGCACCATGTAGCCGATGCGCAGCCCCGGGTACAGCGACTTGGCGAAGGTGCCCAGGTAGATCGTGCGCTGCCGCGTGTCGAGTCCCTGCACGCAAGCCGTCGGCAAGCCCGCATAGTGGAACTGGCTGTCGTAGTCGTCTTCGATGATCCAGCCCTGGCGCTCCGCGGCCCAGGCAGTCAGGGCCAGGCGGCGCTCGAGCGCCAGGGTGACGCCCGTCGGGTACTGATGCGACGGCGTGACGTAAATCGTATTGGCCCCGCTGCGGTCAGCGCGCAGGTGGTCGATGGACAAGCCATGCGCATCGACGGGTACTGGAATCACCTGCAATTGCGCCATCTCGAACGCCTTGCGCGCGCCGAAATAGCCGGGGTCTTCCATCAGGATGGGGCCATGCGCGTCGGCCAGCACCTGCGCGCACAGGTACAGGGCCTGGCGCGTGCTGCTCAACACCAGCACCTGGCCGGCCGTGGCCCGCGCGCCCCGCTCCAGGTTCACATAGTCGGCAATGGCCTGGCGCAGCGGCGCGGCCCCTTGCGGGTCGCCGTGCAGCAGCACATGGTGGTCGCTGCTGGCCGCCTGGCGCCGCAGGCGCTCCCACACGTCGAGCGGAAAGGCCCGCGTTTCCGGCAAACCCGTGGCGAACGCCTTCACGCTTTGCTGGTCGGCCACGCCGCCGCTGGCGAGTATCTGCGCGCCGCGCGCGCTGAGGGCCACCGGCTGCGCGGACAAGGGCGGCAGCGCCCTCCCAGGCTTGCCCAGCAAGCTCGCGCCTATCGTCGGTGACACGAAACTGCCCGATCCCGCCTGGCGCCGCAGATAGCCATCGAGACGCAGCTGCGCATACGCCATTTCCACCGTGTCGCGCGACACGCCCAGCGATTGCGCCAGCGCCCGCGTGGCCGGCAGGCGCACGCCGGGCGCCAGCACGCCGTCGAGTATCAGCTGGCGCAGCGCCCGCTGCACGCGCACACGCAAGTCGAGCGCCGCCAGTGCGGGAGCGGCGATGCGGATTTTCAGGGTGTCGAGTTCGAACTGCGGCGTCATAGGGCCTTGGCCCGGGCGGCATCCACGGCCGCCATGCTGCTGGCCAGCGAAAAGCCGTGCTGCTGCAGCACCGCTACCAGTTGTTCGCCGGCACAGCCCAGGCGCAGGTTTTCCGCCACCCAGTCCCGCCAGGCGGCGCCGATCTCCGGCATCGGTTCATCGTCCAAGGTGAGCCCGAGTATGCAGCTGGCCAGCAAGCCATTGATGCGCTTCGTGTCGATCAGGTGCTGCACCACGGCGTGGCCCGAGTGGGGAAACGGATGCAGGGTGCAGCGGCCGAAGGCGGCCAGGCGCTGCGCGTGCATGGCGTCGAGGTTGACCGATTCGCTGGCGCCGGCGCCGGCGTTGGCCGCATCCGGCCGCGTGCCGAACACCAGGTGCATCTGCGTATGCCCGGTCGCCCTGGCGCGGCACAGGGCCGCCAGGTCGTAATAGCCGGAAAGCGGCGGGTCCTGCGCCAGCGACTCCATCACGGGCAGCCAGCGCAGCTCATGGTACAAGCGCGCCTGTTCCACGTCCAAAAAGGACAGCGGCCCGAAGGCCACGATCTGCTGCGCATCGAGCAGCAAACCATACATGACGGCAGCGTAACCGCCCATGGACTGGCCGAGGGTGGTGATGGTACTTGGTGCGATGCGGCGCACCAGCTCGCGCAAGGCTTGCGCCGTTTCATCCACGTGGCTGCCCAGGCCCGCGATGCGGCGGTGGTACCAGGCATTGCCCGAATCGCGCACGAGGATCTTGTTCAGGTGCTGCCCGCTGGCCTGCTCGAGCTTGCGCAGGCGGCCGTAAAAATCGAAGGCGGGACGCGTCGTCCACGAGACGAAGCCGAAGGCGATGACCAGCGGCGCGCCGGGCACGATGCGGTCGACCAGCACGTCGTCGCCAGTGGTGGCGACCAGTCGATTATCCAGCGCTTGCGCTTGCAGCATCGGTCCGGCTCCCCGATCAAGGTTAAAACAATAGAAAGCATGAGTTTAATGCCAGGACTGGCAAAATGGAAACATTCGCCGCTGCGGTACGCGGGCAGGCGCGAAAAATCTGCTAGGCTGCAGGCATTCCACCCCTCACAGGAGCATCCCATGCTGCATCGCCTGACGCATCGTCTCACATACCTGTGCCTCGCCGCCGCCATCGCCATGGCCGGAGGCTGCGCCGCCACAGCCGACAGTGCCAAGCAGGACACCGGCCTCACGCCCAGCTACAGCCTGACGAATACCTACTGGAAGCTGACGGAACTCGCTGGCGCCCCGGTGACGATGGCGCCCGGGCAGGAGCGCGAAGTGCGCATCACCCTCACCGACGATGGCAAGGTCCATGGTTTTACGGGCTGCAACCGCGTCATGGGCGGCTATACGCTGGCCGGCAATACCCTGCGCTTCACGCAGCTGGCCGGCACGCGCATGGCCTGTCCACCGCCGCTGATGCAGCTGGAAAGCGCCGTGCTGGCCAACTTGAACAGCGTGACGGGCTACCGTTTCGAAGGCGAGTACCTGATCCTGCTCAAGGATGGCGCGCCTGTGGCCCGCTTTGAATCGGTCTACCTGTAGGCCGTCATCCGGCAGCAGGTCAAATGACCTTGAAGATTTCCAGCCCGCCCTGATTACGCAGGCAGTACACATCCTCGTACTGAAATGAGACGACAAATTTGCAGGGGCTGGATTCGACCAGGCAGGCAACGACTTCCCGCAAGGTACTGGGGCAGGCATCGTACTCGCCGCTGTTGTAGCGAAAATTGATCCTGTATTCCACCAGCCAGTCCTGCGGCGAAGGCAGAAATTCGGCAAGCACCGCTTCCGGGCCAGAGCTCCCCGTACCATGCTCGACGCTCCTGATGCGGACATAAAAATTCAGGCCCGACTCGGGAAACCAGCCATTGAAGCCCCTGTCGGTGCGCTGGAATTCCTGCGCGCCGCAGCGCGTCAAAACGTCGGTCAACACTCCCTGCCCCAGCTGCGCATCCGCTTCCAACGAAAATTCGATTGCCACTATCCGACCTTGTCCTTGTCGCTGCCGTGCCGGCCAGGATGGCCGATGCGTTGAATGCAGCACCGCACGCATATTACACTTTCATTCTACAATGGGCGCTTGCAAAAAAAGCCCCCCCCCCCCACCCGCCTGGAAGGAAGCCATGTCCGCACTGCCCTCGCCGTCGTCTCCATCATTGCCATCGGCCGCCGGCCGCTACCGGGCTTTTCTTTTTGACATGGACGGCACCGTCATCAATTCCATCGCCGCCGCCGAACGCATCTGGGGCACCTGGGCGCAGCGCCAGGGCCTCGACGTGGCGGCCTTTCTGCCCACCATCCATGGCGCGCGCTCGGTCGACACCATCGCCAAGCTGCGCTTGCCCGGCGTCGATGCGCAGCGCGAGTCGCAGGGCATCACGGATGCGGAAATCATCGATGTGGAAGGGATTATTGAAATCGCGGGCGCGCTGCGTTTCTTGACGTCGCTGCCGCCCGCGCAATGGGCCATCGTCACCTCGGCGCCGCGCGCATTGGCCACGGCCCGCCTGAAGGCGGCCGGCATGCCCATTCCCGCCATCATGGTGACGGCGGAAGACGTCAAGGCGGGCAAACCAAAGCCCGATTGCTATTTGCTGGCGGCGGAAAAACTGGGCGTGGCGCCCGCCGACTGCCTGGTGTTCGAGGATGCCTCCGTCGGCATCGAGGCGGGCGAGGCGGCTGGCGCGAAGGTGATCGTCGTCACCGCCACGCATGCGCACCCGCTGGCCACGCGCCACCCGGCCATCGACAATTATGAAGCCATCGTGGCGACGCTCGATGCGGACGGCTTCATCGTGCTGGCGGAGTCGGTTGCAGCACCCGCGACAAGATAGCCTGCTCCAGCGCGGCGAAGGCCGCATGGCCGCGCTGGCGCGGGCGCGGCAAGTCCACCTGCACGTCCATGGTGATCCGCCCCTCCTCGATCAGCAGCACGCGGTCGGCCAGGGCCACGGCTTCGGCCACGTCGTGCGTCACCAGCACGGCCGTGAAACCGCGCGCCAGCCATAGCGACTCGATCAGCTGCTGCATCTCGATGCGCGTGAGGGCGTCGAGCGCGCCGAGCGGCTCGTCGAGCAAGAGCAGCTGAGGCTCGTGCACGAGGGCGCGCGCCAGCGCCACGCGCTGCTTCTGCCCGCCGGACAGGGCCGACGGCCAGTCGTCCGCCCGCTCGGCCAGGCCCACCGTCCACAGCGAGGCGGCCGCCGCGCCCACGGAACGGGGCAGGCCCAGGGCCACGTTGTCGAGCACCGTCTTCCACGGCAACAGACGCGACTCCTGGAACATGATGCGGATGTCGGGCGCGCCCACGCCGCTGCCGATGGCGATGCTGCCGTCGTCGACGCTTTCCAGGCCCGCGATCGAGCGCAGCAAGGTGCTCTTGCCGCAGCCGCTGCGTCCCACGATGGCGACAAATTCTCCCGCTTCCAGCTGCAGGTCGACGTTTTTCAGCACGGGGCGGCTGGTGTAGGATTTGCTCAGCTTCGTCAGTTCCAGGGGAACGCCACGCCGTTGCAAAGGAGCGGACGGTGCCGCCTTCGCCTGCGGCGGCGCGCTGGCCGGGTCGTACTGCGCGAAGTGCGACAAAAAATCCGTTTCGATCTGGATGGGGGCAAGCAGCATGGTGTCCTCTTCAATCATTAGCGGTAAGCGGGATTCCAGCGCAGGCAATGGCGTTCCAGCCGGCGCGAGAACAAATCGGCCAGCTTGCCCAGCAAGGCGTACAGCAGTATCCCCACCAGCACCACGTCCGTCTGCAAGAATTCGCGCGCATTCATGGTCATGTAGCCGATGCCGGCCTGCGCCGATATCGTTTCGGCGACGATCAGCAGCACCCACACGAGTCCCAGCGAAAAGCGCACGCCGACCAGGATGGAGGGCATGGCGGCCGGCAGGATCACGTCGCGGTACAAAGGCCAGCCGGACAAGCCATAGCTTTTCGCCATTTCGATCAAGCCCTGGTCGGCCGAGCGGATGCCGTGGAAGGTATTCAGGTAGACGGGAAAGAACACGCCGACGGCCAGCAGGAACAGCTTCGCCGTCTCGTCGATGCCGAACCACAGGATCACCAGCGGGATCAGGGCCAGGGCCGGGATATTGCGCACCATTTGCAATGTCGTGTCGAGCAGGGTTTCCGCGTGGCGGAAGCTGCCCGTCAAAAGCCCCAGCAGCAAGCCCAGTCCCGCGCCGACGGCGAAACCGACGGAGGCGCGCCACAAGCTCGTTTTCAGGTGCAGCCACAGTTCGCCCGACGCGGCCAGGTGCCAGAAGGCCTTCGCCACGGCCCACGGCTCGGGCAGGATGCGGCTCGACAGCCAGCCCCACTGCGCCGCCAGCTGCCAGGCCAGCAACAGCGCCACGGGCAAGGCCCATGGCGCCAAGGCATTGCGCCACGGCGCGGCGCCGGCCCATTTTACGGAGCTGGCCGCCATCTCAGGCCGCCTTTTTCTGCGGCGCGGCCGGCACGATATTGCTGGCCATGACTTCGCCAAAGGGGCCGCTCAAGGATTGCTCCCCCACGGCCTTGCCCTTGCCCAGCAGCGGAAACACCAGTTCGGCGAAGCGGTAAGACTCTTCCAGGTGCGGATAGCCCGAGAAAATGAAGGTGTCGATGCCCAGGTCCGCGTATTCCTGCATGCGCGCCACCACGGTCGGACCGTCGCCGACCAAGGCCGTGCCCGCACCGCCGCGCACCAGGCCCACACCGGCCCACAGATTCGGCGACACTTCGAGCTTGTCGCGCCGCCCGCCATGCAGGGCCGCCATGCGTTGCTGGCCCACGGAATCCATCTTGCCGAATGCCGCCTGCGCCTTGGCGATGACATCATCGTCCAGGTGACTGATCAGTTCATCGGCCGCGCGCCAGGCCGCCTCATTCGTCTCGCGCACGATCACGTGCAATCGGATGCCAAACCGGACTGTGCGACCGTGTTTTGCCGCGCGCGCGCGGATGTCGGCGATCTTCTCGGCGACTGCGGCGGGCGGCTCGCCCCACGTCAGGTACACGTCCATCTGCTCGGCCGCCAGTTCATGCGCGGGCTCGGACGAGCCGCCGAAATACAGGGGCGGATACGGTTTCTGCACGGGCGGATACAGGGTTTTCGCACCCTTCACCTGGATATGCTTGCCCTCGAAATCGTAGCCGGCCGCGCCGCCCTCGCCCGCCAGCGTGGCGCGCCATACCTTGATGAACTCATCGGAGATTTCATAGCGCTTGGCGTGGTCCGCAAACAGGCCGTCCGCTTCCAGCTCGCCCTGGTCGCCGCCCGTGACGACGTTGATCAAGAGGCGCCCGTTCGACAGGCGGTCGAAGGTGGACGCCATGCGCACGGCCAGGCCGGGCGTGGACAGGCCGGGCCGCACGGCCACCAGGAATTTGAGCTTGTGCGTCACGCTGATCAAGGACGACGCCACCACCCACGCGTCTTCGCAGGAGCGGCCCGTCGGCAGCAGCACGCCATCGTAGCCGAGCGTGTCGGCGGCCACGGCCACCTGGCGCAGATAATCGGCATCGACGGGACGCGCGCCCTGCGACGTACCCAGGTAGCGGCTGTCGCCGTGGGTGGGGATAAACCAGAAGACATTCAATGACATGATATTTGTTCCTTATTTTGCGCTGGTGGCCAGCTGGCGCGCCGGCAGCAGCGCATCCTTGACGACAATCGGTTTCGGTATCAGCTTCAGGCTGGAGAACGCATCGGCCACCCTTTGCTGCGAGGCGATCACGTCGACCGACACGGGTTTGACGCCATACGCATAGCGCGAGGCGGCCAGCGCCACGACATCCTTGCCCAGCCCCGTCTGCGCGGCGAGAATCGTCGCCACTTCGTCCGGGTTGTTGCGGCCCCAGTCATCGACCTTGGCCACTTCGTCGAGCACGATGCGCAGAATTTCCGGGTTTTTCTCGGCATACGTGCGCGAGGCCAGGTAGAACTGGTAGTTCGCCACCAGGCCCTTGCCGTCGGCCAGGACGCGGGCGCCCAGCTGCTTTTCGGCGGCCGCCAGGAACGGATCCCATATGGCCCAGGCATCCACGCTGCCCCGCTCGAAGGCGGCGCGCGCATCGGCCGGCGGCAGGAACACGGGCTGGATGTCGGCGTAGGCGACGCCCGCCTTTTCCAGCGCCTTCAATAACAGGTAATGCACGTTCGAGCCCTTGTTCAGGGCGACCTTCTTGCCCTTCAGGTCGGCCAGGGTGCGCAGGCCGGAACCCTTGGGCACGACGATGGCTTCGCTGGCGGGCGACGCCGGCTCATTGCCGACATACACCAGGTTGGCGCCGGCTGCCTGGGCAAAGATCGGCGGCGCCTCGCCCACGGTGCCGAAATCGATGCTGCCCACGTTCAGGCCTTCCAGCAGCACGGGGCCGGCCGGAAACTCCGTCCACTTCACGCCCACGCCCTGCTCGGCCAGGCGTTTTTCCAAGGTGCCGCGCCCCTTCAACAACGTCAGGGTGCCGTATTTCTGGTAGCCGATACGCACCTGCACCTGCACCTGCACCTCGCCCTTGGCCTGCGCGAGCGCTGTCGCCGGCATGCCGGCCGCCATCACGCCGGCAGCGGTGGCAAACAGCAAGCCCAGAGTGGTACGGCGCGAAAGTCGTTGTGCGTGGCGGTGTGTCATGGCGGTTCCTTGGTCGGTGAATAATCAGGCGGCTTGATACTGGGGCGCGTAAGGCTGGTCTTGCAGCGAACGCACGGGAGGCGGGACCTCCACTGGCGCGGGCGGGCGCCGGCCCTGCAGCACGAACAGGCCGGTGGAGAGTTCCTCGATGCCGGCCTGCACGCGCGCGGCAATCGGCGCGTCCAGGCTCAGGCCCCCCTCCTCCTGCCACGCCAGCTGCTGCGCATTGGCGTAGATGCTGGTGAAGACTTGCTTGGCACCCAGCGCATGCAGCACGGGACGCAGCGCATAGTCGAGCGCCAGGGTGTGGGCATGGCCGCCGCCCGTGGCCAGCGGCAGCACCAGCTTGCCGGCCAGGCCATCTTGCGGCAGCAGGTCGAGGAAGGCTTTCAGCAACCCTGTATACGACGCCTTGTAGATGGGCGTGGCGATCACGATGGCGTCGGCGTCGGCCACGGCGCGCACGGCGCGGGCAATCGCCGCGTCGTCGTAGTCGGCCAGCAGCAAGGCATGCGCCGGCAAGTCGCGCACATGCAGCTGGGCGTAGCTGTGTCCCTGCAGCGCCAGCTGTTCGCCGATATGCAGCAGCAGACGGCTGGAACTGGAGGGGAGTTGCGGGCTGCCGCCCAATAACAAGATGCTCATGTGATGCCCGTCCCTGTAGGTTGTCGGATTGGAGTTGCTCGGATGCTTGCAGCCTATCGCCATCAGCGGCCCGGTAAAACGAATGCTTTCGCGCTTCGATATGCGTTTTTTGACTATCCGGGCCTGACGCCCCGCAAGCGAAGGCGCCGCTGCCTGCATGGCTTTTTTCGCATATCCATGCGCGGTTTTCTTCGTGTACGGCGCGTGCCTGGCGGTGCAATATCGGCGTCATCGTCTTTCTGGAATGTCACTCATGTCTAGCGTTTTTCTCCATGCCGCCCGTCCCCAGCCGCCTGTGCCGGACCCCCTGCAGGACGCCATCCGCATCGCAACAAAGCTGGCCGCGCGCCTGGCCGAAACGGCGAATGCCCGCGACCAGGCCGGCGGCCATGCGGCGCAGGAGCGTGAATGGCTGCGCGAGTCGGGCTTGCTGACCTTGTCGATTCCCGTGGAATTCGGCGGCCAGGGCGCGTCCTGGCCCCTCGTGTACCAGGTGATCCGCATCCTGGCGCGGGCCGACAGCGCGCTGGCGCATGTCTTCGGCTTCCACCATCTGCAGCTGGCCGGCTTGCAGCTGTATGGCAGCGCGCAGCAGCAGCGCCGCCTGCTCACCTTGACCGTCGACGAGCGCCTGTTCTGGGGCAATGCCCTGAATCCCCTCGACAAACGGGTCACGGCCAGCGACAGCGGCGACGGCTATATCCTCGACGGCATCAAGAGCTTTTCTTCCGGTTCCGTGGGGTCCGACTGGCTGACCGTCTCCGCCTGGCACGCGCCCACGCAAACGGCGCTGATCGCCGCCCTGCCCACGCGCCAGGATGGCGTGAGCGTGCAGGCGGACTGGGACGCCTTCGGCCAGCGCCAGACGGACAGCGGCAATGTGCATTTCGAGCAGGTACGCCTGCCATCGGAGCTGGTCTTGCAGGCGCCGGGCCAGGCAGCCACACCGCAAGCGACCGTGCGTTCGCAGCTCGCGCAACTGATCATGAGCAATCTCTATCTGGGCATCGCCGAAGGCGCGTTCGAGGCGGCGCGCCGCTACACGGACGAGCAGGCGAAAGCCTGGTTTGCCTCGGGCGTGGCCAAGGCAACGGACGACCCTTTGGTGCAGCACCGCTACGGCCAGCTGTGGCTCTTGCTGCGTCCCGCGCAAGTGCTGGCCGACGTGGCGGCGCAGGAACTGGAAAAGGTCTTCCGCAAGGGCGCGCTGGTGACGGCGCGCGAACGGGGCTTGCTGGCCGTCGCCGTGGCCGAAGCCAAGTGCCTGGCGCACAAGGCGGGACTGGAGATCAGCAGCCAGATGTTCGAACTGACGGGCGCCCGTTCCACCTCGGCCCAGTATGGCTTCGACCGCTACTGGCGCAACGTGCGCGTGCATACCCTGCACGACCCCGTCGACTACAAGCTGCGCGACCTGGGACGCTTTGCCTTGACCGGCACGGTGCCCGAACCAACCGCGTATTCATAATTCACCCACCAAGGAGTCAGCATGACCATCGCCCGCCGCAGCATCCTCCTCACCGCCCTGACCCTGGCCTTGACGGCCAGCTTCGCCCACGCCAAGGACCCGAAGGACATCACCATCGGCACCAGCGCCGGGCCGTATGCGGACCAGATCAAGCTGGGCATCAAGCCTATCCTGGAAAAGCAGGGCTACAAGGTCAAGCTGGTGGAATTCAACGACTACATCCAGCCCAACTTCGCGCTGGCCGAGGGGTCGCTCGACGCCAATGTGTTCCAGCACATCGTCTACCTGAAGAAATTCGCGCTGGAGCACAAGCTGGCCCTGACAGACCTGATCACGATACCCACGGCGCCGATCGCCATCTACAGCAAGAAGCACAAGACCCTGGACGACGTGAAGGAAGGCACGACGGTGGGCTTGCCGAACGATCCGACCAACCAGGCGCGCGCGCTGGTGCTGCTCGACCAGCTGGGATGGATCAAGCTGCGCGCCAGCTTCGATCCCGTGCGCGCGTCGGAAAAGGATATCGCCGTCAACACGAAGAAAATCAAGCTGCTGCCGCTGGAAGCGGCGCAGCTGCCACGCTCGCTGGGCGACACCGATTACTCCTTCATCAACGGCAATTACGCGCTGGCGTCGGGCTTGAAACTGACGGAGGCGCTGGTGGCCGAAAAAATCTCGCCCAACTACATCAACCTGGTGGCCGTGCGCACAGCGGACAAGGACAAGCAGTTCGCCAAGGACCTGGCGGCCGCCTACCGCTCGCGCGAATTCCTCGACATCACGAACAAACACTTTGCCGGCTACTCGAAACCCGACTACCAGCAAGCCTTGCAGACGGCAGCCAAATAAGCCATGGCCAAGACGATACGCTTCAACGCCTTCCAGATGAACACGGTCGGCCACCAGTCGCCGGGACTGTGGACGCATGCGCGCGACCGCAGCCACCGCTATACCGATCCCGCCCACTGGACGGAACTGGCGCGGCTGCTGGAAGTGGGCCTGTTCGACGCGGTGTTCCTGGCCGACGTGCTGGGTGTGTATGACGTGTACCGGGGCAGCCTTGATGCGGCCCTGGAACACGGCGTGCAGGTGCCGCTGAACGACCCGCTGGCGCTCGTGCCCATCATGGCGCAGGCCACCACGCACCTGGGCTTTGGCGTCACCTGCGCCCTCACCTACGAGCACCCGTACACGTTTGCGCGGCGCATGTCCACGCTCGACCACCTGACCGGAGGGCGCATCGGCTGGAATATCGTCACGGGCTACCTCGACAGCGCGGCGCGCAACCTGGGCTTGAACCAGCAACTGGGCCACGACGAGCGCTACGACCTGGCCGACGAATATCTGGAAGTCGTCTACAAGCTGTGGGAAAAGAGCTGGGACGACGACGCCGTCGTCAACGACAAGGTGCGCGGCATTTACGCCGATCCGGCCAGAGTCCATCCGATCAACCATGCCGGGCGCCACTACCAGGTGCCCGGCATCCATTTGTGCGAGCCCTCGCCGCAGCGCACGCCGCTGCTGTACCAGGCGGGCACCTCGCCGCGCGGCACGCGCTTCGCGGCGCGCCATGCGGAGGCGACCTTCGTCAGTGGCCCCAGCAAGACGGTGGTGAAGCGCTACGCCGACGACTTGCGCGCCGCCGTGCGGCAAAGCGGGCGCGATGGCGACGCGCTGCTGATCTACGCGCAGGCGCTGGTCATCACGGGCGCCACGGAAGAAGAAGCGCGCGCCAAGCATGCCGGCTACCTGCGCCACGTGAATATCGAGGCGGCCCTCGTGCTGCTGTCCGGCTGGACGGGCGTCGATTTCAGCCGCTACCCGCTCGACGCCACGATCGAATACATCGATTCCCCGGCCGGCCGCTCGGCGCTGGCCTCGTTCAGCCAGGCCGACCCGGACCGCACGTGGACGGTACGCGAGGCAGCCGCATACATCGGCCTGGGCGGACGCGGCCCCGTCATCGTCGGCGACGCGCGCCAGGTGGCCGACCAACTGGAAAGCTGGCTCGATGAAACGGGCATCGACGGTTTCAATCTGGCCTTCGCCGTGGCGCACGACAGCATGGCCGACGTGGTGACCCACATCGTGCCGGAACTGCAGCGGCGCGGCCGCTACCGCACCGCCTATGAGGAAGGCACCCTGCGCCACAAGGTGTTTGGCCAGGGCCCGCGCCTGCCCGCCGATCACGCGGGGCGCCAGGTCAGCATCGCGCCTTCGGCCACACCCGGCGCCACGCTGGCCGCCGCCTGAGCGCACGCTACCCTGGCCAGCATCCTTGCCAGCGTTTGCGTCGCGCCCCGTTCCGTGTCAGCATATGTCACACTGGCAACACGGATAAGGATCACAATGCCCCTCACACCACCACGCGCGCTGGTCCTGGCAATGCTGCTGGCCAGCCCGGCCATCCAGGCGCAGGCGCCTGTCACGCCGCCGACGCCGGACTGCGAAGTCTGCGCCGCCTGGAACGCGGACCAGACGCCGTTCCGCATTTTCGGCAATACCTATTATGTGGGCGTGAAGGGCCTCAGTTCCGTGCTCATCACGTCGCCGCAGGGCCATGTGCTGATCGATGGCGGCTTGCCGGAATCGGCGCCAAAGATCATCGCCAGTATCGGCGCGCTGGGTTTTCGCATCGAAGACGTCAAGCTGATCCTCAATTCGCACGGCCATATCGACCATGCGGGCGGCCTGGCCGAACTGCAGCGGCGCAGCAATGCGCTGGTGGCCGCCAGCCCGTCAGCAGCGCTGGACCTGGCGTCGGGCGAAGTGGGACCGGACGACCCGCAATACCACGCGCTGCCCAAGTACCCGCCCGTGAAGGACATGCGTCTGGCGCGCGACGGCGGCCAGTTCAATGTCGGCCCGATCAAATTGACGGCGCACGCCACGCCGGGCCACACGCCCGGAGGCCTGAGCTGGACGTGGCAATCGTGCGACGGCCCCCGCTGCCTGCACATGGTCTACGCGGACAGCCTCAACGCCGTCTCGCGCCCCGGCTTCAAGTTCAGCGCCAGCAGCGAATATCCGAACGCGGTGGCGGACTTGCGCCACAGCTTCGAGACCCTGGAAAAGCTGCCCTGCGACGTGCTGATCTCCGCCCACCCGGAAGCGTCGCAGCTGTGGGAACGGCTGGAAGCGAGCGTCACGGCCGGCAGCGAAGCGTTTGTCGATCCGCAGGCCTGCCGCGCCTACGTGGCGGCGGCGCGCACCCTGCTCGATGCACGCCTGGAACAGGAAAAGCAGGACTAGGCTTGTCAACCGTGCACGCTGGCGCGGCGCCGATCTGCTACGCTGGCGCCATTCATTTGAAGAAGGAAAAAACATGTTCACACTCGCCAGACTGATTCCCCTCGCCGCCATCGTCGCCATCACCGCAGGCTGCGCGCAAACGCCCGTGCGCAGCGACGCTGCGGCCGCAGCCCCCGGCGCCACCTCGCCCGCCCAGCCGGCGCCTAAGCTGACGGGCACGCAGTGGAAGCTGAAGGAATTGAAGGGCAAGCAAGTCGCGCGCAAGGCGCCCGAGCAGCGCGACGTGACACTGCTGCTGGCCGAAGGCCGCGCCAGCGGCCACAGCGGCTGCAACCAGATGATGGGCGGCTACACCAGCGACGGCGTCAGCACCCTGGCCTTCTCGCAGCTGGCCGGCACCATGATGATGTGCCAGCCGCAGGACATGGAACTCGAGCGCCTGCTCCTGACCACCCTGGGCGAAGTCAATGGCTACCGCTACGCCGACCAGGAATTGCTGCTGCTGAAGGATGGCGTGCCCGTGGCGCGCTATGAAGCGTTGACGGTGAAGTAAACCCCGCACTCCCGCATGTGAAGCGTGCCCGAAAAACGTTCAGGGCAAGGCGCGGCGCCGCAGGCAGTACGCTAGTACGGCCAGGCGCTGCAACGCCGCCATGGACGTTTTCTCGGCCACGCTTCAGTCGTTGCGCATCTGCGCCTGCGATACATTGCTCTCAGGCGGCACGCTCTGCGTCAGCCACACATTCCCCCCGATGGTCGATCCCGCGCCGATGGTGATGCGCCCCAGCACGGTCGCGCCCGCATAAATCACCACGTCATCCTCGACGATGGGGTGGCGCGGCGTGCCCTTGATCAGCGCGCCGGAAGCATCGGCCGGAAAACGCTTGGCGCCCAGGGTGACGGCCTGGTACAGGCGCACGCGCTGGCCGATGATGGCCGTCTCGCCGATCACCACGCCCGTGCCATGGTCGATGAAGAAGGATGCGCCGATGTGCGCGCCCGGGTGGATGTCGATGCCCGTCAAGGTATGCGCGATGTCGGCGATCAGGCGCGCCAGGAACGGCGCGCCGAGCGCATGCAGGCGGTGCGCCAGGCGGTGGTACAAGATGGCGATGGTGCCCGGGTAGCACAGCATGATCTCGGCCACCGAGGTGGCGGCCGGGTCGCCCGCGTACGCGGCCTGCACGTCCGACACCAGCAGGGCGCGGATATCGGGCAGGCTGGCGGCAAAGGCGCGCGTGATGTCGCGCGCCTGCTGCGCCAGGGCCGCGTCGTCGCTGGCGCCCTCGCCCTCGTCGCCCGCCGGTACGGAGAACAGCAGTCCGCGCCGCACCTGCTCGCTGAGGCGGTTCAGGGTGGTGTTGAGCGTGTCGCCGACAAAATAATCGATGCTTTCGTCGGTCAGATTCGGCCGTCCGTAATGCGTGGGAAACAGGGCCGCCGACAGCCCATTGACGATGGTGGTGAGCGCCTCGCGCGACGGCAGTTCGCGCACCCTGCCGTTATGGCGGATCTTGTGCTTGTCTTCGCGCGAGCTGCGCAAGGCCTGGATCACGGGCCCCAGGTTCCACTGAGCCGTGTCGTCGGCGGGCGCTGCGGGATAAATACTATGCATGGCGTATCACTTCCAGAAAACGGCAAACAGGCCGGGTCGCCTCAGCTTAACGGCGACGGCAAGCGGTGCAAACGAAGAAATCCAAGGTTTCATATGCGAAAAACGCATATGGATGGCAAACCGCCGCGGCACCGGACCCGATTCCCGCCGCTAGCGTAAAATGACGGACTAACAAAAACACTCTTCAACATGACTAAATTATTAACCTGGATTTTGGCGGGCCTGGCGATGGTCGGACCGCTTGCAATTGACACCTATCTGCCGTCCTTCCCCGCCATCGTGCAAGATTTCAATGCCAGCCCCCTGCTGGTGCAGCAGACCCTGAGCTTTTTCCTGTTCACGTTCGCCTTCATGATGCTGTTTTACGGCACCCTGTCCGATTCGTTCGGCCGCCGTCCCGTGATTCTCGTCTCGCTGGTGCTGTATGTGATCGCCTCCGTGGGCGCCGCGCTGGCGCCGTCGCTGGGCTGGCTGCTGGCCTGGCGCGTGCTGCAGGGCCTCTCGGCCGGCGCCGGTTCCGTGATCGGCCGCGCCATCGTGCAAGACCGCTATTCGGGCGCCGCCGCGCAGAAAATCCTCTCGCACATCATGATGGTGTTCGCGCTGGCGCCGGCCATCGCGCCCGTGCTGGGCGGCTGGCTGCAGGTGGGCCTGGGCTGGCGGGCGATCTTCTGGTTCCTCACGGCCTTCGGCGTGCTGATGTTCGTCGTCGTCTGGCGCGCCTTGCCGGAAAGCCTGCCGAAGGAGCAGCGCCACGCCTTCCACCTGGGCGACATCGCCGTCAATTACTGGAAGGTGCTGTGCCACCGCCAGTTCCTGCTGCTGTCGACGGCCATCGGCGCCGCCTTTGGCGGCTTCGCCCTGTACATCGGTTCGGCCGCCTACTTCATCATCAATATCCTGCACCTGCCGGAGACGGCATTCGCCTGGCTGTTCATTCCCCTGATCAGCGGCATGGTGTTCGGCTCGGCCCTGTCGGCGAAGATCGCCCACCGCTACAGCCAGCGCCAGATGATCTGGGCCGGCTTCATATTGATGCTGGTAGCCGCGCTGGCCAACATCGGCTACAACTACGTGTTTGCCGCCGAAGTGCCGTGGGCCGTGCTGCCGCTGTTCTTCTACTCGTTTGCCCTGTCGATCGCCATGCCGCCGATGACCCTGATGGCGCTGAACCACTTCCCCAACAACAGCGGCCTGGCGTCGTCGATGCAATCGTTCATCCAGATGCTGCTGTTCGCGCTGGTGTCGGGCCTGGTGGCGCCGCTGCTGTTCGACAGCGCCCTGAACCTGGCGTATGGCGTGATGGCGGGACTGCTGGTGAGTTTGGTTTGCTGGGTGTTTGCGCAGGGTAAGGCTGAAGCGTAGATACTGTTATCCCCGTCAAGCGGCGTGCAAGGCCGGATCAAATATTTTTCCCGACCTGAGCACGCCGAATGCCACGTGCACCAGCTTGCGCATCATGGCGCCGATGATCAGCT
>NZ_JBNYXP010000006.1:0-447162 GCF_051380725.1 Janthinobacterium glycogeni | reverse complement strand
ACCGCCTGCGCACGCTTTACGCCCAGTAATTCCGATTAACGCTTGCACCCTACGTATTACCGCGGCTGCTGGCACGTAGTTAGCCGGTGCTTATTCTTCAGGTACCGTCATTAGCAAAGGATATTAGCCCTCACCGTTTCTTCCCTGACAAAAGAGCTTTACAACCCGAAGGCCTTCTTCACTCACGCGGCATTGCTGGATCAGGCTTTCGCCCATTGTCCAAAATTCCCCACTGCTGCCTCCCGTAGGAGTCTGGACCGTGTCTCAGTTCCAGTGTGGCTGGTCGTCCTCTCAGACCAGCTACTGATCGATGCCTTGGTAGGCTTTTACCCTACCAACTAGCTAATCAGATATCGGCCGCTCCACGAGCATGAGGTCTTGCGATCCCCCACTTTCATCCTTAGATCGTATGCGGTATTAGCGTAACTTTCGCTACGTTATCCCCCACTCTAGGGTACGTTCCGATATATTACTCACCCGTTCGCCACTCGCCACCAGAGCAAGCTCCGTGCTGCCGTTCGACTTGCATGTGTAAGGCATGCCGCCAGCGTTCAATCTGAGCCAGGATCAAACTCTTCAGTTTAATCTCTGTTACTTTGCCGTTTTACCGGCACCGTCATTGCTGACGGGTCGCTCACTCAAAAAACTGACAGGCCACTACTTTCGTAGCGCCTATTTCATTATTTCTTGTGAACATTTGATATATTTTAAGTTAGACACCAATCCGAAGATTGACGCTGCACTTACATCAAATGCCCACACTTATCGACTGTTAATTGTTAAAGAACTGTATTCGGTTACTGCTTTCGCGCTATTGACAAAGCGTTGTGTTTGTCAGCTGCGAAGAAGGAAGAGTATGAAGCATTTCAGCACAATCGTCAACACCTTCTTTTCTACTACCCAGCCCCTGAAGGCTGTCCCTTTTGTGCCGCAAACTAGTGCGTCTCATTGGGGAGGCGAACTATAGCAAAGCGCCCCGGGAGTAGCAAGACTTTTCCGGGGTATTTGCGGCCAACTGCTACAATTTCGCCCCCTCAGCGCACATTCGCGTCCATCCATAGAAGATTCACCATGAAACAACAAGCTCAAGGATCAGGCCTGACCCTGAAACGAGCTGGCTTTACCACTGGCTTCGGCGTGCTCGCCGCCACCCTCGGTTCCGCAGTCGGTCTCGGCAATATCTGGAAATTCCCTTACCTGACGGGTGCCAATGGTGGCGCCGGCTTCCTGCTCATCTATCTGCTCGCTACCTTATTAGTGGGACTGCCCGTGATGATTGCGGAAATCACCCTGGGGCGCCGTGCCAAGGTCAATCCGATTTCCACCATGGAACAGCTGGCACCGAAGGGCAAGCCCTGGTGGCTGGTCGGCTTCATCGGCATGGTCGCCGCCTTCCTGATCGTCGCGTTCTATTCGGAAGTGGTGGGCTGGGTGTTTGCCTATATCGCCAAGGCCATCGACGGCTCCATCCTCAGCAGCGATAAGCTGGTGACGGAAGCGGCCTTCGCCTCCCTGATCAGCAATCCTTGGCAATCGCTGTTCTGGCAATGGGGCGTGCTGTTGTTTATCGGCGGCATCTTGATGCTGGGCGTGACCAAGGGCATCGAGGCGATTGCCAAGAAACTGATGCCACTGCTGTTCTTGCTGCTGCTCCTGCTGTGCGCGGTCAGCCTGTCGCTCGATAAAGCGGGCGAAGGTCTGGCTTTCCTGTTCCGTCCTGATTTTTCCAAACTGACGGCGTCCGTCGTGCTGACGGCCATGGGCCTGGCCTTCTTTAAATTGTCCGTCGGCATGGGTACGATGATGACTTACGGCAGCTATTTCCGCGATGACCAGAATATCCCCGTCACCACCTTGCGCGTGATGGCGGCCGACCTCGGTGTATCGATGCTGGCCGGCATCGCCATCTTCCCCGCCGTGTTCACGTTTGGCTTCGCTCCCAGCGCGGGGCCGTCGCTGGTATTCATCACCATCCCCGCCGTGTTCTCGCAAATTCCCATGGGACAAGCCCTGATGGTGGTGTTCTTCATCCTGGCCGCCGTCGCCGCCACGGGCGCGATGCTGTCGCTGATGGAAGTGCCCGTGGTGATTTTCCATGAACGCTTCGGCTGGACGCGCACCAAGTCCACCATCGTGACCATGCTGCTGCTGGCCGTGCTCGGTTCCGTATGCGCCCTGAGTAACAGCAGCCTGGCAGACTTCAAGCTATTCAATTTGAATATGTTTGATCTGTTCGACTTCGTCTCGTCGAATATCTTCCTGCCCGTGGGTGGCATCGCGATTGCCTTGTTTACAGGCTGGGCCTGGGGCAAGGACCATTTCATTGATGCAATCGGCAACCATGGCCAGTTGCAGAATAAAACCCTGGCGCATGTGCTGCTGTTCCTGCTGCGCTTTGTCTCGCCTGTGCTGATCCTGATCGTGATGTTGAAGGGATTAAAGGTCTTTTAATCAGAGTACCCGGGTGTAGGTCTGGCGCACCAGCACCCGGTCGCCGCAATCGAAATGCCACCATTCGCTGTTGATGCCGAAGAAGCCCGCCTGAAACATGGCGTCGCGCAACAAGCGGCGGTGTTCCACGTGCTCCTGCGTAATTTCTCCCTTTTCCAGCAAGACCAGCTCCAGCGCCGGATGCGAGCGCTCACTCAAATCATCGAAGCCCGTGCCCATGTCCAGTTCCCGGCCGTCCGGGCCGACGATGGTGATGTCGAGCGCCATGCCGAACGAGTGAATGGAACCGCGCGACGGTTCGGCAATATAGCCAAGCAACTCCGTTCCTTGCAGTGCGTCCCACAATTGCTGCTGCACCCGCTGCGGGCGCAGGGCGTCGAGCACCAAGAGATGATGATCGGGGCGATGCGCAGCCAGCCAGGCCACGGCCCGTTCCAGCGCGGCGGCGGCATCGCGGTGCAGCCAGGCGCAATCGATGGGGCTGTATAAGTCGCGGCCGACGAAATTGTCGGGCGTGGCATAGCGCAAGTCGACGGCGATGCCGGCGATGCTGCTCAGGTGGCGAAATTGCGGATCGCTGCCGACCGCTTCTAATTGCAAACTTGCAACAGACATCAGACTCCTCTTTCCAGGCAGTTGCGCGCCGCCACGCCGATGCTGTCGGCCAGGCGCCGCGCGCCATGCGACAGCGGCGAGTGGCTCGCCGTCAATAAATACAGTTGGATGGGGATGGCTGGCGCCCAGGGACGGCGCTGCAACCGCTCGGGCGAGCCGGAGGCGGCCGTAAACGGGTCGACCACGGCCATGCCGGCGCCCGCTTCCACCAGGGAACGGGCGATTTGATACGTCTGCACCACGGTACTGAAGACGGGATGGATGTCCTGCGCCTCGCAGGCGGCCACCACCAGTTCGCCCAGCGGATCGTTGTCCGCATGGCCGATCAACTCACCGTTCAGGCCATGCGCCGTCAAGGGCGTGCCGCAATCGGCCGCATGCCAGGTACCAGCCGGCGCGATCACCGTCATGACGCCCTGCGCGATCGGTTCGGCCACGATGCCAGGATGGCGCGGGTCTTGCAACGACACGGCCAGGTCCGCTTCACCGAGGCGCAAGGTATTGACGATCTCGCCCGTGTGGTGGGTGGCCAGCTGGCAACGCGTGTGGGGAAAGTCGCGCCGCCATTCCGTCATAGCGAACGGCAAGACGCTGATGGCGAGCGTCGGCGTGGACACCAGGCGGATGGTTTCCACCGAGTGGCCCTTCAGGCTGGCCGCCAGGCGGCGGATGCCCAATAGATCGCGGTTGAGTTTTTCCGTCTCGACAAACAAACGGTGCGCTTCGGGCTTCGGATACAGCTTGCCCCGCACGCGCTCGAACAGCGGCATGCCCAGTTGTAACTCGCAATGCTGCAAGACCTTGGTCACGGCCGGTTGCGAGATATGCAGCACCTGGGCGGCGCCGCTGATGGTGCCAACTTGCATGATGGCGTGAAACACTTCGATATGACGCAGCCGCATGAACTATTCCTTTACCTTGCCGTGGCCGCCTGGGCCGTAACGTTCAGCATATAAGAAAAAGTCATGGGCTGGAACGGTCGTGCTACTTTGTTGCAACAGCCGGGGCCGGCGTCGTCAGCACTTCCAGCAGGGCCGCCGTTTCGCCGTCCGGCGTGCCATCGAACAGTTTATTGCGGTATTTCATCTGGAAGGCGATCAGCACATTGCGCGTCGCTTCATCGAAGACGCCCGTATTCGGCGTCGCATAACCGTGCTGGGCCAGCTTTTTCTGGAACCAGACGGCATCCGGCACTTGCTGCTCAAAAATCAGGCGCTGCGCGGCAACACGATTCGCGTCGGGCCAGACGATCAGGCCCGCATCGGCCAGCTGGCGCCAAGGGAACAATGGACCCGGATCCTGCTTGCGCTGAGGGGCGATCTCGTTATGGCCGAGGATATTTTCCGGCGCGATGTTGTAGCGGGCCTGTATATCCTTGAGCAACGGAATCAGCTCATCGATCTGTGCCTGCGGGAATGGATACCAGAGGCGGCCTTCCGGCGTGTCCTTGTAGCCGGGGTTGACGATCTCGATGCCGATCGAGCTGACATTCAACTGTGTATAAGTCTTCCAGTTACTCACACCCGCGTGATTGGCCTGGCGCGATTCGTCGACCAGCACGTAAAACTTCGGCTTATCCGTGTCGGTCAGCAAGTAATGGCTGCTGACCACTTGTTCCGTCAGGATCTTGATCGAGCGGGGCAAGTCGCTGACCGTGTAATGGATGACGATGAATTTCACGCGCGGGCTCTGGCTGCGCGCCGTCAAACTGTGGTCGAGGTGCGGCGCGGGCGTGGTACAGGCGGAGAGCAGGGCCACCAGCAGGGCGAGGGCGATTTTTTTCATGAAAGATCCGTGTTCGGGTTAATAAAATAGTCAGTCTTTGCCGGTGTCCTGGCTGGCTGCCCGGGCCGCCAGCTTGGCTGCGGTCTCATGCGAACGGGCAACTTTTTGCTCCATTCTCAACGATACAGGCAAAGCGGCGCGCATGGCTGCCGCGATGGCCGGGTGCAATTGCGCCGCGCGGCCCGCCAGCACAACGGGACGGGGACCATAGCGCGCCGTCAGGGCCAGCGCCAAACGCGCCAGTTCCTGTCCTGCGCGCTGCAAGATGTCCAGCGCCAGCGGGTCGGTGTCCCCACTGGCGGCCACGGCCAGCGCCAGCCGGCCAATCGCGCCCCGGTCCTGGCCATACATGAAGGCGCGCGACAGCGACCAGTCGCTGCCGCCCAGTTGCGTAAATACGGCTTCGGCCATGGGCGAACTTTGCCAGCTGCCGGGCGCCTCGTCTTCGCGGCGCCAGATGTGGCGCAAGGCTTCGCGCGCGATCCAGTAACCGCCGCCGCCATCGTCAAGCAGCACGCCACGCCCGCCCGCGCGGTGAAACACGCCATCGGCATCGATCCAGGCGGCAATCGAGCCCGTGCCAGCGTAGACCAGATAACCTTCGCCTGGTTCAAAACTGTCGCGATAGGCGATGTCGATATCGTTGCCGACGCGGATGTCGCCGGCGTCCAGCGCCAGCAAGGCGGACAACATTTTCGCCAGCACAACATCGTCGCCGCCAAAACCCGTCAAACCCGCCACCACGGCGCGCGGCGGGCCGACAGCCAGCACTTGCTTGCACAATGTGGCAAACGTGGCGTGCACGGCGGCGCGGCCCGCATCGCTGCCCATTTGCAAGGCAGACAAGCCTTCGACGGCGCCGTCGGCCACGATGGCACCGTCCGCATTGGCCAAGGCCCAGCGCGTCTGCGTGCCACCCGCGTCGATGCCCAGCCCGAGCACGGCAGTATCAGTATGAGTTGCAGGGGAGGAAATCATGGCATGAGTGTAAAGCCAAGCGGTGCTTGCAGGCATGAAAGCTTGCGCATGTTTCATGCCTGCAGGTTATGGACTAGCGATGAATGTTCAACAATTACTTGGCGGGGACCGTAAACGGCGCACGCACGGTGACGCGAGGGCTTTCATTGCCGAGGCGGTCCACGGCGCTGACCACCACCGCATTGACTTTACCAACGGCATCGTCGACCAGGGTCAGCTCACCCTGCACGCCCGTGACCACGGTAAAACGCCAGTCTTCGCCGTAGCGGGCCCAGACGGCGTATTGCGCCACGGCTTTACCGCCGCCCGCCGTCAACTTGACGTTCAGGCTGGTGGAATCGCGGCGCAAGGCCAGCACCGGCGTGCCCGGTGCTTCCTTGCCCAGCCATGGCGTGGCAGGAATCAGGGCAGGGCTTTGATACACGGTCGCCTTGAGTTGCTCGCTGACACCCTTGCGGTTCTGCATCAGTGGCGCCATGCTGAAATGCACCTGACCATTCGCGCCGGGGCGCGTGCGCGTCACTTCGATCTGCTTGATGATCTCTTGCGGCGTGAAGGACTTGGCGGAATTGTCGATGCGGCTCGTATATAAGCCCGGCCACACATGGCGGCCATACGGGTTTTGCGCCAGCCAGTAGTCGAGCAGCACGCCAAACGCCTGTGGCGCCTGCGCCACAGGCCAGTACAGCTGCGGCGACAGATAATCGAGCCAGCCCTTGGCCAGCCACAGTTCCGCATCCGCATACAATTTATCGTACTGACTGAAGCCGACGATGCCGGCAGGGCGGCGATCGGGACGGCCGATGCCGAACGGGCTGATGCCGAAACGCACCCAGCTCTTTTCGCGGTGGATGCCTGTATACAAGGCTTCAATCAGCTGGTTGACGTTCTGGCGGCGCCAGGAAGCGCGGTCCAGCTGGCCGCCGGCCAGCAGATATTGCTGCCAGGAAGGTTCATCGGGAAACGGCAGTTCGCGCTTGGCGCCGCCATTGCCCGCGTCCAGCGCGGCCGTCTCGGCCCCCGCACCGGCGCCAGGCGCGTCGATCGGATACGGATAAAAGTAGTCGTCGATGTGCACGCCGTCGATATCGTAGCGGCGCACCACGTCCAGCACCACGTCCGTCGTGTGCTTGGACGCGGCGGCGTCGCCCGGGTCCATCCACAGGTAGCGGCCGTATTGCTTGACGGACGCCGGGTTGGTGGACGCGAAACTGTCGCGCGCCAGCGGCGACTTGGCCGTCGCGTGACGGGCCCGGTAGGGATTGAACCAAGCGTGCAATTCCAGGCCGCGCGCATGCGCCTGCGCCACCCAGAAGGCCAGCGGGTCATACATGGGCAATGGCGGCTGGCCTTGCTTGCCCGTCAGGTATTCCGACCATGGCTCCAGTTGCGACGGGTAAATCGTATCGGCGCTGGGCCTTACCTGCAGCACGATCGCGTTCAGATTCAAGGACTTGGCGCGGTCGAGGATGGCGATCGCTTCCGCTTGCTGCTTGGCGACAGGCAAATTGCTGCGGCTGGGCCAGTCGATATTGGCGACCGTGGAGACCCAGGCGGCGCGGAATTCGCGCGGCGCCGGCGGCGGCACTTCGCCCGTGATGTGCTGCACGGGCGGCACGGCCGGCAAGCCCGCTTCGCCTGGCGTCACTGCGGACGGCATCCTGGTGCTGGTACAGCTGCTGAGCAATGTGGCGGTGGCCAAGGCGGCCAGCACGCCAGCCGTGGCGCCCAGCCGTTTTTTGAAAGTAGACAACAAAACAATTCCTTGCAGTGGTGAAGCGCAGGTCGATCGGTGGGGCATTTTACTGTGCGCCCGCCATCCTTGCGGGCGCACGGTTCAAAAGAATCAGGCCTCTGCCTTCTTGCCGAATTCGGGATCGATCTTGACCAGCGCGGCCATGATGAAAGCGGGAATGGTGGCGATGCAGACCCAGATGAAGAAGTGCTGGTAGCCGAGCATTTGCTGTATCCAGCCGCTGGCCATGCCCGGCAGCATCATGCCCAGGGCCATGAAACCCGTGCAGATGGCGTAATGGGCCGTTTTATGCGCGCCATCGGAGACCATGATCATGTACAACATATAGGAGGCGAAGCCGAAGCCATAGCCAAATTGCTCCAACGCAATGCCAGCCGCGATCACATAGATATTGCTGGGCAAGGCGCTGGCCAGGTAAACGAAAACCAGGTCGGGCAAGTGGACGGACAGCACCATGATCCACAGGCAGCGTTTCAAGCCGAAGCGGGAAATAATGAAGCCGCCCAGCAAGCCGCCCAGGGTCAGGGCGATGACGCCGATGGTGCCGTAGACGAGGCCCACCTGCTCCGTGCTGAGGCCCAGGCCACCCTTGGTGACAGGGTCGAGCAGGAAGGGCGCGGCCAATTTGAGCAGTTGCGCTTCGCCCAGGCGGAACAGCAGCAAAAATCCCAGGATGACGACAATATCTTTCTTCCTGAAAAACGCGGCAAAGGTGGCGATGAACTCTTGCAACGGAGAAATACCGGCGCCCTGAATGCTGGGGCGGTCGTCCTTGGGTTTCGGCAAGACAAAATAGTGGTACAGGAAGAGGGCGATGAACAGGCCTGCCAGAATCGCGAACACGACGGACCAGGCCAGCTGCACATTGCCCGTCGCATGCGTCAGGTAGCCGGCCAGGTACACGAGGCCGCCCTGGCCGGCGATCATGGCCAGACGGTAAAACGTGCTGCGCACGCCCACAAAAGCCGCCTGCTGGTGCTCTTCCAGGCCCAGCATATAAAAGCCGTCGGCGGCGATGTCATGCGTGGCGGAACTGAACGCCATCAGCCAGAAGATGGCCAGGCTGATCTGGAAAAAGTGGGGCAGCGACGTCGTCAGGGCCACCAGCGCCAGCGCGGCGCCGATCACCAGCTGCAAGCCGACGATCCAGAAACGCTTGGTGCGGTACATATCGATGAAGGGCGACCACAGCGGCTTGATGACCCAGGGCAAGTACAGCCAGCTGGTATACAGCGCGATATCCGTATTGGAAAAACCGTAGTTCTTGTACATGATCACGGACAAGGTCATGACCACTACATAGGGAATACCCTGGCCGAAATACAGGGAAGGGATCCACAGCCACGGCTTATTTGACGGCTTATGCGCGCGCGCCGGGGCGGGTTGTTTCACTAGCTCCATACATCCTTCTTTGTCTCCCAGACAGAAGAATGCCGCGCCTTCGGATCACGCCGCCAGTGCCGCCCGCACACTGCCGTTCGCGCCGGCCAACAATGCCTGTGCCTGGTTTGTATTGATTTTTTTAATCAAGGCGACAATCGCCACCTTGACGTGATAGTGGCATTGCTCCAGCACGGTCCTGGCCTGCACTTCGCTGGCGCCGGTGGCATGCATGGTCAGACGCACCGCCCGCCAGATCAGCTTGGCGTTGGTCGGCTTCAAGTCTACCATTAAGTTTCCGTAAGTTTTGTGCAAACCGACCATCAGGGCGCTGGAAATCGTGTTCAGGGTGATTTTCTGCGCCGTGCCCGCTTTCAAACGCGTGCTGCCGGAAATGACTTCCGTGCCTGTGTCGAGCACGATGCCGCATTGCGCCTCGTGCGCCACGGGAGCGTCCACATTGTTGGCAATGCCTATCGTCAAGGCGCCGGTCTTGCGCGCGGCCAGCAGGGCGCCCAGCACGTACGGCGTGGCGCCGGAGGCGGCCAGCAGGATCACCACGTCATTGACTTGCGGCAACAGTGCCAGCACATCGCGCTCGCCTTGCTGTGCATCATCTTCCGCCCCTTCGACGGCCGCAAACATGGCGCCCGCACCGCCGGCCAGGATGGCGACGGCCCGTTCGGGCGGCCAGGAGAACGTGGGGGTCAATTCAACGCTGTCGAGCACGCCCAGGCGTCCCGACGTTCCCGCGCCGACATACAGCAGGCGTCCGCCGGCGGCGATGCGGGGCAGGGCGGCCGTGATGGCGGCCCCGATTTGCGGCGAGGCCAGCCGCACGGCTTCGACGGCCCAGAACTGGTCATCGACCAGCGCCGCCACCAGTTGCTCCACCGGATACAGGTCCAGATCCAGATGCCGCCGGCTCGGGGTTTCAGTTTTCAACATGATTTTCGAACATGGTTGAAGGTGAAACCAGTTTAATACCAACGAGCGGGATCAACCATGAAAGCTTGGCGGGCGGGCATAACGGGAGCTTATGGGTCGTACAGGGGCAACCGGTTTGTGCCAAATCCCAATACAGTCAGTACCCTGCTGTCGACAATATATGCCGCACCAGCGAGCTCGTAGGGATCACGTGGCCAGGAACAACCGCTTTGCCTTACATTTCAGCCGCCGGCTCGGCGGTAGTTAGCTTCACGTACTGAACGTTAAGAGTCTTCACGTCCTGGTACCGAAGCACGAAAGAGTCGCCATCCATGTTGTAGAACCGCTCCTCGCTGGCGCCACCTTCCTGTGAAGTCATACTTTTATCAGCACTCAACGGACGCCTTGCCACTCCCTGCAAGATCAAGCGATCAAGGTTACCTTCTGAATCAAAAAAAAGTCATCCAGTACGCCAACATAGAGCACCGCATCCTTCGCCACTTCTACAATTGCCGAGATCATGATGAGGTCGGGCTTTTCGTCCTGTGAAAAATCGGCTCCAGTCAACAGGTAGTACCAAGGCGCGTCGTGAAACCGGAAGATCGAACTAAAGCGGGCAGTCGCACGGTCCAACCGATGTTTCGCAATTTGAGAACGTAAAACAATGGGAGCGACAAGTGCAGCGAGCAGCAAGCTGCCGAAGTAGCTCGCTATCCACCCGAAAACGTGGAGTACTACGCGTACTTCGATACGGCGGTAAACCAGTTGCCGAATTTGTTAATTCAGGGACCCGGAGTCAAGTCGGAACCTGCCCCAACTCGTCATGCGGACGGGATACACGCGGGAGCAAGTGTCGCAGCTGAGCAAGAGCTTCCATACCTACGTCAACGAATACCGTATTGCCAAAGCCAATCAATTACTAACTGACAAACGGCAACTGAACATGGATACCGTTGCCGTGCGCTGCGGGTTCCATTCCAGCCAGACTGGCAAGGGCAAGGTGCCCACCTCCTTCCCCGATGCGTTTCTCGTTTCTCAACAAGGAATCGCCGATATACAAGGCCTATCCCTTTTCGGCAGAAGCCAGCATCAAGCACCATGGCGGCATATTCCGGCACGGCGCCAACGGTAAGAGTCACGTCGAGGTCGATGGCCGGCTAAGTAGGTCGTGGAAAATTATTGTGAAGTTATGACGAACAGAGCCGGATGCGCTGCAAGGCGCCCGATGCGACGCAGTGCGGGCACTGCTAGGAGCGGGCAACGCCGCAGGGCGCCGGTTATGGAGGTCAGAAATCACAATAATTTATTGCGACCTACTTAGTGACGGGCATGAGCTGGGAATCGTCCGTTGGCGTGGCGGAATCCATGATCCGCCTCATCGAGCAATAAATTTACGGCGCGCGGCGCATTTCGGCCACGAAGTCGTAATGGTCGCTGCGGCAATACGAGTGCGTCAGTTCCACCGCCTCGCCCGTTTCCAGGTAGGCGATGCGCGTGATGAACAGCACGGCCTGGCCATCGGGGATACCCAGTTGCTGGGCCAGCACGTCCGTCGCATTCATGGCGCGGATGTGCTGCAAGGCGCGCACGGGAGCTTTCTTGATACTGCTCAAGTATTCATACAGCGAGTCGCCCATGGCGGCCGGGTCCGGCACCACGCTGAAGGGCAGCACGCTCACCTCATACGCCATCACCACGTCGTCGGCCAGGCGCAAGCGCTCGAGGCGCGCCACTTTCGTGTTCTGCGCCAGGCCCAGGCTCAGCTGTTCATCGCTGCTGGCGATGACGACTTCACGCTTGAGCCAGCGCGAACCGGGGCGGTAGCCACGCTGCTGCAGCTGTTCGGAAAAGCTCGACAGGTTCGACAGCGGCTGCTCGATGCGCGGGGCAATATAGTTGCCCGAACCGCGGCGGCGCACGACGAGGCCTTGCTCGACGAGCTGGTCGATGGCCTTGCGGGCAGTCACGCGCGATACGTCGAGCAGTTCGGACAGGGTACGTTCGGATGGCAGGGCCTGGTCTACCTGGTAGCGGCCATTGCGTACGTCATCGCTCAGCTTGCGGGCGATCTGCATATATAAAGGCGAATTGTCATTTAAATCGACCTTGAGTTCTACGCTGGTCTGGCTCATACAGTTCTCCTTGTCCTCCTAGTGTAATAGCGATGGCGCTTGCGCGTAGCCCGTCGACCCATGAATAAATGGAAAATGACCATAAATAACGGTTATACACTTAAAAAAACGATGTTTTACCGTACGTATAGCTTTGCATTATAGATAAATAAGCAATTTTCATTAGCCTGGCAAACGATCCCGCCCTATGCTGGCGATGCCTCCACCACACTGAGAAACAGGGAACATGCACAATAAAATGACGGGTTTGCTGGGCTTGCTGCTGCTGGGCACAACCTGGAGCGCGCTGGCCGCGCCGCCCGGTAGCGGCAAGGACCAGCAGCGCGCGCTCGATGCGGCCCTATCCGCCATCGTCGATGATGCGGCCCACCCGCTGGCCAGCCTGTCGGTGCTGGCCATTCGCCATGGTAAGGTGTCGTATCAGCAACAATTTGGCTACCGGCACATCGGCGCCACGCCGGCGGAGCATTTACCAGTAACACCGGACACCCTGTTCCGCATCGCTTCCGTCTCGAAGATGATGACGACCCTGGGCCTGATGCGGCTGGTCGAGCAGGGCAAGCTGAGCCTGGATCAGGATGTGGGCATCTACCTGGGCTTTTCCCTGCGCAACCCGCATTTCCCCCAGCAACCGTTGACCTTGCGCAGCCTGCTCAGCCACACGTCCTCGCTGCGCGACGCGGGCGGCTACTCGTGGGGACCGGAACGCAGCCTGCGCGACGTGTTTACGGCCGGCGGCGACACGATCTGGGATGCCAACGCGGCACCCGGCAGTTACTTTACCTATTGCAACCTGAACTGGGGCGTGATCGGCACCGTGATGGAAAAAGTCACGGGCGAGCGCTTCGACTTGCTGATGCGGCGCCTGCTGCTCGATCCACTCGATGTGCGCGGCGGCTACCACCCGGCGGCATTCACCACGGATGAGGTGGAGAACACGGCCACCCTGTACCGCAAGCGCACGCTCGAGACAGAACAGTGGCGTCCGGCAGGCCCCTGGATCGCCCAGGCCGACGATTTTTACCAGCGCCCGCCTGCCGGCATCGGGCGTTATGTGATCGGCAGCAACGCCACCGTCTTCAGTCCCACGGGCGGCTTGCGCATCTCCGCCGCGGGACTGGGCAAGATCATGCAGATGCTGCTCGACGGCGGCCGCTACCAGAATCAGCAGCTACTGCAGCCAGCCAGAATCGCCCTGATGTTTGGCCGCCAATGGCAGCTGGCACCCGATGCCCGCAATGGCGACAGCGAGCGGGGCCTGTACCGCGCCTGGGGTCTGGGCAACCAGCAGTTCGATGCGGTGGCAGGGCAGGGCAACAGCCTGGTCGAGGGCGCCAGCTTCTCCGCCGTGGGCCACCTGGGCGACGCGTATGGCCTCGTCTCCGCCTTCGTGCTCGATTTCAAGCACAGGAATGGCATGGTGATGCTGGTGGGCGGCACGGGCAGCGATCCGGAGCGCTATCCGGGCACGTATTCCGCCATGGGGCGCAGCGAGGAACGGATACTCACCACCTTGTATCGTGGCGCGATTGACAAGCATGAATGATTTGCACAAAAACAGTGCATTCCTGAAAGTTATGGCTGCACCATGATGTTTCATTGGCTCCCGTGATGGCCAGCCTCTAAGCTCTCATCGAATGCTCCCGCACCATGGGAGCGCAACGCAGCGAGGCAACATGCAGCAACAAGTCATCATCATCGGCGGCGGCATCGTCGGTCTGACATCGGCCTGGTGGCTGGCCGAGGCCGGCTACAAGGTCACGGTACTGGAACGCAATGAACAGGTGGCGATCGCCGCCAGCTACCGCAATGGCGGCCAGCTCAGCTATCGTTATGTGGCGCCCCTGGCGGACGCGGGCGTGCCTTTCAAGGCCCTGCAATGGTTGTTGCAGAAAGACGGTCCGCTGCGCTTCCGTCCCGAAGCGGACTGGCGCCAATGGCGCTGGCTGGCCAGCTTCTTGCGCAATTGCAATGCCGCCAGCAATGCCCGCACGACGGCCAAGCTGCTGCAGCTGGGCGAATGGAGCCGCGCCGGCATGGCGCAGCTGGAACTGACGGTGCCGCCCGAAGCGTATGCCTGGCGCGATGCGGGCAAGCTCATCGTCTACCGCACGCCCGCCATCTTCCAGCGGGCCGTGGCGCGGCCGGAATCGGAAGAAGCGCGCATCGTGCTGTCACCGGCAGAAGCCGTACAGCGCGAACCGGCGCTGGCCGCCTTGCAGGGCGCGCTGGCGGGCGGCATTTTTACCGAGGGCGAAGCGGTGGCCGATTGCCACGCCTTTTGCCTGGCGCTGGAAGCGCGCTTGCTGCAGCATCCGAATTGTTCACTCCTGTTAAAAGGCGAGGCGCGCCGTCTCGTCACCCACAAAGGCAAGATCACGGGCGTCGACACCAGCCTGGGTTTGCTGCAGGCGGATCACTATGTGCTGGCGGCCGGCATCCAGAGCCGCGACCTGGCCGCCACGGCGGGCATTTACCTGCCCCTGTACCCGCTGAAAGGCTACAGCCTGACGGCGCCCATCCGCGCGCAGCACCGGGCGCCCGAGATCAGCATCACGGATTTCGAGCGCAAGGTGCTGTATGCGCGCATCGGCAGCGACCTGCGCGTGGCCGCCATGGTCGACATGGTGGGCGCCGACAACAGCATCGATTGGGGCCGCATCGCCGGTCTGACGCGGCTGGCGCGCGAAGCCATGCCGCACGGCGCCGATTACGACCAGGCCACGGCCTGGGCCGGCCTGCGCCCCGCCACGCCGAACAGCGCGCCGCTGGTGGGCGCCAGCAAAGTCGCCAATTTGTGGCTCAACGTGGGCCATGGCCCGCTGGGCTTTACCTTCGCCGCCGGCACGGCGCGCATCCTGGCCGACCTCATGGCGGGCAAGGCGCCGCCGTTCGCGCTGGACTTCCTCAGCCCGAAAAAATAAGCGCAGCAGCGGCAGCGGCGACCGGCGCCGCCGATATGGCGGATAATTGCGGAACTTTCCTGTTCCCCTATCCGTCACCGCATGTCCACACCTTCGACATCTTCCGCCTGCCCCTGTGGCGGCGACTCCTACGCCAGCTGCTGCGGCCCGTATATCGCGGGCGACGCCTTGCCGCCCACGGCCGAAGCCCTGATGCGTTCGCGCTACACGGCGTTTACCTTGCGCGACGAACCCTACCTGCGCGCCACCTGGCATGCCAGCACCCTTCCCGCCGACGCTTTATTTGCGGAAGAAGAAAAAGTGTACTGGCTGGGACTTGAGGTAAAATCTGCTTTACGTTTACGTCAACGTAAAGCAGAATCAGCAGATCAAGCCGAAGAGATACACCGCGATACCGTCGAATTCGTGGCCCGCTACAAGGTCAACGGCCGCGCGCACCGCCTGCATGAGGTGAGCCGCTTCGTGCGCGAAGCGGGCGAGGGCGGCGATGGCACGCTGCGCTGGTTTTATCTCGACGGCAGTTTTCCCGAATAGCGCGACCCGAGAGACCGGGCGATAATAAAAAGGAACCGCAATGCCGCACATCGAAAGCAAACTCAATCCGCGCAGTGAAGATTTCAAGGCCAATGCCGCGGCCATGCAAGCCATCGTCGACGATCTGCGCGACAAGGTCGAGAAAATCGCGGCCGGCGGCGGCGAGGCGGCGGCCGCCAAGCACCTGGCGCGCGGCAAACTGCTGCCGCGCGACCGCGTGCAGATGCTGCTCGATCCCGGCACGCCGTTCCTCGAGTTTTCCCAGATGGCGGCCTACGCCATGTACCAGGACGCCAAGGGCGTCGATGCGGCGCCTAGCGCCGGCATCATCACCGGCATCGGCAGGGTCTCGGGCCAGGAATGCGTCATCGTCTGCAACGACGCCACCGTCAAGGGCGGCACGTATTACCCGATGACCGTGAAAAAGCACTTGCGCGCCCAGGAAATCGCCGACCAGAACAATCTGCCCTGCATCTACCTGGTCGACTCGGGCGGCGCCAACCTGCCGAACCAGGACGACGTCTTCCCCGACCGCGACCATTTCGGCCGCATCTTCTATAACCAGGCGAACCTGTCGGCCAAGGGCATCCCGCAGATCGCCGTCGTGATGGGTTCTTGCACGGCGGGCGGCGCCTACGTGCCGGCCATGAGCGACGAATCGATCATCGTCAAGGAGCAGGGCACGATTTTCCTCGGCGGCCCGCCGCTGGTGAAAGCGGCGACGGGCGAAGTGGTGACGGCCGAAGACCTGGGCGGCGGCGACGTGCATACGCGCTTGTCCGGCGTGGTCGACCACCTGGCGCAGAACGATCTGCACGCACTGTCGCTGGCGCGCACCATCGTCTCGAATTTGAACCGCACCAAGCCGCAGCAGATGGCCTTGCGCGAGTCCGTCGAGCCGAAATACCCGACGCAGGAACTGTATGGCGTGATCCCCGTCGACACGCGCAAACCGTTCGACGTGCGCGAGGTGATCGCGCGCATCGTCGACGGCAGCGATTTCGACGAATTCAAGGCCCGCTACGGCACCACCCTGATCTGCGGCTTCGCGCATATCTATGGCGTCAAGGTCGGCATCATCGCCAACAACGGCATTTTGTTCTCCGAATCGGCCTTGAAAGGCACGCATTTCATCGAATTGTGCTGCCAGCGCAAGATCCCGCTCGTCTTCCTGCAAAACATCACGGGCTTCATGGTGGGCCGCAAGTACGAAAACGAGGGCATCGCCCGCAATGGCGCCAAGATGGTCACGGCCGTCGCGACGGCCGCCGTGCCGAAATTTACGGTGATCATCGGCGGCAGCTTCGGCGCCGGCAATTACGGCATGTGCGGCCGCGCGTTCTCTCCGCGTTTCATGTGGATGTGGCCCAATGCGCGCATCTCCGTCATGGGCGGCGACCAGGCGGCGTCCGTGCTGGCCACCGTCAAGCGCGACGGGATCGAAGGCAAGGGCGGCGCATGGAGCGCGGACGAGGAAGCGGCCTTCAAGCAGCCGATCAAGGATCAATATGAACACCAGGGCCACCCGTACTATGCCACCGCGCGCCTGTGGGACGATGGCGTGATCGACCCGGCCGATACCCGCATGGTGCTGGGCCTGGGCCTGTCGGCCGCCTTGAACGCGGAAATCCCGGACACGAAGTTCGGCGTATTCCGCATGTAAGGGAGAGAAAAGCATGGAATTTGAAACCTTAAAGCTGGTCATCGAGGGCAATGTCGCCACCGTGACCCTGAACCGCCCCGACGTGCGCAATGCCTTCAACGAGACGACGATCGCCGAACTGGCGCGCGCCTTCGAGGGACTGGGACGCAGCGACATGGTGCGCGCCATCGTGCTGGCCGCGAATGGTGCGGCCTTCTGCGCCGGCGCGGACCTGAACTGGATGAAGAAGATGGCCGGCTACACGCATGCCGAAAACCAGGCCGATGCGCTGCAGCTGGCGCAGATGCTGCGCACGATTTACCTGTGTCCGAAACCCGTGGTGGCGAAGATCCAGGGCGACTGTTATGCGGGCGGCATGGGTCTCGTCGCCGCATGCGATATCATTCTGGTTGCGGAAGACGTGCATTTCTGCCTGAGCGAAGTGCGGCTGGGACTGATCCCGGCCACTATTTCACCATATGTCATCAAGGCCATGGGCGAAAACGCGGCACGCCGCTATTTCCTGACGGCGGAGCGATTCTCCGCCCAGGAAGCGCTGCGCATCGGCTTTGCCCACGAGGTAGTCGAGGCAAGCGCGCTGGACGCGAAAACCGCCGAGGTACTCAAGGCGCTGACGGGCAACAGCCCGCATGCCGTGGCGCAAGCGAAAACGCTGGTGCGCGAGATCGCCGGCCAGCCGGTCGACGACGCGCTGCTGTCGGACACCGCCGAACGCATCGCGCAGATCCGCGCCTCGGAGCAGGGGCGCGAAGGCGTGCAATCCTTCCTCGACAAGCGCAAGCCGGGTTGGCTCATGGGCTAGTTAATAGTCCACAGCTCATGGACTAAGAATATCATTGGAGCAGTTTTGAAAGCAGAAAAACAATCGGGCTGGGTCGAACGCAGTCTGCGCAGCGTGTGGCATCCGTGCACGCAAATGCAGCACCACGAGACGGTTCCCCTCATCCCCGTCAGCCATGGCCGCGGCGCCTGGCTGTATGACCACGAAGGACGACGCTACCTGGACGCCATCAGCTCCTGGTGGGTGAACCTGTTCGGCCACGCCAATCCGCGCATCAATGCGGAACTCAAGGACCAATTGGACCGGCTGGAACACGCGATGCTGGCCGGTTTCACGCATGAACCGGTGATCGAGCTGTCGGAAAAGCTCTCCGCCTTGACGGGCGGCGTGCTTGGTCACAGCTTTTACGCGTCCGACGGGGCCTCGGCCGTGGAAATCGCCCTGAAAATGAGCTTTCACGCCTGGCGCAACAGCGGCAAGAGTGAAAAACAGGAATTCGTCTGTTTAAAAGGCAGCTACCACGGCGAAACCATCGGCGCGCTGGCCGTCACCGACGTCGCCCTGTTCAAGGATGCCTACGGCCCCCTGCTGCGCGCCACAACGACGGTGATGTCGCCCGACTTCCGCCAGGCGGCCGAGGGCGAGTCCGCCCAGGACGTGGCGCGCCGCGCAGCCACCGACGTGGAACGGCTGTTCCAGCAGAAGGCCGACAAGATTGCCGCCATCATCATCGAACCATTGGTCCAATGCGCCACCGGCATGGCCATGCACGATCCGCTATACCTGTCGCTGGTGCGCGACCTGTGCGACCGTTATCAAGTCCATTTGATCCTCGACGAGATCGCCGTCGGCTGCGGCCGCACGGGCACCTTCTTTGCGTGCGAACAGGCCGGCATCTGGCCCGACTTCGTCTGCCTGTCGAAGGGCATCAGCGGCGGCTATCTGCCCCTGTCCCTGGTGATGACGCGCGACGACATCTATCAAGCGTTCTACAGCACCGACGTGCGCCGCGGCTTTTTGCATTCGCACTCGTACACGGGCAACCCGCTGGCTTGCCGCGCGGCGCTGGCGACCCTGTCGATTTTCGAGGAAGACGACGTGCTGGCCACCAACCGCGAACGCGCCGCCAAGATCACGCGCGCCCTGGCGCCGCTGGCGCAGCACGAGCGCGTAAAACACTTCCGCCAGCAGGGCATGATCTGGGCCTTCGATGCGGTGGACGCGGCGCCCGACTTTTCGCGCCGTTTCTTCAGCACGGCGCTGGAACACGAACTGCTGATGCGCCCCATCGGTTCCACCGTCTACCTGATGCCGCCGTACATTCTCGACGACGCGGAAATCGCGGGCCTGGGCCAGCAAACCCTGGACGTCTTCAACAAAGTGATCGGAGCCTGAGATGGAACTGCTCACACGCTTGAAGCAGCAGTTGCAGGGGCTGGAAGAGCGCAGCCTGATCCGCCGCCGCCGCACCGTCGACACGCCGTGCGCGCCGCGCCTGACGGTCGATGGACGCGCCATGCTGGCCTTTTGCAGCAATGACTACCTGGGCCTGGCCGCGCATCCGCGCATCGTCGCCGCGCTGAAAGAGGGCGCCGACCTGTATGGCGCCGGCAGCGGCGCTTCGCACCTGATCAGCGGCCACAGCCGCGCCCACGCGCAGCTGGAAGAGCGCCTGGCCGATTTCGTCGGCGCCAACCTGGAAAACGCGCGCGCGCTGTATTTCTGCACGGGCTACATGGCTAATCTGGCGGTGCTGACGGCCCTGGCGGCGGGCGATGCGGACGCGGAGATTTTCTCGGAAGCGCTGAACCACGCCTCGCTGATCGACGGCACGCGCCTGGCCCGCGTCAAGACGCGCGTGTATCCGCACGCCGACCTCGACGCCCTCGCGGCCCTGCTGGCGGCCAGCACGGCCAAAACGAAAATCGTCGTCACCGACAGCGTCTTCAGCATGGATGGCGACCTGGCGCCGCTGCCCGCGCTGCTGGCCCTGTGCGAGCGGCACGGCGCCTGGCTGGTGGTCGACGACGCGCACGGCTTCGGCGCACTGGGCGATAACGGCCGCGGCGCCCTGGAACACTTCGGCCTGCATTCGCCGTATCTGGTCTACGTGGGCACCCTGGGCAAATCGGCCGGCGTGGGCGGCGCCTTTGTGTGCGCCCACGAAGCCGTGATCGAGACGCTGATCCAGAAGGCGCGCCCCTACATCTTTACGACGGCGGCCGCGCCCGCTCTCGCGCATGCGCTGCTCGCCAGCCTGGACATCATCGCCGGTGAAGAAGGAAAACAACGCCGGATGCACCTGGCGGCGCTGGTGGCGCAATGGAACGAGGGCTTGCAGCTGCAGCGCTGGCAAGCCTTGCCATCGCTGTCCGCCATCCAGCCTGTCATCATCGGTGAAAATGCGGACATGCTGGCCGTCGCCGCGAATCTGTACCAGCAAGGCCTGTGGGTCGGCGCCATCCGCCCGCCTACCGTCCCTGCCGGCACGGCGCGCCTGCGCGTGACCCTGTCGGCCGGCCATACGGCGCAGGAAGTGGCGCAATTGATCAACGCAGTCAACACCCTGGAAAGGACACGCCATGAGCCTTGATGACCCCATCGTGGCGGAAGTGCTGGCGGACCTGGCGCCGGCCGTGCAGGCGGCACCGGCAGCCATCGGCCTGCCCTCGCGCTTTGCCTGTTTCGTCACCGGCACGGACACGGAAATCGGCAAGACCTTGACCTCGTCGGCCCTGCTGCACGCGCTGGTGGCGCGCGGCGTGCGCGCCTGCGGCATGAAGCCCGTCGCCGCCGGCGCCGAGATGCGCGACGGCGAACTGCATAATGAAGACGCCGACAGCCTGATCGCCGCCGGCAACGTCACCATGCTGCGCAGCCTGACGACGCCCTACATGCTGAAGGAGCCGGCCGCGCCGCACATCGCCGCCGCGCTCGAAGGCGTCAGCATCGAGTCCGTGCCCATCCTGGCCGCCTACCTGGAAATCGCCGCCGCGTCGGACGCGGTAGTGGTCGAAGGCGTGGGCGGTTTCCGCGTGCCGCTGTCAAGCGATTTCGACTCGGCCGACCTGGCGCAGCAGCTCGATTTGCCCGTGATCCTCGTGGTCGGCATGCGTCTCGGCTGCATCAGCCAGGCCTTGCTGACGCTGGAAGCCATCGAAGCGCGCGGCCTGACGGTGATCGGCTGGGTTGCCAACACGCTGGAAGTGGAAATGCGCTTCCTCGACGAAAATATCGATGCGCTGATCGAGCGCATCCCGGCGCCGCTGCTGGGCAGGGTGCCCCGCCTGGCGCAACCGAGCGCGGAAGCGGCCGCCGCGTATCTCGATTTCACCGGCTTGCCCAACTGGCCGGCGCAGCATCCAAACACCTAACGTATCCAAAAATAGAAGCGAAGGAATCACATGTCTCACGTCCAAGAAGCAGCAAAAACCGTCGAACTGCACCGCCCTGCGGCGCGCATCACCGTACCCGACGCGGCCACCTGGCCCGTCGCCGATGTGCTGGCCCTGTTCGACCTGCCATTCAATGACCTGATGTTCAAGGCCCAGCAAACCCACCGCGTCAACTTCCCCGATGGCGACGTGGAACTGGCGACCCTGTTGTCGATCAAGACGGGCGGCTGCGAGGAAGACTGCGGCTACTGCCCGCAGGCGGCCCGCTACGACACGGGCGTGGAAGCGAAAAAAATCCTCGATATCGACACGGTGCTCGACGCGGCCCGCCAGGCGAAAGCCAACGGCGCCACGCGCTTCTGCATGGGCGCCGCCTGGCGCGGCCCGAAGGACCGCGACATGGACAAAGTCGAAGAGATGGTCAGCAAGGTAAAAGCGCTGGGCCTGGAAACCTGCGCCACCCTGGGCATGCTGGAAGAAGGACAAGCGGACCGCCTGAAGAACGCGGGCCTCGATTTCTACAACCATAACCTCGATACGGCGCCAGAGTTCTACGACAACGTCATCTCGACGCGCGAATACCAGGACCGCCTGGACACCCTGGGCCGCGTGCGCGAAGCGGGCTTGAAAGTGTGCTGCGGCGGCATCGTCGGCATGGGCGAAACGCGCTTGCAGCGCGCGGGCCTGATCGCCCAGCTGGCGAACCTGAATCCGTATCCGGAATCGGTGCCCGTCAACCACCTGGTGCAGGTGGAAGGCACGCCTTTGTACGGCCTGGAAGCGCTCGACCCGTTCGAATTCGTGCGCACGATCGCCGTTGCCCGCATCACCATGCCGAAGGCGCGCGTGCGCTTGTCGGCCGGCCGCCGCCAGATGGGCGAAGCCGTGCAGGCGATGTGCTTCCTGGCCGGCGCCAACTCCATTTTCTATGGCGACAAGCTGCTCACCACCGACAACCCGGAAGCGGAAGACGACCGCACCTTGCTGGGTAAACTGGGCTTGCAGACGCGCGGTGCCATGCTGGAATCGGTACAGAAAGAGAAGTGCGGCTGCTGATGACAGCCTTGTCGGGTTACGCCGTCCCGGCTAACCCGACCTACGATATCCAGCCTCACCATGCGTAGGTCGGCTTGGCGCAAAGCGCGTAAACCGACAAACCAGCAGACAACGTCCACCAAGAGACAGCTGCCCCTTTTTGAGAGAATAGAGAGAGACCATGTTCACTAAAATTCTGATCGCCAACCGCGGCGAAATCGCTTGCCGTGTCGCCGCTACCGCGCGCCGCATGGGCATCCAGACCGTCGCCGTGTATTCGGAAGCGGACGCCAACGCCAAGCACGTCGCCGTGTGCGACGAAGCGGTGCTGATCGGCCCCGCGCCGGCCAAGGAAAGCTATCTGTGCGGCGACAAGATCATCGCCGTGGCGCTGGCCACTGGTGCGCAGGCGATCCACCCCGGCTACGGCTTCCTGTCCGAGAACGCCGACTTCGCCGACGCCTGCCAGGCGGCGGGCCTGGTCTTCATCGGCCCGCCGGCGTCCGCCATGCGCGCCATGGGCTCGAAGTCGGCCGCCAAGTCGCTGATGGAGAAAGCGAACGTGCCGCTGGTGCCCGGCTACCATGGCGAGAATCAGGATGCGGAATTTTTGCACGGCCAGGCCGACAAGATCGGCTATCCCGTGCTGCTGAAGGCGTCCGCCGGCGGCGGCGGCAAGGGCATGCGCGTCATCGAGAACAGCGCCGACTTCAAGGCGGCACTGGCCTCGTGCAAGCGCGAAGCGATCAGCTCTTTCGGCGATGACAAGGTGCTGGCCGAAAAATACCTGTCGCGCCCGCGGCATATCGAAATCCAGGTGTTCGCCGACACGCTAGGCAACTGCATCTACCTGTTCGAGCGCGATTGCTCGGTGCAGCGCCGTCACCAGAAGGTACTGGAAGAAGCGCCGGCGCCGGGCATGCCGGCCGAGCGCCGCGCCGCCATGGGCGAAGCGGCCGTCGCCGCCGCCAAGGCCGTCGGTTACGTGGGTGCGGGCACGGTGGAGTTCATCGCCAACCAGGACGGTTCGTTCTATTTCATGGAGATGAACACGCGCCTGCAGGTCGAGCATCCGGTGACGGAAATGATCACGGGCACCGACCTGGTGGAATGGCAATTGCGCATCGCCTTTGGCGAGCCGCTGCCGAAAAAACAAAGCGAACTGGCGATCCACGGCCACGCCATCGAGGCGCGCATCTACGCGGAAAACCCCGAAAAGGGCTTCCTGCCGTCGATCGGCACCCTGCGCCACATGCAATCGCCTTCCGCCGTGACGTTCGAACTGGGCGGCACGGTGGAGCCGGCGTCCGTGCGCATCGATTCAGGCGTGCGCGAAGGCGACGCCATCTCGCCGTTCTACGATCCGATGATCGCCAAGCTGATCGTCTGGGGCGCGGACCGCCGCGTAGCGCTGGCGCGCATGGCGCAGGCGCTGTCCGACTACCAGATCGTGGGCCTGGCCAGCAATATCGCCTTTTTAAAACGCCTGGTCGAAGGCCAGGCATTCAGCTCTGCCGATCTCGACACGGGCCTGATCGAGCGCAATCAAGCGTCGCTGTTCCCCGCCCTGCAGCCGGCGCCCGACACGGCCCTGGCGCTGGCGTCCGTCGCCCTGCTGCTGGAAGAGAAGACAGCCGCCGAAGCGCAGTCGGCCCACCGCGCCGACCCGTGGGGCAACGCCCTGGGCTGGCGCTTGAACAGCACCCTGGGGCGCAGCCTGTCGTTCACCGATGAATTCGCACTGGGCAGCGACGACAAAACCTATGCCGCGCGCATCGCCTACAAAACCGAGGGCTGGCTGTTCAACGGGCAGCCCCTCACCTTGACGGCGCGCACAGGCAACGAACTGCACATCAAGCTGGGCGAGCGTGCCGTGCATGGCACGGTGCTGCGCGATGGCGAACAGTTCCACGTCTTCACCAGCGGCTTGCACTACACACTGCACTACAACGACCCGATGGCCCATGCGGGCGAAACGGAAGCGGAAGGCGGGCGCCTGACGGCGCCGATGCCGGGCAAGGTCGTCGCCGTGCTGGTGAACAAGGGCCAGGACGTCAGGAAGGGCGAACCGCTGGTCATCATGGAAGCGATGAAGATGGAACACACGATCGCCGCGCCGCACGACGGCCTGGTGGAAGACGTGCTGTATGCGGTCGGCGACCAGGTGGCAGACGGCGCGCCGCTGCTGGCCTTCAAGGCTGCCGCGTAAGGACACGCGATGCGCATCCTTTTACAGCGCGCGGATGGCAAGGAAGCGGCGTGGATCGCCGATTTTAAAGACTTGCTGCCCGAAGCGCAGATCCACTTCTGGCGCGAAGGCGAGGCGGTCGCGCCCTGCGACTACGCCGTCGTGTGGCAGCCGCCGGCCGCCATGCTGCCCGAGCTGGCCAAGGTCAACGCCATCTTCAACACGGGCGCCGGCGTCGACGCGCTGTTGAAATTCGGCGAGGCGCTGCCCGCCCACGTGCCGCTGGTGCGCCTCGACGACGCGGGCATGGGCGTGCAGATGGCCGAGTATGTGAGCCACGCCGTGCTGCGCCACTTCCGCCGTTTCGACGATTACGAGGCGCAGGGCCGCGCGGGCATCTGGCAGCCGCTGCCCGCGTTCGACAAGGCGGATTTTCCCGTCGGCGTGCTGGGCATGGGCGTGCTGGGCACGCGCGTGCTGCAGACGCTGGCGCAGTTCGAATTCCCCCTGCGCGGCTGGAGCCGCAGCCAGAAGCACGTCGATGGCGTCGAATGCTACGCGGGCGAGGAGGAGCTGGAAGCCTTCCTGCGCGGCACGCGCGTGCTGGTATGCATGCTGCCGCTCACGCCCGAGACGCACAATCTGCTCGACCGCGCGCGTCTGTCCATGCTGCTGCCGGGCGCCTACGTCATCAACGTGGCGCGCGGCGCGCATCTGGCCGAGCCGGATTTATTGACCCTGATCCGCTCCGGACATATCGCCGGGGCGACCCTGGACGTGTTCCGCAACGAGCCGCTGCCGCAGCAGCACCCGTTCTGGCAAGAACCGCGCATCACCATCACGCCGCATATTTCGGCCGCTACCCTGCGCCGCGAAAGCGTGGCGCAGATCGCCGCCAAGATGCGCCGCCTGCACGCCGGAGAAGTGGTCGCCGGCATCGTCAACCGTTCGCAAGGATATTGAAATGAACCCTACTACCAGTTTGCCCAAGCAGGTCAAGATCGTCGAAGTGGGCCCGCGCGACGGCCTGCAAAACGAGAAGGACACCATCAGCGCCGCCGTCAAGATCGAACTGGTCGACCGCCTGACCCTGGCCGGCTTCGCCAACATCGAGGCGGCGTCCTTCGTCTCGCCGAAATGGGTGCCGCAGATGGCCACCAGCGCGGAAGTGATGGAAAAGATCGCGCGCCGCCCCGGCACGATTTACTCGGCGCTGACGCCGAACATGCAGGGTTTCGAGGCGGCGCTGGCGGCGAAGGCCGATGAAGTGGTGATCTTCGGCTCCGCGTCCGAGGCATTCTCGCAAAAGAACATCAACTGCTCGATCGCCGAATCGATCGCCCGCTTCGAGGGCGTGGCCAAGGCGGCCAAGGAACACGGCCTGCGCCTGCGCGGCAGCATCAGCTGCGCCTTCGGCTGTCCCTACCAGGGAGAAGTGCCGCTGGACGCCGTGGCCGACGTGGTGAAACGCATGCGCGATCTCGGTTGCGACGAAATCGACATCGCCGACACCATCGGCGTGGCCACGCCGCGCAAGACGCAGGCGGTGATGGAGCGCGCCATCGCGGCATTCCACGTGGGCGGCCTGTCCGGCCACTTCCACGACACCTATGGACAGGCGCTGGCGAATATCTACGCCAGCCTGGAAACGGGCATCGCGATCTATCACTCGTCCGTCTCCGGCCTGGGCGGCTGCCCCTACGCCAAAGGCGCCACCGGCAACGTGGCCACCGAGGACGTGCTGTACATGATGCAGGGACTGGGGATCGCCACCGGCATCGACCTGGACCTGGTGGTCGATGCGGGGCAGTTCATTGCACAGCAGCTGGGGCGCAAGGGTTCCAGCCGCGCCGGCAATGCCATTGCGGCGAAACGCCTCGCGGCGTAGGTCGGATTAGCGCGCAAGCGCGTAATCCGACGCCACCAACGCCATGGCCGGCACTGTTGTCGGGTTACGCGCTTTGCGCTAACCCGACCTACCCGGCTGGGGGCAGACCCTCAATGCCGCTAGCGTCAAGCTCAGCGCCAACACATCCGGGGGTCTGACCCCGGCAGTACAGACGAAAAAAAACCCAAGAGCCGAAACTCTTGGGTTTTTTTCTACAAATTTGGTCGGAGTACAAGGATTCGAACCTTGGACCCCCTGGTCCCAAACCAGGTGCGCTACCGGGCTGCGCCACACTCCGAAGACCAAGATAATACAGGCCGTATCGACTTCGGTCAAGGGTCAGGTGAAACTCTGTGTAAATTATTTACGCGCGGCATAGCGGCTCATGTATTTTTCAACACGCAAGAAATATGCGACACTGGCTAGGCAAGTTTTCCCGATCAGACATGAAGGCGACGACGGCAATGGAGTTCAGGATAGAAAGAAGCGACGGCGGCCGGCCCATGCCGAACCGCCGCGGCATCGCGCTGGGCATCGCCGTGTCCCTGCTGCTGCATGGGGCCTTGATCACTCTGTGGCGCCATGTGCAGCCAGCCGCACCGCTAGACACGGCGCCGCGCGTCGAATCGATCGCCGTGTGGATACGTCCGCTGGCCGCCAAACCGCCCCCGCTGCCTCCGCCTGTCGAGGTGGTCAAACCGAAGCGCGAACCCAAGCCCATCAGCAAGCCGAAACTCGCCACCAGCCGGGAAGCGCCGGCGGCGGCCACGGCGCCGGCATCCAGCCAGCAAGCCATCACGCTTGTGCCGGCAGCACCAGCCACGCCGGCGGCTAATCCCGACACCTTCACGCAAGACATACCGAAATTCGACATGGAGGCGGCCAGGAAGACGGCGCGCAAGATGGCTAGTGAGCGCGACCCGTCCAAGGTAGGCACGGCCGTGGGGCAAATTCCCGACAAGCCGCTGCAAACGGAAACCCAGCTGGCGCGCGACATCGCCCAGGGCAAGCGCGGCGATTGCCGCACCGCTTATGCCGGCGCTGGCCTGCTGGCGCCCGTGCTGATGTTGCTGGACAAGAAGGATAGCGGCTGCAAGTGGTGATGATTTGGCAATATCCCCATCATCGGTATGCCGCCATCAGATTATTCCTGCCCCTTCAACTGCAACGCCCGCTCATACAGGGCGTTCTTCTTGCGGCCCGTGATCTGCGCCGTCAGATTCGCCGCCTGCTTGACGCTGCATTCGGCCAATAGAATGTTCAGGATGCGTTCCGCTTCCACATCTTCCGCATCCTGCGCTTCGGTGGCGCCTTCCAGCAGGACGACGAACTCTCCCTTTTCGCGGTGCGCGTCGGCACGGATCCAGCTTTCCGCCTCGGACAGGGGGCAGCGGTGGATTTCCTCGAACATTTTCGTCAGTTCGCGCGCGAACACCACCTGGCGCGTCGGCTCGAACGCTGCCGCCAGGGCCGTGGCGCAATCGAGGATGCGGTGCGGCGCTTCATAAAATACCATGGTGGCCGTCACGCCGCGCAGGCTGTGCAGCATGTTTTCGCGCTGCTTGGCCTTGGCTGGCAGGAAGCCGACAAAGTAAAACTGGTCATTCAACAGGCCGCTGGCGGAAATGGCCGTGATCGCAGCCGACGGGCCGGGCAGGGGCAGCACGCGCAAGCCGGCTGCGCGCACGGCGTCGACGATGCGCGCGCCCGGGTCGGACACGGCGGGCGTACCCGCGTCGGAAACGAGGGCGATGCGCTCGCCGGCGTGCAGGCGGGCGATCAGGGTCTGCGCCACTTCGCGTTCGTTATGTTGATGCGCCGCAATCAATGGCTTGTTCAAGCCAAAGCGTGTCAGCAGGTGCGCCGTGTTGCGCGTATCTTCACAGGCGACGGCGTCGGCAAGGCTCAGCAAGTGCAGCGCGCGCAGGCTGATATCGGTCACATTCCCGATCGGCGTGGCCACTATATACAATGTTGCGATAGGATAGACCTGGTGCGCCGCCTCTGTCATGATGGGCAGGCTGGCGATGGAACTGATTTCTTGTACGGTCATTTTGGAGGTTGAATGCTTGCTAATAGTGTGAAGTTACTGCTTGTTTGTGCCGCGACCGGCATGCTGAGCGCTTGCAGCACGCCTTGCGACGCGCCCGGGCAATTGTGCGCGCCTATTGAATCTAACACAAGGGCGCTGCCGCCACCGAAGCCGCTGCCCGTGCCGCCCAAGCCGTCCGCGCCCGAACCGGTGACGTTTGCCGTGGCCGTGCCCGATATCACCGCGTACGACGGCAATGGCGCCCCGCTGGCGCCCATCAACACCAAGCCGGCAACGGGCACGCCGCAGGACATGCCGGCCGCCACGGCGCCGGCGCCGTCCGACGGCCAGGTCCACCACATCGGCCTGCTGCTGCCGCTGCGCTCCGCGTCCCTGGGCCCGGCCGCCGAACTGCTGCGCGCCGGTTTCATGGCCGCGTACGAGCGCGACCGCAGCGGCTTCGAAGTGACGGTGATCGACACGGGCGACGGCAGCAGCGACGTCCTGAACAAGTTTGCGCAAGCACAAGAGGAACAGGATGTCGTCGTGGGGCCGTTGTCGCGCTCGGCCGTCACGGCCGTGGCGAACAGCGACCTGGTGCGTAAACCAACGATCGCCCTGAACCACCCGGACAACCGCGGCGAGGCGCGCCTGCCGGCCAAGCTGCTGGTGATGGGCCTGTCGATCGAGGCGGAAGCGCGCCAGGTCGCCGCCTGGGCCGCCAGCGAACAGCCGGGCGCGAGCGCGCTGGTCCTGTCGGCCGGTTCGCCCTCGCAGCGACGCATCAGCGCCGCCTTCAAGCAGGAATGGCTGCGCCAGGGCGGCAAGGTCGAGACGATGGATTTGACGGCCACGAATGGCTACCTGAGCGATGCCGAGCTGGTGCAGCTGCGCGCGCGCCTGGCCGCCACGCCGCCAGGCCTGCTGTTCGCCGCGCTCGACGCCGACCAGGCACGCCAGCTGCGCGTGGCCATCGGCAGCGACCTGCCCCTGTACGGCACTTCGTCACTGAATCCCGGCGCCGGGCGCGGCGCCAGCGGTCCCGAGCTCGATGGCGCGCGCCTGCTGGACCTGCCATGGCAAGTGCGGCGCGACCATCCGCAAGTGATGGTGTATCCGCAGCCGCCGCAACCGGCCGACGCCCGCCTGACGGCCGACATGGAACGCCTGTACGCGCTGGGCATCGACGCCTTCCGCGTGGCGCGCGAAGTGGCGCTGCGGCCAAACGCGCCGTTCACGCTCGACGGCGTGACGGGCCGCCTGGCTGTGCGCTTTGAGAACGATCAAAGCGTGTTCGAACGCACGGAACAGGCCGCCACCTACCAGCAGGGCGTGCTGGGCACCTGGCCACCGGCCGCACCGGCCACGCCGCCGGTACAATAAGGAGGCAACCATGCCGCCCTTCGCTTTCTGGAACAAACGGGAACGGGGACGGCAGGGGGAAGACGATGCGCTCGCGTATCTGCTGCTGCAAGGCCTGGTGCTGCTGGAACGCAACTATTTGTGCAAGGGAGGGGAGCTGGACCTGATCATGCGCGATGGCCCCTCCATTGTTTTCGTCGAAGTGCGGCTGCGCAGCAACGCGGCCTATGGCGGCGCCCTGGCCAGCATCACGCCAGCCAAGCAGCGGCGCATGGCGGTGGCCGCGCAAACCTGGCTGCAGGGACAAAAAACCGTGCCGCCGTGCCGCTTCGACGCGCTGGCCATCGATGGCGGGCGCATCAGCTGGTTGAAGAACATCCTCGATATGTAAGCATTTTTAACAGTGCTTGTCCGCCATGCCGCGCGCCTGCACTATAATCGGCAGACTATGAATAATCAACGCATCCTCTCGCACTTCCACGAAAGTGCCGAACTCAAGATCCAGGCAGCCACCGTACTGGCGCAACCCATTGCGCAGGCGATCGACCTGATGTTTTATGCATTGTCCAACGGCAACAAGATCCTCGCCTGCGGCAACGGCGGTTCCGCCGCCGACTGCCAGCATTTCGCGGCCGAGCTGGTGGGACGCTTCGAACGCGAGCGCTTTCCGCTGCCGGCCCTGGCGCTGACGACGGATACGTCGATCCTGACGGCCGTGGCCAACGACTACAGCTACCGCGAGATTTTCTCGAAGCAGGTACAGGCCTTCGGCCAGGCCGGCGACATCCTGCTGGCCATCTCCACGTCGGGCAATTCGGCCAACGTGATGGCCGCCGTGGAAGCGGCGCTCGAGCGCGAAATGCGCGTCGTGGCGCTGACGGGCAAGGACGGCGGCGCCATCGGCAAGATGCTGACGGACGCCGACGTGCATATCTGCGTGCCGGCCGAGCGCACGGCGCGCATCCAGGAAGTCCACCTGACCACCATACATTGCATCTGCGACGGCATCGACGTCGCGCTATTCGGAGGAGACGTGAATGACTAAATTCGGTACTGGCCCAGGCTGGAAACGCGTACAACGCCCGTTGGCGACAGCACTGCTGTGCGGCGCCATGCTCACCTCGCTCACCGGCTGCATCGAATTGATGGTCGGCGGCGCGGTGATGGGCGGCGTTGCCGCGGCGGACCGCCGCACCCTGGGCGCCCAGACCGAAGACAAGTCGATCGCCGTCAAGGGCGAGGCGCGCGTCCCGTCCATCGTCGGTGATGCGGGCCACGTGAACGTCACCAGCTTCAACCGCCGTGTCCTGCTGACGGGCGAAGTGCGCGACGAGGCGATGAAAAATGCCGTCGAGCGCGAAGTGCGCAATATCGAGGGCGTGGAGTCGGTGGCCAATGAATTGATCATCGCCGGCCCGGCCAGCTATACCTCGCGCTCGAACGACGCGCTGATCACCACCAAGGTCAAGGCCAGCCTGGTCGACATGAAAACCATCTCGGCCGCCTCGTTCAAGGTCGTCACCGAGAACGGCACCGTGTTCCTGATGGGCCGCGTGACCCAGCGCGAAGGCACGGTCGCGGCCGACGTGGCGCGCGGCGTGGGCGGCGTGCAGAAAGTGGTCAAGCTGTTCGACTACATCTCGGAAGCGGAACTGAAGCAATTGCAGCCCGATCCGCCGCAGCAGCGCACGACCAGCACGGTCAGCGATACGGTGCAGCAGTAAGCGTTCTCCCCCATCCGGCCTACGGCGCCAGACTGACGATGCGTCTATAATGGACGCATCGTCGCGCTTTTCAAGTGACTCATTTCAACTTCGCCATGTCAACTTCGCCATCCGCAAGCAAGTCCTGGATCAAGCCAGCCCTGATCACCGTCTTCGTGGCGGGTGTGGCGGCAGCTGGCTATCTGTCGCTCAATGGCAAGCAAAGCGCGCCGGACGTGACCTTCCACGGCATCCATGGCGAGAAAATCACGTCAAACAGCCTGCGCGGCAAGGTCGTGATGGTCAATTTCTGGGCCACCTCGTGCACCACTTGCGTGGCGGAGATGCCGGACATGGTCGACACCTACAACAAGTACAAGGGGCAGGGCCTGGAATTCGTGGCCGTGGCCATGAAATACGACCCGGCCAACTACGTGCTGAACTTCGCCGAAACGCGCCAGCTGCCCTTCAAGGTGGCGCTCGACGTGACGGGCGAAGCGGCCAAGGCCTACGGCGACGTCGCCCTCACGCCCACCACCTTCGTGCTCGACAAGCAGGGCAAGATCCTCAAGCGCTACGTGGGCAAGCCGGAATTCGCCGAACTGCACAAGCTGCTGGAAACCGCCATCGCCGGTTGATCCAACGCAAAAATACCCGCCCTACACCGCACAAAACTCTGTTGCCAAGTGTTGCCAAACTGTTATAACCTTTACAGGCGTGATCCCATTCACCTTGTGAAGGCCAGCCGTGTCCCCAGCCGCTCAATCGCTCGACCCGCAGCAACTGAAAACCTGGCTGCTTGCCACCGGGAACAAGGACGCCACGGCGTTCCGCCAGCTGTATACTTCCACCTCATCGAAACTGTTTGGCTTCGCGCTGCGTATATTGCATAAGCAAGAGCTCGCTGAAGAAGCCTTGCAAGAGGGGTTCGTCGCCATCTGGAACAACGCCGCCGCTTACCAGAGCCATCTGGCAGCGCCGATGACCTGGATGGCCACCATCGTGCGCAACAAGGCCTTCGATGTGCTGCGGCGCAGCGACGATACCGTGGAAATCGATGCCGAACAGTTTGATAGCGAAGTCATGAATGCACTCCGGGACCCCCAGGCCACGCCGATCGAATCGCTGCAACTGAGCGGTGACGCCAAGGCGCTGGCGTTTTGCATGTCCGCCCTGGAAGGGCTGCACCGGCAGGTGGTCGCCCTGGCGTTCTATCACGACCTGTCGCACAGCGAAGTGGCGCAGCAGATGTCTCTGCCGATCGGCACCGTGAAGACGTGGATACGCCGCAGCCTGGAGCGGCTGCGCACATGCCTGGCGAAACGGGAGGCATCATGAATATCCGCGGCAATGACGCCCTGCGCCAGAAACTGGCGTCCGAATACGTGCTGGGCACCCTGAAAGGGGGCGCGCGGCGGCGTTTCGAAGGCTGGCTGCACAACGACGCCGATTTGCGCAATATCACGGCCGAATGGCGCCAGCGCCTGGAACCGATGGCGGAATTCGCCACGCCCGTGGCGCCGCCCAAGCGCGTGTGGCAGCAGATCGAGCAGCGCCTGCACCTGAAGCCGCAGGGCGGCTGGTCCTGGTTGCGCGATTCGCTGTCGTTCTGGCGTGGTCTGGGCATGGCGTCGAGCGCCATCGCCGCGCTGCTGGTGATCGTCGTGGCCACGCGCGTGGTGGATGCGCCGCAGATCAGCTATGTCGCCAGCCTGACGGACGAAAAAGCGCAAACGGCCCTGCTGCTGACGGCCGACAGCCGTCACGGCGCGCTTGAGGTGCGCATGGTGGGCAACGCGCCCGTGCCTGCCGATCGCGACCTGGAACTGTGGGCCGTGCCGAAGAGCGGCAACCCGCGCTCCCTGGGCTTGCTGGCGGACAAGGGTAACGTGAAACTGGCGTTGTCGCAGCGCGCCATCGGCAACGACGTGGCTTTGCTGGCCGTCACCTTGGAGCCGAAAGGCGGCTCGCCGAATCCGGACGGACCGACGGGACCCGTTTTGTATAAAGGTAACTGGGTCAGGCTATAAGGAAATGTCGGGTTACGCAGCGCTGCTGCTAACCCGACCTACCGGCCTATTTTGGATACAGAATCATCTGCGTGCAGCGGAACAGGGCGATGGTCTTGCCCGTTTCCTTGCTTTTCACCACGGCATCCCACACTTGCGTGTTGCGGCCCTTGTGCTCAACCTTGGCCGTGCAGGTCAGCGTGCCTTCGCGGGCCGTGCCCAGGTGGTTCGATTTCAGTTCGATGGTGGTGAAATTGCTGGCGCCCTCGGGCAGGTTGACGATGCAGCCATAGCCGGACGCCGTGTCGGCCAGGGTCACCACGCTGCCCGCGTGCAGATAGCCGTTCGGCGCCAGCAGATGCGGCAGCACGGGCAATTCCGCCGTCAGCTGGCCGTCGCCCACTGCCGTGATGACGATGCCCAGATGGCCGGGCAGGCGGCCCGTGCCGCGTTCATTCAACATTGCTACGGTGATCTCGGGATGGCTCATGCTGGTCCTTGTGCGGGTGAGTCCGGACAGCGGATCTGCCGGAAAATACTATGATGATAGCAACTTTCCCCGCAACGGTTTCGCAGCCGCCTATTTCCGGCCGCGCCGCCGTTTCCACCACACCAGGGTCCCCGTCAGCAGGAACAGCAAGGGCATCAGGCCGAACAGCGTAATGAAGGCGCGCCCGGCCACGCCAAACGCCTGGCCCGAATGCAGGGGAAATTGCCAGCCCAGGAAAACGTCTCCGGCCGGCGCCCGCAAGGGATCGCGTATGCGCAGGGGCAAGCCGCTGCGCGCGTCCAAGGTAATGCGCGTGGCGCCGTCGCCGTGGGCGATCTCGCCGGGCTGGCGCACGCGCACGTCATACGGCTGGTCCTTCTTGGCCGGCAGCACGATGCGCGACACGCGCGCCTGCGGATACAGCCGCTGCGCGGCGGCCATGGCGGCGCCCGCATCGAGCTCGGCGCCGTCCCGGGCCACATTCTTCAGCTTGGCCGTGTCCGGCACCGTCGCCACGAGCTCCACCAGCGGCACGATCAATTGCGGCAAATTGAAATAGATGCCGGAAAAGGCGATCACGGCCAGCACGGGTGCGGCAAAGAAGCCGGCCGCCTTGTGCAACGTGTAGTTAAAACGGGGCCATGAGCCGCCATGCGATACCGTCAGGGCGCGCTTGATCGCCATCCACTGCAGGCGCGGCCACCACAGATAAATGCCGGTGAGCGCCATCAGCAGCAGCATCACGCCCGAGATACCCGTGATGGTCTTGCCCACTTCGCCGGACAATACATAGCGGTGCAAATGAAACATGCCCGACATCAGCAATGGGCGCGAGAGGCCGAAGCGGCCCCAGTCGCGCTCGCCTTTGACTTGCCAGGTGTAGGGATCGACCATCACCTGGCGCACGATGGCCTGGCTGAAGGCAGAAGGTTTGCCAGCCTGGCGGTATGACGCCACGTACACGTCGCGCGCATCGGCGGGCGGATTGAGCTGACTCGGCTTGCCGTAGGCGGGGTCGGCCGCGAGCTGGTCCACCACCGCCTGCACCGTGCGCGGCGTCACCTGGAACACCTGGCCAGGCGCGGGCGTGCTCGCCTGCAACAGAGTGGGATTCAGGTAGGCGTCGAGCTCCGGCATCCAGGCGATGGCGGAACCCGTCAAGCCCAGCAGGACGAACAGGGCGCCGAACCACAGGCCCGCATACAAGTGCAGCTTGGCGAACAACCATTTGATCGGGCGTTGTGACATGGAAACTTTGAGGAACTGGGCTGCGGAACGATAGCATGAAAGCCCCGCAGTGAAAATCATACCCATCAAGAAGGCGGCAAACCGCATAACACGCTCATGGCAACGTGGAAATCGGCTGAAAGCGAGCGTTTCGGCACCAAAGTCGAGCATATCGGCATCGCGGGTCAATGTTGCGCGGCGTACACTTTCCCCTATACTTATCGAAAGGAAAATTATGACCGCCTCCCGCTTCCTCGCCGCCACGCTGGGCCTCGCTCTTCACCTGGGCGCGCACGCCGCCGATTTCACGGTGACCAGCACCGACATCGCCCCCGGCCAGAGCCTGGCAAGCGCGCAAGTATTCCAGGGCTTCGGCTGCACGGGCGGCAACCTGTCGCCGCAATTGTCGTGGAGCAACGCGCCGGCCGGCACCAAAAGCTACGCCATCACCCTGTACGATCCCGACGCACCCACGGGCAGCGGCTGGTGGCACTGGAGCGTGTTCAATGTGCCAACCAGCACCACGTTCTTGCCTGCGGGAACGACAACCGCCACCTTGCCGGCCGGCGCCGTACAAGGGCGCAACGATTACGGCGACAGCGCCTACGGCGGCGCCTGCCCGCCACCGGGCGACAAGGCCCACCGCTACCAGATCACGGTGTGGGCCCTGAAAACAGACAAGCTGGCGCTGGATCGGCACGCCAGCGGCGCCATGCTCGGCTACATGCTCAATGCCAACGCACTGGGCAAGGCACAGCTGACGGGACTGTATGGCAGATGAGATGGAAGCGGTGGCCCTGAGCGAACTGCGCATCGCCCACGGCACCATCGAAGCGCGCCGCGCGCAAACCTTGCGCCGCGTGCCCGTCTTCCAGAGCGCCCTGTGCCGCGTGCGGCAGGGAACCAAGCTGCTGGAATGGGGCGCGCGCCAGGCGCGCGCCGGCACGCACGACGTGGTGCTGATGCCGGCGGGACAGGAACTGGGCGTGGCCAACCTGCCCGGCGCGCAAGGCTACCGGGCGGAAGTGCTGAGTTTTTCGCCGGCCCTGATCGCCCGTTTCCGCGCGCGCCATGGCGGCCTCGTCGATGCCCAGCTGCGCCGGGCGGCCACGGCCAGCCTGTGCGTGCCGCTCGACGTGCACGCGGCGCGGGCCTGGGACCAGTTGACGGCCAGTCTGGCTGCCGACGCGCCGCCCGCGCTGCTGGCGCACCAGGCGGAGGGCTTGCTGCTGGCCCTGGCCTTGGGCGGCCACTGCGGCCCCTTGCTGCTGGACCGCCGCGACCCGCTGGCCGCGCGCGTGCAGCAAGTGCTGCTGCTGGACCCGGGCGCCGACTGGAGCGTGGCCAAAGTCGCCAGGCAGCTGCACCTGGGCGCCTCCACGCTGCGCCGCCAGCTGGCCCTGGAACAGCGCCATTTCCGCGCCATCCTGGAGGACGTGCGCCTGGGACTGGCCTTGCAGGAATTGCAATCTGGCATCTTACCCATCGGCGACATCGCCGCCGCCTGCGGCTACGCCTCGCCCTCGCGCTTCGCGGCCCGTTTCCGCCAGCACTATGGCGTGTCGCCGCGCGACTTGCGCGCCACCTTGTAAGTCCGCTCCAGCGCAAAAGACGCAACAAGCGCTGACAGCGGGGTGATTTTCTTGCTACTATGCGCCCATGTCTTCCCGCCAGCCATCCCGCAAGCCTTACCCGGCGTCCGCCCTCGCGCGCACGCCGTGGCGGCTGTGCGTGGCACTGTTCAGTGCGCTGGCCCTCGTGTTCCTGCTGTCGACGGCCGCCTCGCACCTGCACAAGACGACGCTCGACGCGGAAGAATGCGCGCTGTGCGCCACGGTCATCGACAAGGTGGCCGATCTCGCCGTGCCGCCGGCCATCGCCGAGCCGCCTGCCCAGTTACTGCCGTACCGCCTGCTGGCCATCGCGCCCGCCACCCTGGCGCCCGTCGCCGCCCTCGTCCTGCCGCCCGTGCGCGGCCCGCCTGCCGCCTCGCTGTAGTTCCCACGCTGTTTTTTTCCTTTTCAGGCTGCACCGCCGCGCGCCGCGTTCTCCGCATGCGCGCCGGGCAGCCTGGCGTTGACTATTTTCGAGGTTCACCATGCAACACACTCCACGCCTGAGCGCGCTGTCGCTCGCCCTTGCCAGCCTGTTTACCGTTTCCACCCATGCCGCCGAGCCTGCCGGCGCCAATAGCGATGCCGCCCCGCCGGAAATGCAAAAGGTGGAAGTCACGTCCGCCCACCTGAAAAGCGCGCGCATCGAACTGTCGCCGAAAGTCGGCACCACCATCTACAGCATCGACAGCCACATGGTCGACATGCTGGGCCAGGGCGACAACACGCCATTCAACGAAGTGCTGCTGCGCCTGCCGGGCGTGTCGCAGGATTCGAAGGGTTCCGGCGCCCTGCATGTGCGCGACGACCATGCCAACGTGCAATACCGCATCAATGGCGTGCAACTTCCCGAAAGCATCAGCGGCTTCGGCCAGTCGATCGACACGCGATTGATCGACAAGACGGATTTCATGACGGGCGCCTTGCCGGCCCAGTTCGGCCTGCGCACGGCCGGCATCGTCGACATCGAAACGAAAGAGGGCGGCATGACGCCGGGCGGACGCATCGGCGTCATGGTCGGCAGCCACGACCACGTGGAGCCGAGTGCCGAATTTTTCGGCAGCGTGGGCAAGTTCAATTACTACCTGTCCGGCAGCTACCTGGGCAATGCACTGGGCGTGGAAAACCCGCAGGATACGCGCAGCGCCCTGCACGACAAGACGCGCCAGAACAAGTCGTTCGGCAGCCTGTCGTATTTCCTCGATGACAACACGCGCCTGGGCGCCATGTTCGGCACCTATAACGGCCGCTTCCAGATCCCGAATAACCCGGACCAGGCGCCGGCCTTCTCGCTGGCCGGCCACAGCGACGCGCAGGCGGGCACGTCCAGTCTGCCGTCGTCGCAGCTGAATGAAAACCAGCGCGAGGTGAACCGCTTCCTCGTGCTGTCGCTGCAAAAAAGCCTGGGCGACGTCAATTACCAGGTGTCGGCCTTCCACCAGTATTCGGAATTGCACTTCACGCCCGACGCCATCGGCGACCTGATCTACAACGGCGTGGCCTCGGACTCGCGCCGCGCGAACAGCGCTTCCGGCGCCCAGTTCGACATCAGCTACAAGCTGCACCCGGACCACACGGTGCGCGCCGGCCTGGCCTACACACGGCAAAAGACGACGAGCGACAACACGGTGGCCGTCTTCCCGGCGCTGGACGGCGCGCAAACCGCCACCACGCCCATCACGGTGCTGGACAACAGCGGCAAGACCGGCACCCTGGCCAGCGTCTACCTGCAGGATGAATGGCATATCAGCAAGCCTTTGACCCTGAACTATGGCGCGCGCTTCGACAAGGTCTCGGCCTACACGAGCGAGCAGCAATGGAGCCCGCGCGTCAACCTGGCGTACCAGCTGGCGCCAGGCACGGCCCTGCACGCCGGCTATTCGCGCTACTTCACGCCGCCGCCGCAGGAGCTGGCCGCGCAAGCCAGCATCGACCTGTACGCGAACACGACGAACGCGCCGGAAATCGGCCAGTCCGACAACGTCAAGGCCGAGCGCACGCATTACTACGACGTGGGCATCAGCCACCAGGTGAGTCCGAAGCTGACCCTGACGGCGGACGTGTACTATAAAAAGATCAACAACCTGCTCGACGAAGGCCAGTTCGGCCAGGCATTGATTTTGACGCCGTTCAACTATGCGGACGGCTACGCCAAGGGGCTGGAGCTGTCCGCCATCTACAGCGAGAAAAACTGGGGCCTGTTCCTCAACGCCAGCACGCAAAAGGCGCAAGGCCGCAACATCAATTCGGGGCAAGCCCTGTTTGGCGCCGATGAGTTGAACTACATCCGCTCCCACTATGTCTACCTCGATCATGACCAGAAATACACGCTGTCCGGTGGCGGTCATTATCACTTTGGCGACTCGCAAGTGAGCGCTGACTTCCTCTACGGCAGCGGCTTGCGCATGACGCCGGACGGCGGCGCACCGAATTCCGGCCATCTGCCGAGCTACTTCACCGTCAACACGGCGCTCACGCACACGTGGAAGAACACGCCCGTCGGCAAGGTGGAAGGACGATTGGCCCTGATCAACCTGTTCGACAAGTCGTATCTGCTGCGCGACGGTTCCGGCGTGGGCGTGGGAGCGCCGCAGTATGGCGCCCGCCGCAGCATTTATGCCGGCCTGTCGACCAGTTTTTAACCGTTACCACCGTTACGCGCGAAGACAGCGGCAGGGAGCAACGCCTGCCGCTGTCGGTTGCCGTCCCGTGTCATGCCTTATCCCCAGGCGATGGCCGCCTGGTCGTGCGCCTGCAGGTAGGCATTCGCCTGGCTGAACGGCTTGCTGCCAAAGAAACCTTTATTTGCCGACAAGGGGGACGGATGCGGCGCCGTCAGCACCAGGTGCTTGCCGGGATCGATCAGGCTGCGTTTCGCTTGCGCATAGCCGCCCCACAGGATGAAGACCAGGTGCTTGCGCTCGGCGGACAGGTGACGAATCGCGCTGTCCGTCAGCTTTTCCCAGCCCTTGGCCGCGTGCGAACCGGCCGCGCCCGCGCGCACCGTCAGCACGCTGTTGAGCAAAAATACCCCTTGCTGCGCCCAGTCGGTCAAATCCGTGCGCGTGCGCACCACGCCCAGGTCGCTCTGTAATTCCTTGAAGATATTCTGCAGGCTCGGCTGCGGTGGCATGCCTTCGGGAATGGAAAAACACAGGCCCATGGCCGCGCCGGGCGTGTGATACGGATCTTGCCCCAGGATCACGACTTTCACCTGCTCGAACGGCGTCAGGTCGAAGGCGCGGAAAATGGTTTTCCCGGGAGGACAGCACGGCCCCGCCGCGTACTCTTCCTTCACGAAGGCGGCCAGGCGTTCCCAGTAGGGCTGGGCAAACTCGCCCTCCAGCCGCGCCTTCCACGATGCGTCGATGCGTACGTCCATGGCTCCTCCGTCAATCATGTTTTTAAAACATCATCGATCAGTATAGCCGCGTCATGGCCGGTACCGCGTTACGGTACGGCCGCGCAATGCCTATTTGTCGTCGTAGTGATAGCGGCACGCGGCCACATAGATGCAGCCCCCGTCAGGAAGGTAGACGAGCCGGTGCTGGCGGTCGATGCGGCGCGACCAGAAACCCGTCAGCTCGCCTTTCAGCGGTTCCGGCTTGCCCGTGCCCTTGAACGGGTCGGCCAGGCATTCATCGAGCAAGTCATTGATTTTTTGCAGGATTTTCAGATCGTTCTCTTGCCAGAACAGATAATCTTCCCAGGCATGATCGGTCCAGGCCAGCACGGCAGCGTGCGCCTGCTGCTTATTTTCAGCCTTCCGGTTTTTCATGTTGCGCCAATTCCCTGGGCTTGGCCTTGCCCGCCTTGATCTGCGCCACGGACGCCATCAGCCGGCTGGCATTCTTGGCCGTGCCCAGCAAGTACAGGGTTTCCTCGATGCTGTTGTAGTCGGACAAGGACAACATCACCACGTGTTCGCCATTCACGCGCGTGATCACCGTGGGCGTGTGGTCGTTGCAGACGTCGTCCATCACGCTTTTCAGGCCCGCGCGCGCCTCGCTGAAAGTCAGGATATTCATGCCGTGCCACCGTCCCATTGAAAGTACATGCGGATAATTGTACAGGATGTTGTACATCACCTCAATCAGGCAAAAAAAACCGCCCGGCTAAAGCGGACGGTTTTTGATACGGCACAAGGTGCTTAGAAATTCAGCGCCGATTCCACGCCGGCGCTGTGCGCCTGTTCATCCGCGTGGTACGAGCTGCGCACCATGGCGCCCACGGCCGCGTGGGTGAAGCCCATCTTGTACGCTTCTTCCTCGAACATTTTGAAGACGTCCGGGTGCACGTAGCGGCGCACGGGCAAGTGGCTGTTCGATGGCGCCAGGTACTGGCCGATGGTCAGCATGTCGATGTCGTGCTCGCGCATGTCGCGCATCACTTGCAGGATTTCCTCGTCCGTCTCGCCCAGGCCCACCATGATGCCGGACTTGGTCTTCACGTCCGGGTACATGGCCTTGAAGTCTTTCAGCAGCTTCAGCGAGTGCATGTAGTCGGAGCCGGGACGGGCTTCCTTGTACAGGCGCGGCGCCGTTTCCAGGTTGTGGTTCATGACGTCAGGCAAGCCATCCTTGAACAGGTCCAGGGCTTTTTCCAGGCGGCCGCGGAAGTCGGGCACCAGCACTTCGATGCGGGTGTTGGGCGACAGGGCGCGCGTTTGCTGGATGCACTCGACGAAATGGCCGGCGCCGCCGTCACGCAAGTCATCGCGGTCGACGGAGGTGATGACGACGTAGTTCAGGCGCAGCTTGGCGATGGTTTTCGACAGGTTGGCCGGCTCTTCCTTGTCCAGCGGGTCCGGGCGGCCATGGCCCACGTCGCAGAACGGGCAGCGGCGCGTGCACTTGTCGCCCATGATCATGAAGGTGGCCGTGCCCTTGCCGAAGCACTCGCCGATGTTCGGGCAGCTGGCTTCCTCGCACACGGTGACGAGCTTGTTTTCGCGCAGGATATCCTTGATTTCATAGAAACGGGTCGATGCCGAGGCGGCCTTGACGCGGATCCAGTCCGGCTTTTTCAGGCGCTCGATCTGCTCGATCGGCACGATCTTGATCGGGATGCGCGAAGTCTTGCTGGCGCCTTTTTGCTTTTCGCTCGGGTTGTAGGCGGGAGCGGCGGGGGCGGTGCTGGAAATGGTCTCAGAAGTCATGGCTGCAAGCCCTTGAGGGGCAAAGTTTGGTTTGTTTGCTCAGGCATCCGCTGCCTGAGGCGCGCCTGCGGCGCTGTGTACTTCGCTTACATCGAGTAATACGGTCAATTCATGGGCCAGGGCCCGCTGCACCTCGGCCAGCGGCACCGACACGCCCATGCTGCGCATATCCACCGTCTTCAGGCCGGAATAGCCGCAGGGGTTAATCCAGGAAAACGGCGCCAGGTCCATCGCCACGTTGAGCGACACGCCATGGTAGGTGCAGCCGTTGCCGCGCACTTTCAAGCCCAGCGCGGCGATCTTCGCACCCTTGCTTGGCCCGCCGGCAATATAGATGCCAGGCGCGCCATCGATGCGCTCGCCAGCAAGATTATACGCCGCCAGCACGTTGATGATGGCTTGCTCGATTTTATGCACGAACTGGCGCGCATACAGCTTGCCGCCCGGCTTGTTGCGGCGCAAGTCCATCAGCAGATAAATCACCACCTGGCCGGGGCCGTGGAACGTCACTTCGCCGCCCCGGTCCGTCTGCACCACGGGGATCGCGTCCGCGCCGGCCAGCAGATGGCCGCGGTCGGCCGCCAGGCCCAGGGTAAACACGGGCGGATGCTCGACGATCCACAGTTCGTCGCGCGTGTCCGTCGTGCGCGCGTCGGTAAAGGCGCGCATGGCGGCAAAGGTCGGCTCGTAATCGACGCGGCCCAGCTCGCGGATCAGCGCCGTTTCGGTGCGGGTGGTGGTCATGACAGATTCTGTAATCAGCTGCCGGCGCCCTGCGGACGCTGCGGCGAAGCCGTGATTATAAGCCAGGCCGGCGTTTCATTCAGCCGGGGCGGCCTCGTCATTCTCGGCAGGCAGCAGCAACCTGCCCAATTTTTGCGCAGCGTGGCGCACCTGGGCCAGGCTCAGGGCCGTGTAACCGAGCAGCACGGCCGGCGCCAGCCTGGCGCTGTGGCAAAAATCGCCAAGCGGCTGCAGGGCCAGCCCCTCTTGCGCGGCGCGCGCGCAAAACGCCCGCTCATCGCTGTCCGGCGGCAGCCACAGCACGCAATGAAAACCCGCCTGCTGGCCCGTGACCGTATAGCGGCCCGTCGCCGTCTGTTCGAGACAGGCCAGCAGCAGGTCGCGCCGCTCCTTGTAGGCCAGCCGGGCCTGGCGCAGATGGCGCACGAAGGCGCCTTCCTCCATCCAGGCGGCCAGCGCCAGCTGTTCCGTCACGCCCACGGAGCGACCCGTCAACTGCACCATGCGCAGCAGCTGCGGGCGCAAGGCGGGCGGCAGCACCACGAAGCCCACGCGCAGGCCGGCAAACAGGGTCTTGTTAAAACTGCCGCAATAAATCACGCGCTGGTACTGGTCCAGCGCCTTCAGGGCCGCCAGCGGCGCGCTCTGGTAATTGAATTCGCTGTCGTAATCGTCTTCCACCACCCAGGCGCCGTGGTCGTTCGCCCATTCCAGCAGGGCCAGGCGGCGCGTGACGGACATGGTCACGCCCAGCGGCGACTGGTGCGCCGGCGTCACGTAGGCGAGGCAGGCGTCCGTGTGCGCGGCCAGCGCGGCGCAATCGATGCCTTCGGCGTCGACGGCGATGTCCACCGGCATGGCGCCGGCCAGGGCGAACAGGGCGCGCGCGGCCGGGTAGCCCGGCTCTTCCAGGCATACCTTGTCGCCATCGCGCACGATGCTGCGTGCCAGCAAGTCGATCGCGTGGCGGATGCCGGTCGTGACAACGATGTCGTGCGGGTCGCAGCGGATGCCGCGGTACTTGGCGAGGAAATCGGCAATCTGCTGGCGCAGCTGGGGCAGGCCGGCAGGATCGGCGCTGCACAGCTGCTCCGGCGTGGCGGCGGCCAGCGCCCGCGTGGCGCACTTGGACCAGGCGGCCATGGGAAACAGGCTGGCGTCGGCGCGCCGCGCCACGAAGGGCAAGCCGTCGCGCACGCCCGTGTCCGAGGCAGGCGCGGGCACGCTGACCGGCGCGGCCGGGGTGGTATCTGCAAATCCTGCCATCAGGAAGCGTTCCGGCACCACGGCGCACACGCGCGTGCCGGAACCGGGCACGCGCATCACGTACGCTTCCGCGTGCAGGCGGTCGAACACGGTTTCGATGGTGCCGCGCGACAACTCCCACCGTTCGGCCAGGGTGCGGCTCGACGGCAGCCGGCTGCCCGCCGGCAGCATCTTCGTCAGGATGGCCGAGCGCAGCGCTTCATACGCGCCATCCTGCTTGTTGACGCCTGCCTGGTCGAGCCAGCTGGTGGGACGAGGCAAGTCCAGGGCGTGCGGTGATTTTCCTCGCGGCATGATAATCGTCCAAGTGGTCCAATGCGTTTTCTGATGAGTGGCACTTCGCATTACACCACAACCATCCTATTCTCCACCGTTCCGGTGCGCCAGCGGTGCGCACGCATGCAGGGACACATGAGAGGATCGTATAAAACAATGCAGAAACACATCGCTTTATGGGCCTGGGGCGGCATCGTGCTGCTGCTGGTCTGCCTGTCGCGCATCAGCATCGACATCTATCTCCCTTCGCTGCCGGCCATGGCCGATGCCCTGCATGCCAGCGATGCCCAGTTACAACTGACGCTGAGCCTGTTCATGGCCGGCTCGGCCGCCTCGATGCTCGCCTGCGGGCCGCTGGCGGACCGCTACGGACGCCGTCCCGTGCTGCTGGCCGGCACGGGCATTTTTGTGCTCGCCAGCATCGTCTGCACCTTCACCAGCGATGTGCATGTGCTGATCGCCGCGCGCGTGCTGCAGGCGTTCGGCGGCTGCAGCGGCACCATCATCGGCCGGGTCATGGTGCGCGACCGCTTCGATCCCGCCACGCAGGCGCGCATGCTGGGCAGAATATCGATGGCGATGGGCTTGTCGCCGATCCTGGCGCCGCTGGCCGGCAGCGTGCTCGACGCGGCGTTCGGCTGGCGCGCCGTGTTTGGCGTGCTGTGTCTGCTGGGTGCGCTGTCGCTGTGGCTGATCGCCGCCTGGGTGCCGGAAACCAAGCCGGCCAGCGTCGTGCCACAGGGCAATACCCTGGCGCTGTACTGCCGCCTGCTGGGCGACAGATATTTCCTGCGCTATGCGCTGGCCATCGGCTGCGTGTATTGCACGTATTTCCCCTTCATTGCGGAATCGTCCGTGCTATTGCAAAGGGGCATGCAGCTGTCGCCCAGCGCGTATGCGCTGGTGTTCGGGCTGACGGTGAGCGGCTATATCGCGGGGTCGAGCCTGTTCCGCGCGCTGGGACCGCGCCTGGGCGCCGATCACATGCTGGGCGTGGCGGTACTGCTGAATGTGGCGGGGGCGGCCAGCCTGTTACTGGCCGGGACGTTGGCGCCGCAACACGTGGCGTCGCTGGTGGCGCCCATGCTGCTGGTGATGGTATCGGTGGGCATGGCGATTCCCGCCTGCCAGCTGGCTGTGCTGCAGCCGTATGGCGCACAGGCGGGCAGCGCCTCGGGCCTGTTCTTCTTCGTGCAAATGGCGATCACGGCCGCCTGCGGCGCCGTCATCGCCGCCATCACGGACGGCAGCGAAAAGCCGCTGCTGTGGGTGACGGCGGCGGCCAGCGGCGCCTTTGCCGCCGTCTGGCTGCTCACGAAGAGCCGGGCCAGCGTGGCGGCAGCCAGCCTTACATGACGATCTTGACCATCGGATGGCCCGACAGCGCCATGTACAGGGCGTCGAGCTGTTCGCGGCTGATGGCGCGCACGGTGACGGTCAGGCCCGTGTAATTGCCCTTGCCCGATGGACGCTCTTCCATGCGGCCCGCATGGAAGGTCGGATCGTGGCTGATGACCAGCTCGAGCATGGTCGGCGCGAAGTCGACATGCGTCGGACCCATGATCTTGATGGGAAAATCGCTCGGGTATTCGATCAGCGATTCGCTGGGAGGAATCGTCACTTCGGTCGGTGGGGTCGTTTGCATGGGAAATCCAATCAGTGCCGGTCAGAACAGGCAGCGCTTATCGCGCGGCGGCTGCATAAAGGCGTATTGTAGCCAACTTTGGCAGCGCCTGCGCCGGCCGCCATGGCCCCAGGGGCGCGGAAAAAAAAAGCCAGCTGGGTAAGCTGGCGAAAACTATTTCGTTTGGACAAAATAGCCGGAAAAGTCGATGCTGTCACTTGGAGGATAAGCAGTGGCCGTACTGTAGCCAAACCACGGCGGCTTTACCTCCGGTATGTGACGAACTGCGCATTTCGCGGCTTGAACGTCGATACGGCGCGACAGGCGGCACGGCCGTCAGCGCTCCACTTCCTGCATCCGGCCATTGCGGCCGGGACCGCCACGCTCGTTGTTGCGCTCATTGCTGCGTTCACGCGGCGGATTGGGACGCTCGGCGCTGCGCGCCTCCTGGGCCGGACGGGCGGCAGGAGCCGGCATCGGCGGCGGCGCGGGCCGCGGCTGTACCACGGGCGGCGGCGCGGGCATGGAAACCGGCGGCGCCGTCTGCAGCACCTCGCGGCGGGGGCCACGCTCGGCGCGGGGCCAGTCGGCGCGGGGCCGCTCCTCGCCACGCCAGCCAGGACGGGCCACATGGTCATGCACCGGTGGCAAGACCGGCATCGCCGGCATCACGGGCTGCGCCGGCATGGGCGGCTGCTGTGGCTGCTGCGGCTGGGCCGGTACGGGCGGGCGGTTCGGCTGCAGGGGATGCGGCGCCAGATGCGTCTGGCCATCGTCCGTCTGCAGGCGGCCAGGGCGGCTGCCCCAATCGCGCCGGGGCTCCCGGTCGCCGCGCGGCGCATCGGCTGGACGCTGCCAGTTGCCCGCCGGCGCAGGCGCCGTGCTCAAGGGCAAGCTTTGCATGACGGGCGGCGGCATGGTGGTGCGGTTGCGGCGCGGCACGTCGACCGTGCGCGCGCCGCCAAAACGCTCGCCCGGCAGCATCGTCATGCCTGCACGCCGTTCGCGCTCACCCCGCTCACCCATTACCGGGCGGCGTCCTTCGGCCACGCGGTTGATGCGGCGTTCATAGTCCGCGCTGGCGCGGTAGCCGGGCACGTAGCGCTCGTGCGGCGACAGGGGAAACCAGCCCACGCCGGATCCCGGCCGCTGGCCGTGCTGCTGCCAGTGGTTGCCGCCGACCCAGCCCACCAGGGCCGGCGCCCACGGCACGCGGCCGCGCTCGCGGCCGGGCGCCCAGCCCCAGCGGTGGCCCAGCAGCACCCAGCGGCCGTAGTGCGAGGGCGCATAGCCCCACGGCGCATTGTCGACCCAGGTCCAGCCCCACGGCGCGATCCACGTCCAGCGCCCGTCGCTGTACGGCGCCCAGCCGACCGGCACCGCGCTGGGCAGCCACAGGGGCCCGTATTGCGCATCCTCCTGCCAGGCGCCGTAGCGGTCCAGCTCTTCATAGCCGGTGGTATCGTCCGTGACATAGCGCAAGGCTGGCGCTGCGGCGGACAAGGCTTCGGGCCAGTTGTCGAACGCCACGCGCTGCACCGCGCCCGTGCGCAATTCCTCGTCCGTCAACTCGGCGCGCTTGCCGGCACGCAAGGTCACGCTGCCCGTCGCGCCATCCACGTCGGCCGCGCCGTCGAGCACGCTGACGACGCTGGCGCCGGGCTGGCGTCCTGCCTCGATGCGCACCCAGCCGGGCTGGGTCAGGATCACGCGGGCCTGGGCCGTAGTCAGCTCGAAGCCGCGCAGCGCATCGGGATTGCGCACGCGCACGCTGACCGTGCCATAGCCGAGGTGCAGCTTGAAACTGTCGTCATCGAGTTCGCTCACTTCCAGCTCGGAATCGCCATCGAGGCGCACGGCGGCCGCGCCCACGCGAAATTCCGCCAGCGCACCGCGCCGGGTAGTCAAGCGGTTATCCGTCGTGACGGGCCAGTTCAGCAAGGCGTTTTGCGCGTCGCCATCGCCGGCGCGCACCAGCACCTGCCCTTCGACGGTGGAAATGCGCCCCACGCGGGCGGGCGGGTCCTGCGCCAGGGCCAGGGTGCACGCCGACGACAGCAGCACGGCGCACACGGTGTTGAGAAAAGGGGAAGACAGGATAGGACGCATGGCAGCGCTCCAGGCAGGACTACAAGGAAGACATGCTATCGATTACATCCGCATAGTGCCGGCATCGCAAGCGGGCTTACAAATGTTTGCATATTGACTTCGTTCAGGATGCCGCCTGGCTGCCGCGCTTGACGAAGAACAGGGCCGCGCCGACGGCCATCAGCAAGCCGCCAAAGAAGCGGTTCTGCTTTTTCACGGCGCGCGCGTCGCGGAAGAAACGCTGCATCGAGGACGCTAAAAAGGCATAGCTGTGCATGACGATCTGGTCGATCGTGCACATGGTGACGGCCAGGATCAGCAATTGCGGCAACAGCGGAGACGTCGGGCTGATGAATTGCGGCAACACCGCCACCATGAAGATGATGCCCTTCGGATTCGTCACGTTGGTCAGAAAACCCGTCAGCACGCGCCGGCGCATCGATGGCACCACGGCGTCGGCATGCAGGTCGCCCGTGACGGCTACCTTGGCGCGCCATTGCGACAGGCCCAGGTAGATCAGGTACAAGGCGCCCACCGTCTTGACGATATTGAACGCCACTTCGGAAGCGAGCAGCAGGGAACCGACGCCGGCGCCGGCGATGCCCAGCACCACCAGCAGCCCCAGTTGCAGGCCGAGGATGGTGGCGCTGGCCTTTTTCACCCCGTACGACAGGCCGTGCGACATCGACAGCACGGCGCCCGAGCCGGGCGAGACGGCGATGATGGAAGCGGCGATGACAAAGGTGATCCAGGTGGCGAAGTGCATGCGGAGTCCAAAAAAATGGTGACGATGAGCAATTTTAACCCGCTCAGTGCGGCCTTGCCGGCTCGCCCTGAGGTAAGATCGCGGTCACGCCTTAGCCACATCGTTCCTTGCCGTACAACCAAGAATAACATCATGAAAAACAACACTTTCCTCGCCCCACGATTTCCTGCCACCGCCATGGGAGCGCGCTGAGATGGCCGGCTCCAGCCTGCTGGCCCTGCTCGACGACATCGCCAGCATCCTCGATGACGTTTCCCTGATGACCAAGGTGGCCGCCAAGAAGACGGCCGGCGTGCTCGGCGACGACCTGGCCCTGAACGCGCAGCAAGTGGCCGGCGTGCGCGCCGAGCGCGAATTGCCCGTCGTCTGGGCCGTCGCCGTCGGTTCGCTGAAGAACAAGGCTATCCTCGTGCCCGCCGCGCTGGCCATCAGCGCGTTTGCGCCCTGGGCCATCACGCCGCTGCTGATGGTGGGCGGCGCCTACCTGTGCTTCGAGGGCTTCGAAAAGATCGCCCACCAATACCTGCACCCGGACGACAGCCATAAGGCCGAGCTGGCGCAGGCGCTGCGCGACCCGCAAGTCGACCTGGTCGCGCTGGAAAAGGACAAGATCAAGGGCGCCATCCGCACCGACTTCATTTTGTCGGCGGAAATCATCGTCATCGCCCTGGGCACGGTGGCCGCGGCCACCTTCGCCGAGCAGGTGGCCGTCGTCGTCGGCATCGCCATCATCATGACGGTGGGCGTGTACGGCCTGGTGGCCGGCATCGTCAAGCTCGACGACGCGGGCTTTTACCTGGCGGCGCGCAAGGGCGCGGGCGCGCTGATGGACGGCGTGCGCGGCTTTGGCCGCATGCTCGTGTCGGCGGCGCCGAAACTGATGAAATTCCTCTCCGTGGTGGGTACCCTGGCCATGTTCATGGTCGGCGGCGGCATCTTGACGCACGGCTGGCCGTGGGCCAGCGGCATGCTGCACCACGCGGAAGAAGCCGTCGGCGGCGTGGCCGGCATCGGCCCCGTGCTGGCGGCCGTCACGCCCAGCCTGATCAATGCGGCGGCCGGCCTCATCGCAGGCGGTCTGGTGCTGGCCGGCGTCACCGCCGTGTCCGCTTTATTGCGCATGGTCAAACCAGGCAAATAAACTTTCTGGTCTGATGAGGCGGCAGGCGCATCCGTGCCTGCCGCCCCGGCCATGCCGGCGGCGCCCGCTGCCCATGGAGACCCTATGCAGACTTCCCCCGCCCCACGCCCCAGCAGCGCCTTTATCGGTGCTTCCTGGGCGGCATTGCTGATTGGCATCGTCACTTACCTGTCCGGCCTGTGGAACGCCAACATGGCCCTCAACGAGAAGGGCTATTACTTCACCATCCTCATGTATGGCCTGTTCGCCGCCATCTCGCTGCAGAAATCCGTGCGCGATCGCGCGGAAGGCATCGCCGTGACGGGGATTTACTTTGGCCTGTGCTGGATTTCCGTGCTGCTGGCCTTGCTGTTATTGACTGTCGGCCTGTGGAACGCTACTCTGCAAAATAGCGAGAAAGGGTTTTATGCGATGGCATTCCTGCTGAGCCTGTTTGCCGCCGTGGCCGTGCAAAAGAATGTGCGCGACGTGGCGCGCGCCTCGGCCACCACACCCGCCGAGCTGCCGGGAACTTAAGCACCAGCGGCGCATCTATCCCTTATCCATGTCGGGAGAGGATGATGGGCGACCAGCAGAAACGTTTGCAGATGGCGCTGGAAGCGGCGCACATGGCGATCTGGGATTCGCGCATCGTCGATGGCCAGGTCATCGACGGCACGGTCAGCTGGTCGGCCAAGGGTGCCGCCTTGCTGGGCCTGGAGGAGCGCCCGCTGACGCAGCCGTTCCGCGTCTTTCTCGACTGCGTGCACGCCAGCGACCGCGACAAGGTGCTGAGCGTGCTGCAGGACGGCGTGCGCCGGCGCGCGGGCTATGCCCTGCAATACCGCGTCATCTGGCCCGACGACAGCGAACACTGGCTGGCGGCCAAGGCGCACGTTTTCATGGATGACGCCGGGCATCCCGAACGCACCCTGGGCATCATCTGGGATATCACCGAGCACATGGCGCGCGAGCTGATGATCGCCGAACGCAAGGAACTGGCCGAAGTGACGCTCAGCTCCATCGCCGACGGCGTCATCACCACCGATCCGCACGGCAAGACGCGCTACCTGAACCGGGTAGCCGAGCAATTGACGGGCTGGAGCAACGAGCTGGCGCAGGGCCTGGACATCGGCCTGACCATGCCGCTGGCCGATGAACGCACGGGCGCAGCGCTCGAGCACGTGGCCATGCGCTGCCTGCAACAGCGCCAGGCCATCGGCATTTCCCCCCACTCGCAGCTGATCACGCGCGAAGGGCGGCGCATCGCCATCGAGGAATCGGCCGCGCCCATCTGGTCGAGCGACGGCGACATCCTCGGCGCCGTCGTCGTGTTCCGCGACGTCAGCCACGAGCGCAAGCTGAGCCAGGAACTGTCGTGGCAAGCCTCGCACGACACCCTGACGGGCCTGATCAACCGGCGCGAATTCGAACACCTGGTGGCCGGCGCCCTGCACACGGCCAAGCAGGCCGGCCACGTGCATGCGCTGCTGTACCTGGACCTGGACCAGTTCAAGGTCATCAACGACACCTGCGGCCACGGCGCCGGCGACGTGCTGCTGCAGCTGCTGGCGAAGATGCTGCAGGGGCGCATGCGCGACAGCGACATCCTGGCGCGCCTGGGCGGCGACGAACTGGGGGTGCTGCTGCCCCACTGCGCGCTCGAGCACGCGCGCCAGATCGGCGACCAGCTGCGCCAGTCCGTGCGCGCATTCCGTTTCGCCTGGGACGAACGCAGCTTCGAGCTGGGCGTGAGCATCGGCATCGTGGAAATCAACCAGGACAGCAAGTCCATGAGCGAGCTGCTGAGCGCCGCCGACCAGGCCTGCTACCTGGCCAAGGAGCAGGGCCGCAACCGCCTGCACGTCTACCAGGAGTCCGATGTCATGCTGGCGCAGCGGCATGGCGAAATGCTGTGGATTTCACGCCTGAACGAAGCGTTCACACACGACTATTTCCGCCTCTACGCCATGCCCATCGTGCACCTGCACGACGGCCCGGAACACCACGACGAAGTGCTGATCCGCATCCGCAACAGCAAGGGCGATCTGATCCTGCCCGGCGCCTTCATCCCCGCCGCCGAACGCTACGACATGATGCTGTCCATCGACCGCTGGGTCATCCGCGCCGTCTGCGCGCATATCCAGAGCGTGCGCGACAGCCTGCCGCCACTCGATGCGCTGGCGGAAAGCCGGCGCCGCGCACCGGCCCTGTATTCCGTCAACCTGTCGGGCATGTCGCTGGCCGACACGGGCTTGCACGACTACATCACCGAGCAGTTCGTGCAATTTGCCATTGCGCCCGAGCAAATCTGTTTTGAAATCACGGAAACGGCCGTCATCGCCAACCTGCCCAAGGCGCAAGTGTTCATGCGCCAGCTCAAGGCCATGGGCTGCCGCTTCTCGCTCGACGACTTCGGCAGCGGCTTTTCCTCGTTCGGCTACCTGAAGGCCCTGCCCGTCGACTATTTGAAGATCGACGGCGTCTTCGTGCGCGACATCGCCACCAACGCCATCAACCGCGCCATGGTCAAGGCCATCAATGAGGTGGGCCACGTGATGGGATTGAAGACGGTGGCCGAATACGTGGAAGACGAGGAAACCCTGGCCGTCATCCGCGAGCTGGGCATCGACTACGCGCAAGGCTACGCCGTGGGCAGCCTGCGCCCGCTGACGGCGGGCGTCGATTAACCCCCCCGGCAACCAGTACCTTTAAAACAATGCCGCATTGCTATCGCTAAATGCGCACAAGCACGACCAATCTGGAGGATTTTGATCTACATCAATAAATTTGCGCAGTCGACTCCTTACACTGATCTCCATTCTTGCAATCGTGCAAGTCTTACTTACCAATTAGCTCTTCAACCGATCAGGAAGCCGCGACCATGCGACAAAATTTGCCAGTGACTAACCGTGAAGTCCTCGTCCAGGACGACCAGGCCATCGTGTCGAAAACGGATATGAACGGCAATATCGTGTACGTGAATCCGTACTTCAGCCAGGTCAGCGGCTTCAGCGAGGCAGAGCTGCTCGGTTCGCCCCAGAACATCGTGCGCCACCCGGACATGCCGGCCGAAGCGTTTGCCGACCTGTGGGCCTCGATCCAGGCCGGCACGCCATGGACGGGCCTGGTCAAGAACCGCTGCAAGAACGGCGATTTTTACTGGGTGCGCGCCAACGTCACGCCCATCCGCGAAGCGGGCAAGACCATCGGCTACATGTCGGTGCGCGTAAAGGCCGACAAGGACCAGGTCAAGGCGGCCGAGGAAGCCTACGCGGCCATCCGCAACAAGGAAGGCGGCAACATCGTCATCAAGCACGGGCAGATCGTGCGCCCGGGCCTGGCCCACCTGCTGCACAACCTGACGCACATGTCGCTCAACCTGCGCATCTGGGCCGCCACCTCCATCGTCAACTGCCTGCAGTTGCTGGTGTGCGTCATCAGCCTGTTCGCCAGCGGCGGCAAGATCACCAATTACGCCATCTTCGGCGCCACCCTGTTCGGTTTCCTGATCAACGTCTTCCTCTGGTACACCTTGCGCATGTCCGTGCTCAAGCCGCTGGGCAAGGCCCTGAACGGCGCGCGGGCGATCGCCGCCGGCGACCTGTCGGGCAGTTTCGAGACGGACAGCACGGATGAAATGGGCCAGCTGCTGCGCGCGCTGCAACAGATGAACAGCAACCTGATCGCCACCATCCGCGACGTGCGCATCAACGTGGAAACCATGGCCGTGGCCACCAAGCAAATCGCCGTCGGCAATATGGACCTGTCGGGCCGCACGGAATCGCAGGCGGCCAGCCTGGAAGAGACGGCCTCGAGCATCGAGGAATTCTCGTCGACGGTGAAACAGAACGCGGACAACTCGGTGCAGGCGAACGAGCTGGCCGTGGCCGCCTCGAAGGTGGCCGTGCAGGGCGGCGAGATCGTTTCCGAAGTGATCACCACCATGGACGACATCAACACCTCGTCGAAGAAGATCGTCGACATCATCGGCCTGATCGAAGGCATCGCCTTCCAGACCAACATCCTGGCCCTGAACGCGGCCGTAGAAGCGGCGCGCGCCGGCGAACAGGGCCGGGGCTTCGCCGTGGTGGCGGGCGAAGTGCGCAACCTGGCACAGCGCTCGTCCGTGGCGGCCAAGGACATCAAGCAGCTGATTGAAATTTCCGTCGGCAAAGTGGGCGCCGGCATGCTGCAGGTGAACCGCGCCGGCGCCACCATGGAGCAAGTGGTCAGCTCCGTCCAGCAGGTGACGGCCATCATGCAGGAAATTTCCATCGCCTCGCGCGAGCAGAGCATCGGCGTCGACCAGGTCAACCAGGCCATCGCCCACATGGACCAGGTGACGCAGCAAAACGCGGCCCTGGTGGAAGAAGCCGCCGCGGCCGCCACGCGCCTGGCGGCAGAAGCCGCCAGCCTGTCGCAAGCCGTGAGCCTGTTCAATTTCGGCAAGATGCCGCCACCGCGCCGCGTCGCCATGCCTGGCGGCAAATCGGGCGCCGCGAACGCCGGCAAACCCGCCATGAAACGCCTGGCCGCCTAAACCTTTCAAGACATAAAAACACATCATGCCTACACTCCTCAGCAGTGCTTCCGCCGACCTGGACGCCGTCGTCGAATTCGACCCGGTCATCATCGGCAAGATGAGCCAGTCCGGCCCCCGCTACACGTCGTATCCGACCGCCGACCGTTTCAATGCCGACTTTGGCTACGGCAATTTCCTCGAAGCGCTGGCCGCCCTGCGCATGCGCGGCGGCCGCCGTCCGCTGTCGCTGTACGTGCACGTGCCATTCTGCGACACCCTGTGCTACTACTGCGCCTGCAACAAGATCATCACGAAAGACCGCAGCAAGGCCGCCACCTACCTCAGCTACCTGAAACAGGAAATCGCCATGCAGGGCAAACTGTTTGCCGGCATGAACCAGATCGAACAATTGCACTTCGGCGGCGGCACGCCGACGTACCTGAGCGAAAAGCAGATGGACGAACTGATGGCGCACCTGCGCCAGCATTTCGAGTTCGCTTCCGATGAAGACGGCGAATATTCGATCGAGATCGACCCGCGCACCGTGTCGCGCGAGCGCGTGTTTTCCCTGCGCGCGCAAGGTTTCAACCGCATCAGCCTGGGCGTGCAGGATTTCGACGCCGACGTGCAAAAAGCCGTCAACCGCATCCAGCCGGAAGCGGAAACGGTGGCCATCATGCAGGCGGCGCGCGACGCCGGTTTCCGCTCGATCAGCATCGACCTGATCTACGGCTTGCCCAAGCAAAACCTGGACACGATGACGGAAACCCTGCGCAAGGTGATCAACGCCAGCCCCGACCGCATCGCCCTGTACCACTACGCGCACATGCCGCATTTGTTCAAGCCGCAGCGCCGCATCCTCGACGCCGACATGCCCGACAGCGCCACCAAGCTGGCCATGCTGGGCCTGTGCATCGCGCGCCTGACGGCCGCCGGCTATGTCTACATCGGCATGGACCATTTCGCCAAGCCGACGGACGACCTGGCCGTGGCGCAGCGCCAGGGCCGCTTGCACCGCAATTTCCAGGGGTATTCCACGCGCGCGGAAGCGGACCTGATCGCCTGCGGCGTGTCGGCCATCAGCTCCGTCGGCGCCGTCTACAGCCAGAATGAAAAGACGCTCGACGCGTACTATGAAAAGCTCGACGAAGGCGTGCTGCCGATCGCGCGCGGCATCAAGCTCGATACCGATGATTTACTGCGCCGTATCATCATCCAGATGCTGATGTGCAACTTCGAATTGTCGATCGCCACCATCGAGCAGGCGCATCCCGTGAAATTCCGCAGCTACTTCGCCACGGAACTGGAAAAGCTGCGCGAACTGGCGCGTGACGGCTTGCTCGTCATCGAGGAAGACTGGCTGACGGTGACGCCGAAAGGGCGCTTGCTGATCCGCAATATCTGCATGGTGTTCGACCGCTACCTGACCATGGCGCGCGCGAACGCGGCGCCGGACGCGGTGCAGCCGCTGCGCTACTCGAAAACGGTGTAACACCGCCCGATGAACGCCCTCAGCCTCGTGCCCATGTTCCTGGTCGGCATGGCCGGCAGCGTGCATTGCATCGGCATGTGCGGCGGCATCGTGGGCGCCCTGTCGATCAGCGGCGGGGCACCGGCGCCGACGCGTCCCGTGATCGCCATCGCCGTGGCGCGCCCGGCATTGCAGACAAGCGTGCAGACGAACGTGCTGCGCGTGCTGGCCTACAACGGCGGGCGCATCGCCAGCTACATGCTGGCCGGCGCCCTGGCCGGCAGCCTGGCCGGCGCCGGCATGCTGCACCTGGCGTCACTGCAAGTGGCCGGCTACTGGCTGGCCAACCTGATGCTCGTTGCTTTGGGCCTATACCTGATGGATGCCTGGCGCGGCCTGGCCCGGCTGGAAGCTGCCGGCAACGTCGTCTGGCGCCGCGTGCGTCCCCTGCTGAAACCGCTGATGCCCATGGATACGCCGCTCAAGGCGCTGGCCGTGGGCGGCCTGTGGGGTTGGGTGCCGTGCGGCATGGTCTACAGCGCGCTGCTGACGGCCATGATGCAAGGTTCGGCATTGAGCGGCGCGGCCACGATGGCCGCCTTCGGCCTGGGCACCCTGCCCACTTTGCTGGGCATGGGCTTGCTGGGCACGCGCTTGCGCACGCAGATGCAGCGCCGCCCCGTGCGCATCGCCAGCGGCTTGCTGGTGCTGGGCTTTGGCTTGCTGGGCCTGCTGCGCGCCGCGAATGGCGTGTCGCTGGGCTGGCTCGACGCCCTGTGCGTCACGGGCCATCCATGAAAAGAATCGTATGAATGCTGTTTTACAAACCTCCGCCTGCTTCCATTGCGGCTTGCCCGTCCCGGCCGGCTCGAACTGGCTCGTCACCATCGACGAGGTGCCGCGCGCCATGTGCTGTCCCGGCTGCGAAGCCGTGGCGCAAACCATCGTCGACATCGGCCAGAGCGCGTATTACCGCGACCGCGACGAATATGCCGTCAACGCGGCCGATGCGACCATGGTGCCGCCCGAGCTGCGCCTGTACAGCAATGACGACGCGCAATTCGCGCGCGACGCCAGCAGCTGCGAAGCGACCCTGTCCGTCGAGGGCATCCGCTGCGCCGCCTGCGTCTGGCTGATCGAACGACAATTGACGCGCCTGCCCGGCGTGCAGGCGGCCAGCCTGAACGTCGCCACGGAGCGCCTGTACGTGCGCTGGAGCCGCGCGCAGTGCGAGCCGGGCGACATCCTGCAAGCCGTGCGGCAAGTCGGCTACACGGCCTATCCGTATGACGCCGTGCGCCATGGCGAGCGCCTGCAAAAGGCCAGCAAGACGCTGGGCCGCCAGCTGTTCGTGGCGGGCCTGTCGATGATGCAGGTCATGATGTACGTGGCGCCCGCCTACCTGGCCGCCGAGGACGGCACCCTGGACGACAGCATGGCCAGCCTGATGCGCTGGGCCAGTTTATTGCTGACCCTGCCCGCCATCTGCTATTCGGCCATGCCGTTTTTCCAGGGCGCCTGGGCCAGCCTGCGCGCGCGCACCCTGGGCATGGACGTGCCCGTCGCGCTGGGCATCCTGGCGGCCTTCTTCGGCAGCGTGGTGGCGACGTTTACGGGCCGCGGCGAGGTGTATTACGACTCGGCCACAATGTTCATCTTCCTCCTGCTGTGCAGCCGCTATTTCGAGCTGCAGGCGCGCCGCAAGGCCGCCTCGGCGCTGGAGCGCTTGCAGCATGCCTTGCCCGCGTCCGCCTCGCTGATGGCGGACTTTCCGGACAACCGCGCCACCGCCCTGGTGCCGGCCGGCAGCCTGGCCGTCGGTGACATCATTTTAGTCAAACCGGGCGAGGCGATCGCCGCCGACAGCGTCATCATCGAAGGCACGAGCGCGCTCGATTTATCGCTGCTGACGGGCGAGAGCGCGGCGCAGCGCCGCAAACTGGGCGAGCGGGTACCGGGCGGCGCGATCAACGCCAGCGCGGCACTGATCTTGCGCGTACTGAAACCGGCGCGCGACAGCACGCTGTCGGACCTGTTGAAACTGATCGAGCGGGCCGGCAGCGGCAAGCCGCAGATCGCGCAGTGGGCCGACAAGGTCGCCGCCTGGTTCGTGCTGGGCCTGCTGCTGTTCGCCGTCGCCGTGTTCGCCTTCTGGAGCTGGCACGACCCGTCGCAGGCGTGGCCCGTGGCCATCGCCGTGCTGGTCGTGTCGTGCCCGTGCGCGCTGTCTCTCGCCACGCCGACGGCGCTGGCGGCCGCCACCGACAGCCTGCTGCGGCGCGGCGTGCTGATCGTCCAGCCGCACGTGCTGGAGACCCTGCACCGCGCCACCCACATCGTCTTCGACAAGACGGGGACATTGACCCTGGGCCGGCCCGTGCTGAAACAGATCGAGGGCCTGGACAGCATGACGGAAGACAACTGCCTGCAGGTGGCCGCCACGCTGGAAGCGGGCAGCGCCCATCCGCTGGCGCAGGCGATCCTGGCAGCAGCGGGAGAAACGCCGCGCACGCATGCGGAGCACCTGCAGGAAGTGCAGGGCCAGGGCCTCGAAGGCGTCGTCGACGGCGTGCGCTACCGCCTGGGCAATGCGGCCTTTGTCGCCGCCATCGCGGGTCCGCCGCTGGGCGACACGGCCGTCGGCATGCAGGGCATGACGCCGCTGTACCTGGGCACGCAGGGCCGCTGGCTGACGCGTTTCCTGCTCAGCGACGCGCTGCGCCCGGAAGCGCGCGACGTGGTCGCGTTTTTCCAGCGGCGCGGCAAGCAAGTCGTGCTGCTGAGCGGCGACCAGGAAGCGCTGACGCAAAGCGTGGCGACGGAACTGGGCATCAACACGGCGTGCGGCGAATGCCTGCCCGATGAAAAGCTCGATTTCGTGCAGCAATTGCAGGCGACGGGCGCCGTGGTGGCGATGGTCGGCGACGGCATCAACGACGCCGCCGTGCTGAGCGGCGCCGACGTGTCCTTCGCCATGGGTTCCGGCGCCGCGCTGGCGCAGGCGCATGCGGACACGGTGCTGCTGTCAAGCCAACTGGTGTCCGTGCTCGACACGGCGAAAACGGCCGCGCGCAGCATGCGCATCATCCGCGAAAACCTGGGCTGGGCAACCCTGTACAATCTGACGGCCATCCCGGCCGCCGCGCTGGGTTACCTCAACCCCTGGCTGTCTGGCGTCGGCATGGCTGCCAGCTCGGCCGTCGTCATCGCCAACGCCCTGCGCCTGCGGAAAGTCTAATGGAAGCTCTCTACCTCCTCATCCCCTTGAGCGTCTTGGTCGTCTTTATCGCCCTGTGGGTGTATTTCACGGCCTCGGACAGCGGCCAGTTCGACGACCTCGTCGGACCGGGCCTGCGCGTGCTGCAGGACGACGATACGCCGCCGGAAGCGGCCGCCCCGCCGGCTCCTCAGCGCGAATAGCCCTGCGACCCCGGCCGCGCATCGAAGCGCCGGCCCCACCACGGCAGGAACACGGTATTGCCGCCGCGCGCGCGGAACCACGGCTGCTCGTGGCCGACGGGCCGCACGACGGCCGGCGGCGCCACCACCAGCGCGGTCAATGTCTGCGCGTCGCTGGTGCCCGCCACCAGGACGGGCCGGCCCACGTGGTTCGCGTGGGCGATGGCCAGCGCCACGTTCGTCAGCGCCGTGCCGGCGCCCGTCTCACCCAGGAGCGCCGGCATGTTGAAGGTTTGACGGTTGAAATCGAAGTCGGGCAATTGCTCCGTCAGGCTTTGCGCCAGCGGGCCAATCCGCTCTGACGAAACAGGATAGGTGCTGCCCGCATCGTGGATGACGTAGCCGATGGCGTCATCGGTCAATTGCGCATTGCGCGCGGCGGCGTCGATGGCGCCGCTCCAGGCCTGCACGGCGCGCGGGGACTGTCCCTTGCCGGCGGCGAAATCGGCGGTGCTGCGCGTGGCGGGAAAGCCCAGCCACGCCAGCGGCGCGCGGTCCGTCTGATAGCTCGGGCCGGCCAGCACTAGCAAGACCATGTTTTCATTGATCTGCTCATCCTTGGGCGGATAGCTGGGCGCGTCCCAGTTCATCACCCACACCGTCTTGTCGGGGTTCGCCTGCAGATACGCCAGCCCCGCCGCCAGGGACGTAAAGCCCGCATTGGCGCCGCCCATCGTCACGCGCACGTCGGGCGGCGTGGCCGTGGTCCAGGAATCGGGGAAGGAGGGATTGCCGATGCTGAAGGCGCGCCTGATTGTATCCTGCGCATATTTTTCGGCTTGTATGGGATCGAGACGTTCCGCAGGCAGCGCGTATTCGACGTGGATGCCAGCCAGTTCGCGACGCGTGGATTTGTCGGTCAGCGAATGGGCATTGTAAAAATACTCTTTGCTGGAAAAATAGATGTCACGAAAGCGATAAATTAACTCGGCAACGTATTGCTGATGGTATCCTTTAAAGGTTTCTGTCCCATCATTACCATAGGCAATCATGCCTATCGATTGCACCTTGCCAAAGCGCACGGGATTCTCTTTCACTTTGCTATCGTCCTTGTTTGGCTTCGCCAGGCCCAGTGTCCACAACAGTTGCCATTCCGTCGGATAGTCGCGCCGCTGCAGGGGATTGAGCCACTGCACGCCGACCACCTGAGCCATGTACCGCGATTCTGGCGCAGCGGATGCGACGGCGGCAGCCGGTGCCGCGACGGGCGCCTTGCTGGCGCAGGCCGAGGTCAGGAAAAGGACGGCAAGCGCCAGCACTGCCGGCATCAATAACAGTCGTTTCATCAGCAATCCTCCTTCAAGAGGAACATCGATTGGCCCGGTCTGCAATACCGACCAGAATGCAATACCAGACGCCAGACCGAATACGACCATGCTCCAGCCCAGCCTGCGCGGAAGAGTAGCAATCAAGTTGTACATCAAGATGTCTCCGGGCGCTTGTACATGCGCTCATCCACAATTTCAGAAGGCATGCTTCCCGTGCTGCCACCGTTGCGCACCCAATCCAGCAATGGCAGTTCATTGAACGTTCCCGTCAAAAAATACTCACGGAGTATTTTCAATGGCAGCATTTCATTACCGGTGATTAAAAGACGCCAATCTGCCGCGATACGCAGTTGTCGCATCGCCTTCTCGCTGATATGGCACACCCCAATCGCCACGTCGTACGCCAGCGCCTTTTCCGCGTGCCCGGGATTGCTCAGGATGGTGGAGTGGTCGGTCGCATGCGTGTCGCAGGTGGCCACCAGTTGCGCGGCGATTTCCTGGCGGCGCCATTGCAGATATGCCGGCGTGGCGGTCGACAGGTCGTCTTCCATCATCGCCTTGCCGTCATTGCCGTCGAGCTTCTCGCGGCGGGCCTTCATGCGCAGGCGGGCATGGTCTTCATAGCGCAATGCCGCCTCGGTATCGCGGTTGCCCTGCGGCGCGGCGCCCACGCCGTCATCGGCGTACGGGTCGCCTTCCTGGCGCGCCTTGCCCGCATAGCGGTGCGTGCCGGGCGGATCGATATCCTGGTCGAATTGGGGGCTGGGTACGCCAAAGCGCATGGCCTGCGGTGCAAACACTTCCGGCAAGGCGGGCGCCGTCACGGGGATGCGCCAGTCGTCGGGCGGCACGGCATTGATGGGAGTCTTCAGCATCTTCATGAGGGCCGACGTGGCCGCGGCCGTGCGCACGGTCGCCGCCTTGCCTGCCGCGCTGGTGCTGGCGCGCACGCCTTTATTCGGGTCGTATCTGGAGATCGGCGAACGGGGATGCCAGAAATCGGCGCTGCCCCGCGCGGGGTGGCGATAGTGGTTGCTCCAATAGTCATAATCGCCGTGCTGGCCAACGGGAAAGCCTTGCGCAAACACCCGCTGGCTGAAGACGCCGTCGCCGCGCGTGGCCTTGATCTCCTCGGCGCTGAGCCCCAGCCAGCCGATGCCCTGGATGGGCGTGGCGGAAATCACCTGGTCGTGCGGATTGCAATACAGGGTGACGCGGCCGCGCGTGGTGGGCTGCGGGCCGCAGGCATAGGCGGCCCGGTCCTTCTCCAGGGTGAAAGCATGGCGCACGTTGGCAGCCATCTGCGCCAGCGCGGTGGACAATGGCGGCTCTGTGGCCTGGCCGCGCACGATGTCGAAGAATGCCGCCAGGGTCTGGCGGCGCGCCTCGCCGCTTTGCCGGCCCACATTGCCATCGACATCCTTGACTTTCCCCTGCAGCCAGCCTTCCGTATCGTTTCTGCGCAACAGGCTGTACGGAGGATTGCATAAAACATAAGTATCGGCCACGCAACGGCCGCTTTTGCCTGCCGCATCTTTCACGTCAGCCATCTTGTTGCCCAGAAACGCGGCCGCCATGCCCACCATATTGCCCTGGCTGTGGCAGACGAGGGTAATCGGCACATCGGCCTGCTGCTGGCGGATGGCAGCTACCAGATGCGCCAGGCGCAAAGCCGCCAGCACGAAGTAGGGGCGCGGCGGGCAGGCATACACGATGCGGTCGTTAACGGGATTGAGGTGTTCGATATGGATGAACAGGAAGAGGGCGTCCGACAAACCCTCGCCCCACAGATCCGGCAGCGAGGAGCAGCCATTGGCGAACGGGCCGCCGCCCCAGTAAGCGTGTTCGTTCAGGTAGACCGAATCGCCATACGCCTGCAACTCCTTGTCGCTGGCCTTGTAGCCCCAGCGGAACTGGATCACGGGCGAGAAATGCGCTTGCGGCCCGATGAAGGTGCTGGCCGTATAGTCGGGATCGACATAGCCGTCATCGCTCAACTCGCTCCGGTAGCGCAGCGGCGTCAATTGTCCGGCCTCGGGCGTGGCGTGGCACAGGTGCTCGTCGCAGCGCTTCATGCGCGTGTTCAGGCCGGCGCACAGGCCTGCTTCGGCCGCGCGGTACCACTCGCCGTCGGAATTGACGCCATGCACGAAGATGACGATGCCCGGCGACGGCATCTGCTGCAGGCAATCGAGCAGGCAGTGACTGAACAGGGTTGTGCCCTCGGCCTTGCCCACGACCATGTCCACCTGGGCATCAAACGGATCGCGGCGTTCGGGGTCTTCCATGGCGGGCCTTGGGCGTGTCTGGACAAGCCACTGTAGGCCATTGCTTCCATGCACGTTTTACGCCATGTCAAGCCAGCCGTTGCAGGGATCTTGCATGGCTTTTTTGATCGAAATATCACTTTATTTCGATGCCAGTTCGCTACGCTTATTTCATCCGGGGAATTTTGATCCACATCAAAGTTTTTTCCCGGTCAAACACTTACTCTCTGGCCACCATCATAAATAGTAATTCCAGGGAGAGTCTTTGTGGATCAATCGCTGAACTATAACTACAAGATCGTGAAGCAATTCGCGGTCGCTACTGTGGTATGGGGCATCATCGGCATGCTGGTTGGCGTTATCATCGCCGCTCAGCTGGCCTGGCCTGCCCTGAACCTCGACATACCTTGGCTGACATACGGACGTTTGCGTCCGCTGCACACGAATGCGGTGATTTTCGCCTTCGGCATCTGCGGCCTGTTCGCCACCTCGTACTACGTTGTCCAACGCACCTGCCAGGTGCGCCTGTTTTCCGACAAACTGGCCGCCTTTACCTTCTGGGGCTGGCAAGCCGTGATCCTGTGCGCGGTCGTCAGCCTGCCCATGGGCCTGACCCGCGGCAAGGAATACGCCGAGCTGGAATGGCCGATCGCCATCCTCATCGCCGTCGTCTGGATCGCCTACGCCATCGTCTTCTTCGGCACCCTGATCAAGCGCAAGGTCAAGCACATCTACGTGGCCAACTGGTTCTTCGGCGCCTACATCCTGGCCGTGACGATTTTGCACGTGGTCAATGGCGCCGTCATGCCAGCCTCGTTCACCAAGTCGTATTCCGCCTACGCGGGCGTGCAGGACGCCATGATCCAGTGGTGGTACGGCCATAACGCGGTGGGCTTCATCCTGACCGCCGGCTACCTGGGCATGGTCTACTACTTCATCCCGAAACAGGCCGAGCGCCCCGTGTACTCGTACCGTTTGTCGATCGTCCACTTCTGGGCGCTGATCTTCACCTACATGTGGGCGGGCCCGCATCACCTGCACTACACGGCCTTGCCTGACTGGACGCAATCGATCGGCATGGTCTTCTCGCTGGTCCTGCTGGCGCCAAGCTGGGGCGGCATGATCAACGGCATCATGACCCTGTCGGGCGCCTGGCACAAGCTGCGCACCGATCCGATCCTGAAATTCATGATCGTCTCGCTGTCGTTCTACGGCATCGCCACCTTCGAAGGTCCGATGATGTCGATCAAGACCATCAACTCGCTGTCGCACTACACCGACTGGACCGTTGCCCACGTGCATGCGGGCGCCCTGGGCTGGGTGGGCTTCATCACCATGGGTTCGATCTACTACCTGCTGCCGCGCCTGGCGGGCCGCACGCAGATGCACAGCACGCGCCTGGTCGACGTGCACTTCTGGGTGGCCACCATCGGCATCGTGCTGTACATCGCGGCAATGTGGATCGCCGGCGTGATGCAGGGCTTGATGTGGCGCGCGGTCAATCCGGACGGCACCCTGACCTACACCTTTGTCGAGAGCGTGAAAGCAACGTATCCGTACTACGTGGTGCGCGTGGCCGGTGGCCTGCTGTACCTGTCGGGTATGTGCATCATGGGCTACAACACCTGGATGACTCTGCGCGGCAGCAAACTCCCCGTCGCCCGCATTCCGGAACTGAACGCGGCGCACGCCTGATAGGAGCAAAAGCAAATGAAATTTTCACATGCATGGATTGAGAAAAACCCCTGGCTGCTGATCGCCCTGGTCACGGTGGTGATCAGCATCGGCGGCGCCGTCGAGATCGTCCCCCTGTTCTTCCAGAAGAGCACGACGGAACCGGTCGCCGGCCTGAAGCCGTATTCGCCGCTGCGCCTGGCGGGCCGCGACATTTACGTGCGCGAAGGCTGCTACAACTGCCACTCGCAGATGGTGCGTCCGCTGCGCGCGGAAACGGAACGCTATGGCCACTACTCGGTCGCCGGCGAGTTCGTCTACGACCGTCCGTTCCAGTGGGGTTCCAAGCGCACGGGGCCGGACCTGGCCCGCGTGGGCGCCCGCTACAGCGACGAATGGCACCGCACGCACTTGAACAACCCGCGCGACGTGGTGCCCGAGTCGAACATGCCGGCCTACCCATGGCTGGCGAAGACCAAGCTGGTGCCTGACGACATCATGCCGAAGATGCGCGCCCTGAAACGCCTGGGCCAGCCGTACAGCGACGAAGAGATCGCCGCCGGCCCCGCGCAGCTGCAGGACAAGACGGAAGAAGACGCCCTGGTCGCCTATCTGCAAGGCCTCGGTACATTAATCAAAACAAGGAATTAGCATGGCAATCGAAAACCTGTTTGACAGCGCCAGCAGCGTCATGACGGTGGTTTCCTTTACGACGTTCGTGGGCATCCTGTGGTGGACGTTCAGCCGCAGCAACAGCGACTTCGACGCGGCGGCACGCCTGCCGTTCGCCGACGACGCACTGGACTATCCGGCCGAGGCCGAGATGAACCTGGCGAAGGAGCATAACCATGGCTGACTTTACCAATGGCTTCTGGAATATCTACATCGTCGTGCTGTCCCTGCTGGGCATCATCGGCTGCGGCGTGCTGCTGTACTCGCAGTCGAAAGTGAAAGTGGCCGCCGGCGCCCCCGCCGACGGCACCACGGGCCACGTGTGGGACGAGGACTTGAAGGAACTCAACACGCCAATGCCGCGCTGGTGGATGTGGCTGTTCTACATCACCATCGTCTTCGCGCTGGCCTACCTGTTCCTGTATCCGGGCCTGGGCACCTACGCCGGCAGCCTGGGCTGGAAATCGACGGGCCAGTACGAGGAAGAGCTGAAGAAGGCGGAAGCCGACTACGGCCCCCTGTTCAACAAGTACCTGAGCCAGGATATCAAGACGGTAGCTGCCGATCCGCAGGCGCAAGCCATCGGCCAGCGCCTGTTCCTGACCTACTGCGCGCAATGCCACGGTTCGGATGCGCGCGGCAACAAGGGCTTCCCCAACCTGACCGACAAGGACTGGCTGTATGGCGGCGATCCCGACATCATCAAGACCACCATCATGCACGGCCGCAATGGGCAGATGCCGCCGATGGGCGCCGCGCTGGGTTCCGAAAAGGATGTCGAGAACGTGGCCCATTACGTGCTGAGCCTGTCCGGTTCCACGTCGGACCCCGTCAAGTCCGTGCTGGGCAAGGCCAAGTTCGGCGCCTGCATGGCCTGTCACGGCGCCGACGCGAAGGGCAACCAGATGCTCGGTGCGCCTAACCTGACGGACAAGATCTGGCTGTACGGCGGCAGCGCTGATACCATCATGGAAACCGTGCGCAAGGGTCGCAACAACACCATGCCGGCCTTCAGCGACTTCCTCGGCGAATCCAAGGTACACGTGCTGTCGGCGTATGTCTGGAGCCTGTCGAATCCCCAGACGCCCGTGAAATGATGTAATGGAACCTCAAGTCATCAAGATGTATGCGGCCCGCGAGCAAATCTACCCTCGCGAGGCCAAAGGACGCTACGCTACCTGGCGATGGGTATGCGTATGGCTTACCCAGCTCGCGTTCTACGGCTTGCCGTGGTTGACCTGGAATGGCAGGCAAGCCCTGCTGTTCGATTTGACCACGCGCAAGTTCTACATTTTCGGCGTCGTGCTGTGGCCCCAGGATTTCATCTATCTGGCGGCCCTGCTGATCATCTGTGCGTATTTGTTGTTCCTCGTCACGGCCATTGCCGGGCGGGTGTGGTGCGGGTTCTCTTGCCCGCAAACGGTATACACGGAAATCTTCCTGTGGGTCGAACGCCGCATCGAGGGCACGCGCAGCGCGCGCATGGCCCTCGACAAGCAGGGCCCCTCCGTGCGCAAGGCGTTCAAGAAGACGGCCAAGCACCTGGTATGGGGCGCCATCGCCCTGTGGACGGGCTTTACCTTTGTCGGCTACTTCACGCCGATCAAGGAACTGGCGCGCGAGGTGACCACCCTCAATTTCGGTCCCTGGGAATGGTTCTGGGTCTTGTTCTACAGCCTGGCAACCTACGGCAACGCGGGCTGGCTGCGCGAGCAGGTGTGCAAATACATGTGCCCCTACGCGCGCTTCCAGAGCGCCATGTTCGACCAGGACACCCTGATCATCACCTACGATGCCAAGCGCGGCGAACCACGCGGCGCCATGAGCAAGAAGGCCGGCAACAACGACAAGCTGGGCGACTGCATCGATTGCACCTTGTGCGTACAGGTGTGTCCGACCGGTATCGATATCCGCAACGGCCTGCAGTATGAATGCATCGGCTGCGCCGCCTGCGTCGATGCCTGCAACAGCGTGATGGACAAGGTCGAGCGGCCACGGGGGCTGATACGCTACAGCACCGACCATGCGATGGAAAACAACTTCAATTCGAAGCAGATCCGCCAGCGCGCCATGCGCCCGCGCGTGCTGATCTACACGTCCATCCTGGCCCTGATCATCATCGCCGTGTGTACTTCGCTGGCGCTGCGCACGCCGCTGAAAATGGACGTGATCCGCGACCGCGGTTCGATGGGACGCGAAGTGGAAGACGGCATGATCGAAAACGTCTATCGTCTGCAGATCATGAACACCTCCGAGCAAAGCCAGCATTTCAAAATCAGCGCTTCCGGCTTGCCGGGCCTGACCTTGCTGACGCGCGAAGAAGTGACCTTGCAGCCGACGGAAACGCTGGGCTGGCCGATCCGCCTGCGCGTGCCGCACGGCGTCGGCGAAAAGGGCTCGAACAAGATTGCGATCGAATTGCACTCGCTGGACGACCCGTCGCTGCATGTGCGTGAAAGCGCGGTCTTCATCGTGCCACGTTAACAAGGAAAGGCGGACGGGGACCGGCTGCCCTCGCCGCCACGAAGTTGCAGGAAGGTCAGTCCCCGCATGGGGACTGGCCGTTTACACAGGAGAAATACCATGTCCGACAGTCTGAAACTGCAACCTCCCGTTGCACCGTGGTACAAGCATCGCTGGCCATGGCTGCTGATGATCGGTCCCGGCCTGTCCGTGGTCGTCGGCAGCTTCATGGGCTATATCGCGTTTACGCAGCCCGACGCGCTGGTGGTGGGCGACTATTACAAGCAGGGCAAGGCGATCAACCAGGATTTGAAGCGCGACACGATCGCCAGCGACCTGGCCATGGATACGACCCTGTCATATGACGTCGCTGCAGCGCGCCTCAGCGGTTCCGTGCACAGCTTCGGCAAGGCGTACCAGAAGCCTTTGCTGCTGCACCTGGCGCATGCGACCCTGCCGGAAAAGGATATCAAGCTGCTGGTGCAGCCCGATGCGGCCGGCAATTTTTCCGTGGCGCTGCCGATGCTCGAGCGCAGCCGCTGGCAGGTGCTGGTGGAAAACGACAAACGCGAGTGGCGCCTGTCGGGCATCTGGACCTGGCCGCTGCAACGCAGCATCGCGCTGCATGCCGATGAGGAACTATAACGTACAGTGCCGGGAAAACCGTAGCGAGCGGCAGTGATTTGTGGCTGAGAAGCACAGCTGTGCTATGCACGGGGGCGCCGAGCCAGCGAGCATCGCAGGCCGCAAAGCGCGACGCGCAGTAGGTTTTGACGGTGCTGTTATTTGCAGACGTCCGTGCCGGCCGTAATAGCCTTCAACTTGGCCGGCTGCAGGATCTCGATCTCGCGGTTGGAGACGCGCAGCCAGCCTTCCTTCTTGAATTTCGACAATAAACGGCTGACGCTTTCGATGGTCAGGCCCAGGTAGTTGCCGATTTCCTCGCGCGACATGCGCAGTTGAAATTTGCTGGCCGAATAGCCGCGCGCTTCATAGCGCGACGCCAGGTTGACGATAAAGGCGGCAAAACGCTGCGTCGCCTGCATGTTGCCCAGCAACAGCATGACACTTTGCTCGCGTGTGATTTCCTGGCTCATCATGCGATGGAAATGGCGCAGCAGGGTCGGCATATTGCCCAGCAATTGTTCCAGGCTGGAAAACGGGATTTCACACACTTCGCTGTCTTCCAGCGCCACCGCATTACAGTGGTGGCGGTCGGCGCTGATGGCGTCCATGCCCAGCAGTTCGCCGGCCATCTGGAAACCCGTCACCTGCTCTTCGCCGCCAGGATTGATCTGGTAGGTCTTGAAGTGCCCCAGGCGGATCGCATACAGATTCTGGAACGAGTCGCCGATGCGGAACAGCGAAGCGCCGCGCACGATCTTGCGCCGGCGGCCGATGATCTGGTCGAGCCTGTCCATGTCGCCCACATCGAGGCCCATCGGCAGGCACAATTGATGCATGCTGCAGGTCGAGCATCGCGCACGCAACGCTTCCACGGTCACTGTGGGCAAGGTCGGAGTAAGGAGCGCTTCAGTCATGTCGGTACCTTTTAGAAAATGCAATAAGAAGTTTACTGCATACAGGGTTGCCGTGTGCCAATTTCACCGCAATTTCGGCGAATAAACCACGTCCAGCCTTTAATTATATGGCAACATCGTCAAAAGCCCATGCGGAGAGGGCAATTTGCGTGGCGGCGCTTGCTAAGCTGGGGTATTGATAGGAAAATTCCTGACAGCATTATCTGCCGCCTGTGCCGCCCGGTACTGAAAAGGAAATCATGAAGCCTCTCGGCATCAAAGCAAAAGTCGCGCTGGCCACCAGCCTGACCTCGATCGCCATGATCGCGCTGGTCACCATGATCCAGGTGCAGCACATGCGCGCCGACTTCACCCGGGTACTGCTGAGTCAGCAGTCGTCGCTGATCACCCGCACCGCCGCCGAACTCGACGACAAGCTGGCCATGCTGCTGCAGATCGTCACCCTGACGGCCCGGCAGCAGCCGCCGGAACTGATCGCCCAGCCCGCCCAATTGCGCGACTACTATTCGCGCCGCTCGATGCTGGTGCTGTTCGACGACGTGCTGGTGCTCGACGCGCACGGCGCCGTCGTGGCCGACATGCCGGAAGTGGCGGGGCGCGCCGGCATCAACGTCGCCGAGCGCGAGTATTTCCAGACCGTGCTGCGCACGCGCCAGCCCATGATCACCGAGCCGATGCTGGGCAAATCGAGCGGCATGCCCATCGTGCAGATGGCCGCGCCCGTGCTGGCCGCCGATGGCCAGGTGGCCGGCGTGGTGATCGGCGTGCTGCGCCTGTACAAGGACAACCTGCTGGGACGCCTGCGCTCGGAAAAGATCGGCAAGAGCGGCTATTATTTCATCCTCACGCGCGGCGCCGTGCCGCGCTACGTGCTGCATCCCGATACCAGCCGCTTGCTGCAGCCGCGCCAGCCGAACGCCAACCTGACGACCACGCAGCTGCTGAAGATGGATGGCGAAGGCAGCATGGTCAGCACCAACAGCCGCGGCATCACGGCCGTCAACAGCTTCAAGCGCCTGAAATCGGTGAACTGGCTGCTGGCCGCCTCGCTGCCCCTCGACGACGCCTTCGAACCGTTCGACGGCGTGCTGTACCGTCTGGTGCTGTGGAGCATACTCGCCTCGCTGCTGGCCGCAGCCGTGCTGGGCTGGGTCACCGTGCGCCTGCTCTCGCCGCTGGTGCGCCTGCGCGACACCCTGCAGGCGCTGCGCACCAGCGGCAGCCGCTTCACGCCCGTACCGGTGCTGCAGCGCGACGAAATCGGCGAACTGACGGAAGCGTTCAACGGCCTGATGGGCGAACGCGACCGCCTGCAGCAGGAACTCGAAGCGCGCGCGGCGGAGCTGGAGCAGGAGCGCGACCGGGCCGAGGCGGCCAACCGCGCGAAGAGCGATTTCGTGGCCAACATGAGCCATGAAATCCGCACGCCCCTCAATGCCGTGCTGGGCATGGTGTATTTGCTGGGCAATACCAAGCTCGACACGGAACAGCGCAAATATCTGACCATGGTGCGCGTGGCGGGCCAGTCGCTGCTGGGCATCCTCAACGACGTGCTCGATTATTCGAAGATCGAGGCACGCCGCATGGAATTGTCGCCCGTCGAATTCGACCTCGACGAGGTCATGAACACGCTGGCCACGACGATGACCATGAATGCGGGCGAAAAGGAACTGGAACTGGCCATCGCCGTCGAGCCCGACGTGCCGCGCCGCCTCGTGGGCGACGCCCAGCGGCTGCAGCAAATTCTCGTCAACCTGGCCGGCAACGCCATCAAGTTCACCGAGAGCGGCGAAGTGGTGGTGGCCGTCAGCCTGGCCGAGAAAGACAACCGCCGCGCCTGGCTGCGCTTCGAAGTGCGCGACACGGGCATCGGCATGACGGAGTTGCAGCAACAGCAGTTGTTTGCCGCGTTTTCACAGGGCGACCAGAGCATCACGCGGCGCTTCGGCGGCACGGGCCTGGGCCTGGCCATCAGCAAACAGCTGATCCACATGATGGGCGGCGACATCGCCGTCGCCAGCAGCGAAGGCAAGGGCAGCCGCTTCTGGTTCAGCGTGCCCTTCGACATGCTGGCGCAGCCGGCCGAAACGCGGCGCACGCCCGCCCTGGGCCAGCTGCGCCTGCTGGTGGCCGACGACAACCGCACCACGCGCGAACTGATCGTCAAGCTGATCGAGGCGTGGGGCTGGCTGGCCGACGAAGTGGACTCCGGCTTTGCCGCCATCGAACTGTACCGCGAGCGCCTGGCGCAGCAGCAGCCCTACGACGTGGTGCTGGCCGACTGGCACATGCCCGTCATGGACGGCCTGGCCACGGCCAAGGCCATCCGCCAGGCGGCCAGCGGCCAGCGCCAGCCCATCGTGGTAATGGTCAACGCCTTCGCCCGCAACCACCTGGAAGAAATTTCCAGCGCGGCCGAGGCCGACGTCGTGCTGATGAAGCCGATCACGGGCTCGAGCCTGTTCGATGCCCTGCACCAGGCGCTGATTACCAAAAACGACGGCGGCGAGCAGCACATGCTGCAGCGGCCGCTGGGCACGGAACTGGCCGGCGTGCATTTCCTGCTGGTGGAAGACAATCATTTGAACCAGGCCGTGGCGCGCGGCATCCTCGAACACATGGGCGCCACGCTGGACGTGGTGGGTGACGGCTTGCAAGCGGTGGAACGGCTGCGCACGGAAGCGCTGCGCTACGATATCGTGCTGATGGACATGCAGATGCCCGTCATGGACGGTTTCAGCGCCACCCACATCATCCGCACGGAACTACGCTTGAGCCTGCCTGTGATCGCCATGACGGCCGGCGTGCTGGCGTCCGAGCGCGAGCGCTGCATGACGGCCGGCATCAGCGATTTCATCGCCAAGCCCGTGGTGGTGGAAGAGATGATGGAAGTCATCCTGCGCCACCTGCCCAGGCGCCCGCCGGTGCAGACGGCCGGACCGGTGCCCGTCGCCGATGAAGAAATTTTTTCCATGGCGCCGCTGATGCGCGTGATGGGGCGCGATGCGAAAGGGCGCGGCGTGCTGCGGCGCATGGTCGAAGACGCGCTGAACAAGGGCATGACGCCCATGCGCGACGCCGAAACGGCCTTGCAGGCAGGCCGCCACAGCGACGTGGCGCGCATCCTGCACAGCGTGCGCGGCTCCGTCGGCACCCTGGGCACGAAACGCCTGATCCGCACCGCGTTCGCCACCGAGGAAGCCATCGATGCGGGCCGTCTGGACGAAGTGCCGGCACTGCTGGCGCAGACGGCGCAGGAACTGGAACAGGCGCTGGCGGCGGCGGCCGATTGGTTGTCGCGGTTGAAGGATTAGGCCTGCAACGTAAAGCTGGGGTCAGACCCGCCGGGTCTGACCCCGGAACTTTGCTCAGCGTCGCCGTTTACGCCGGCACGCCCAGGATCACGCTGGACGCCTTGAAAATCGCCGTCACATTGCTGCCAGGCTCAATGCCCAGCTCGGTGCAGCTCTGGTTCGTGATGATGGCGGCGATGGTGCCGCCGCGCGGCAGGTCCAGCACCACTTCCGTGTTGACGGCGCCCGTCTGCACGCGCGTCACAAGCCCGGCCAGCTGGTTGCGTGCGGAAAAGCGCGCCCCTGCGCTGTCCGCCACGAGGATGATGGACGAGGCCTTGATCAGCGCAAACGCTTCCGCGCCCGGCACCAGGCCCAGGCTGGCGCTGCTGCCCTGCGTGACGATGGCCACGATGTGCTGGCCGCCCGGCAATTCCAGCGTGACTTCATCGTTGACGGCGCCCTGTTTCAGTTCGGCCACCTTGCCCAGGAATTGATTGCGCGCCGTGGTTTTCATGGCCATTCTCCGTATGAGTAAAAGATCGTCGGCGATGCCTTCGGCCTGGCTGCCCAACTGGCGCAGATAGCGCGCATGCTCGCGCTCGATGATGCGGAAATTGTCGACCAGCTGGCGTCCCCGTGGCGTCAGCCGCGTGCCGCCGCCGCCCTTGCCGCCCGTCAGGCGCTCGACCAGCGGTTCGCCGGCCAGGTTGTTCATCGCGTCGATGGCGTCCCAGGCCGCCTTGTAGCTCATCTTCACAAGCTTGGCCGCCTGCGTGATGGAGCCGCATTCGGCGATGGCGCCCAGCAATTCCACCCGGCCGGCACCGCCCAGGTGCTCGCCGCCCACCGTCATCCATACCGAGCCTTGCAGGCCGATTTCCGCTGCCGCTGATTTATCCAATGCGTTCACCCAATGCCATGTGTTCTTCCCTGTTATCGATCTGTCCGTCACGCAAGTACAGCACATGCTCGCCCAGGATGCGCGCATCTTCCGGATCGTGTGTGATCAGGATCATGGGCACGTCCAGGCGCTGCTGCCACTGGCTCAGTTCCAGCCGCATTTTGACACGCAGGGCCGGATCGAGAGCGGCAAACGGCTCGTCGAGCAGCAGCGCAGCCGGTTCGGCCACGAGCGCCCTCGCCAGCGCCACCCGCTGGCGCTGGCCTCCGGACAACTCGTCGGGATACTGGTGCGCCAGTTCCTGCAAGTGGAAGGCGTCGAGCCAATGCTCGATCTTCTGCAATTTTTCGCGCGCGCGCGGGTTGAACCAGCCGCGGCTCAGGCCAAAGCCCACGTTCTGGCGCACCGTCAGGTGCGGGAACAGCGCGTAATCCTGGAACAGGTAGGCGACATTGCGCTGCTGCGGCGGCAGGTTGATGCCGGCGGCCGCATCGAACAGAGTGCGGCCGTTCAAGCGGATATGGCCAGAGTCAGGCGTGAAGAGTCCGGCGATGGCTTTGAGGGTCATGCTCTTGCCGGCGCCGGACGGGCCATACATGGCGATGCGCTGGCTGCCGGAGGTGCATTGCACCTGCAGGTCGAAACGGCGTTTGCCGGAGCGCAAGGTGGCGCGGATGTCGAGGTCGAGTTGCATGGGCGTCATCATAGGCTCATTTGTGCGCGATGCGCCCGGGCGCCAGGCGGCCCGCCGACAACAGCACCACGATGCAGACGAGGGAGGTGATCAGCACCAGCGTGTTGGCGACGTCGTCCTGGCCCGCCTGCACGGCTTCATACACGGCCACCGACAGGGTCTGCGTCTTGCCGGGAATGCTGCCGGCCACCATCAGGGTGGCGCCGAACTCGCCCAGCGCGCGCACGAATCCCAGCAGCACGCCGGCCAGGATGCCACGCCACGCCAGCGGTAACGTGACGCGGAAAAAGATGGCCAGCTCCGGGATGCCCAGCACGCGGGCCGCCTGCTCCAGCTGGCCGTCGACGGCCTCGAAGGCGGCGCGCGCCGGCTTGAAGACGAGGGGAAAGGCGACCACGGTGGACGCGATCACGGCGCCCTGCCACGTAAAGATGAGGTTGATGCCGAAGTTGTCCTGCAGCCAGATGCCCAGGGTGCCGCGCCGGCCCAGCAGCACCAGCAGGTAATAGCCGAGCACGGTGGGCGGCATCACCATCGGCAGGGTCAGGAGGGCGTCGAGCAGCTCGCGCCCGGGAAAACGCGTGCGCGCCAGCAGATAGCCCGTGCCGATGCCGAGCAACAAATTGAGCGCCGTGGCCCATGCCGCCACTTTCAGCGACAGGGCCAGCGCGGTCCAGGCGATATCCATGTGCAGTCGTTTTACTTTATGGCTTTTTAAACCCGTACTTGGCCAGGATGGCTTGCGCCGGCGCCGTCTGCAGGTAGCTGACGAAGCGCTTCGCTTCGGCCGCATTGCCGCTGTCCTTGATGGTGGCGATCGGATACAGCACGGGCGCGTCCAATGGCACGTCCAGCACCACGTTGACCTTGTCTTTCATGATGGCCGCGTCGGTGGCGTAGACAAAACCCGCGTCGACTTCGCCGCGCGCCACGTAGTCGAGCGACTGGCGCACGTTCTGCGTGCCGATGGCTTTGGGTTGCACGGCTTCCCACAATTTCGCCTTCTTCAGCGCGCCTTCGGAGTAACGGCCGACGGGCACGCTGGCCGGGTTGGCGATGGCCACGCGGGTCACGCCCTTGTGCGTCAGGTCGCTCAGGCTCTTGATGCCCAGCTTGCTATCGTGCGGCACGATCAGCACCAGGCTGTTGCCGACAAAGTCCATGCGGTCGGCCGGCAAGACGAGGCCCTGCTTTTGCGCCGCATCCATGGTTTCCTGGTCGGCCGAGGCAAACACGTCCACGGGCGCGCCCTTGACGATCTGCTGCAGCAGCACGCCCGAGGCGGCAAAGTTCAGGGACACCTTGCTGCCCGGATACTGCGCCTCGTAGCTTTGCGCCGCATCCTTGAACGCGTTCGTCAGGCTGGCCGCGGCCGACACCACCACTTCGCCGGCAAGGGCGGAGGTGGCGGCGGTGGCCAGCAGGGCAGTGCCGAGGAGCTTGGCGAGGGAGGTGAGGCGCATGGTCGTATCCTTGTAAAGTGAACGGTGAACAAGGACCGTAATATACACTTATATATAGCGTTCTGCCATCGCGCAAGTCAAGACGGTGCAAGGTGTATTCCCTGATATACTGTATATAAACACAGTATATTGAGGTGAGCCATGGAATTGACGGACAAGCTGGAAATTCTGGCCGACGCGGCCAAGTACGATGCGTCCTGCGCCAGCAGCGGCGCGCCCAGGCGCGATTCCATCGGCAAGGACGGCTTTGGCGCCACCTCGGGCATGGGCATCTGCCACAGCTATACGCCGGATGGGCGCTGCGTCTCGCTGCTGAAAGTGCTGCTGACCAATTACTGCCTGTACGATTGCCAGTACTGCGTCAACCGCCGCAGCTCGAACGTGCCGCGCGCGCGGTTCACGGTGGCCGAAGTGGTCAAGCTGACGGCCGACTTTTACCTGCGCAATTACATCGACGGCCTGTTCCTCAGTTCCGGCATCATCCGGTCGGCTGACTACACGATGGAGCAGCTGGTGCAGGTGGCGCGCGAGTTGCGCGAAGTACACCAGTTCCGCGGCTACATTCACCTGAAAACCATCCCCGACGCCGATCCGGTCCTGGTCGCGCAGGCGGGCCGCTATGCCGACCGGCTCAGCGTCAACATCGAATTGCCGACGCAGGACAGCGTGCAGAAACTGGCGCCGGAAAAAAGCGTGCACACGATCAAGCTGGCCATGGGCGCCATCCGCCGCAAGCTCGATGAAAAGGCCGAAGAACCGCGCTCGCCGCGTTTCGCGCCGGCCGGGCAAAGCACGCAGATGATCGTCGGCGCCGACGCCAGCGACGACCAGCAGATCCTCGCCACGGCCGAGACCCTGTACGGCAGCTACAAGCTCAAGCGCGTGTACTACTCGGCCTTCAGCCCTATCCCCGACAGCCCGAAAAGCGTGCCGCTGGCGCCGCCGCCGATGCTGCGCGAACACCGGCTGTACCAGGCCGATTTCTTGCTGCGCAGCTATGGTTTCCAGGCCAGCGAACTGCTGCCCGCCAGCGGCGGCAACCTGGCGCTCGACATCGATCCGAAATTGGCCTGGGCGCTGGCGCACCGCGAACATTTTCCGCTGGACTTGAACCGCGCGGCGCAGCACATGATCGCGCGCGTGCCCGGCATCGGCCTGCGCAACGCGCAGCGCATCGTCGAGCTGCGCCAGCTGCGGCAGGTGCGCTACGCCGACCTGTCGCGCCTGCGCTGCAGCATGAAGAAAATCGCCCCCTTCATCATCACGGCCGATTACTTTCCCGCGCGCGACACCACGGCCTCGGAACACTTGCGCCGCGCCATGGCCGATGCGCCGCAGCAGATGCCTCTGTGGCCGGAACTGCAGGCCGCATGAAAGCTGTCAATGAGCGCGTGGTGCGGCTGGCGCAATCGTTCGACGAATGGCGCGCGGCGGCACGCGAATTGATCGCGCTCAAGGTGCCGCCTGCCGACGTGGCCTGGCAATCGCAGCCAGGCGAGGGCGACCTGTTTTCCTCTACGCCGGATGCGACGGATACCAGCGCGCCGCCGCTGCGCCTGCCCCGTGCCCTGGTGGAATTGCTGCAGGCCGCCGCCTGTTTCAACGTGCATGACCGCTGGGCGTTGTTATATCAGGTGCTCTGGCGCTGGCAGCAGGGCCAGCACGACGTGCTCTCGCCGGCCGACGCCGATGGTGCGCGCCTGCACGCCATGGTCAAGGCCGTGCATCGCGAAGAGCACGACATGCATGCGTACGTGCGCTTTCGCGAGCGGGCGGAAAGCGAGGGCGCTCCCCGCTTCGTCGCCTGGTTCGAACCGACGCACGAGGTGCTGCCGCAGGTGGCGCGCCACTTCGCGCGCCGCATGGGATCGACCAGCTGGATGATCGCCACGCCGGCGGCCAGCATGCTGTGGGATGGCGCCACCTTGCACGCGGGACCGGCCCTGCTGCGTGGCGCGGCCGACATCGACGATGCGGGCGAAGCCCTGTGGCTGACCTACTACCGCAGCATCTTCAATCCCGCGCGCGTGAATGCCGATTTGCTGCACAGCCATATCCCCTCGCGCTTCTGGAAAAACCTGCCGGAAGGCGCCATCGTGCCCGCCATGCTGAGCGGCGCGGCCAACGGCGAGCGGCGCACGGGCCAGACGGCCAGCGTGGGACAGCGGCAGGGCGCCGCCATGATCCCGATCAGCGCAGAGCGGGCCCAGCCCGCTCGCGACGTCCCCACGACGCTGGACCGGTGCCGCCGCTGCGCACTATGGCAGCATGCCACGCAAGCCGTGCCCGGCACAGGCCCGCACACCGCCCGCATCATGCTGGTGGGCGAGCAGCCGGGCGACCAGGAAGACCTGGCCGGGCTGCCCTTCGTCGGCCCGGCCGGTGCGCTGCTGAACAGGGCCATGGAAGAAGCGGGCCTGGCGCGCGACAGCCTCTATCTGACCAACGCCGTCAAGCATTTCAAGTGGGAACCGCGCGGCAAGCGCCGCCTGCACAAGACCCCGGCCCAGCGCGAGATCCTCGCCTGCCATGGCTGGCTGGAAGAAGAGATCGAGCGGGTCCAACCGCAGGTGATCGTGGCGCTGGGCAGCACTGCATTCAAATCCGTACTGCAGGATGGCGCGGCCAGCATGACGCCGCTGCTCGGCACGCCGATCCAGCACGACGGGCGCTGGGTGATTACCGTGTATCACCCGGCGTATGTGCTGCGCGCGCCCGATGAGATGAGCCGGCGGCAGGCGTATCGGGTGATCGTCGAGGGCTTGCGGCAGGCGTTGACGCTATTGCGAGACTAGCATTATCGCGTCGTCGCCGGCACTTCCTGCGCCTCATCGCGCCGCGCATAGCGTTGCGCGATCACGGCGCAGATCATCAATTGAATCTGGTGGAACAGCATCAGCGGCAAAATCACCATGCCCAGCGAGTGCGTGGCAAACAGTACCTTGGCCATCGGTACGCCGCTGGCCAGGCTTTTCTTCGAGCCACAGAAGACGATGGCGATTTCATCTTCCTTGCTAAAGCCCAGACGGCGGCTGATGAACGTCATCAGACCCAGGACCAGCGCCAGCAGCAAGATACTGAACAGGCCCAGCGCCACCAGGGTTTCCACCGAAATCGTGTGCCACAGGCCTTCGCTGACGGCTTCGCTGAAGGCCGTGTAGACCACCAGCAAAATGGACCCCTGGTCGACGAATTTCAGCATGGCCTTGTGGCGGTCGACCCAGCGGCCGATCCAGCGGCGCAGGAACTGGCCGGCCAGGAAGGGCAGCAGCAGCTGCATGACGATGGACAGCACGGCGTCGACCGACGACTTGCTTTCCGCACCCTTGGCCACCAGCAAGCCGACGAGAATCGGCGCGAGGAAGATGCCGATGAAGTTCGAGGCCGAGGCACTGCAGATGGCGGCCGGCACGTTGCCGCGCGCCATGGCCGTCAAGGCGATCGACGATTGCACGGTCGATGGCAAGGCGCACAGGAACAAGATGCCCACGTACAGCTCGGGCGTGAGAAAGGTCAGCGCCAGCGGACGCAGGGCCAGGCCCAGCAGGGGGAACAAAATAAACGTGCTGGCCAGCACCAGCAAATGCAGGCGCCAGTGCATGACACCGGCCACCACGGCTTCGCGCGACAGCTTGGCGCCGTGCAGGAAAAACAGGGCGCCGATGGCAACGGTGGTGATATGGCCGAAGACTACGGCCGTCTGGCCCGTGCAGGGCAGGAAGCTGGCCAGCGCCACGGTGACGAGCAGGGCGATGGTGAAGTTGTCGGGTTTTAGATTGCGCAGCAGGGCGGCGGGAGAAAAAGAAGACATGCGGTAGCCTGGTAGCGGCCCAGCCTTGCAACACTGCGCCATGGATGACAAAAAGCGCCGGAAACGGCGCCAGTGCTGGCTATTCTACAGTTGAACTCGATTCATCAACGCTAAAAATCATACAGTGAGAATGAACGAGGCTTTACTGCTCGCATTATTCGCGCTTCAAGGAATTCATCTAAAAAGAAACAAAATTTCCATAATTAAAATATTTTTATAGATAAATAAACAATGCCAATTTACACTAGTTTGTTCTAAAAATTATAACTACATCTAGGGTCAATATGCATAAGCTATCTCTTGTTTTAGCCTCACTGGCGTTAACTGGCTGCGCATCCGTCGCGGGTGAAAAATTTCAGCCTGTATCCATTCAGACCATTCATGAGAGCAAGGAAGTGTCCGGTATTGGCTGCAATCTCAGCAACGATGCAGGAAACTGGTTCGTTGTCAGCCCTGGCAGCGTAATGGTGCATAAGAGCACTGGCGACATGATCGTCGACTGCAAGAAAGGCAATCTGTCTGGAAGTTCGACCTTGGTATCGAAGTCGAATGGTGCCGTATGGGGCAATATTCTACTGGGCGGCGGCATCGGCTACATTGTTGACCGGAATACAGGAGCGGGATTTGATTATCCCAATACGACAACAATCCAGATGCGGGACATCGCCACAGCGCCGGTGACACTGCCGCCTCCGCAAGCAGCTGTCGAAACAGTCAAAACTAACTGAATTAGGCAAAAAAAATGCCCTGTCCGCAGACAGGGCAACCCGGAGTAAAGTACAGCGCGAGGGCGATTAGCCGGCGGCTTTGACTTTCAGCTCGTTCTTGATTTCTTTCACGCCGCTCACGGAAGCGACGATCTGTACGACGCGGTCACCCGCTTCGGCGCTCGGCACGTCGCCCGACAGGACGACGACACCTTGCTGGGTTGCCACCTTGACTGGCAGGGCAGCGGCTTGCGCATCGGCGCTCAGGGCGGCCTTGGCCGAGGAAGTGATGGTTTCATCAGGGACGGCAGCGGCAGCGTTGGCGGCCACGACGGTGTCAGCAGGAGCTTGTGCTTTTGGGGCGGAGTCAGCTGCATGCGAAGCGGTGATCGAGGCGCCCGACAGTACGATAGCGGCGACCAGGGTATTGAACAGTTTCGATGTTTGCATGGTAGTTCCTCTCAATGAAGTTAAAAGCTTCTTACTTGGATAAAGCAACACTTTGAAGCGTCACATCTACCCATACAGCAAGCACCGTGCCAGCTTTTAAATTTCATTCAAAATCAACGACTTAGCTTTAGTATGGATTTTTCCTGCCCGTTTCGCGGCGTTCCGGGCCGAAAATCCGGGCTTTTTGTCGCCTGCCAGCGACAGCCTGTGGCAACAATATCAATGTTTTACAATAAGTCGTTGATTATTAATACTTTATTTTTGTCGCTAATCAGCGACAGGGTCGCCGTCGGCCCGGAACAGGGCCGGCGTCAGCTCGTATTTCTGCAATAAGCGGTAGAACTCCGTGCGGTTGCGGTCGGCCAGACGGGCCGCATCGGCCACGTTGCCGTCTGTCAAGCGCAGCAATTGAATCAGGTAGTCGCGCTCGAAGCGCTGCTTCGCTTCGTTATAGCTGAGCGCTTCCAGCGATGGCACGCGCAGGGCGCGCTGCACCAGGGACAAGGGCACCAGCGGCGCCGTCGCCAGCGCGCACACTTGCTCGACGACATTGACCAGCTGGCGCACATTGCCGGGCCATGGCGCGGCCACCAGCGCCGTGAGGGCGTCGGGCGCGAAGCCGTTCAACGGTTTCTGGTACTTGGCCGCCAGTTTCTGCAGGAAATGGTTCGCCAGCAGAGAAATGTCTTCGCGGCGCTCGGCCAGCGGCGGCAAGGTCAAGGTCACGACATTGAGGCGGTAATACAGGTCTTCGCGGAACTGCCCCTCCGTCATCGCCACGTCCAGATCGCGGTGCGTGGCCGACAGCAGCCGCACGTCCACCGGACGCGTCTGGTCGGCGCCGACGGGACGCACGGCCCGCTCCTGCAGCACGCGCAGCAATTTGACCTGCAGCGGCAGGGGCATGTCGCCGATCTCATCCAAAAACAGGGTGCCGCCATCGGCCGCCTGGAACAAGCCTTCGCGGTTGCCGACGGCGCCCGTAAACGAGCCTTTTACGTGGCCGAACAGTTCCGATTCCAGCAATTGCTCGGGAATGGCGCCGCAGTTGACGGCGATGAATGGCGCCTTGGCGCGGCGGCTGGCGTTGTGCAGCGCGCGCGCCAGCAATTCCTTGCCCGTGCCGGAAGGTCCACGGATCAGGATGCTGGCGTCGGAACCCGCCACCAGCTTGGCTTCGGCCAGCAGCTCGGCCATCTGCGAACTACGGCTGATCAGCTCGGCGCGCCAGCTCTCGTCGCCGGACGCGGGCGCCGGCATGACGGTGGACAAGTTGATCGCATACGCCACCTTTTCCATCAAGAGCTTGCCGTCGAACGGTTTCGTCAGGTAGGCAAACGCGCCGCGCGCCGTCGCGTCGACGGCGTCGGGGATGGTGCCGTGGGCCGTCAGCAAAATGACGGGCAGGGCCGCATGCTGGCGGCGAATTTCATCGAACAGGGCCAGGCCGTCGCGGCCTGGCAATTGCACGTCGGTAATGACCAGGGCCGGCAATTCCACGGCCAGGCGCGCCAGCGCCGCTTCCGCGCTGCCCACGGCCGTCACGCGGTAATTGCCCGCCTTCAGGCGGATGGTCAGCAGACGCAGCAGGTCGGGGTCGTCGTCGACCAGCAGGATGTGGGCGTGCTCGCTCATTTCGGCGCTCCAGCGGCGGGGCGCACGGACAGGCTGCGCTCGATGTTTTTCAGCGCCTCCAGTTTTTCATTGAGCAAGTCGTTGCGGCGCTGGGCGTCGCGCAGCTGCGTGTTGAGCTTGTCGATGCTCTCGTCCTGGCGGCGCAGCTCCGCATACTGGCTGCTGAGCAATTGCGCCAGCGGCGCCAGCAGTTGCGCATCCTTGCCCGTGGCCGTCAGCAAGGGTTCCAGCAAGGCTTGCGCACGGGCCAGGTCGCCGGGGGCGCGCACGGTCGCCTGCAGCATGGCGCGGCGTAGCGTGTTGTGCGGCGCATGATCGGCTTTCGCCAGGTCCAGCTGCGCTTTCGCCAGTTCCGACGGCGTCATCAGGCGCAAGGCGCTTTGATACGCGAGCAGTTCGGTCAGCTGGGGATCGGCCACGACCACCACGCGCGGCGGCGTCTGCACCAGCACGGGCGTCTGGAGGGGCGGCTTGGCGGCGCAAGCGCCCAACAGCAGCGCGCAGGCGGCCATGGCGGCCAGGGAAGTTCTCGTCATCATAAGGGCAGTTCTATCCGAAAATGCGCGCCGGCGGGGCGCGGTAAAAGAGTGACGCTGCCATCGTGGGCGGCGATATATTCGCGCACGATGGACAGGCCGATGCCATTGCCGTTGCGCGCGCCCACCGCCTGGCGCACTCCCTGGTAAAACGGTTCAAAAATACGCGCGGCGTCCTCGGGCGCCACGCCGGCGCCTTCGTCGATGCAGTCGATGCGCACGCGGCCGCCTTCACAGGACAAGGCAAAGCGCACGGTGCCGCCTTCCGGGCTGAAGCGCACGGCATTCGACAGCAGGTTCGCCAGCGCCGTCGCCAGCTTGTCGCGGTCGGCCTGCACGATCAGGGATGCGCCCTGCACCTCGACCGTCAAGCGGCGCGCCAGCCATTGCAGGCGCTGCGCGGCCACCACATCTTGCAGCAAGACCAGCAAGTCGACCTTGCTGTGCGCCAGATGCTGGGCGTCAAAAGCGGCGGTATTGTAGCGCAGCAAGTCTTCGATCTGGGTTTGCAGCGAGGCCGTGTTTTGCTGCAGGATGCCGGCGATTTCGCGCTGGCTATCGCTGAGCTTGCCGGCCACCTCGTCTTCCAGCAAGGCCACGCCTTCGCGCAGGGCCGCCAGCGGGGTTTTCAGCTCGTGCGAGATGTGGCGCAGGAAGCGTTCCTTGTCGGCATCGAGGTCCGCCAGGCGCTGGCGCAGCCAGTCGAGCTGCTGGCCCAGGCGGCGCGTGTCGGCCGGGCCGCCGACGACGATGGGCTGGTCGTAGCGCTTCTCGCCCAGGCGCTCAATGGCCGTCTCGATGCGGCGCAGCGGACGCGACAATAGAAAACCGAAGCAGGTGGCCAGCACGGCCGCCAGCAGCACGGCGCCGCCCACCAGCATGCCCAGCACGCGGCGCTGGCGTTCCAGCTCGGCCAGCAGGGCATCGTTGCGGCTGCCGATTTCCGTCTTGCTTTCGCGCGCCAGGCTGTCATTGATCTGCGTCATGCGGGCAAACGCGCGGTACACGACGGCGTGGCCATCGCGCTTGCGGCGTTTTCCGGCCTGCAAGACTTCCCACGCCGATTGCGCCTGCGCCGTCCACTCGTCGGCCAGTTGCGAGGCGAACTCGGGCGTGGCGCGGTTCAGCACTTGCAGCGCCGCCGTCGCTTCGTCGCGCGCCGCCGCGTAGCGCTCACGGAACACGGGGTCGTCGAGTACGAGAAACTGGCGCGCGCTGCGCTCCATGGCCAGGGTGCGCTCGGACAGGCGCTGCGACTGTTCCGTCAGGGCAATCGCCTGCGCCGCCGTCTCGCGCCCCAGGCGCGCCAGGTGTTCCAGGGTCAGCAGGGCTTGCACGGAGGTGGCCGTCAAAATGCCCGTCGTCAAAATGAAGGCGGCAAATAACAGTTGGCGAAAGGAAAGTCGGGACAAGATGGGCGCCTTCGGTTCAGTCTGGAGTGCAAAAGGCGCATGGTACGCTAAGCGTTCATTCGGAGACGCCACCCAGCTTGCAATGATCAATTTTGCAACACTGTCGCTTTTCCGGCGGCCGGCAAGGCCCCGGCGGCGGCGCACGAATACTCCTAGTACAATAGGGAAAAGCTTCATACAGGCATCAAACTGGCACCCGCCCTGGCATTGCGCCAGTTTGCCCCCATATGTGATGCAGCCCCACCGACACTCCGAATCACCTACCGCAGAGATCCCATACCGCATGAGCACATTTGAAAAAGTCAGCAGCAACTTCATTCCAGTCTTGCAGGCAACCATCGAGCAATATGTCGAGCCAGCAACGGGCATGCGCCATATCCACATGCATACCGAGCAGGCTGAGATGGTGTTCCTGGTGGCCTTTCCCACTGTGCCGGAAGTAAGCGACGGACGCGCCCACATCCTCGAACACCTGGCCTTGTGCGGCTCATCGCGCTACCCGGTGCGCGACCCCTTCTTCTCGATGCTGCGCCGCTCGACGGCCACCTTCATGAATGCGATGACCTATGCGGACCGCACCGTGTATCCGTTCGCCAGCACCGACCGCAAGGATTTCTTCAACCTGCTCGACGTCTACCTGGACGCCGCCTTCTTCCCCAACCTCGATTACCTGAACTTCCGTCAGGAAGGCTGGCGCCATGCGTTCGAAGGCGACAAGCTCGTGTACCAGGGCATCGTCTTCAATGAAATGAAGGGCGCCTTCAACAGCCCCATGCGCGCGCTCGACAGCGGCATCGCCAGCGCCTTGCTCAAGGGCACGACGTATGAAGTGGAATCGGGCGGCGATCCGCTGAATATCCCCGAGCTGACGCATGACATGCTGAAAGAATTCCACGCCAGCCACTACCATCCTTCGCAAGCCGTGATCATGACCGCCGGCAATATCGAAGCATCGGCCGTGCAGGAACAGGTCGCCGAACGCGTGTTGTCCAAGCTCAGCGGCTTCAGCCCGCGCCGCCTGCCGCAGCTGGCGCCCGCGTGGACGGCGCCGCAGGAAAATATCGTCAAGATTCCTTCGCAGGAAGCGCGCGACGATGAATTCGGCCTGCAATTCGCCTGGCTGATGGGCGAGTCGAGCGACCCCATCGCCTACTACCACGCGCACCTGCTGTCGCACGGCTTGCTCGGTGAATCGTCGGCGCCCGTCATGCGCGCCATGGAATCGGCCGGCTATGGACGCCCATCGGACATGAATGGCCGCGATGCGGGCATCCGCCAGATGGTGTTCCACATCGGCATGGAAGGTTTAACCAAAGAACAGATCGCCGACGCGCACCAGCGCATCTGGACGGCGCTGGAAGAGACGGCGCAAGAGGGCATCCCCGCCGCCGTGCTGCACGCGGCCTTGCGCGACATCAAATACAGCCAGCGCGAAATCAGCAGCGGCCGCATGCCGTACGGCCTGGGCCGTTTGCTGCACGCCCTGCCGCTGGCCATGTATGACGGCAACGTGATGGATGCCTTCGACAATGCGGCCATCCTGGAAACCCTGGAACAGCAGATCGAAGATCCGGAATTCTTCAAGCAGCTGGTGCGCGAACTGATCGCCAATCCGACCCGTTTGACGACGCACGTGGTGCCCGACAGCGCCTACTTCACGGACCGCGCCGCCCAGGAAGACGCCAGGCTGGCGGCCCTGCAAGCGCAGCTGACGGACGCCGAGCGCGAGCACATCGTGGCCGAGTCCGCCGCGCTGGAAGCGCATCAGCAATTGCCGTCGAATTCGGAAGTCTTGCCGCGCATCCGCCCCGGCGACGTCAGCGCCGCGCCGCGCCCGGCCCTGCCGATTCCACCCGCCGTCGACGGCGCCGTGGCCTTCAGCATTGCCTCGAACGGCATCAGCTATGCCAACGTGCTGTACGACGTGTCGGGCTTGCCGGAAGCGTCGTGGCCATGGCTGCGCCTGTACACGGACCTGGCGCCGGAACTGGGCGTGGGCGACATGTCGTTCGACGACGCCAGCGCCTGGCGCCAGAGCATGGTGCCGTCGTTCCACATCGGCCTGGAAGCCATTCCCCGCCCACAACAGGCGATGCGCGTGGAATTGTCGTTCTCGGCCAGCGGCTTGCGCGAAGAACACGCGGCGATCGCCGCCGTGCTGTCGGCCTGGATCGCCAAGCCACGCTTCGATGAAGAAGAGCGCTTGGCTTTCCTGATCGAAAGCCTGGTACAGGACAAATTGAGCAGCCTGGCCGAATCGGGCAACCGCTACGCCATGCTCGCGTCGGCGGCGCCGCTGTCGCCGACGCGCCGCTTCGACGACATCGTCGGCGGCCCGGCGGCCTTGCCGTTCTACCGCCGTCTGCAGCAGCTGAGCAAGACGTCCGAGGGCTTGCAGGAAATCGCGCGCGAGCTCGACACCCTGCACGCGCACATCATCGCCCAGCAGCCAACCGTGCTGTGCGCCGGCCTGGAGCAGGACGGCATCGCCCTGGCCCGCTTGCTGGAATTGCCGGCCGCCAGCACGGATGCCGCCGCAGCGACGGAAACGCCAGCACCGGCAGCTTTGCCGCTGGCCAACACGGCCCTGCATGCGACGAGCCAGATCAACCATTGCTTCGTTTCCTGGGCCGTGCCTGGCGTACACAATCCGGACGCTTCCGCCCTGGCCGTCGCCGCCGAGCTGATGACCAACCAGGTGCTGCATACGGCCCTGCGCGAAAAAGGCGGCGCCTATGGCGGCAGCGCCAGCTATGCGGCCGGCGCCGGCACGTTTACGCTCAGTTCCTACCGCGATCCGCGCCTGGCCGGCACGTACGCCGACTTCGGCACGACGCTCGATCAAATCCTCGACGGCGATTTCTCGCAGGAGCAGGTGGAAGAGGCAATCATCTGCGTCATCAAGGGCCTCGACAAGCCGCACTCGCCGTATGCGGAAGCGCTGACGGCGTGGAACATGCAGCAGCGCGGCACGACGGAAGCCGTGCGCCAGCAATTCCGTACCGGCGTGCTGAACTGCACCCTGGCGCAGATCAAGGACGTCACGCGCACCTGGCTGAAAAACGGTCAGCAGAGCCGCGCCGCGTTCGCGGGCAACACGACGCAAGACCTGGCCGGGCTGGACGTGGTCGATTTGCTGGCACTGGCCAGCTAAAGCTTAGGTTTAACAGTCGGGTAGGTCGGATTAGCGTGGCGAAGCCGCGCGTAATCCGACACCACCACCGGTCAATAATATTGTCGGATTACGCGGCGTACCGCCGCTAATCCGACCTGCGCTGCTATTGCGGTATTGAATTCGCTTCCATATACATCAATTCCCACTGATGCCCATCGGGGTCCTGGAAACTGTGGCCGTACATGAAGCCGAAATCGATCGGCTCCTTGTAGATGCTGCCGCCCGCCTGGACGGCTTTTGCCACCAGCGCATCGACTTCGCCCCGGCTCTCGGCCGACAAACACACGAGCACTTCCGTCGCCACCTTGGTGTCGCACAGCTGCTTGGGCGTGAATTGCTTGAACTTGTCGTGCGTCAATAACATCACGAAGATATCGTCGGCAACGATCATGCACGTCGCTGTTTCATCGGTGAAATGGGCATTGAAACTGAAGCCCAGCGCCGTGAAAAACGCCACGGAGCGTTCCAGCGACTGGACGGGCAGATTGACAAAGATTTTGCGGGCCATCATGTCTCCTTGTAGGTCGTATGATTATTTGCTGCCCGCCGATTCTACACCGGCTTTTTACGCGCCCGCGCGTCCCACGGTCTTCGGCGCGTAGCCGAAATAACGGCTGAAGGCGGCACTGAAATTGGCCGGGTGGCGGTAGCCCGTTTGCCAGCCCGCCTGCGCCACCTGGCAACCATTTTCCAGCAGTAACTTTGCCCGCTGCATGCGCAGCGCCAGCAAAGTGCGCTGGGGGCTGTCGTTGTAGCGGTAGCGCCATCCCTGCTTGAGTTTGAACAAACTCAGCCCCACTTGCGCGCACAGGTAATCGAGCGTGAGTGCCTGCGCCATCTGCTCCTGCATCAGCGCGTAGGCGCGCTCGAGTTTGATGATGTCGGCCTCGGACCAGCGCGGCACGCGCGCCGGCGCGGGCCGCAGTCCCCGCAGCTGCTCCGCCAGGATACTCAGCACGCCGATATGCACGGCCAGCGGGTCCGTCGCGCGCAGCAGCGAGCGGGCGTGCTGGGCGGCGGCGGGCGTGGTGACCGCATGCGCCAGCTGGCGCGCGCCGCCGTCGGGCAACACGGATAGCAAGCCCTCCGGCCAATAGCGCGCCAGCGCGTTTTCATCGACCAGCACGCGCAATTGCGCCGCCCGCTGATGCGCCTCGAAACGGCGCTCGCCGCTGACGTGGCGAAACGCCGTCACCGTCGTATGGCCGCCCTGGAAACGCAGGTGCTGGCCATCGCGCGCGACATAGCCGGACGCGCCTTGCAGGCCGATGGTGATCACCATGCCGCCCCCGTCGTCATGCTGCGATTGCTCGACGAGCGCAAGCCGCGGGCGGTAATCGGAATGCACGAGCAGCAAGCCCTGGTCGATCTGCCTCTGGTCGGCGCGGCATTCGCCCATGCCCGGGTCCAGCTGGCGCCGCGTCCAGCCTGCCGCTTCCCTGTCCTGTTCCATCATCGCTCCTTCCTGTCCTTGCGCGCCGCCGCGCATACGAAATACGCCGTACCGCATACAAATGCAAATGATAATTATTCTCATTGTTGCATAAAATGACGCTGATGCCCACTTCGCCGAAAGGAAGATCATGTCATTCAATACACAACACGCCTTGCAACCGTACTGGGACCTGGCCGTCGCGCCCATCCAGGCCGATGGGCTGGCCGCCGCCCTGGAACTGGGTATTTTCGAGGTGCTGGCCACGCCGCACACGCCGGCGCAACTGGCCGAGGCCCTGTCGCTGCATGCGCCGCACACGGCGCTGCTGCTGGAACTGCTTTGGAGCATGCAGGTGCTGGAACGCGACGGGGCCGATGCTGAGGCACAGCGCTACCGCTGCACGGCCGCCACCTTGCAGTATTTCTGCCGCGACTCGGTTGCCTTTTGCGGCGACGCCTGGCTGTACCGGCTGCACGCGCTGCGCCATTTCGCCACCCAGCTCAGTACCCTCGTGCGCGATGGCGGCAAGGTAAAACCCTACAGCACAGCCAATGGCATCAACTGGGCCGCCGCCGCACAGCAGCAGATCGGCCAGGAGCAGCGCGCCGTCACCATGCGCGCGGCCCTGTCCGTGATGCAGCGCGTCGCCCCGTTTGCGGACGGCAACATGCCGCTGCGCCTGCTCGACGTGGGGGGCGGTCCTGGCTGGGTGGCTATTGCGCTGGCGCAAGCCCATGCGGGCGTGCAGGGCTGCGTTTTCGACTGGCCGGAAGCGGTGGCCGTGGCGGCCGCGAACATCGCCCATGCGCAACTATCCGACCGCCTGGAGGCCCTGGGCGGCGACCTGGACAGCGACGATATCGGCAGCGATTACGATCTGATCTGGTGCTCGTCCGTATTGCATTTCGTGCCCGACATGGCGGCGGCCTTGCGCAAGATGCAGGCAGCCTTGAAGCCCGGAGGCGTGCTCGTCTGCGTGCAGGCGGAAATCGCGGCGGCACCGGGCGACGCGGCGCGCGTGCTGCCGTATTACTTGCCGATGCGCATGCTGGGCCGCACGGTGACACGGCATGGTGAATTGGCGCAGCTGCTGCGCGACATGGGCTGGCGGCAGGTGGAGCAGTATGGCGCCAGCGATTTTCCCATGGCGCCCGTGCAGGTGCTGATTGCTCGCGCCTAACAATTACGATTTAGTAATTATCTTTTTTATAGCAAAAAGGGACGCAAATGCGCTAAGCTGTGCCGGCATTGATCGATGTCATCCGCAGCACTGTGCTGCCTTCACAAGGAACCCATCATGAGTCAAGCTATTGCAGGGAAAGTCGTCCTCATCACCGGTGCCAGCAGCGGCCTGGGCGAAGCCACCGCGCGTCATCTGGCCGCGTTGGGCGCCTGCGTCGTGCTCGGTGCGCGCCGTATGGATTTGCTCAATACCATCGCCGAGGAAATCACGGCCGCCGGAGGCCAGGCCGCCATTGCCCAGACCGACGTCACTCAGGCGGGCGACCTGAAGCGTCTGGTCGACACGGCCCTGGCCGTGTTCGGCAAGGTCGATGTGATGATCAACAATGCGGGGCTGATGGCCATCGCGCCGATGAGCGCCCTGAAGGTCGATGAATGGAACAACATGATCGATATCAACATCAAAGGCGTGCTGAACGGCATCGCTGCCGTCCTGCCATATTTCCAGGCGCAAAACAGCGGCCACTTCATCAATGTCTCGTCGGTGGCGGGGCAAAAAGTCTTCAGCCCGGGCGGCACCGTCTACAGCGGCACCAAGTTTGCCGTCAGCGCCATTTCGGAAGGCTTGCGCCATGAACTGGCCGCCAGCGGCGGCACCATCCGCACCACCGTCATTGCGCCGGGCGCCGTGGACACGGCATTGAGCCAGGGCAGCAGCCACGCCGAGAGCGCCAAGGCCGTCAAGGAGTTCTACCAGATCGCCATTCCCGCCGATGCCGTAGCGCGCGCCATCGCGTATGCGATCGAGCAGCCGGCCGACGTGGATATCAATGAAATCGTGCTGCGCCCGACGGCGCAGGCGTTTTAAGCGGCATCCTGTTGCAGCGAGGCGATGATCAGGCCGGCCAGGCGCTCGACGGGCGGCCTGGACACCGTTGAAGCACGCAGCAATTCCAGCGACAGCGGGGGCAGGGCGGGCAAGCCCGCTTCCACGTGATCGAGCGCGCGCACGGTCGAGGGCAAGCCCAGGCCCGTGCGCACCGTCACGCCCAGCCCGGCGGCGGCCGCCGCCCACAGTCCCGCCAGGCTGGGACTGGTAAACGCCGTGCGCCAGGCGATGCCGGCCCCATCGAGCGCCTGCGTGGCGCAGCGCTGGAACAGGCAGTCGCGGTCGAAGGTAATGAGCGGCAGCGGCTCGCCCGACTCGGGGCGCCAGGCCAGGCTGGACGAGGCGATCCAGCGCATGGACGGTTGGGCAATATGCTGGCGCTGCTGCGGCGGATATTCGGCCACGTCGGCGATGCAGGCGCCGCCCCACAGCAGGGCCAGGTCCAGCTGGCCCATGGCCAGCCCTTCCATCAGGGCCGTGTTGCGCGCCACGTGCGCCTCGATGCGCACTTTCGGATGCGCGCGGGCAAAACGCCCCAGCACGTCCGGCAGCAAGGCTTCGCCAAAATCCTCCTGCAAACCGAGCCTGATCCAGCCTTCCAGTTCCGCGCCGCGCAAGGCGACGGCCGCCTCGTCGTTCAGTTCCAGCAGACGGCGTGCATAGCCGAGCAGCACGTCGCCGGCCGGCGTGAGCGCCAGGCCCCTGCCATCCTTGCGGAACAGGGGCATGCCCGCCTGCTCCTCGAGTTTTTTCAGCTGCGCGCTGACGGCAGAGGTGGAGCGGCCCACCTTGTCGGCCGCGCGGGCAAAGCTGCCCAGCTCGACGCCAGCCACATAGCTGCGCAGAAAGGCGATGTCGAAATTCAGCAGGCTCATGGCATGGAGATGATCGTCCGGTTTTATGGGATGGTATAGCGTAAATTATCTGATATTCAGAACGATCGTACTGCGCAACACTGTCAGGGTCAACCACTTTCCCTCCTTGCCATGACCACCAGCTGCCCCGTCGTTCCCGTTTCTGCCCCCGTCGCCGCGCCCGTGCTGGGCGACGCCCACCGCTGGAAAGTGCTGGCCGTCGGCGTGGCGGCCAATGCCAGCTTTTCCGCCGCCGCCAACGGCATGCCCACCACGGCCATCTGGCTGCGCAGCGGCTATCACCTGAGCAATACGCAACTGGGGGTGGCGCTGGGCGCCATGGGCCTGGGCGTGGCCCTGACCGAATTGCCATGGGGCATGGCCACCGACCGCTGGGGCGACCGCCCCGTGCTGCTGACCGGCTTGCTGGGCACCATGCTGGCGCTATTGACCTTGCTGCTGTGGATCACGCCCGCTGACGGGTCCGTGCCGCCGTTATGGGCGCTGGCGGCCGGGCTGGCGCTGGTCGGCGTGCTGGGCGGCAGCGTGAACGGCGCCAGCGGCCGCGCCGTGATGCGCTGGTTCGGCGCCGGCGAACGGGGTTTCGCCATGAGCATCCGTCAGACGGCCGTGCCGCTCGGCGGCGGTCTCGGCGCCCTCGTCCTGCCCAGCCTGGCATCGCGCTACGGCTTCATGCCGGTGTTTGGCGCCCTGGCCCTCGTATGCGGCCTGTCGGCGTTTTTTACGTGGCGATGGATGCATGAGCCCGATTTCTCTGCCGAGGCCGCCACGGGGCCGCAAAACGCGTCCACGGGCCCGATCGCGGTCCAGCCTGCGCCGCCGTTGCCAGCTCCGCTCAAAAACCGCAAAGTCTGGCGCATGGTGGCCGCCATCGGCTTGCTGTGCGTGCCCCAGTTTGCCGTGCTCAGCTATGCCACCGTCTTCCTGCACGACCATGGCCGCCTGGGCCTGGCCGCCATCACGGCCGTGATGGTGGCCCTGCAGGCGGGCGCCATGGTGATGCGCATCTGGAGCGGACGCCACACGGACCGCCACGCGAACCGGCCCGCCTATCTGCGCGGCTCGGCCCTGGTGGCGCTGGCCTCGTTCGTTGTGCTGGGATGCATCGCCTGGCTGCAGGCGCCGGGCTGGCTGTTGATGGCCGCCGTGGTGCTCGCCGGCATCGCCGTGTCCGCCTGGCATGGCGTGGCCTACACGGAACTGGCAACGGAAGCGGGCGGCGCCAACGCGGGCACGGCCCTGGGCATGGCGAACACGGCCGTCTACGTGGGGCTCTTCCTCACGCCGATCGCCATCCCGCACCTGCTGGCGGCCAGCAACTGGCCCGTCGTATGGTGGCTGGCGGGACTGGTGGCGCTGGCCGCCCGGCCGCTGTTTCCGAAGCCTTAAGAAAGCGGCGAAATCCGGTAAACGCAGCGCATCGCGTTCGCCAGCACGTGCTGCTCGCGCACGATGCTGGCGCTCGGCCCCACCACTTCCTGGAACAGCTGCAGCTCGGAGCGGCAAAAGCCCTGGCAGGTGCGCGCGGCCGCACAGATGGGGCAGTGGTCTTCGATCAGCAGCCAGTCGTCGCCGTCCGCTTCCACGCGCGCCATATAGCCCTCTTCGTCGCGCACGGCGGCCAGCTGCTGCAAGCGCGTGGGCAAGTCCGGCGCCGAGCACGCCAGCGCATACGCGCTGCGGCTTTCCTCTTCGCGCTGGGTGATCAGTTTATCCAGGCCCGCCTCGCCGAACAGCTGGCGCACCGAACCGATCAGCTTGATCGTCAGCTGCGCATGCGTGTCGGGAAAGCGCGCATTGCCCGCTTCCGTCAAGACCCAGTTCTGGCGCGGCCGGCCCGCGCCCGCCTGCACTTCCTGGCGCCCCTCGATCAAGCCCGCCGCCACCAGCTTTTGCACCTGCTGGCGCGCCGCCTCGCCAGTCATGTCCAGGGTCTTGGCCAGGGTCGCCGTGGAGACGGGTCCCTTGGTCTTGATGAAATACAGGATGCGCTCCGTCGTTTGCGGCGCCTCGCTATTATCCAAACGTTTACTTGTGTAATTCATTTCGCTCAACTATCATGGGGCCAGTTAACCAACTAATTACTTGCATAATAGGCCGGTAGCTCCCCGCTGTCGAGGAGTTTCCACGTCCGTATGCCGGCAAGGTACTCTTTTGACAGGATTTCCCCATGCAACTGTCTGACTCGATCTGGCTGTTTCACGCCCTCCTCGCCACCGGCCTGGCCATCTGGCTGACCCTGGCCACCCTCAACAACCTGCACGCCTTCCACGGCGCCGTCTGGGCCATCGGCAACACCATGCGCATGGACCCGCTGCGCCAGGACCCGAGCATCGAGACACCGCTGCTGCGCCGCGCGCTCACATCGCTGGCCTTGCACCGGCTGTCGCTGGGCGCGGTGCTGGCGCTGCAACTTGCCGCCGCCATCGCCGCCTGGACGGGCGTGGCGCTGTTCTTTGGCGCATCGCTGATGGATGCGCTGCCCTGGCTGAACCTGGCCCTGTGCGCCATGGCCGCCTTTTTGCTGCTGATGCACCTGGGCGGCCTGTGGTTCGGCTACTGGATCGCGCAGGAAGGCTTGCAGACGACGCACCTGGTGCTGCTGCTGTGGACCATCGGCCTGTTCCTACTTTTCAACGCGCAGCGGACCTGATCAGCCTCCGCTGCGCCTCTTTTTCCCTGTGTCGTTATCCCTGTCAATGCTGTAAAGGACTTCATCATGAATACGAAAATCGTCGGCGCCTCCGCGCTGGCCATCGCCCTGGCCGTCGCGGGCGCCGCGCGCTATCCGCGCGCCGCCTCCCATGCGGCCGATGCCGCCGCCTACCCCGCCACCAAGGTGGCGCTGGTGCCCGTTGTGCTGGGCACGCAAGAGCGTTTTTTTGCGGGCGTGGGCGAACTGGAAGCGGCGCGGCAAGTCCAAGTGGCCGCTGAAACGGGCGGGCGCGTCACGCAGATCCGCTTCGAATCGGGGCAGCACGTGGCGGCCGGCGCCGTGCTCGTGCAGCTCAATGACGCCCAGGAACAGGCGGCCCTGCTGCGCCAGCGCGCACAGCTGAAAAACGCGGAAAGCAGCCATGCGCGCACGGCGCAGATGGTCAGGGAAAAAGCAGCCACGCAGGAGCAATTGGATAGCGCCCTGGCCGGGCGCGATGCGGCCCTGGGCGACGTGCGCCAGACGGAGGCGCTGATCGCGCAAAAGACCATCCGCGCCCCGTTCGCCGGGCAGCTGGGCATCCGCAAGGTGCACGCGGGCCAGTACCTGAACGCGGCCGACACGGTGGCCAGCCTGATCGACACGAAGTCGCTGATGGTGAACTTCGCCCTCGATGAACAGAGCAGCGCGAAGCTGGCGCCAGGCCAGGCCGTGCAAGTGCTGGTGGACGCGTATCCCGGCGAGGTCTTTACGGCCAGGATCAACGCCATCGACCCGCTGATCGCCCGCTCGCGCATGGTGCAGGTGCAGGCGGCGCTCGCCCATCCCCGCAGCGCCCTGAGGCCGGGCATGTACGCGAATGTGCGCGTGGCGCGCGAAGCGGGACAGCAGCTGACGGTGCCGGAAACGGCCGTGACCTACAGCGCGTATGGCGACACGGTGTTTGTCGCGCAGCAGGAAGGAAAACAGCCGCTCACCGTCAAGCGCGTGGGCGTCAAACTGGGCGAGCGGGCCGGGGGCCGCGTGGCCATCCTCGACGGCTTGCGCGAAGGGCAGCGCGTGGTCGCTTCGGGCCAGCTGAAACTGGCCGACGGCATGGCCGTGCAGGCCGTGGCCAACACCCTCGATGAAGTCAAACGCGCCGCGCCCAAGGCCGGCTCTTAAGGGATGGCCACCACCATGAAATTGACCGATTTATTCGTGCGCCGCCCCGTGCTGGCGCTGGTGATCAGCACCTTGATCCTGATGCTGGGCGTGATCGCCATCCTGCAGCTGCCGATCCGCCAATACCCGATGCTCGAATCGTCCACCATCACCGTGAGCACCACGTATCCGGGCGCCTCGGCGGAACTGATGCAGGGTTTTGTCACGCAGCCGATCGCGCAAGCCGTATCGTCGGTGGAAGGCATCGATTACCTGACCTCGTCGTCGGTGCAGGGCAGCAGCACGGTCACCGTGCGCATGGAGCTGAACCGCGATTCCACGCAGGCGCTGACGGAAGTCATGGCCAAGGTCAACCAGGTACGCTACAAGCTGCCCGAAGGCGCTTTTGACCCCGTCATCGAGCGCTCGGCCGGCGATTCCTCGGCCGTCGCCTATGTCGGCTTTGCCAGCGAGAGCGTCTCGGCGCCCGCGCTGACGGACTACCTGGCGCGCGTGGTGCAGCCAATGTTCGCCACCATCGACGGCGTGGCGAAAGTCGACGTGTATGGCGGCCAGCAGCTGGCCATGCGTTTGTGGATCGACCCGGCCAAACTTGCGGCGCGGGGCTTGACGGCGGCCGACGTGGCCGACGCCGTGCGGCGCAATAACTACCAGGCGGCACCGGGCAAGGTGAAGGGACAATTCGTCGTATCCAACATCAGCGTCAACACGGATCTGACCAGCGTGGAACAGTTCCGCGACATGGTCATCACCAAGGGCGGCGATGCAAAAGACAGCGCCGCACTCGTGCGCTTGAAAGACGTGGGCACGGTGGAATTGGGCGCGGCCGCCACGGAAACGAGCGGCATCATGGATGGCGTGCCGGCCGTGTATCTGGGCCTGTCGCCCACGCCGGGCGGCAACCCGCTGGTGATCGTCGACGGCATCAAAAAACTGCTGCCCGAGATCCAGAAAACCCTGCCGCCCGGCGTGAAAGTGGAGCTGGCGTTCGAGACGGCGCGCTTCATCCAGTCGTCCATCGACGAGGTGGCCCACACCCTGCTCGAGGCGCTGCTCATCGTCGTCATCGTCATCTATCTGTGCATGGGTTCCTTGCGCTCGGTGCTCATTCCCGTCGTGACGATTCCGCTGTCGATGCTGGGCGCGGCGGCGCTGATGCTGGCCTTCGGCTTCAGCATCAATCTGCTCACCCTGCTGGCGATGGTGCTGGCCGTGGGCCTGGTGGTCGACGACGCCATCGTCGTGGTGGAAAACGTGCACCGGCATATCGAGGAAGGCAAGACGCCCGTGGCCGCCGCGCTGGTCGGCGCGCGCGAAGTAGCCGGTCCCGTGATCGCCATGACGATTACCCTGGCGGCCGTGTATGCGCCGATCGGCATGATGGGAGGCCTCACGGGCGCGCTGTTCAAGGAATTCGCGCTCACTTTGGCCGGCGCCGTGGTGGTGTCGGGCGTGGTGGCGCTCACCCTGTCGCCCGTGATGAGCTCCTTGCTGCTGCAGCCGAAACAAGCGGAAGGGCGCATGGCGCGCGCCGCCGAGCATTTCTTCGCGGGTCTCACCAGCCGCTATGCGCGCCTGCTGGACCGCTCGCTGCACCACCGCTGGTGGAGTGCCGGTTTCGCCGCGCTGGTGATGGTCAGTCTGCCGTTTTTATACCTGCTGCCGCAGCGCGAACTGGCGCCGGCGGAAGACCAGGCCAGCGTGCTGACGGCCATCAAGGCGCCGCAGCACGCCAACCTCGATTACGTCGAGCGCTTCTCGTACAAGCTCGATGACATCTACAAGCATATCCCCGAAACGGCGTCGCGCTGGATCATCAATGGCGGCGAAGGCCCGGCATCGAGCATCGGCGGCATCAACCTGACGCCGTGGGCTGAACGCACGCGCAATGCGGCCGTCATCCAGGCCGAATTGCAGCACGCCGTGGGCGACGTGGAAGGCACCAGCATCTTCGCCTTCCAGCTGGCGCCCCTGCCGGGGTCGAGCGGCGGCTTGCCCGTGCAGATGGTCTTGCGCAGCGCGCAGGATTACACCACCCTGTTTCGCACCATGGAAGACGTCAAGCAGCGCGCGCGCGATAGCGGCCTGTTTGCCGTCGTCGACAGCGACCTCGATTACAACAACCCCGTCGTGAAAGTACGCGTGGACCGCTCGAAAGCCAACAGCCTGGGCATCCGCATGCAGGACATCGGCGAATCGCTGGCCGTGCTGGTGGGCGAGAATTATTTGAACCGCTTCGGCATGGATGGCCGCGCGTACGACGTCATCGCGCAAAGCCCGCGCGAACAGCGATTGACGGCGCAAGCGCTGACGCAGCAGTACGTGCGCGCCGACGACGGCAGCCTGCTGCCCCTGTCCGCCGTCGTCTCGGTGAGCGAACAGATCGAGCCGAACATGCTGACGCAGTTCAACCAGCAAAACGCGGCCACCTTCCAGGGCGTGCCAGCGCCGGGCGTGACCTTGGGCGACGCCGTCGCCTTCCTCGATGGCGTGGCCAAGACCCTGCCGCCGGGCTTCAGCTACGACTGGCAGTCCGATGCGCGCCAGTTCGCCACGGAAGGCAATGCCCTGCTGCTGGCCTTCCTGGCGGCTGTCGTCGTGATTTACCTGGTGCTGGCGGCGCAATATGAAAGCCTGACGGACCCGTTGATCATCCTGATCACCGTGCCGCTGTCGATTTGCGGCGCGCTGATTCCGCTGGCGCTCGGCTACGCCACCGTCAACATTTACACGCAGATCGGCCTCGTGACCCTGATCGGCTTGATCAGCAAGCACGGGATTTTGATGGTGGAGTTTGCCAATGAATTGCAGGTGCATGAACAGCTCGACCGCATCACGGCCATTCGCAAGGCGGCGCAGATCCGCCTGCGCCCGATTTTGATGACGACGGCCGCCATGGTGGTGGGCCTCGTGCCGCTGCTGTTCGCCTCGGGCGCGGGCGCCAACAGCCGCTTCGGTCTGGGCGTCGTGATCGTCTCGGGCATGGTGATCGGCACTTTCTTTACCCTGTTCGTGCTGCCCACCGTGTACACCTTTCTGGCCCGTCGCCACACGGCCGACCATGCCACGCCGCGCGCCCGCGATTTGTCGCAGGCGCTGAAGGAATCCCCATGAAAAATTACCGCTATCTTGTCTCTCTTTTCCCCCTGCTGGCCGGCTGCGCCGTCAGCCCCGCCTACGTCACGCCGGGCACGCCCGCCATCACCCTGGCCAGCCCGCAGCAAGCGCAATTCGGACCTGGCACGGGCGCCGTCAGCGAGGCCGCCTGGTGGACGTTTTTCGATGATGCACGGCTGTCGCAGCTGATCGCCAGCGCGCTCGAACACAACCTCGATATCGCCCAGGCACAGGCGAACCTGCTGGCCGCGCGCGCCGTCTTCGACGCACGCCGGCTCGACGAACTGCCCACTGTCACGGGCCAGGCGGGCTGGCAGCGCAGCGTCCAGCAAGACACGCCGGACAGCCGCGCCGCCAGCGCCAGCACGCGCGTGGGATTCGACGCGCAGTGGGAGATCGACCTGTTCGGCCGCCTGGCGCACATGAGCCGCTCGGCGCAGGCGCGCGCCGATGCGGCGCAGGCGGACTTGCGGCAAGTGCGGCTGACGATTGCCGCCGAGGTGGCGCGCAATTACTACGAGGCGCTGGGCTACCAGCAAAACCTGGCGCTGACGCACGCGCAGGTGCAAAGCTGGCGCGACACGGTGGCATTGACCGACGCGCGCATCCGCGCCGGCAGCGGCTTGCCGGAAGAACGCCACAACGCGCTGGCCAACCTGGCGCGCAGCGAAGCGGCATTGCCGCCCTTGCAGGCGGGCTTGCGCCAGGCGCAGTACCGGCTCGATGTGCTGAGCGGCCAAGCGCCGGGCGCCATCGCGCTGGCGACCATGCCGCGCCAGCAGGCGCCGCTGGCTGGCCAGCTGCCGCTCGGCGACGTCAACCGCCTGATCAAGCAGCGGCCCGACGTGGTACGCGCCGAGCGCCTGCTGGCCGCCTCCAGCGAAGACGTGGGGGCGGCAAGAGCCGACCTGTATCCGCGCCTGAGCCTCGGCGGCTTCCTGGGCTTCTTTGCGCTGCGCGGCAGCGGCGTGTTCGACGGCGGCGCGCGCGCGTTCGAAGTGGCGCCCTCCGTCAGCTATCCGGCCTTCCGCCTGGGCAGCGTCAGGGCGCGCCTGCGCGGCACGCAAGCCGAGGCGCAGGGCGCCCTGGCGCGCTATGAACAAACGATGTTAGTGGCGCAGGAAGACGTGGAAAACGCCGTCACGCAGCTGGCGGAAAACCAGACGCGATTGGCCTCCCTGCTGGAATCGGCACGCCACGGCAATGCGGCCCTCGGCATCGCCAGCACGCGCTATGCGGGCGGCGGTGGCAGCTACCAGGCCGTGCTGGAAAACCAGCGCGCCTTGTACGATATCCGGCGCGAAGCGCTGCTGGCGGAAACGGCGTCCTACATCGATGCGATCGCCCTGTACAAGGCGCTGGGATGGGGGCACACTATGTGATCTTTTTAGCTCCAAAAGGCACACGATGTTCACACAAGGCAGCTGGCTCAATCCACCGGAAAACTGGTCCGCCGACGGCGCGCAGCTGCGCGTGACGACCGATGCGAACACGGATTTCTGGCGCAAGACCTCGTATGGCTTTATCCGCGACAGCGGCCACTTTTTCGGCACTGAAATCGACGGCGATTTCACGGCGCAGCTGCACGTGGCCGCGCAGTACGCGGCGCTGTACGACCAGGCCGGCATGATGGTGCGCATCGACGAGCAACACTGGATCAAATGCGGCGTCGAATTTTCCGACGGCCAGCTGCTATTGAGCTCCGTGCTGACGGTGGACAAATCGGACTGGGCCGTCAGCCTGGCGCCCGCCATGCCGGACGGTTTCTGGCTGCGCGTGACGGTGGAACAGGGCGTCATCCGGGTGCAGTATTCGACCGACGGCAAGCTGTGGCCGCTGCTGCGCCTGGCGCCGTTTCCCGAGGCCAGCCACTACCGCGTGGGCCCCATGTGCTGCACGCCGGAACGCGGCGGCCTGGAAGTAGTTTTTTCGCAGTTTTCCACCGGTCCCGCGCTGCAAAAAGCGTTGCATGATTTAAGCTGATTTTTCAACATAAAATCACGGCTGTTTATTCGTGCTGGTTGAGCGAGCGGTGCACGTCTTTCGACTCGTTGCGCCCCGGCCTGTCATCGGCCAGCTTGCCCGCTTCGCTGTGCGGCTGCTGGGCCACGCCCTTGACGTGGTCGCGGTGTTCCGGCTGTCCCAGGCCAGGCAGGTTTTCCTGCTCCACGGCGTCGGGCGGCCCCTGTGGCGTGATCACATTGTTCGCCCAGTGGCCGCTGGCGACATTGCCGCTGGCGGGCTTGCCGCCGCCTTGATTGGCATAGGTGTCGCCATCCGCTTGCGCGGCAGCGGTCTTGTCCATGCTGCTATTGCGGGCCTGGTCTGCGGGCTTCGAGGGGGTATCGTTCATCGCGCTTCTCCTGCCAATAGTCGATAAAATCCCATCTTGAGCCGATAATTCCTACTGCGCAGCCAGCGCGCGGCTAGTCTTCCTGTAGGAAAATGCCGCGCGCGGTGCTGCTTTACGCGGCCGCCGGCGCCGCCCACGTCTCGTGCAAATGGTGCCACAGCAGGGCGCCGCTAGCCGTTTTTTCATACACGACGGTGGACCAGCGCTCGGTGTTTTCCGCGCCGGGCAGCGACTGGAATTCGCGGTAGGACACGGTGGCGCCGGCCGCGCTTTCCTGGATCAGCTGCAAGTCCGTGATGCGCATGGCCAGGCCGGGCCGGCTGCCGCCGGCGCCCTGAAAAAACGCCGCCAGGCCAGCGCCGTCGAGCCGCATCCCGCCCGGTGCCACCATCGTGAAACCGGGCGAAAAACGCGCGAGCAAATCGGCGCAATGTTGCGGCGCCGTCGCCTCGCCGCTGAGCCAAGCGCGGATCAGCACATGCGTCGATAAAACGTCGTCAAAATAAGGGTTAGATGCATTCATTTTTTGCTTGCTCCATGGTGTAGTAAAAGATCGAGAACGGCGCGGTTGTCGATGCGCAGGCACAGCGCCAAAGGCAGCACGCACGAAGCGGCGGCCAGCGCAAAGCACCAGTGAAATACCTGCGCCGCGCGCGCATGCAGGGCGGGGTCGTCCAGGCTGCCGATGTCGTGCGCCGCCAGCAAGCCATTGAGCAGTACGCTCAGCAGCGCCACGCCCAGGCAAAAGCCCAGCTGGCGGTTGATATTCCACACGGCGCTGGCCTGGCTCAGTTGCGCGTCCGGCGTGCGCAGGAAGGCCGTGCTTTGCGCCGTGCTGCTGCACAAGCCGCCGCCAAAGCCCATCACGGCATAGGCGCCGGCCAGCCAAAACAACTGGTCCGCCGCATCCACCCGCAGCAGCATCAGCATGCCCGCCGCCTGCAGCAGCGCGCCCGCGATGAACAGCGGCTGCGGCCCCACGCGGCGGTAGCTTTTCCCGGTGAGCGAAATGGCCGCAAACGAGGCCAGCGCCCACGGCAGCATCAGTGCGCCCGCCGTCGATGCCGGCATGCCCAGCACGCCCTGCAGGTACAGCATAGCCAGCAGGCTCACGCCCATGAAGACGCCCGGCACCAGCAGATACATCAGCATCGCAATGCGCAGCAGCGGTTCGGCGGCCAGGCGCAGGTTCAGCAGCGGCGTCGATTTGCGCAGCGCGCCGCGCACATACGCCCACGCGCAGGCGGCGCCAAGCGCCAGCACGCCGGCGCCGGCGGCCAGCTCGCCCGGCGTGCCCAGCATGGTCAGGCCCAGCAACAGCAGCAAAATCGCCGTGCTGCCCGCCAGCAAGCCGCCCACGTCAAGGCGGGGCACGGCCGCGCGCGGCGGGTCGGGACGCAGCCAGCAGGCGGCCAGCAGCAACGCCAGCGCGGCAAACGGCACGTTCAGGTAAAAAATCGCCCGCCACGACAGGCTGTCGACGATCACGCCGCCCAAGGCCGGCGACAGGGCGGGCGCCAGCAAGCCCACCAGCATGATGACCGACGACAGGCCAGGGCGCTCGGCAGGCTGGTACAGCTGGTAGGTCATGCTTTGCCCCAGCGGGATGAGCAAGCCGCCACCGAGGCCCTGCACGCAGCGCCAGGCGATCAGCGCCTCGATCGAGGGCGCCAGGCCGGCGCCGATGCTCGCGCCTAAAAAAGTTAGCAACGATGCCATGAACACGGTTTTGCTGCCATAATAGGCAGCCAGCCAGGCGCTGGCCGGAATGACGATGGTCAGGCCGAGGATGTAGGCGGTGCTGATCCAGGCCAGCTGCGCCACCGAGGCGTGCAAGGCATGGCCGATGTCAGGGTAGGCGACGCTGGTGATGAACATGTTGATCAGGTCGACGAAAAACCCCAGCAGATAGATGGCCGCCACTTTTTTGCGATAGTCCATGGTGCTCCAAATGGCAAACGGCCAGCTTAAGCGCCCATCGTCATTTGCGTAACGGGCCAGCTCCGATTACACTGTCAAACCTATTTTGACAAAGCCCTGCGAGCCGCATCTCTTCTTATTCTTCTTATCTATGATCAGTCTTGACCGCCTGGGTATATTCATTGCCATCGTCGATGCCGGTTCGCTGACGGCCGCCGCCGCCGTGCTGGGCCAGAGCAAGGCCGTCGTCAGTTTTAATTTGAAACAGCTGGAGGCGGAGCTGGGCGTGTCGCTGCTCACCCGCAGCACGCGCAGCCTGGCGCTGACCGACGTGGGACGGCGCTTTTACGAGGATTGCCAGCGCGTGCTGAGCGAAGCGCACGGCGCCATCGAGACGGCGCGCCAGGGCCAGCGGGGCTTGCGCGGCACCCTGCGCCTGACCACCACCGTCGAATACGGCAGCCGCACGGTGATCCCTGCGCTGATCGCCTTCGCCGCCGCCCACCCGCAGTTGCAGATCCAGCATTCGTCTTCGTCGTCGCACGAAGACCTGATCTCGGGCCGCTATGACCTGGCCATCCGCATGGGGTCCCTCAACGATTCAAGCTACCGCGCCGCGCTGATCGAGCCGTACGCGATCTGGCCCGTCGCCTCGCCCGCCTACCTGGCCAGCCGGCCCGGCACGGGCATCGCCACCCTGGACGACTTGCAGCACGCGCGCTGGCTGGCGCACAGCCGCCTGGCCTCGCCGCTGCGCTGGGACGTGCAGACGCCCGACGGCCCCGCCGCCTTTGCCGTGCAGGACGACGCCGCCATCCATTCCGACTCCGCCTCGGCGCTGCTGGGCTTTGCCCTGGGCGGCTGCGGCGTGGCCCTGCTGCCGCAGTGGCTGGTGGAAGGGGACGTGCGCGCGGGACGCCTGCGCCGCCTGCTGCCCGATGTCGTCTTCCCGGAACAGGGCGTGTATGCCGTGTATCCGAACACCCAGCATATTGCGGAAAAGGTGCGCGCCTTTATCGACTTTTTGCGCGCGTTCGTGGGCGCGCCGGACTGAGATTTCACTTCGCCAATATTTGATGAGGTCAACGATTTCCAAAGGGCAAACGAGCGCCGCTTTCGTTTTTCACGGCCTACACTGGAAGGACGTTGTTCACCGATTGGAGACCATCATGGCACATACATTGGCAGCAGTTTTCGCCGTGCGCGACATGGCCGAGCGCGCCCGGCACGACCTGATCACGGCGGGCTTTCCCAGCGCCAACATCCGCCTGCACGATGCGGGCAGCGACGAATTTTCCGCCACGGAAAACATCCGCCGCGACGACAGCGACAGCCTGCTCGACAACATCAAGCATTTCTTTACCGACCTGTTCGGCAGCCACGCCGACCGCCACATCTATGCGGAAGCCGTGCGGCGTGGGCATGTCGTGCTGACGCTCGAGAACGCCAGCGACGCCGATATCCAGCGCGCCACCGACATCGTCGAGCGCTATGCGCCGCTCGACATCGATGCGCACGCCGAGCACTGGCGCGCCGGCGGCTGGCAAGGCGCGCCGCAAGACGACAGCGCGAGGCGCCAGGGCGCCAGCATGCAGTCGGGCGCGCCATCGCAGCAAGGCACGTCCGCCGGCAATATGAACGAGGCGCCAGGGTCGCAGCAGTTTGCCAGCGACATGGCGTCGCCGCCGCCGTCCGGCGCGGGCGCCAACGTGCGCCGCTATCCCGGCGCCGACAACCTGCCCGGCACCAGCTACGACGACGAGCAGTACTACCGCAGCCACTGGAGCGCCACCTATGTCGCCACCGGCGCGCGCTTCGAGGACTACGATCCCGCCTACCGCTATGGCCATTCCATGGCCAACAGCGACAGCTACCGGGGCCGCCCATGGGACGAGGTGGAAACGGACCTGCGTTCCACGTGGGAGCACACGTATCCCCAGTCGGCGTGGGAGAACTTCAAGGCGGCCATCAAGCATGGCTGGGAACGCGTGACGTCCTGACGCGCGCCGAGGGGGGGCTTCCCTCAGCGTCCCTCGTGCGTGAGCTTGAGGAAGTGGTTCAGGATGTGGAAGTGGTCTTCGAAGAATTGCTCTTCCATGGCCGGCAGCGACGCCACGGGCACCCACTGCGCCAGCGCCGCGTCGTCGGCCGCCGTCACGGCCGGCAGCTGGCGCGTCTTCAGATCGAAATAATGCGCATGCGTGATGGTGCGCCCGCGCTGGCTGCGGTCCGGGTGGTCGAACACGGCCACGCCCACCAGCGCCTCGACGAGGGTGGGCGCCAGCACGCCCAGCTGGGTTTCTTCCGCCAGCTCGCGCAACGCTCCCTGCAGCAGCCGTTCGCGCGGCTCCAAAAAGCCGCCGGGCAAGGCCCACAGGCCCTTGCCCGGATAGCCGCCGCGGCGCACGAGCAGCACGTGGCCGCCCGTCTGCACCAGCGCATCGACGGTGGTGAAGATGGGCGCATACGGCGCCACTTTCCAGCGCGCCTTGTAGGCCTCGATGGCGCGGTATTCCTGCACCAGCGGCGCGTACCACGGCAGCAAGGTCCACGCTTTCAGATACTGGCCGATGGCCGCCGGCAGCAGCTGCGCCACGGCGCTCAGCGACACGTCGACGTCTTCCGCCTCGAACAGCACGTTGCGGATGGCCGTCGCGCCTATCGGTGCGCCAGGGTCGATCTCCAGATTGAGCAGCTGCCAGTGGGGAAAGTGGTGCAGGTAATAGCTGGTGGCGTCCTTGAAGCAGGCCACCAGGGCGATACGCTGCGCTGCGGGCACGGCGCCCGTCACGGCGCGCCGCACGGCGTCGGCCCACAGGCCGTCGTCGTAGTAATCGCGCACGGCCACGTAATGCACGCGCGCGCGCTGCGCCTCGGGCAGGGTGGCGGCAATCATGGCGGCCCGCTCCTGCCACGTAAACGGGTTCTTCGGGCTGCGCGCATGGAAGGCGGAACCGAGCACCACCACCACTTGCGCGGCCGTCGTCAGCGCCTTCTGCAGCAGGCCGGCATGGCCGTTATGAAAAGGCTGGAAACGGCCGATCAGGATGGCCGCGTCGGCGGAATAGGCGAGGGTCATGCGTCGTCTCCGGTAGGGTAGTGGGCGGCGATCGGCAATTGACGGCCGCTGCCAAAGGCGCGCGAACGCACGCGGATGATGGGCGCCGCCTGGCGCCGTTTGTATTCGTTGCGGGCGACCATGCCGAGAATGCGCGTCACGAGCGCGCGTCCCTCGTCCGTCTCGCGCAGCTGGTCGACCAGGGTCAGCGCCTGCGCGCTTTCTTGCGCCGGCAGGCGACGCCCCTCGATATGCCACTTCAAAATTTCATCGAGCACGGGATACGGCGGCAGGCTGTCGGTGTCGCGCTGGCCCGGCGCCAGCTCCGCCGACGGCGGTTTCTCGAGCACGGCCACAGGAATCAGTTCGCGCCCGGCACTGGCATTGATGTGGCGCGACAGGGCGAATACCTCCGTTTTATACAGGTCGCCGATCAGCCCCAGGCCCCCGTTCGTGTCGCCGTACAGGGTGCAGTAGCCCACCGAGATTTCGCTCTTGTTGCCGGTGGTGAGCAGCAGGGCGCCGAACGCGTTCGAGTATTCCATCAGGATCGTGCCGCGCACGCGCGCCTGCAGGTTTTCCAGCGGCAGTCCCTGCAGCTTGCCGTCGAAGGCCGCCGCATAGCCCGCTTCGTATTGCGCCACGATGTCGCGGATGGCATGCGTGCTCAGGGCGATGCCGAGGTTGGCGCACAGGGCGACGGAATCGGTGACGGAGCCGGCGCTGGAAAACACGGACGGCATGGTGATCGCCACCACATTGTCGGCACCGAGCGCTTCGACGGCCAGGGCCAGGGTCAGCGCGGAATCGATGCCGCCCGAGCAGCCGACGACGACTTGCGTAAAGCGGCAGCGGCGCGCGTAGTCGCGCAAGCCGAGTACGATCTGGCGCCGCGCAAATTCGACGGCGGGGATGCCGTCCGGGTCCGGCACGGGAAACGCCGCGCCATCGGTACGGCTAAAACGCCCATCGGCAAAGCGCAGCAAGGGAAAATCCTCGACGAATCGGGCCGCCTCGAATTGCACGCCGTCGCCCGGCGAGATGGCGAATGAGGCGCCGTCGAACACGAGCTGATCCTGGCCGCCCACCTGGTTGACGAACAGCAGGGGCAGGTGCACGCGCTTGCAGGCGGCGCCAAACACGGCGTGGCGCTGCGCGCGCTTGCCGATGTCGGACGGGCTGGCGTTGATGCTGACGATGAGGTCGGGCCGCGCCGCGTGCAGGGCCTCGAAGGGATTGACGGCGTAGGCGCGGCCGTCGTCGTTCCAGCCATCCTCGCAAATCATGAAGCCGACTTTACAGCCAGCGATATCGAGGGTGCAGGCGCCGGGCGGGCCCGGCTCGAAATGGCGGCCTTCGTCGAAGATGCCGTAGGTCGGCAGCAGCTGCTTGTAGTACTCGGCGACGATGCGCCCGTCGCGGATGGCCAGCAGAGCGTTGTACAGGGGCTTGCCGACGCCGGGGTTGGGCCGCGCCGTGCCGATGACGGTGACGAGTTCCGGCCAGCGCATGGACGCTTGCAGCAAGGACTCGAGCGCCTGCTGCAGGCCGCGCAGGAAGGCGGCATCTTCGAACAGGTCGCCCGGGTAGTACGCGCACAGCGACAGTTCGGGGCATACGAGCAAGTCGGCGCCATCGCTGCTGGCGCGGGCCATGCGCGCGGTGATGGCGGCGACATTGGCGTCGAAGTCGCCCACAGTGGGGTTCATCTGGGCGAGGGCGATGGTCAGCATGGCGATCCTTCATTGGTTACGCTTGAAACCACTATCCTGCCTGAAAACGTTTCTGAAGGTACTGATGCAATCGTGCAAGCCCGCCGATCCGCGTGCTACAAGGTCTTGAGCCAGGCCCGCAAGCGCGTGCGCGCATTCGCATACGGCGACGAGGTGTTGAACTGGATCATGCGTCCCATCGTGTAATGCGTGTACCAGGGCTGGCCATACAATTGCGCGTCGTCGTGCGCGTCGACCAGCGCCAGCAGCCGATTTTTCGCCTGCTCCAGGCGCTGCAGCAAGTCGTCCATGCCCAGTTCAGCATAGTCGGCATAGAAGCGCTGCGCCAGTTTTCCCAGAGCGTTCCACGTGAAACCTTCGGCAGGGAAGGCGATATCCTCGATGCGTTTACCGTCGCGCAGCTGGGCGTGCCAGTGCAAGACCAGCTCGTTCCAGCCCACCAGATACGCGAGCAGATCGCACACGCTCATGCGCGTGCCCGCCACTTGTCCTTCCAGCACGGGATCGCGCGCCAGCGCCGGCGGCACGCGCGCCAGCTCCTGCGTCAGTTTCGCGTACGTGGTGGTAATCGCCTCGAGCAGTTCCTGCTTGCTGTTCGGGATCGCCATCATGCCGCCTTCACGACAGGCAAGCCGGCCGCCTGCCAGTCGTCATAGCCGCTGCCCAAACGGCGCGCCTGCAAGCCGTGCTGGCGCAGGGCCGCCACCGCTTGCACGGACAGCACGCAGTACGGGCCGCGGCAGTAGGCGGCGATCTCCGCGTTCGCGGGCAGTTCGCCCAGGCGGCGCTGCAAGTCGTCAAACGGAATATTGATCGCGCCGGGCAAGTGGCCGGCGGCAAATTCCTGCGCGGGCCGCACGTCGAGCACGGTGATGCTGGCTTCCTGCATGCGTTCCCGCAGCTCGTCGCCCGTGATCGCTTCCACATGGTCGCCCCGGCCCAGCGCCTGCAACTCGCTGCGCTGGTGCTGCGCATACACGTCCAGCGCAGCGAGCAACTGCATGACAGGGCCGTTGCCGAGCCGGTACAGCACGCGCTTGCCGTCGCGCCGCGCCTGCACGAAACCGGCGCGCCGCAACTGTTGCAAATGCTGCGAGGTATTCGCCACGGATAAGCCCGTCAACTCCACCAGTTGCTCCACCGCATACTCGCCGTGCGCGATCTGCTCGAGCAGGCGCAGTCGCGGCGCGCTGCCTAAAATATGGGCAAACCCGGCGGAACCGGTAAGCAATTCAATATCGGCATTTTTCATTGACACGATGCTAGCACCCTTATAACATTCAAGCAATCAATTGAATGTTATAAGGGAGACACGATGCAAATACTCTGGCTCGATGCCCTGGCGATCGGCGTGGGCGCGACGGCGGTGATGGATGTGTGGGCGGTGGCCTTAAAGCGCTTCTGGTGCATCCCCTCGCTGAACCTGGCGATGGTGGGGCGCTGGCTCGGCCATCTCCCGCGCGGTACCTTCACCCACGTCAACATCGCCCAGGCGGCGCCCGTGAGCGATGAAGCCTTCCTGGGCTGGACGTTTCACTATGCGGTCGGCGTGCTGTTTGCGGCCGTGCTGCTGGCGCTGGTGGGGCAGGAGTGGGTGCAAGGGCCGACCTTCGCGCCGGCCCTGCTGGCGGGCCTGGTGAGCGTGGCCGCGCCGTTTTGCATCTTGCAGCCGGGCATGGGCGCCGGCCTGGCCGCCAGCAAGACGCCGCATCCGGCCGCCGCCCGCCTGCGCAGCCTGATGGCCCACGCGGCGTTCGGCATCGGCCTGTACCTGGCGGCCCTGCTGTGGTCGACCGTGCGCTAGGACGTCAGCGGCGGCACGGGAGCCGGTGCCGGTGCGGCGGCCACCGCTGACATGGCCGGCGCCTCGGGCTGCGCCGGCAAGGTGCTCAGCACCATCGTGCTGGGCTTGGGGATCGCGATGTGCGCATCGTCCAGGCGCTTGAGCAGTTCGAACAGCAGCGCGCTGCGGATGCCCGATGTCAGGCGCGGCGACGCGGCAAAGCCGGTGGCGTTGAACAACAACAGGCCATTGTCGATGCCATCGAGCTGCACGCTGGGCGCCGGCGTATCGAGCACGTCGGGATTATCGACAAAGACGGACAGGATCAGCGCGCGCGCCTCCTGCGCGTCCGTGCCCAGCGGCAACGGCAGCTTGACTTGCACCAGGCCCAGCGGATTGGCCAGGGTGACATTGCGCACCGTCTTGGTAATGAATTCCGAGTTCGGCACAATCACCGTCGAACGGTCGCTCAGCTGAATTTCCGTGGCGCGCACATTGATGCGGCGAATGTCGCCCTCCACGCCGCCGAGCGAGACCCAGTCGCCCACTTTCACAGGGCGCTCGGCAAGCAGGATCAAGCCGGAAACAAAGTTCTGCACCACCGCCTGCAAGCCGAAGCCGATACCCACCGACAAGGCCGACGCCACCCATGCGATGCGTTCCAGGCCGATGCCGGCCGCCGACAGGGCCAGCGCCACGGCCAGCACGCCGCCGATGTAGCCGAACAGGGTGATGAACGACACTTGCATGCCGGTATCGAGATTGGTGGTCGGCAAATAACTGTTTTGCAGCCAGCGCTTGAACAGGCCCAGCGCGATAAAGCCGACGACCAGCACCAGCAGCGCCTGGATCATGGCGGCCGGGCGGATCGCCACCTCGCCGATGGCCAGGCCATCCTGCAGCTTGCCCACGCGCTGGAACAGCTCGCCCGGGCCTTCGCCAAACGGCGCCAGCAGCAGCATCAGGGCCAGCAGCACGACGATGGCGCGGCCGATGCCCGACAGCAGCACGGCCGCCTGGTCGCGCGCCTTGGGCGTGGCCAGCACAGGATGGGCGGCGTCCGGCGGCGGCGGGGTCGAAGCCAGCAGCATGCAGATATCGTCGACCAGCACCGTCAGCAGATAGGTGCTGCACAGCACCACGATGACCCAGGCGATTTGCTTGGCAATAAAACTGCCGAACGCCACATAGCCGACCAGCAAGCTGATGACGCTGGACGCCAGCGCCAGCCACAGCAGCACCGTGACGCAGCGCAGCCACAGCGGCGTGACCAGGGTGGCGGGATCGGCCTCGCGCAACTGGCGCCAGCAGCGTTCGGCGCGCATCAGGCCGTAGGCGATGGTCGTGCTCATCACCAGGGCGACGATGCAATTGACGGCCACGGCCGTCGACAGGCCCGCATTGATGACGATGGTGACCCGTTCCGTGGCCCACACGAGCACGACGATGAAGGAAAACATCGAGGGAAAATTGCGCATGCGGTGCGCCAGCGCATCGGGCAGGGGCAGCAAGCGCCACGAGACGCGGCGTGGCGACAACAGCGCGTGGCCAAGCCCCGCCGTAAAGCCGGCAAAACAGATGATGCCGATCAAGCTGCTGAGGAAAGTCGAGGTTTTTTCGGACAGGCCGCCCTCCCAGCGCAGCCCCATGGCCAGCAATTCGGCCACCAGGCCCGGCGTGGCCGCCGCCAGCACCAGCACGGCCAGCGCATGCAGCGAACGGCGCAAACGGCCATGCGGCACGCGCGTGGCCGTGACTACCAGCAGATAGCGCGAAGCCCAGACGCTGGCGCCGAACACGGCCACGATGCCGGCCAGCAAGCCCCCCCAGGCCGACCACGGCGTGGCGCTGGCCGCGTTCGTCAATTCCAGCTCCAGCGCCCGCAGGCGCTGCAGATTCTGCGGCAATTCCGCATGCAGCTGTTTCCAGAACGAACCGGCCAGTATCGACGCCGTGCGTTCACCCAAACGCGCCTGCAACTGCGCGCGGCGCACCGTCGACACTTGCTCCGACGCCTGCGTCGCTTCCACGGCCAGCAAGCGCGCCAATTTCACCTGCGCATCGAGCGCGCTGCTGGTGCGGTCCAGCTGGCTGCGCTGGGCCGCCACGTCGGGGGCGTCTTTCGTGCCCGCCGCCGGCTTGCCCAGCTCGGCAAGCCGCGCCTGCACGCTAGACAGCGTGGGCACGAGCGCATCGGCCACCTTGTCGGCCTCGGCGCTGGCCGCCAGCGCATCGGCGCGCATCTGTGACAGGGTCGCGTCATCGAGCTCTGCCTCGCCATCGAGCGCCTTCTGGATGGTGGTAATCTGCTTGCGCAAGCCATCGAGGCGCTGGTCGGCCGTGGCGGCGTCATCGACGGGCTGCGACCAGGCGGGCGGTGCGGCCAGCGAGCATGCCAATAGCAGGGTCAACAGCAACGGCAGCAGGAAGGGGAAGAAACGGAGACGGAAAGAAGTCATGCGGACCTATGGCTGAAAAAGAGAAGAACTGCCGGATTGGCAGCGCCGCCGGTCATGGCGCGCCGCCCGGCGGGTGCCTGTCAATATAGCTGAAAACACGCGCAAGCCGCAGGATAGGCGGAACTGGCGTGCGCTCCGGGGAGCAACTAGGCATATTGCCCTATGGAAATGTCCTTCGAAAAGGTCTAGGATCGTTGTCCGCTTGGCGGCGCGGCACCCATCTGCACGCCGCCGACCTTTTCACCATTCCCTCCGTATTGAGACAGCCATGAAGTTTTTATCCAATCTGACCATCGGCACACGCCTTGCCGCAGGCTTTGGCGCCATCGGCGCCATGCTGATCATCATCTCCTGCCTCGGCATTGCCATGCTGGGCAAGATCAACCAGGGCACCGGCCATATCGTGCGTGACAGCATGCCCAAGATCGAGCTCGCCAACAGCGTGTCGGCCAACATCAACGACATCGCCATTGCTCTGCGCAACATGATGCTCAGCGCCGATCCGGCCGACCAGCGCAAGCAGACCGACGCCATCCTGGCCGCGCGCCAGGCGGCGGCCGGCAACCTCGGCAAGCTCGCGCGCATGCTCGACTCCGACCGCGAGCGCGCCTTGCTGGCCAGGATGAACGACGCCAACACGCGCTACGCGCAGGGGCAGGAAGTGCTGCTGGAACGGATCAGGAGCGGCACGCCGGACGACAGCAGCGCCTACCTGTACGGCCAGCTGCGCCCCGTCTTACTCGTCTACAAGCAATTGATCGCTGAACAGATCAGCTTGCAAAATACCCTGGCCACTACGGCGGGCGACAAGGCCAATGCCACCTATGCCAACACGCGTACCTTGCTGATCGGCATGTCGCTGGCGGCGCTGGCCATCGCGGCGGCGTTGGCATATGGCATCACGCGCTCGATCACCGGTCCCGTCGCCACGGCGCTGCAGGTGGCCAACACGGTGGCCGCCGGCGATTTGCGCAGCCAGATCACCGTGCAGTCGCGCGATGAAATGGGGCAACTGCTGCAGGCGCTCAAGCGCATGAATGACAACCTGGCGCACACGGTGGGCACGGTGCGCGCCGGCACGGAAACGATCGCCTCGGCCTCGTGCGAAGTGGCGGCGGGCAGCCTGGACCTGTCTGCGCGCACGGAACAGCAAGCCAGTTCGCTGGAAGAGACAGCGTCTTCCATGGAAGAGCTGACCTCGACCGTCAAGCAGAATGCCGACAATGCGCGCCAGGCGCATGTGCTGGCCGACACGGCTTCCGGCGTGGCGCAGCGCGGCGGCGCCGTCATCGCGCAAGTGGTGGCGACCATGCGGCAAATCGACGCCTCCTCGAACAAGATCGCCGACATCATCGGCGTCATCGATGGCATCGCCTTCCAGACCAACATCCTTGCCTTGAACGCGGCCGTGGAAGCGGCGCGCGCGGGCGAGCAGGGCCGTGGCTTTGCCGTCGTGGCCACGGAAGTGCGCAGCCTGGCGCACCGCTCGGCCGCGGCGGCCAAAGAAATCAAGACCCTGATCGACGACTCGACCCAGACCGTGGCGGCCGGCAGCGAGCTCGTGCACCAGGCCGGCAACACCATGAGCGACCTGGTCGACAGCGTGCGCCGCGTCACCGACATCATGGAAGAGATCACGTCCGCCAGCGCGGAACAGACGGCCGGCATCGAGCAAATCAACCAGGCCATCAGCGAGATGGACAACGTCACCCAGCAAAACGCGGCCCTGGTGGAAGAATCGGCGGCGGCCGCCGCCGCCATGCAGGAACAGGCGGCGACCCTGGCGCAGGTGGTGAGCGCATTTAACCTTGACGCCGGCAAGCCACAGACCAAGGCAGCAATCGCCACGAGCAAGGCACCGCGCCAGCAAGCCATCGCCGTGCGCGTGCCCGCTGCCAGGAAAGCTGCGCCGGCAGCAACGGCGTCATCCGGCTGGGAAGAATTCTAAGGCCGCAATAACAACGCCACGGACACCTGCCGGTGCCTGTGGCGTCATGCAGCATAGTCTGCTTCCTGTTACAGCAAGGCAAAACTCACCTACTCGGTATGTCCCCTCCTGCTAGGAAATTTCCCTGCGGATGATGTCCGCGCCCGCACTGAGCGCATGCAGTTTGCCTCGGGCGACGCGGCGAGACAAGGGCGCCATGCCGCAGTTGGTGCTCGGGTAGAGCTTGTCGGCATCGACAAACTGCAGCGCCTTGCGCAGGGTGTTGGCCACTTCCGCCGGCGTTTCAATGGTGTTGCTTGCCACGTCGATGGCGCCGACCATCACTTTCTTGCCGCGTATGAGTTCAATCAGGTCGATGGGCACGCGCGAGTTGTGGCATTCCAGCGAGATGATGTCGATATTCGATTGCTGCAGCTTGGGAAACGATTCCTCGTATTGACGCCACTCGGACCCCAGCGTATTTTTCCAGTCCGTATTGGCCTTGATGCCGTAGCCATAGCAAATATGCACGGCCGTTTCGCATTTGAGCCCTTCGATCGCCCGCTCCAGGGTGGCAATGCCCCAGTCATTGACCTCATCAAAGAAGACATTGAAGGCGGGTTCGTCAAACTGGATGATGTCGACGCCGGCCGCCTCCAGTTCCCGCGCTTCCTGATTGAGGATCTTGGCGAATTCCCAGGCCAGTTTTTCGCGGCTTTTATAGTGGCTGTCATACAGCGTATCGATCATCGTCATCGGACCTGGCAGGGCCCATTTGATCGGCTGCGTGGTTTGCTGGCGTAAAAATTTGGCGTCGTCGACAAACACCGGCTTGGTGCGGCTCACGGCGCCCACGACGGTCGGCACGCTCGCATCGTAGCGGTCACGGATTCGAACGGTCTCGCGCTTGTCAAAATCGACGCCGCTCAGATGCTCGATGAACGTGGTGACAAAATGCTGGCGGGTCTGCTCGCCATCGCTGACGATATCGATGCCCGCCTGCTGCTGTTCCTGCAAGGACAAACGCAAGGCATCCTGTTTGCCTTCGATTAATTCCTCGTCCTGCAATTTCCAGGGCGACCACAGTTTTTCAGGCTGCGCCAGCCAGGAAGGTTTCGGCAGGCTGCCGGCGGTTGAAGTAGGCAATAATTTTTTCATGATCTGCGATTTCGTGTATTTGGATTAATCAGCGAGCGCGGTGGCAGCCCATTGTTCAAGAATATGCTTGTAGGGCTTGATGAAGTGCTCTTCCGTATATTTGCCCTGCTTGACAGCCAGCTGGCTGCGCTCTTCCCGGTCATAGACAATTTGCGTCAACGAATAATCCTGATTCTTCAGGCTGGGCTGATAGCATTTCCCCGCCGCGGAATTGGCGTTGTAGATTTCGGGCCGGTAAATCTTTTGAAATGTCTCCATCGTGCTGATGGTGGCGATCAGTTCAAGATTGCTGTAGTCGGCCAGCAGGTCGCCGATAAAATAAAAAGCCAGCGGCGCGGCACTGTTTGGCGGCATGAAATAGCGCACCTGCATCCCCATTTTCTCGAAATATTCATCCGTCGAGGAGAACTCATTTTGTTGATACTCGACGCCCAGAATGGGGTGCTGGTTTTCCGTCCGCTGATAGGTTTTGCTGCTCGATGCGCTGAGGCAGATCACCGGCAGCTTCTTGAAATGCCGCTTGTAAGTATCTGATCTGACAAAGTGCTTGAACAGCTTGCCATGAAAATCGCCGAAGTTCTCTGGCGTGCTGAATGCGGATTTATTATTGTTGTGCTCTGGCAGCAACACGCTGAAGTCGTAATCGCGCACGTAAGAGGAGAAGTTATTGCCCGCAATGCCATCGATGCGTAGTCCGGTTTTTTCATCAACAATATTCGGCTTCAGTATCTCGATCAACGGGATATTGCCGCCTTTGACATCAATATTTAACTCGACGGAAATGATTTCGAGCTCGACAGAATAGCGGTCTGCCTTCGGGTTATCCCAATGCGCCAGGCTGTTGAAGCGGCTGTCGATCATTTTCAGGGTGTTGCGCAAGTTCTCCTGGCGGCTCGTTCCCCTGGCCAGATTGGCAAAGTTGGTCGTCAGGCGCGTATTGTCCGATGGGTGATAGTTTTCATCGAAAACAATGCTCTTGATGCTGAATACAAAATCGTTGCTCATGGTGTTCTGCTGTCCTGAATTCTGCGAAAAGATGAATGTGTTGAGTGCTTGGTGACTGTGGCCATCCATATCAGGCTGCGGCCAGCTCTGCAGCCGTGGCCAACCTCGCATGGCGCGTCAATGCGATCAAGGGCAATGCCCGCTGGACCGCCAGTGCGGCCCGCTGGATCAGCGCCTCATCCTGCAGACGGTAGTCGAGGAAATCCTTGTCGGTCGCGTAGACGCCCAGCGGCAAGGTGCGTGCCTGAAAAAAGCTGAACAGCGGCCGCAACTGGTGGTCGATCATCAAGGCATGACGCTCGCTGCCGCCGGTGGCCGCCAGCAAGACGGGCTTGTCGATCAAGGCGTCCTGATGAATGAAGTCGAAGAAGTGCTTGAACAGGCCCGTGTACGCGCCGCGATACACCGGTGTGGCCACCACCAAAATGTCGGCTTGCTCGACCGCCGCAAGTTCCCGCTCCACCGTCTCGGACAGGTGCGAGCGCCAGACGGCGCCGGCCAGCTGCGGCGCGAGCTGGCCCAGCTCGACCAGGTGTTGTTCGCACAACACTTCGTCGGCGATCAGATCCATCAGGTGCTCGGCCAGGGCTGCCGCCTTGGAAGGGCGTTGCAGCCCGCCGGAAACCGCGACTATGCGCAGGGGACGTGTCATGTGTGCTTTCATAGGGATGATGCGCGAGGGCCGACAAATGCCGGCAGCAAGGGGATCGATGATAGCGGCGGGAATCGATGAAGTATAATGGTCATATTTCATACATCCATGAATATGGCTCATTTCAATGCTTGAACGCATCCACCTCAGCATCGTCCAGCAGGTCGAAAAACAGGGCTCGTTGACGGCCGCCGCAGGCGTGCTGCACCTGACCCAGTCGGCCTTGAGCCACAGCATGAAAAAGCTGGAACAGCAACTGGGCACCGACGTCTGGCTGCGCGAAGGGCGCAACCTGCGCCTGACGCAAGCCGGCCAATACCTGCTGGCGGTGGCGAACCGGGTGCTGCCGCAACTGGACCTGGCCGAGGAGCGCCTGGGCCAGTTCGCGCAGGGCGAGCGCGGTGCGCTGCGCATCGGCATGGAATGCCACCCTTGCTACCAGTGGCTGCTCAAGGTGGTGTCACCGTATCTGGCCGCATGGCCCGACGTGGATGTGGACGTCAAGCAAAAGTTCCAGTTCGGCGGGATTGGCGCGCTCTTCGGCTACGAGATCGACCTGCTGGTCACGCCCGACCCGCTGTACAAGCCGGGGCTGACCTTCGAACCCGTGTTTGACTACGAGCAGGTGCTCGTCGTGGCCAAGGGCCATGCCCTCGCATCGGCGGCGTATGTGCAGCCGCAGCAACTGACGCAGGAAGTGCTCATCAGCTACCCCGTGGACATCGAGCGCCTGGACATCTACAACCAGTTCCTGCTGCCGGCCGGCGTCACGCCCAAGCGCCACAAAGCCATCGAAACGACCGACATCATGCTGCAGATGGTGGCCAGCGGCCGCGGCGTGGCCGCCCTGCCGCGCTGGCTGGTCGAGGAATACGCGCTCAAGATGGAGGTGGTGCCCGTGCGGCTGGGCGCGCGCGGCATCGCCAAGCAGATCTTCCTGGGCGCACGCGAGACGGACACCGCCATCGACTACGTGCGCGCCTTCATCGCGCTGGCGCGCCAGCCTGTCCTTGCGCAGGGAAGCTAAGCACGCACGCCTGTTCGCTGGAGCCGGCTACTGCGCGCCTTCCATGGATGCCACGGTGTCGAAGATATGCGCCAGCGCGCTTTCCATGGCGCCGGCAGTCGCGTCGCCGCTCTGGTTGGTGATGATGAAGACGCCAAGCTGATATTGAGGCACGACGTAGGCATAGCTTTGCGCACGGGGCACGCCGCCATGGTGGACATAATGCGTGCCCAACTGGCGATTGCTGCCGATGTTCCAGAAATAGCCGATGCTGAAGTCGTCCTGAAAGCGCGCCAAAGGCTTGTGCGATTCGGCGACCGCGGGATGGGCGCCCAATTGCAGGCGCAGGTACTTCGCCATGTCCGGCATGGTCGACTTCAGGTTGCCGGCCGCCCCCCAGGGCAGTTGCGGCATCGGCGTGGTGACGGCGGGATTGTCGCTGTGGTAGCCGGGCGCCAGCCGGCCGGCATCCTGGGCGGTGATTCTCAGCCTGGTATCGTGCATGCCGGCTTCGCGCGCGAGAAATTGCGTCAGCAGCACAGCATAGGGCATGCCATAGATTGTTTCGAGCGCGTGCGCAATGAGTTCGGTACCGGCGCTGGAATAGGCGTAGTCCTTGCCGAGCGGCCCCTTGATGCGGACTGCGTGCAAGTCCTGCCAGAATTGCGGTTGTCCGTAGTTGGCGTAGGCGGCATTGAGCTTTGCCGGCGTGGCGTGTGCGGTGAAATCCTGCAAGACGGTGTTTACCTGCAATGGCAGCATGCCCGGCATATTGCTGGTATGCGTGATCAAGTGGCGCAAGCGAATGGGCTCCCCCTGCGACTGCAGGTTCGGGTAGGCGGCCGGCAGGTACTGTTGTATGGGATCATCGAGCGCCGCCTTGCCATCCAGCACGGCGTTCGCCAGCAGCAGGCCAGCAAAAGTTTTGCTGACCGAGCCGATTTCATACAGCGTGGTGTCGTTCGGCGGATTGGCTTTGCCGGTCTCCAGCTCACCTTGATGCAGGATGAATTCCTTGCCCCGATAAACGACCGCGATCGAGGTCGCGTGCAGCAATGTCGACTGCAGCAGGGTGGTCGCGGTCTGCCTCATTGCCGCAGGAATGTCATGCGCAGGTGCCGTGGCTGCAGGCTTGCAAGCTGCCAGCACGAGTGTCATTCCAGTCATGATTGCGGCGAGTTTGGTCATCATGCGCACCATCGAAGGGGGAGGGGCATTCTCGCACAATGGATTCAGCGGTGACAGAAAAAAGTCACGCGCATGGTTTGCCGGATAAAAGAAAACGCCACCCGGAGGTGGCGTTTTTATTCTTGCTGGCCCGGGACAGCACCCGGCCTGCTTACTCCACCGTCACCGATTTGGCCAGATTCCTTGGCTTGTCCACATCCGTGCCGCGCGCCAATGCCGTGTGGTAAGCCAGCAATTGCAGCGCCACCACGTGCAGGATCGGCGACAGGTCGCCGTAGTGCTCGGGCAGGCGGATCACGTGCAAGCCTTCGCCGGAGCTGATGCGGGAATCGACGTCGGCGAAGACGTACAGCTGGCCGCCGCGCGCGCGCACTTCCTGCATGTTCGATTTGAGCTTTTCGATCAGCGCGTCGTTCGGCGCGATGGTGACGACCGGCATTTCATTCGTCACCAGGGCCAGCGGGCCGTGCTTCAGTTCACCGGCCGGATACGCTTCGGCGTGGATGTACGAGATTTCCTTCAGTTTCAAGGCGCCTTCCAGGGCGATCGGGTAGTGCATGCCGCGGCCCAGGAAGAGGGCGTTTTCCTTGCGCGCGAATTCCTCGGACCAGGCGATGATCTGCGGTTCCAGCGCCAGCACGGAAGCGATGGCGACGGGCAGGTGGCGCATGGCTTTCAGGTGCGCCGCTTCCTGTTCTTCGGACAGGTGGCCATTGACTTGCGCCAGGCACAGGGTCAGCAGGAACAGGCCGGCCAGCTGCGTCGTAAACGCCTTGGTCGACGCCACGCCCACTTCCACGCCGGCGCGCGTGATGTAGGCCAGCGCGCATTCGCGCACCATGGCGCTGGTAGCCACGTTGCAGATGGTCAAGGTGTGGTGCATGCCCAGGCTGCGTGCATGTTTCAGGGCGGCCAGGGTGTCGGCTGTCTCGCCGCTCTGGGAGATGGTGACGACCAGGGTGTTCGGGTGCGGCACGCTGTCGCGGTAGCGGTATTCGCTGGCCACTTCCACGCTGACGGGCACCTTGGCGATCGCCTCGATCCAGTATTTGGCCGTCATGCCCGCGTACGAGCTGGTGCCGCAGGCGAGGATCAGCACGCGGTCGATCTGCTTGAAGATTTTATACGCGTCGTCGCCGAACAGTTCCGGCATGATGCCCGTCACGCCTTCGAGCGTGTCGCCGATGGCGCGCGGCTGCTCGAAGATTTCCTTCTGCATGTAGTGGCGGTACGGGCCCAGCTCGGCCGCGCCCGTATGGGCGTGCACGGTCTTCACTTCGCGCTCGACAGGCTTGCCGTCGACGTCGACGATCCAGCAGCGCGACAGTTGCAGGTCGACCACGTCGCCTTCTTCCAGGTAGATGATCTGGTCTGTCGTGCCGGCCAGCGCCATGGCGTCGGAGGCGACGAAGTTTTCACCATTGCCCAGGCCGACGATCAGGGGCGAGCCCTGGCGCGCGGCCACCACGCGGTGCGGCTCGTCGCGGCAGAAGACGGCGATCGCATACGCGCCGTCGAGGCGTTTGACGGCCTGCTGCACGGTCTCGAACAGGTCGCCGTTGTACATGTGCTCGACCAGGTGCGCGATCACTTCCGTGTCCGTCTGGCTCTGGAAGACGTAACCGAGGGCCGTCAGTTCGGCGCGCAGTTCGTCGTGGTTTTCGATGATGCCGTTATGCACCAGCGCCACGCGCGCGTTCTCTTCCGTCGGGGAAAAGTGCGGATGGGCATTGAAGGAGACCGGGGCGCCATGCGTGGCCCAGCGCGTATGGGCGATGCCCGTAAAACCGCTCAAGCCTTCTTCGCCGATCTGCTTTTCCAGCTCGGCCACGCGCGCGGTGGAGCGCGAACGCTGCAAACGGCCATCCGCGTGCAGGGCGATGCCGCAGGAATCGTAGCCGCGGTATTCCAGGCGCTTCAAGCCTTCCAGCAGGATGGGAGTGATATTACGTTGCGCTACCGCGCCGACGATGCCGCACATGGAAACCTCTGTCTAAAATTTAATCAATGCACGCATGCTAATGCAGAGTGAATGAAATATGCTTTCTAAATCAATGTATTTTTGACTGAATATTTCACGACTATTTTACGATGAAATATTATTTCATTTATACTCGATATATTTTCTAATTAGTCAAAATCATGAGCGAGCACAACATTACCCTCGATGACATCGATCGTCGCATCCTGAATGCCTTGCAAATTGATGCATCGCAAACCAACAGCGAACTGGCGCAAGCCGTGCACGTTTCAGCGCCCACCTGTTTGCGCAGGGTCAAGCAGTTACGGGAAAGCGGCGTCATCGAGCGGCAAGTGGCCATCGTCGCGCCTCAGCTGGTGGGCGCGCGCCTGACGGCCATCGTGGAAATCACGCTCGACGTGCAGGCGTTTGAGCGCATGGCCGAATTCGAGCAGCTGGTGGCGGACGAGCCCGCCGTGCTGCAGTGCTATCGCGTCTCGCCCGGGCCCGACTTCGTGCTGATGGTGCAGGTGGCCGACATGCCCGCCTATCACGCGCTGGCGCACCGCCTGTTTGCCGCGCACGCGAATGTGCGCAACGTGAAAAGCTATTTTTCCACGTTTCGCAGCAAATTCGAGACGCGCATCGCCGTGTAAATCCGGCTGGCAGAGAAGTTATCCCCGCTTATCCCCGCTTTTTTGCCCACTTATGCACAAGCTTATCCACAGCAAGAAAATCACGGATTTCCACGGCCGCCACCATCGCGCCTCGCAGGAGACCTCTCCATAAAGATACCTCAACTCCCGGATAAAACTTATCCGGCCTTATCCATCGCTTGCCCACCGATTAATCACAGGCTTTTGCACAGCTTTACCCACAGCCAGGCTTTATAAATTCGCCTTAAATATCCTTGCAATACAATGACTTATAAGTTATTCATGGCTTATCATCCAATTACGCACAAGTTTATCCACAATCCAGAAAAGCAAAAATATGACGATACTTTCGTCGCTTGCGAGACTAGCTTACCGTCTCACCCGCCGAACCGGGCCAGATAACTTATCCCGCCTTTTCCACAGGTTTTTCACCATTTATACGCAGCTTATACCGGGCTTATCCATCCCTTGTCCGCATGCTTGTGCACATGTTTATCCACACTCGATAATGCAGACAATATGCTGGATGCGAAAAATGGCAGGACTTATCCCGGGTTGCCAGCCAACTTTCCACAGGATTATCCACAGGCATAAAAAAACGCCGCCAGCCCGGACAGGCTGGCGGCGTCATGCGTGCTGAAAACGGTACGGCTTACTTGGGAATTTTCACGGGACGCGTCCAGCCGTCGATGGTCACCTGGCGCGCGCGCGACACCGTCAGCTTGCCGGCCGGCGCATCTTTCGACAAGGTCGTGCCGGCGCCCAGGGTGGCGCCCTTGCCGACGGTAACGGGGGCGATCAGCTGGCTGTCGCTGCCTATGAAGGCGTCGTCTTCAATCACCGTGCGGAACTTGTTCACGCCATCATAGTTGCAGGTGATCGTGCCGGCGCCGATGTTGACCTTCGAACCGATGGTGGCGTCGCCGATGTAGGCCAGATGGTTGGCTTTGCTGTGCGCGGCGATCTGGCTGTTTTTCACTTCGACAAAGTTACCGATGTGCACGTCTTCCGCCAGGACCGTGCCCGGGCGCAGGCGCGCGTAAGGGCCGATGATGGAAGCGGCGCCGACGATGGCGTCCTCGAGATGGCAGAAGGGCTTGATGTGCGCGCCAGCGGCCACGGTGGCATTGATGAGGACGTTGTTGGCGCCCACGCGCACGCCGTCGCCCAGTTCCACGCGGCCTTCGAACACGCAGCCGACGTCGATGGTGACATCGCGGCCGCAAATGAGTTCGCCGCGCACGTCGATGCGGGCCGGGTCGAGCAGGGTCACGCCGCGCTCGAGCAAGGCTTGCGCGATATTGTTCTGGTGGATGCGTTCCAGCTGGGCCAGCTGCACCTTGCTGTTGACGCCCGCCACTTCCCACACGGCGGTCGGGTGGGCCGAAGTGACGGCCACGCCGTCGGCGACGGCCTGGGCGACGATATCGGTCAGATAGTATTCCCCTTGGGCATTGTCATTCGACAAGGCCGACAGCCATTGCTTCAGCTGCACGGTAGGCGCGACCATGATGCCGCTGTTGATCTCGCGGATGGCGCGCTCTTCAGGCGTGGCATCCTTTTCCTCGACGATGCGCACGATGGCGCCGTGCTCGCGCACGATGCGGCCCAGGCCGAAGGGATCGTCCTGTTCCACGGTCAGGATGGCCAGCTTATCCTTGCCCGCCGCCTGCACCAGTTGCTGCAGGGAAGCGGCGCTCGTCAGCGGCACGTCACCGTACAGGATCAGGGTGGGCACACTGTCGTCCAACAAAGCCACGGCTTGCTGCACGGCATGACCGGTGCCCAGCTGCTGCGTTTGTTCCGCCGCGTCGATCGCCAGATCCTGCTTGGTCTTGTAGCCGTCGAGCAACTTCAGCACCGCTGCGCCCCCATGCCCGTAAATCACGCATAATCGGGACGGCGCCAGACTGCGCGCCGTGTCGATGACGTGCGACAACAGCGGCTTGCCCGCCAACGGGTGCAATACCTTGGGCAGTGCCGACTGCATGCGTTTGCCCATACCGGCAGCGAGAATGACAACGTTCATAGACCGTCTTTTATAAGTTAAGAATATGAAAAAGTTTAACACGCAGGCCCCGTCGTCCACGCCCTTCCAGCGGTTTACTTATGCCGTGCTGGCCATCATGCTCGTCGTCATGGCCGGCTGCAGCGGCTTGCGCCTGGCCTACAACAATGGCGATACCGTGCTGTACTGGTGGCTAAACGCGTATGTCGACCTCGACCGCGACCAGAAGGGCTGGGTGCGTGACGATATCGACAAGCTGTTCGACTGGCACCGCAAGACGCAATTGAAGGATTACGTGGAAATCCTGCGCACGGGCCAGAAGCAGCTGCAAGGCAATATCACGCAAGCGGATCTGATGATGGATTACAGCGAGATCAAGCAGCGCACCCAGGCGCTGCTGCTGAAAGCAGCGCCCGAGCTGGCCGACCTGGCGCGCTCGCTCAAGCCCGAGCAGATCGCGCAGATGGAAAAGAAGTTCAAGTCGAACAATGAGGATTACCGCAAGAAATACCTGAGCGGAGACCAAGAGAAGCGCCAGAAGCTGCGCTACAAGAAAGCCATGGAGCAATTCGAACTGTGGTTCGGCGGCTTCAGCAGCGAGCAGGAAGCCATCATCCGCAAGGCGTCCGACGCGCGTCCGCTGAACAACGAGATCTGGCTCGACGAACGCATGCGGCGCCAGCAGAATGTGTTGAACCTGGTCAAGAAAGTCCACCAGGAAAAACTCGGCAAGGAAGCCACCGCAGGCTTGATCACGACCCTGATCAAGGACAGTTTCGAGCGCCTCGAGCATTCGGAACGCAAGGCCTTCTTCGATGCCTACGAAAGCAGCACGGCGCAGATGGTTTTGACGGTGATCAAGATCGCCACGCCGGCGCAAAAGGCGCATGCCGTCAAGCGCATGCAGGGCTGGATCGACGATTTCAATTCCCTGGCCACGCAACCCAAATAGAGCGGCAGCGCCAGCAGGGGGGGAGGGGGCCATATGCTATAGTGGCCGCCACCGAATTGAAGAAATCCCCATGCAAAAGAAAATAAAAAAACCCGCCAAAGTCCCCGTCCACCACGCGCCGCCACCGAACCAGGTACGCATCATCGGCGGCCAGTGGAAGCGTTCTGTGCTGCCTGTTTTGCAGGCACTGGGCTTGCGCCCGACGCCGGACCGCGTGCGCGAAACCGTGTTCAACTGGATCAACCACTTGCGCGAAGGCGACTGGTCCAATGCCCAGGTGCTGGACCTGTTCGCCGGCAGCGGCGCGCTGGGTTTTGAAGCGGCCAGCCGCGGCGCCGCCGCCGTCACCATGGTCGATACGCATACGCCCGTGATCCGCCAGCTGGAAGAAAACAAGACGAAATTACGCGCCGACAACGTGCAACTGCTGCGCGGCGACGCCTTGCTGACGGCGCAAGGCCTGGCATCGCGCGGCCAGCGTTACGACCTGATCTTCCTCGATCCGCCTTACCAGCAGGATTTCCTGGCGAAAGTGTTGCCGCTGTGCGCCAACCTGCTCAAGGAAGGCGGCATCGTGTACGCGGAATCGGGCTTGCCGCTGGTCTTCGATGACACCAGCGCACTGGAAAAACCCGAATGGATGGCGCCGTGGGAAGTCATCCGTGCCGACAAGGCGGGCACCGTTTATTATCATTTGCTAACTTACAACAAAGTGCCGGCAACTGCCTGAATCTGCCTATAAATGAGGCAAAAAAGCTCCCTGGCCCAAGGCGCAACATCAAGGTGGTCACCAATTTCAGGCATAATGCGCGTCTATATTGGTGCATCATCAGGGAGCCGCAATGGTTGTAGCCGTTTATCCAGGAACATTCGATCCGCTCACGCGCGGTCATGAAGATTTGGTGCGCCGCGCATCGGGTCTGTTTGACAAGCTGATCGTCGGTGTGGCCGACAGCAAGAACAAGCAACCGTTTTTCTCGCTCGACGAACGCCTGGAAATCGCCAACGAAGTGCTTGGCCACTACCCGAATGTGCAAGTGGAAAGCTTTTCCGGCCTGCTCAAGGATTTCGTGCGCAAGCATGAAGCGCGGGTCATCGTGCGCGGCTTGCGCGCCGTCTCCGACTTCGAATACGAATTCCAGATGGCGGGCATGAACCGCTACCTGCTGCCCGATGTCGAAACCATGTTCCTGACGCCATCCGACCAGTACCAGTTTATTTCCGGCACCATCGTGCGCGAAATCGCGGCGCTGGGCGGCGATGTCTCCAAGTTTGTCTTCCCCTCGGTGAACCGCTGGCTGCAAAACAAGATTGCCGCCAACGCTGCCTCATCGCAATAAGTAAGAGTGAAATCATGGCATTACTGATCACCGACGAATGCATCAATTGCGACATTTGCGAGCCCGAGTGCCCGAATGACGCGATCTACATGGGCGCGGAAATCTACGAAATCGATCCCAACAAGTGCACCGAATGCGTGGGGCACTTTGACGAGCCGCAATGCCAGCAAGTGTGCCCCGTCAGCTGCATCCCCTTCAATCCCGCTTGGCGCGAAAGCCCGGAGCAATTGATGGCCAAGTACGAACGCCTGCAGGCGGAGCTGCCTGCCGCCAAACCCTAAGCATTTCTTCCTCGCCACTTCTGCGTGGCGCCAGCTTCTGCCAACTGTTCTACACTGTGTGCTTGTGCGGACTTATCCACAGCACATGTTTCTCCACGGAGGCAGAAGATGCAAATACGCACATCGCGTTTGGGCCGCTCCCTGGCTGCCGCCTGCCTGTGCGCCGCCCTGGCACAAGCAGCGCTGGCAGTCGAGGTGGGCGGCGTCAGGCTGGACGACACGGTGCAGCTGGCCAGCCGCGAATTGAAACTCAACGGCGCCGGCGTACGCTACAAGGTCATCTTCAAGGTCTACACGATTGCGCTGTACCTGCCGGAAAAGAAAACCCAGCTGGCCGACATCCTCGCGCTGCCCGGGCCACGCCGCCTGGAAATCGTCATGCTGCGCGACATCACTTCCGATGAGCTGGGGCAAGCCTTCATGCAGGGCTTGAAGCGCAGTTCCGACCAGGCCGACCGTACGCGCCTACTGAGCCAGACGATGCAGTTCGGCGCCATGTTCGAAACGGTGCCCGGGCTGAAAAAGGGCGACATCCTCACCGTGGACTGGCTGCCGGAAGCGGGGACGTTGTGCAAGCTGAACGGAAAACAGGTGGGCGACACGGTGCCGGACCTGGCCTTTTACAATGCGCTGCTGAAAATCTGGATCGGCGCCCATCCGGCCGACACGGTGTTACGCGCGCATTTGCTGGGCGACGTGGCGTAATCGACGGGCGGCGGGCGTAAAAAAAGCCGGCGCAGGCCGGCTTGTCATGTGCAACAGGCGATCTCAGGCGCGCGTCGACAGGGCGCGCAATTCGGCGGCGTTGCTTGGCGACACGCCATCCATCTTGCCGAGCGTGCGTTTCAAGGCTTGCGCTTCGCGCATCTGCTGGCGCGCCAGGCGCTCTTCGCGGCTCAGCTTGGGGCGCACCACCAGCACCATGGCGCGGGCGATGCCCACCAGCAAAGGCTTGAACAGCAGGGCGAAAGCGCCGACGGCGACGATCACCAGCACGAGTTGCAGGGCGTTGAGCAGGGAAATCTCCAGCACGGGTGCGGATACTGCGTACAGGGCGGAGGCGAAGGTAGACATACTGTTCCAGTGCATTATAGAATTTGCCAGTACTATAGTGCAGTGCAACATATAAATCTAATTCCATTTCTTGATACCAATTATATGAATCGTGAATGGAAAACTGTAATATTTTTTTACGAGTGAAAATATTCGTGCCCGGCGCGGTTTACACTCTTAAGTAATCAATTCAACTTTTATCTTGGGCTTTCCATGAGTTTTCTGACGCTGGATCTGAACTTGCTGCGTGTTTTCGACGCCGTCATGACGGAACAAAACCTGACGCGCGCAGCGGGCCACCTGGCGATGACGCAGCCGGCGGTATCGAACGCCATCAAACGCCTGCGCGAGAGCCTCGGTGACGAATTGCTGATCCGCACGGCGTATGGCGTGAAACCCACGCCACGCGCCGAAGCGCTGTGGCCGTCCGTACGCTCGGCCCTGGCCAGCCTGGAAGCGGCCGTCACGCCGGAAACCTTCGACGTGTCAAAAACGCACGCCACCTTCCGCATGGCCATGGCCGATGCGACGGCCGCCTTCTGGCTGCCTTCCCTGATGCGCTCGATCGAACGGGAAGCGCCAGGCGTCAACGTGCGCATGATGCCGCTGACCACGCGCGAACCGCGTCCCATGCTGCTGCGCGGCGACATCGACCTGGCCGTGGGCTTCTTTCCCGGCGTGGCGGCGCAACTGTCGAGCGAAACGGGTTCGCCCATCCGCCACGAGCGCCTGTATTCCGGCAAATATGTATGCGTGATGCGGCGCGGCCATCCGCTGGCCGACAAGGAATTGACCCTGGATAACTATTGTGCGGCCAACCATTTATTGGTGAGTTTTTCCGGCCGCGCACATGGCTTGATCGACGAAGCGCTGTCGCAGATCCACCGCGAACGGCGCATCCTGTTGACGGTCAACCAGTTCTTCACCGCAGGCAGAGTCGTCGCCAATTCCGACCTGATCACGGTCTTGCCGCGCCATTTGATCGCCTCGACGGGCATGACGGAATCCTTGCTGTACAAAGATTTGCCATTGACCCTGCCGGCCGTCCACCTGGACATGCTGTGGCACGAACGCGACGCCCGCAGCCCCGCCCACAAATGGCTGCGCAACCACCTGGAAAGCATGAATACGCCCACCTTGCGCACGGCCACGGCGGCCGGCGGCGGCGTGGCACCCAAGCCGCATATCGAATAAATGATCTGCCAGCACCAGAAAAAAAACGCCTGATGAATCATCAGGCGTTTTTTTTCATGCATGGCTGCTGGAGCGATAACCAATTCTAAAACCGCCCCAGTGCTTGCCCTCGACGTGGATGGGCACGGATAAATCGTGCATGACCTCGCCCGTGTCACGTTTATACGTCTGCAACAGGAAGGGCTTGGTGTTGCTGCCGCAGCGCTTGCCCGTGCGGTCGCTGAAGATGCGCTTGGTGCGGTTGTTTACCATATCGGTGGCGTAGTCGCCCGTCAGCGGCTGGGAAAATTTCTTGTTGTGCGTTGGAAAATATCCATTGTTGTCGACGGCGCCCGCATAGGCCAGATGGGGTAATGCGGCCAGCACGCCTTCCTGCAGGTCCGGCAGCACCTTGTCGGTAAACGCGTCGAACTTGGTATTGTGCTTGGGCGGATTCGTGTTCGGGATGGGGCGGTAGTGGCGGTCGAACAGGGCTTCGCGCGTGATGCGCCCCGAGGCGATCGCCTGCTCGAACAGTTTGCCCACCTCGCGCGCGGCGCGCTGGGCCGCCTCGCGGATCTCGTCGTGCGGCGTGGCCACGCTCGATTCGCCCAGCGCGCCGGCGATCACCTCGGCCCGCTCGGCCAGGGCCATGGCCGACTGCGTGGCGCGCGGCAGTTCCGCATTCGTCGACAGCATGCTGTCGCGGATTTGCAGGATGGCGTCGGCGATCAGCTGCGTCGTGTCGACGTGTTCGCGCGAGGCCCGGGCGATTTGCCCGATCTCATCTTCCGACTCGCCCGACGATTCCTCGATATGACTGAGCGAGGCGTGCACGCTTTCCACATTGCGTGCCGCTTCCGTGACGCCGGCCGCGAGCGAACTCATGCCGCGTGCGGCCTTTTCCGACTGTTCATTGATTTCTCGCACCATCACGCTGATTTCATCGGAGGCTTCTTTGGTGCGCTGCGCCAATTGCCGCACTTCGCCCGCCACCACGGCAAAACCGCGCCCATGTTCGCCGGCGCGCGCCGCCTCGATGGCGGCGTTCAGCGCCAGCAAGTTGGTGCGTGCGGAAATATCGGAAATGGCTTCCGTAAAGCCCGTGATGCGCTTGGATTTTTCCTGCAAGCTCAGCATGGAGCTGGAAGCGCCTTGCGCTTCCTCGCGTGCGTTGTTGATGCGGCGCAAGCCCTGGTCCACTTCGGCGCGCGCTGCCACGCTTTCCACACGCACCCCGGCGGCCACCTTGGCGGCCCGTTCCGCATTGGCGGCGATCTTTTCCGTCATCGCGGCATTTTGTACGGAGCTGTCGGCAATGTCGCTGGCCGTGCGCACATCGAGTTCCACCTTCTGTTTGACGGAATCGACAAAATACGAAGTTTCCGCCGCACCGATCATGATGGCGTCGATGGCGTTGCCCACCGTATAGGCGAACTGGTGCAAACCCGGTTCGCCGCGCGGACGGCCGGCAAACGCCAGCAGCGCGGCGCCGATGGCGGCGGCCACGCAAGCGATCAGATAGGGATGCTCGCCGCCCGACAGCAGCAACAGATAGGCCAGGCAACAGGCGACGGCCATGGCCAGGATCGTGAATACAAAGAAACGCACCAGCTGATGCTGCAACTGCTTCATTTGTCCCCCGCTGCGCGAACCCGTCACGTCCCATTGAGGGGACGTGCTGTAACCGTATGCAGGTGGGCACGATTGCCCACCTTGCACCCTGAAGTTACCGTCTGCGCGGCGTTTCAGGCGACTACTGGATAGCAGTGTGTGGTTCTACCCTACAACATTTGTTCCGATAGCTCAATCAGAAAAGTGGGGCCGCTGCACCAAGGTCACTTAATTGGCAATTTGGTGGTGTTTTTGACCTCTTCCATGACGGCATAAGTGTGGGTTTCCCGCACACCTTTTTGCAGCAAGGTCTTGCCCAGGAATTCGCGGTAGGCGGCCATGTCCTTGACGCGCGCCTTGACCAGATAATCGAAGCCGCCGGCCACCATATGACATTCCAGTACCTCTGGAATGATTTGTACGCTATGCTTGAAGGCGTCGAACACTTCCGGTGTCGTGCGATCGAGCACCACTTCGATGAACACCAGCAGCGACACGTCGAGCAACTGCGGGTTCAGCTGGGCCGTATAGCCCATGATGTAACCGGATTCGTGCAGCTTGCGCACGCGCTCCAGGCAAGCGGCGGGCGACAGGTTCACGCGCGCGGCCAGCTCCACATTGCTGATGCGTCCATCGCTCTGCAATTCCATCAAGATTTTCTTACTGATCTTGTCCAGCATCCCTATCACCCCCAAATTAATATTATTTGGTTAAATTGTCGCATCAAAAACTATCTATTGCTAGCCCCCTGTATTACCAGAATTAATCCATAAGAATCCCCTTTACAATCGAATCATCTTAACGTCCGACTTTCTGTATTTTTTTGCACCAAAAAAGAGCAAGAATTACGTCAGTTTTCGTCCCCTTTTTCCTTGTAAAGAGCACTTATGCACCCTGCAGGCCCCTCGGCTTTTACCCCGATTCCTTTTGCTGCGTTCCAGGCAGAAATCCTGCCCGAAGCGACACCACAACGCGCCGCCATCACTGCCGCCTATAGGCGCGATGAGGTTTCCGCCGTACAGTGGCTGTTGCAACAAGTGCGCCCCAGCAGCACCGAAACGATCGCCGAAGGACAAGCGCTGGCGCATCGCCTGGTCTCGAACGTGCGCCAAAAACGCACCCGCGCGTCCGGCGTCGATGCACTGATGCACGAATTCTCGCTATCGTCGGAAGAGGGTGTTGCATTAATGTGTCTGGCGGAAGCGCTGTTGCGTATACCCGACAGTCAGACGGCCGACCGTTTGATCGCCGACAAAATCAGCAAGGGCGACTGGAAGAAGCATCTGGGCGAATCGCCATCGCTGTTCGTCAACGCGGCCACCTGGGGCTTGCTGATCACGGGAAAACTGGTCAGTACCAGCAGCGAATCGGGCCTCGGTTCGGCCATGACCAAGCTCATCGCGAAAGGCGGCGAACCGCTAATCCGCAAGGGCGTCGACCTGGCCATGCGCATGCTGGGCAACCAGTTCGTGACGGGCCAGACCATCGAGGAAGCGTTGAAAAACAGCCGCGAGAATGAAACGCGCGGCTACCGTTACTCGTACGATATGTTAGGCGAGGCAGCCCTGACGCAAGCCGACGCGGCCAACTACTACGCTTCGTACGAAACGGCGATCCATGCCATCGGCAAGGCATCGAACGGCCGCGGCATCCGCAACGGCCCCGGCATTTCCGTGAAACTGTCGGCCCTGCACGCGCGCTACAGCCGCGCCCAGCGCGCCCGCGTCCTGGAAGAATTGCTGCCGAAAGTCAAAGCGTTGCTGTTGCTGGCAAAACAGTACAACATCGGCTTCAACATCGATGCGGAAGAAACGGACCGCCTGGAATTGTCGCTCGACCTGATGGAAGCACTGGCTTTTGATACAGATTTGGCCGGCTTCGACGGCATCGGCTACGTGGTGCAGGCGTATCAAAAGCGCTGCCCGTTCGCCATCGATTTCCTGATCGACCTGGCGCACCGCAGCGGCCGCAAATTCATGGTGCGCCTGGTCAAGGGCGCGTATTGGGATGCGGAAGTCAAGCGCGCGCAAGTCGACGGCCAGGAAGGCTATCCCGTCTACACGCGCAAGGTCTACACCGACGTTTCTTACCTCGTGTGTGCGCAAAAACTGCTGGCCGCCAGCAGCCTGATCTACCCGCAGTTTGCCACGCACAATGCGCAAACCCTGTCGACCATCTACACCTGGGCGAAACGCGACGGCATTACCGATTATGAATTCCAGTGCCTGCACGGCATGGGCGAAACCCTGTACGACCAGGTCGTCGGCCCCGACAACCTGGACAAGCCGTGCCGCATCTACGCGCCCGTCGGCTCGCATGAAACCCTGCTGGCCTATCTGGTGCGCCGCCTGCTGGAGAACGGCGCCAACTCGTCGTTCGTCAACCAGATCGTCGACGAAAGCGTGGCCATCGATAGCCTGATCCGCGATCCGCTCGAGCAGGCGCGCCTGCAGGGCGGCCTGCCGCACCCGTCGATCCCGCTGCCGCTGGACATGTTTGGCAGCGAGCGCAGGAACTCGGCCGGCCTGGACCTGTCGAATGAAGACACCTTGCGCACCCTGGCCACCGGCCTGGCGCAGCAGCAGACATGGCAGGCGGCGCCGCTGATCGATGGCGCCGTCAGCCTGAATACGCCGATGCAAATCATCCACAATCCGGCCCAGCACGACGATGTCGTGGGCAAGATCATGGAAGCCGGTCCGGCCGACGTGGAAACGGCGCTGGCCAGCGCCAGCGCGTATGCCATGGATTGGCAAACCACGGAACCGTCGATCCGCGCGCAAGCGTTGCTGCGCGCCGCCGACCTGTTCGAGGAGCATCACATCGAGCTGATGGCCCTGGCCGTGCGCGAAGCGGGCAAGTCGCTGCCGAACGCGATCGCGGAAATCCGCGAAGCCGTCGACTTCCTGCGCTATTACGCGGCGCAGGTGGAACACGCGCCAAACACCCTGGCGCTCGGTCCCGTCACCTGCATCAGCCCGTGGAACTTCCCGCTGGCTATCTTTACGGGCCAGCTGGCCGCCGCCCTGGCAGCGGGCAATGTAGTGCTGGCCAAGCCGGCCGAGCAGACCCCGCTGATCAGCCACCGCGCCGTGCAATTGCTGCATGCGGCGGGCGTGCCGCGCGGTGCGCTGCAATTCCTTCCCGGCAGCGGAGAAGTCGTGGGCGCCGGCCTGTGCAACGATGCGCGCGTGAAAGGTGTGATTTTCACGGGCTCGACGGAAGTGGCGCAGTTGATCAACCGCAACCTGGCCGCGCGGGCCGTGGCCGAAGGCATCGACATTCCCCTGATCGCCGAAACGGGCGGCCAGAACGCGCTGATCGTCGATTCGTCCGCTTTGCCGGAACAAGTGGTGCAGGACGTGATGTCGTCCGCTTTCGACAGCGCCGGCCAGCGCTGCTCGGCCTTGCGCGTGCTGTTCCTGCAAACGGAAATCGCCGACAAGACCATCCATATGCTGAAAGGCGCCATGCAGGAATTGCGCGTTGGCAATCCTGACCGCCTGGCAACCGATATCGGTCCCGTCATCGATGCGGAAGCGCAAGGCAATCTGCTGGCCCACATCAACAAGATGAAAACCATGGCCATCGACCATTATTCGCTCGATTTGCCCACCGTCAAAGGCACGTTTGTCGCCCCGACCGTGCTGGAAATCAAGTCGCTGGCGCAATTGACGCAGGAAGTCTTCGGTCCCGTGCTGCACGTGATCCGCTACAAGCGGTCCGAACTGCCGCAACTGGTGCAATCGATCAACGACAGCGGCTACGGCTTGACGCTGGGCATCCATACGCGCATCGATGAAACCATCGATTTCATCACCCAGCGCGCACACGTGGGGAACATTTATGTGAACCGCAACATCGTCGGCGCCGTCGTCGGCGTGCAGCCGTTCGGCGGCGAAGGCAAATCGGGGACCGGCCCGAAGGCGGGCGGCCCCCTGTACCTGAAACGCCTGCAGCGCAATGCGCCGGCCGACGCGCAGCATCAGCGCCAGGCGCCGCCCGCGCTCGACGCGCTGACCGTGTGGGCCAAGATGCATGGCCACGACAAGGTGCAGCAACTGGCGCAGGAATACGCGCGCACCACCTTGCTGGGCAGCACCACCGTCTTGCCAGGCCCGACAGGCGAGCGCAATACCCTGAGCTTTGCCGCGCGCGGCACGATTCTGTGCGCGGCAGCCACGTCCGGCACCTTGATGAACCAGCTGGCGGCCGTGCTGGCCACAGGTAACCAGGCCATCGTGCTGGCGCAAGCGCCGGATCTGATCCCGGGAGATTTGCCGGCCGCGCTGAAAGACCGCATCCAGATCGTCAGCAGCCTGGAGTCCGTCAAGCATGATTTCCAGATCGCCATGATCGAGCCTTGCCTCGATGGCCAGCTCAAACCGCTGCTGGCGGCACGGGAAGGGGCCCTGGTGGGCACCATCGCCACCACGCAGGACGGTACCATCCCCCTGTGGCGCCTGGTCGCTGAGCGGGCGCTGTGCGTAAATACGACGGCGGCCGGTGGCAACGCGAGTTTAATGATGCTCAGCGTCTAATAGTTAAGCAGGTCATCAACGCAGAAGGGCAGAACCAGTGGTTCTGCCCTTTTTTTATGCACGCTTGATGAAAAATCAGTCAGCCAGGCGCTGGCACAATTGCTGGATCACCGTAAACGCGTACGGCGAGGCGACGGTCTGCACGAAACGCATGAAGTCGATGGCCGCCTCTTCGTTGGCGTTGTCGGAAATGGTGCGCATGACCGTAAACGGCACGCCGAGTTCAAAACACACTTGCGCCACGGCGGCGCCTTCCATTTCGACGGCCAGCAAGTCAGGGATATCCGCTTTCAGCTGGTTGATATGCGCGGCGCTGCTGATGAACTGGTCGCCGCTGGCGATCAGACCGCGGTGTACTTTGGCGTGCTGCAAGCCAAATGCCGCGATATCGGCCGCCTTGAGCACGCTGGAAACATCGTCACGCAGAAAATCTTCCGCGGCGGCGGCCAGTTGCGTGCTCAGTTCCAGGTCCGTGGCAAAGCGCTGCAAGCCCGTCAGCGGCACTTCGAAGCGGGGAAACAAAGGACGGGCATCCATATCGTGTTGCAGCAGCGATTCAGCCACGACGATATCGCCCACTTTCACGTGTTTATCGCCACTGCCGGCCACACCGGTAAAGACGATGTGGGTAACTCCGTACTTTTCCACAAGGATAGAAGCTGTCATGGCAGCGGCAACCTTGCCCAGACGCGACAGGACGCACACAGCGTCGATATTCCACAGGGTTCCCAGGGTGTAGTCGCGCATGCCGTGCGAATGCCTCTGGGGGCCTTGCATGGCTTCTACCAGCCCCTGCTGTTCTTCGTGCAAGGCACTGATGATGCCTAAACGCATTTTTTTGTGTGGATTCATGCTGTTTTTACAGGTTTTTGGGATTGCCAGACGGTGTATACGGTGAAAACAGCCGTTTCGGCGACTTTTCCACCGTTCGCGTTTGTCTCTGTGTTTTAAATAAAGATGTATACATAAAAATAGTAGTGATAGTAAACGGCCATTTTTTTGTGGATAAGTCGGTATACCTTATAAAAATCATCGACTTGGCGCACAAAAAAGTAGGCGCACAAGCATTGTATCTACGGAGGACTTGTTTGGGATAAAAATCGGCTTGTGGACAAAAATCGACTTTTCCCACATCTCATCCTGTGGATATGCAGGCACTTATCCACAACAGCAAGCAGAAATCGCGGTTTTTCTTGCTGTCGTGGCATGTTTGACGTGTTTCGTTTGCCTTGATCCTTGCCTGGCAATCCAGGTTCAGCAACCACGAGCGTTGTTCTTTCACTGACCTTGGCATCCAAGTGATTCCTGGAAGACGGTTTGGCAGTGGGTCGCGCTGTCGCCGTTGGCTTTTTTTTTGAGCGTTTTTTGCCTGCTTTTGGGAAATGTCCCCGGACTTCCGCTTTTTTTGTCGGTTTACAATAGATCTATATATAAAAATAGTAGTAATAGTAAACGCGTTTTTTTCTGTGGATAAGTCGCTTTTTTTCAACAGGATCAAGCGTTTACACGCAAAATAAAGCGTGCATAATCGCTGTATCACGCGAGGAGTAAAATTGTATAAAATGCGGGCTTGCGCAAAAGTTCGTGTTTACGCACAAGTCATCCTGTGGATATCAAGTGACTTATCCACAATCGTCTCAAATTTCCCCTCTTTTACATATCGAACCGCTTGCTGGCGTTGTGCCTGCTCAGGCCTGTTGGCGTTTCCATTTTGCAAAACGGTTTGGCAGTGTTGTGCGCGTGATGCCGGCCGTGCCGGTTTTCGTTGCTCAGTTGTTGGCTGGATTTTTTTTCAGTCAACGCTGCTTGCTTGCTTGTTTTTTTGAAACGAGCCCTGCGAGTGTTCTGGAAGGCGTACGGCAGGCAAAGCGCGCGTTGTCGGGTTTACCTTAATAAGTTCGTATACAAGAATAGTAATAGTAGTTAACGGCGGCATATTCTGTGGATAAGTACGGATTTATCCTTGTAAACAATCGCTTGGCGTACGGATAAACGCTGAGTAAGCGTTGTATCTGCCTGGGATGGTTTTGGGATAAAAAATAGACGTCCAAAAATTTTTTCGTTTACGCACATATCGTACCTGTGGATATCCATACGGTTATCCACAGCTTGGCGACCCCTGTTTTGCGCTGTTTTGACCTTGCCGTCATGCGTGCGGTCAGGGCTGACCACGATTAATGTCGCTCTGGCCCGGCACTGGTGGTAATCTCAAGGCGGCTCAGCAGCCATGCATGCATGAAGAAAGACAGACTCTGGTAGCGGGACGCGGTGGGGAGACACGCCGCGCGACAGCTTGATGGCATACCGAAAGGAGCTTCATTGGAATCGGCAGGCGAATACGACTACATCATCGTGGGCGGCGGCACGGCAGGTTGCGTGCTGGCCAACCGGCTCACACGCGACAAGGATGCCCACGTTTTGCTCGTGGAAGCGGGCGGCAAGGACGATTACGTGTGGATCCACATCCCCGTCGGCTATCTGCATTGCATCGGCAATCCCCGCACAGACTGGCTGTATTCCACGCAGGCGGACGCGGGACTGGGCGGGCGCAGCCTGATGTATCCGCGCGGCAAAGTCCTGGGCGGCAGCTCGTCCATCAACGGCATGATCTACATGCGGGGCCAGGCCGGCGATTACGACCACTGGGCCGACTTGACGGATGACGCTTCCTGGCGCTGGGACAAGGTCTTGCCGCTATTTAAACAAAGCGAGGATTACTACGGCGGCGCGTCGGAAAACCATGGCGCCGGTGGCGAGTGGCGTGTGGAAAAACAGCGGCTGTCGTGGGATATCCTGAACGCGTTCCGCGACGCGGCGCAGCAGGTGGGCATTCCGAAAACCAGCGATTTCAATGGCGGCGACAATAGCGGCAGCGCCTATTTCGACGTCAACCAGCGTCGCGGCATTCGCTGGAATACCTCGAAAGCGTTCCTGAAACCGGCCGCGCGCCGCCCGAACCTGACCATCATGACGGGTTGCCACGTGGAACGTCTGCTGCTCGAGACGACGGAATCGGGACCGCGCTGCACCGGCATCGTGTTTACGGGCGGCGGCACGCAGTGGCAGGCGACGGCCCGGCGGGAAACCCTGCTGACGGCAGGCGCCATCGGCTCTCCCCAATTGCTGCAATTGTCCGGCATCGGTCCGGCTGCCTTGCTGCGCGAACACGGCATCACGCCCGTGCTGGATGCGCCTGGCGTGGGCGGCAATCTGCAGGACCATCTGCAGCTACGCATGGTGTACAAGGTGCACGGCGTGAAAACCCTGAACGTCATGGCTGGAAATATGCTGGGCAAGATGCAGATCGGCTTGCAATATGCGCTGTTCCAGAGCGGGCCCATGTCGATGGCGCCGTCGCAGCTGGGGGCATTCGCCAAGTCCGATCCGCAGCAAGCCACGCCGAACCTGCAATACCACGTGCAGCCCTTGTCGCTCGACAAATTCGGCGAACCCTTGCACGCGTTTCCCGCGTTTACGGCCAGCGTCTGCAATCTGCGCCCCACTTCGCGTGGCCACGTCCACATCGCGTCGGGGGACAGCTATGCGGCGCCGCACATTGTCCCTAACTATCTCAGTACCCAGCAGGATCGCGCCGTGGCGGCCGACGCCTTGCGCCTGACGCGGGCCATCGCCGCCGCGCCGGCGTTAAGTAAGTTTGCGCCGCAAGAGTACAAGCCTGGCGTGCAATTCCAGAGCCAGGAAGAACTGGCGCAGGCGGCCAGCCAGATCGGCACCACCATTTTTCATCCGGTCGGCACCTGCCGCATGGGTGTGGCAGGCGATCCGTCCAGCGTGGTCGACAGCAGCTTGCGCGTGCTCGGCGTGGCCGGTTTGCGCGTCGTCGATGCCTCGATCATGCCCTACATTACTTCTGGTAATACGAACTCGCCCACCGTGATGATCGCGGAAAAAGCGGCGCAAATGATACAGGCGGCCTGGAAATAGCCGGGTAAACGTGCGAGTTTGCGCCATTCGGGCTGGCGAAAAATCCCCGTAGTTATACTGTATTGTGCGTTAAATTTAAGTTGTGTATTATAAAAATGACTAAGTAGTACAAAAAGTACAACTAGGAGACACGATGTCAAACGTAATCTTGGAAACAAGAAATTTGACCAAGGAATTCAAGGGTTTCACCGCTGTGAGCGAGGTGAACCTGAAGGTAGAGCGGGGCCATATCCACGCCTTGATCGGTCCTAACGGCGCCGGCAAGACCACGTGTTTCAACTTGCTCACCAAATTCCTGGTCCCCACTTCCGGACAGATCCTGTTCAATGGGAAAGATATCACGGCCGCCAAACCGGCCCAGATCGCGCGCATGGGCGTGATCCGTTCCTTTCAGATTTCCGCCGTCTTCCCCCACCTATCCGTGCTGCAAAATGTGCGCATCGGCTTGCAGCGCCAGCTCGGTACCTCATTCCACTTCTGGCAAAGCGAACGCGCATTGAACCAGCTCAACGACCGCGCCATGGCCTTGCTGGCCGAGGTCGACCTGACGGAATTTGCCGACACCATCACGGTCGACATGCCCTATGGGCGCAAGCGGGCGCTGGAAATTGCCACCACCCTGGCGATGGAGCCGGAAATGATGCTGCTCGACGAGCCGACGCAGGGCATGGGCCACGAAGACGTGCACCGCGTCACCGAGCTGATCAAGAAGGTGTCGGCCGGCCGCACGATTTTGATGGTGGAACACAATATGAGCGTGGTCTCTGGCATCTGCGACAAGATTTCCGTCCTGCAGCGCGGCGCCATGCTGGCCGAAGGCAGTTACGCGGAAGTGTCGCGCAATCCGCAAGTGATGGAAGCGTACATGGGCACCACCCACGCGGAACTGGAAGGGGCGCATTGATGGCGACACAAGTGAATGGCGGCGCACCCGCGCTGGAAATTACGCAACTGCACACCTGGTATGGAGAATCGCACATCCTGCACGACGTCAACCTGAAAGTGCAGCAGGGCGAAGTGGTGACTTTACTGGGCCGCAACGGCGCCGGCCGCACGACCACCTTGCGCGCCATCATGGGCTTGACGGGCGCGCGCACGGGCTCCATCAAAGTCAACGGCGCCGAAGCGATCGGTTTGGCCACGCACAAAATCGCCCACCTGGGCATCGGGTATTGTCCTGAAGAGCGCGGCATTTTTTCCTCGCTGTCGACCGAGGAAAACCTGTTGCTGCCGCCCACCCTGGCCAGCGGCGAGAAGGGCATGTCGGTGGAGGAAATCTACGCCATGTTCCCGAATTTGCAGGAGCGCCGCCACAGCCAGGGCACGCGCCTGTCGGGCGGGGAACAGCAGATGCTGGCCGTGGCGCGCATCCTGCGCACGGGCGCGCGCCTGCTGCTGCTCGATGAAATTTCCGAAGGCCTGGCGCCCGTCATCGTGCAGGGCCTGGCGCGCATGATTACCACCCTGAAGGCAAAGGGGTACACCATCGTCATGGTGGAACAGAATTTCCGGTTTGCCGCGCCGCTGGCGGACCGGTTTTACGTGATGGAGCACGGTCAGATCGTCGAGACTTTTGCTGCATCCGAACTGGAAGCCAAGATGCCGGTATTGACCGAGCTGCTTGGCGTGTAATGCCCATGTAGTTCCGTATCGTCGTCGAGCAATCGTTTAAATAGCAAACAATAATCCCAACGGAGACACTATGAAACGTAACGCTATCGCCATTGCCACCGCCACTCTTTGCGCCCTGGGCTTGTCCAGCGCCGCGCACGCCCAGATATCGGGCGATACCATCAAGATCGGTTTTATTTCCGACATGTCAGGCGTGTATTCCGATGTCGACGGCCTCGGTGGCGCGGAAGCCATCAAGATGGCGATCGCCGATGCCGGCGTGGTACTGGCCGGCAAGAAGGTGGAATTCATCTCCGCCGACCATCAAAACAAGGCCGACATCGCCGCTTCGAAGGCGCGCGAATGGTTCGACCAGCAGGGCGTCGACATGCTGATCGGCGGCACCAATTCCGGCGCCAGCCTGGCCATGGCCAAGGTCGCGGCGGAAAAGAAGAAAATCTTCATCGCCATCGGCGCCGGCTCCTCGCGCCTGACGAATGAGGAATGCACGCCGTACACCGTGCATTACGCCTACGACACGGTGGCGCTGGCGCGCGGCACGGGCGGCACCATCGTCAAGCAGGGCGGCAAGAACTGGTATTTCATGACGGCCGACTACGCGTTCGGCCATTCGCTGGAAAAAGACACAGCCGAGGTCGTCAAGGCGGCCGGCGGCAAGGTGTTGGGCAGCGTCAAGCATCCGCTGGGCGCCTCGGATTTCTCTTCCTTCCTGCTGCAGGCGCAGGCGGCCAAGCCGCAGATCCTGGGCCTGGCCAATGCGGGCGGCGATGCCATCAACAGCATCAAGGCGGCCAACGAGTTCGGCTTGACGAAATCGATGAAACTGGCCGGCTTGCTGATCTTCATCAATGACATCCATTCGCTGGGCTTGAACCTGACGCAGGGCATGTATCTGACCGATGGCTGGTACTGGGACTTGAATCCTGAAACGCGCGCCTGGTCGAAACGCTATTTCGCCAAGATGAAGAAGGAGCCGTCGATGCTGCAGGCGGCCGACTATTCGGCCGCGGCGAACTACCTGAAAGCCGTCAAGGCGGTGGGCACGGATGACACCGAGAAGGTCATGGCTTACCTGAAAAAGACCAAGATCAACGACATGTTCACCCAGAATGGCGAAGTGCGTCCCGATGGCCGCATGGTGCACGACATGTATTTGATGGAAGTGAAGAAACCATCCGAGTCGAAATACCCATGGGATTACTACAAGGTGGTCGCCACCGTGCCCGGTGCTCAGGCGTACGTGACCAAGGCCGAATCGAAGTGTTCGCTGTGGAAGTAACGCTGTAGTAATCCCTGCGGATCGCCCGTCGCCGCGCGGGCGCTCCGTCCTGCATGCGCTTCGCTCGCAGGGTTCGCCTTGCGCCGCCGCACCCGTTTGCGGTGGCGCGTTTCCCTTGATACCACACCGCTACCCGGCGGTGCTTTTTATACTGTGATGCCATGGAAATTTTCGGCGTTCCATTACAAGCGATGATGAGCCAGCTTCTGCTGGGTCTCGTCAACGGCTCGTTCTATGCCATGTTGTCCCTCGGTCTGGCCGTCATCTTCGGCTTGCTCAACGTTATTAATTTCTCGCACGGCGCCATGTACATGATGGGCGCCTTCCTGGCCTGGATGGGCCTCAGCTATTTCGACATCAATTACTGGGCCATGCTGGTCATCGCCCCGATCCTCGTCGGCCTGGTCGGCATCCTGATCGAAAAGACCATGCTGCGCTGGCTGTATAAACTCGACCACCTGTATGGCTTGCTGCTGACCTTTGGCATCACCCTGATCATGGAAGGCGTGTTCCGCTCCTTCTATGGCGTCTCGGGCCAGCCGTATGCCGTGCCCGAAGCGCTGGCCGGCGCCACCGACCTCGGGTTCATGATCCTGCCGAACTACCGCGCGTGGGTGGTGATCGCTTCGCTCTCCGTGTGCCTGGCCACCTGGTTCGTCATCGAAAAAACCAAACTGGGCGCCTACCTGCGTGCCGGGACGGAAAACCCGAAACTGGTGGAAGCGTTCGGCATCAACGTGCCGCTGATGGTGACGTTGACGTTCGGCTTCGGCGTGGCCCTGGCCGGTTTCGCCGGCGTGCTGGCCGCGCCCATCATCCAGGTCTCGCCGCTGATGGGCTCGAACCTGATCATCGTTGTGTTTGCCGTGGTGGTGATCGGCGGCATGGGTTCCATCATGGGTTCCATCCTGACGGGCCTGGGCCTGGGCGTGATCGAGGGCCTGACCCGCGTGTTCTACCCGGAAGGCTCGGCCACCGTGGTGTTCGTGGTGATGGTCATTGTGCTGCTGCTGCGTCCCGCCGGCCTGTTCGGCAAAGAAAAGTAATCCTCATCAGTCATGTATTGGAGCTACCACGATGAATAAGAATGTAGGCTACGCCATTGCCTTGCTGCTGGCGTTGGCGGCCCCGTTTTACGGTTATCCCGTCTTCCTGATGAAGTTGCTGTGCTTTGCCCTGTTTGCCTGCGCCTTTAACTTGCTGATCGGCTATACGGGCTTGCTGTCGTTCGGCCACGCGGCGTTTTTTGGCGGCGCCGGCTATGTCACCGGCTATGCGCTGCGCACCTGGGGCTGGCCGACGGAACTGGGCTTGCTGGCCGGCGTCGCCACAGGCGCCTTGTTGGGCCTGGTGATCGGCGGCCTGGCGATCCGCCGTCAGGGCATCTACTTTACGATGATCACCCTGGCGCTGGCGCAGATGGTGTACTTCCTGGCCTTGCGCCTGCCGTTCACGGGCGGCGAGGATGGTTTGCAGGGTGTTCCACGTGGAACCTTGCTGGGCACGATAGACCTGGCCAATGACACGGTGCTGTACTACGTCGTGCTGGCCATTTTTGTCGCCGGCTTCGCCCTGATCGTGCGCACGATCCACTCGCCGTTCGGCCAGGTGCTCAAGGCGATCAAGGAAAACGAACCGCGCGCCATCTCGCTCGGCTACGACGTCAACAAGTACAAGCTGGTGGCCATCGTCCTGTCCGCTTCGCTGGCCGCGCTGGCCGGCGCCACCAAGACCCTGGTGCTGGGCTTTGAGACTTTGACCGACGTGTACTGGGGCATGTCGGGCCTGGTCGTGCTGATGACCCTGGTGGGCGGCATGGGCACCTTGTCCGGTCCCATCCTCGGCGCCGTACTGATCATCGCGCTGGAAAACAAGCTGGGCGATGTCGGCACCTACCTGGCCACGCACACGGGTATCGAGTGGTTCGGCACCCTGGGCGAATCGGTCGGCATGGTCACTGGCGTGATCTTCGTCATCTGCGTGCTGCTGTTCCGGCGCGGCATTGTCGGCGAAGCCATCGCGCGCTTCGGCGGCAGGGCTGCCAAAGCCCCTGTCTGATTTTCAAGCAACGCCGGACGGATCGTCCGGCGTTTTTCATTGTGCGTCCACTGTTACCTTAACGGAGAGAACCACCATGCAAATGACGATCACGCGCGCGGGGAGCGGTCTGTGTACCCTGCTGGCGTTGGCAGCCTGCGGCAGCAACCATGCGCCGGAAGAACTGAACCAGATGCCCGGCTACCTGGGCACCATCACGCGCGCCGACTACGACGGCAAGACGAACGATCTGCTGACGGCAGGGCTGGGCAAGACAGGGCTGGCGGGCGCTACGCCCGCGTATGCGAATGCTGAACAGCCGACGCCGCTCGAGCTGCGCCGCAATGCGATCTATGCCAATTACCGCGCCGTGCTCGATATTGCCGCCAACAGCGGCTACGGCACCCTGTACGGACCGAACGTGGATACGGCCGGCAATGTCGGTACGGGCGAAGGCCTGGTGGCGGGCAGCGAGTACATCGCCTATGCCGATGATGGCACGGGCAAGAAAAATGTCACCCTGATGGTGCAGGTACCGGCCAGCTTCGACCCGGACCACGCCTGCATCGTCACGGGCACGTCCAGCGGTTCGCGCGGCATCTACGGCGCCATCGGCAGCTCGGGCGAATGGGGCCTGAAAAAGGGTTGCGCCGTGGCGTATGCGGACAAGGGTTCCGGCACGGGCCTGTATGTGTTCGAAGACGACAGCGTCAACCTGCAGAACGGTCTGCGCGCGGGCAGGGTGGCGGCGGGCAAGAACGCGCTCTTCGCGCCGGACTTGAGCGATGCCGACCGGCTGGCCTGGGCTGGCGCCAACCCGAACCGCATCGCCTTCAAGCATGCGCACTCGCAGCAAAACCCCGAGAAGGACTGGGGCAAGGTCACCTTGCAGGCGGTCGAGATGGCGTTTTACGTCTTGAACGAACGCTACGGCGTGCTGGCCCGCGACGGCAGTTCGCGCATCGTGCGCCTGACGCCGAAGAACACCATCACGATCGCCTCGAGCATTTCCAACGGTGCCGGCTCGGCCCTGCTGGCGGCGGAACAGGATACGAAAGGCTTGATCAGCGGCGTGGCAGCCAGCGAACCGCAAATCCAGCCGGCGGCGTCGAACGCCTACAGCGTGCGCCAGGGCGGGGCGGTGGTGGCCAATCCCGGCCGCGCGCTGTTCGACTATGCCACCTATGCGGCCCTGTATCAGCCATGCATCGCTGCCGTGGCCGGCAATGCGGGACGCTGCACGGCGCTCGTCAGCAAGGGGCTATTGAACGGCGCCGACCTGGCGGCGCAGCAGGCCGACGCGAAGCAGCGCTTGCGCGCGTATGGCTGGCTGGTCGATTCCGATCCGCTGCAGGCCGCGCACGCGGGAACGAATATCCTCGTGGCCGTCACGTATGCCTATGCCTACGGAAAATTCTCCGTGACCGATAAAGTCTGCGGTTTCACGTTTGCGCAGACGGACGGCAGCGGCAATCCGATCGCGTTTACCACGGCGCAAAAGGCCGCCAGCTTTGCCGCGCAAAACGGCATCCTCGGCAATGTCGTATACGAGAACAGCGTGGGCGGCGCCAAGGTCTACACGGCCGGCGTGTCGCCATCGACCAGCCTGTCGGACCAGTCGCTCGACGGCTTCCTGTGCCTGCGCAGCCTGGCGACGGGACGCGACGCCGTCAGCGGCGCCAACTTGCAGGGCACCCTGGCCGAGCAGAGCGTGCGCGTGCGGGCCGGCATGGCCGAAGTCGCGGCCAGCGGCAAATTGCAGGGCAAGCCGGCCATCGTCGTGCATGGCCGCAGCGACACCTTGATTCCTGTCAATCATGCCTCGCGCGCCTATCTTGGCCTGAACGCCGCCGTGGAAGGGGCAAATAGCCAGCTGCGCTATATCGAGGTGACCAATGCCAACCATTTCGATTCCTTCAGCAATGCCTTGCCGACCCTGATCGTGCCGCTGCACGTCTACCTGAACCGGGCGCTCGACGCCATGTATGCGCACTTGAGTGCCAAGCAAGCCTTGCCGCCATCGCAGGTGGTGCGCACGGTAACGCGCGCCGATGCGTCGACCTTGATTACGAATGTCAACGTGCCGGCGATTGCGGCAACGCCGGCGCCTGCTAACGCCATCAGCGTGACGGGGACGCAGGTGGATATCCCCAATTAGGCGCGGGCGGCATCTGCATGAAACCCAAGGCCACGTTGCACGTGGCCTTTTTTATTATGCCCAGGCCGTATCGGCGATCTGCCCGAGTCCCTGGAAGACCGGCTTGGAAAACCAGTAGCCCTGCATCAGGGAAATACCGCAGCTGGCCAGGAAGTCGCGCTCGGCGCGGGTCTCGATGCCCTCGGCCAGCACGCGGATACCAAGCTCATGGCACAGGCTGGCGATGGCGCGTACGATCGCCTGGCGTGGCGCCTGCGTATCGATGCCGCGCACCAGGTCCATGTCGATCTTGATGATGTCGGGCTGGTACTCGGCCAGCAGGTTCAAGCCCGCATAGCCGGCGCCGAAATCATCGATGGCCGTCTGGAAACCGAAGCGCCGATAGGCGCGGAAGATATCGACCAGGTGGGGACGGTCTTGCACCCGTTCCCCTTCAGTGACTTCAAAGATGATTTTATCGGTGGGGAAGCGGTGCAGCCTGGCCGCTTCCAGAGTGCTGCGAATGCACACTTCCGGGCGGTAGACGGCGTTGGGCAGGAAGTTGATCGACAAAAAACCCTGCATGCCGAGGCGGGCGGCACCGGCCACGGCCTTGACGCGGCACGCCTGGTCGAAGCGGTAGCGGTTGGCGTCATTGACTTGCGCCAGCACGCTGGCCGCGCTTTCGCCGTTGGGGCCGCGCACCAGCGCCTCGTGCGCATAGATGCTGCGCGTGGCCAGGTCGACGATTGGTTGATAGGCATACTCGAAGGCAAACGGCAGCGGCGCGCTGTCGTGGCAGCCGGCACAGGCACCGTAGGGAAAGTGGGTGCTGTCAGGATGAATGGGGATGTCGGGAGGCGTCATGGCGGCAGTGTAGCAGGGTGGGTTGGCTGACTTCGTTTGCTGGCTCACAGTGCGGCCGCATAGATGGCGCGCGCATCGCCGCGCGTGAGGGGCCGCGGATTGTTGCCCAGCAAGCGCGTCTGCAGCATGGCCTCATCGGCCAGGCGGTCCAGGTCGCCGGCCGTGATGCCCACTTCGCGCAAGGTGCGCGCGATGCCGCTAGCCACGGCAATCTCCTGCATGGCGCCGATCAGGGCCTCGGCCCGCGCTTCCTCGCTCCCCGTGATGCCGGGCTGGAGAATGGTGGCCAGTTGCGCGTACAGGGGCGCCGCATGGGATAGATTAAAACGCAGCACGTGCGGCAGCACCAGCGCATTCGACAAGCCGTGTGGCACGTGGAACAGTCCGCCGATGGGATAAGCAAGCGCATGTACGGCGGCCACGGGCGCGTTGGCAAATGCCTGGCCGGCCAGCATGGCGCCGAGCAGCATGGCTTGCCGCGCCGGCAAGTTGCTGCCATCGCGGCAGGCGTTGACGATGTTGGCGTGCAGCAGCGACAGCGCCTGGGTGGCCAGCATGTCGGACAAGGGATTTTTCAGCAGGCGACTGGTGTAGGCTTCGATCGCATGCACCATGGCATCGATGCCGGTGGCGGCCGTCACGGCGGGCGGCAAGCCCAGGGTCAGGCTGGCGTCGAGGATGGCCAGGTCCGCATACAGTTGCGGCGCGACCACGCCCATCTTGCTGGTGGCGCCCGTGGTGACGATGGCGATGTGCGTGACTTCCGAGCCCGTGCCGGCTGTGGTCGGCAATTGCACCAGGGGCAGGCGCTGGCCGTGCACATTGCCGATGCCGTACAGCTGGGCCAGTTCCTGGTGACCGGGCGCTAGCACGGCGATCAGCTTGGCCACGTCCAGCGAACTGCCGCCTCCGAGGCCGATAATCAGTTCCACGTGAAACATCTGCGCCTGGGCCACGCCAGCCAGCACGACGGCTTCGGGCGGATCGGCTTGCACATCGGAAAAGACATGCACCTCGATGCCGGTCGCTTGCAAGCTGCCCAGGGGAGCATCGGCCAGACCCGTGTGCAAAAAGCCCGCGTCGGTGACGAGCAGGGCGCGGCGCACGGCAGGGAAGTGGTGGGCGATATGGGCGCCCAGTTGGGCGGCGGCGCCCGGTTCAACGATTAGATGCGGCACGGTACGGAACTGGAAGGCGGACATGCATGCTCCTGACAGTGAAGACAGAAGTCCAGCATACTCCGCTTTCCTGCCCCGTGCCTGTTTCACGTGGAACCAGAGGCGCGATTACTCCCACTCGAGCGCGCCGCGCTTCCATTCATAAGCCAGGCCGATGGTCAGCACGCTCAGGAAACCCATGACGGCCCAGAAGCCGTGCAATCCCAGTGCATTGACGTTGGCCGCCCACGGCATCAGGAAGATTACCTCGATGTCGAACAGGATGAACAGGATGGCGACCAGATAGAAGCGGATGTCGAACTTCATGCGCGCGTCGCCGAACGCTTCGAAGCCGCATTCGTACGGCGACAGCTTCTGCGCGTCGGGCTTGTGCGGACCCAGAGCGCGCCCCAGCAGCATGGGCACGATGCCCACCAGGATGCCGATCAAAATGAACAGGAGGACGGGAAAATATTTTTCGAGGAGCATGGGGTTTCCTCTCAGTGGCTCGATGACAGTTTCATCAGCACGATGCCGCACACGATGAGAACGGCGGCGCACACGCGCAGGGTGTTGAGCTGCTCGCCCAGAACGACGACGCCGACGATGAAGGCGCCGACGGCGCCGATGCCCGTCCAGATCGTATAGGCCGTGCCCAGGGGCAGGGTGCGCATGGCAAGCGACAGCAAGCCGAAGCTGGCCATCATCATGACGACGGTGACAACGGAGGGAGTGAGTTTGGTGAAACCCTCGGAGAGTTTCATCGAGTATGCCCATACGACTTCAAGCATGCCGGCAATGAGTAACAGTATCCAGGCCATGGCGGCTCCTTTACAGAGCGGGCCGTCCCGGTGTGTTCCCATGATGGGGGAGGCCGTCCTCCTGGATGCTCGTCCCGCTGGCCACTGGCGTGGTCATGTTGGCGGACGATGCGGTAATTGTAGCAAACATTGCACGCTGCCGCAGCCCTGTGCCTGACCATGCTGCGTGTTCCACGTGAAACAGGAATCGCCGTTGGCTTGCCCCTGCTGAGTAAAAATTAAGCAAAAAATGCGCTGCGCAAGGTTGCGCTCGCAAAAAGACTCTATAATCGGAGCTCTCATCCCGCATTTTACTTGCACTGTTACCTATTTATCATGTTATTTCCTACAGAATTCGACGTCATCGTTGTCGGTGGTGGTCACGCCGGTACCGAGGCGGCCCTCGCTTCCGCCCGCATGGGGCAGAAGACGCTATTGCTCACGCATAATATTGAGACACTGGGCCAGATGTCGTGCAACCCTTCCATCGGCGGCATCGGCAAGGGCCACCTGGTCAAGGAAGTCGATGCCATGGGCGGCGCGATGGCGATTGCCACCGACGAATCCGGCATCCAGTTCCGCATCCTGAACTCCTCGAAAGGCCCGGCAGTGCGCGCCACGCGCGCCCAGGCCGACCGTCTTCTCTATAAAGCCGCCATCCGCACGCGCCTGGAAAACCAGCCGAACCTGTGGCTGTTCCAGCAAGCCGTCGATGATTTGATCGTCGAAGGCGACCGGGTCGTCGGCGCCGTGACGCAGATCGGCCTGAAGTTCCTGGCGCGCGCCGTCGTGCTGACGGCAGGCACTTTCCTCGACGGCAAGATCCACGTGGGCTTGAATAACTATTCGGCCGGCCGCGCCGGCGACCCGCCCGCCATCTCTTTGTCGGCCCGTTTGAAGGAATTGAAACTGCCGCAGGGCCGTCTGAAAACGGGCACGCCGCCGCGCATCGATGGCCGCACGATCGACTTTTCCGTGATGCAAGAACAGGCGGGCGACCTCGATCCCGTGCCCGTGTTTTCCGTCATGGGCAACACGGCCATGCACCCGCGCCAGGTGCCGTGCTGGGTCACGCACACGAATAGCCAGACGCACGATATCATCCGCGCCGGCCTGGACCGCAGCCCCATGTACACGGGCGTGATCGAAGGCGTGGGCCCCCGCTATTGCCCCTCGATCGAAGACAAGATCCACCGTTTCTCGGGCAAGGAATCGCACCAGATCTTCCTCGAGCCGGAAGGCTTGACGACGCATGAGTTCTATCCGAACGGCATCTCCACGAGCCTGCCGTTCGACGTGCAGATCGCCCTGGTGCAATCGATGAAGGGCATGGAAAACGCCCACATCCTGCGCCCGGGCTATGCCATCGAATACGATTATTTCGACCCGCGCGGCTTGAAGGCCTCGCTGGAAACGAAGGCTGTCGCCGGCCTGTTCTTCGCCGGCCAGATCAACGGCACCACGGGCTACGAGGAAGCGGCCGCGCAAGGCATGCTGGCGGGCTTGAATGCGGCCTTGCTGACGCAGGACAAGGAAGCCTGGGTACCGGGCCGCTCCGAGGCCTATCTGGGCGTGCTGGTCGACGATCTGATCACCCAGGGCGTGCAGGAACCGTACCGCATGTTCACCAGCCGCGCCGAGTACCGTTTGAGCCTGCGCGAAGACAATGCCGACATGCGCCTGACGGAAATCGGCCGCGCGCTGGGCTGCGTGGGCGACGCCCAATGGCAAGCGTTCGAGACCAAGCGCGAAGCGGTGGCGCGCGAGCTCGAGCGCCTGCGTTCCACGTGGGTCAATCCGCGCATACTGGCGGCGGCGGAATCGGAACGCATCGTCGGCCAGGCCATCGAGCGCGAGTATTCGCTGGCGGACCTGCTGTGCCGCCCGAACGTGGCCTACGACACCCTGATGAGCATGACGGGCATGGAAGGCCAGGCCCTGGCCGGCCCCGGCGTGGAAGACCCCGCCGTGCGCGAGCAGGTGGAAATCCAGCTCAAATACGCTGGCTACATCGAGCGCCAGAGCAAGGAAATCGAGCGCCACGAACACTATGAAAACCTGGCCTTGCCGGCCGGTTTCAACTACCTGGATATCGGCGCGCTGTCGGTCGAAGTGCGGCAAAAACTCGACAAGCAGCGTCCGGAAACCCTGGGCCAGGCCTCGCGCATTTCGGGCGTGACGCCGGCGGCCATTTCGCTGCTGCTGGTGCACCTGAAAAAGCGCGGCTTCGGCGCCGCGCAGACCACCACTTTAAAGGACGAGGTTGTTGAATGAAGCAGTTTGACCGGGCCGCATTGGCCCCCATTTTGAAGGAAGGCATCGCCGCGCTGGGGCTGGACCTGAGCGCGGATCAGACGGAAAAACTGCTCGATTACCTGGCCTTGCTGGCCAAATGGAATAGCGTGTACAACCTGACGTCGGTGCGCGATCCCCTGCAGATGCTGACCCTGCACGTGCTCGATTCGCTGGCCGCCGTGCCGGCCTTCGCGGAGGCAAAAAACGTGCTCGACGTGGGCGCCGGCGGCGGCTTGCCGGGCATGGTATTGGCCATCGCGCGGCCCGATGTGAAGGTGTCGATGATCGACACGGTGCATAAAAAGACGGCATTCCTGACGCAAGTGAAGGCGGAACTGGGGTTGAGCAACGTCACCGTGTACACGAAACGCGTGGAACAGCTGGAAGTGGCGCAGAAATTCGACGTGATCACCTCGCGCGCCTTTGCCGACCTGTCCGACTTCGTCAACTGGTCACACCACGTGCTGGCCGAGGGCGGGCAATTCATCGCCTTGAAAGGGGTGGCACCGCCAGACGAGCGCGAGAGACTGCCGGCAGACTGGCAAGTGACCCAATTGCGGCCTATCCAGGTGCCAGGGCTAAATGCAGAGCGTCATCTGGTCTTTATAGCAAGAATTTAAAGGTCGCAGAATTAAACGGTATAAATCGTATGAATAGTTTATACGGTATAAATCATATAAACCGTATAAACGATTTATATCGTATAAATAAAATAAATAGTATAAATCGTTTCGGCGGGACGCCGGGGCGCACGATGAAGTTTGCATCTCTTTACAACTAGAAGATACATGGCCAAAATTTTTTGTGTAGCAAATCAAAAGGGTGGTGTTGGTAAAACCACAACAAGCGTCAACCTCTCCGCCGGTCTGGCCAAGTTGAACCAACGCGTGCTGCTGGTCGACCTCGACCCGCAGGGCAATGCGACCATGGGCGCCGGCATTAACAAGGCCGGCCTGAAGGCGTCGACCTATGAAGTGATGCTGGGTGAGTCCGATGTCAAGACGGCACGCCAGCGTTCGGAAGCGGGGCGCTTCGATGTCTTGCCGTCGAACCGCGAGCTGGCCGGCGCCGAAGTGGAGATGGTCGAGTTGGACAACCGCGAACGCCGCCTGAAGGATGCGCTGGCCGAAGTGGACGGCGAATATGACTTCATATTAGTAGATTGCCCACCGGCATTATCGATGCTGACCTTGAACGGCCTGTGCGCCGCGCATGGCGTGATCATCCCGATGCAGTGCGAGTACTACGCGCTGGAAGGTTTGTCCGACCTGGTCAATACCATCAAGAAGGTGCATGCGAACCTGAACCCGGATTTGAAGATCATCGGCCTGCTGCGCGTGATGTTCGATCCGCGCATGACATTATCGCAACAAGTGTCGGCGCAGCTGGAACAGCACTTCGGCGATAAGGTATTCAATACCATCATCCCGCGCAACGTGCGCCTGGCCGAAGCGCCATCGTACGGCTTGCCCGGCGTGACCTTCGACCCCAGCTCGAAAGGCGCCCAGGCGTACATCGCCTTCGGCGCCGAGATGGTCGAACGCATCAAACATATGTAAACAAGGGGCGAGCGCCTGCACATTATGATGTGAGTGCTTACTCTGAAAACACGATTAGGACAGCATGGCTACGAAAAAATTAAAAGGACTGGGTCGCGGACTCGACGCCCTGTTGGGCGGCGGCGGCGATTTCGCCAGTCCGGACACGCATCAACCGTCGAACTTGCCCGTGTCGCAAATGCAAGCCGGCAAATACCAGCCGCGCACGCGGATGGACGAGGGCGCCCTGAATGAACTGGCTGCCTCGATCAAGGCGCAGGGGCTGATGCAGCCGATCTTGGTGCGCCCGATCGGGCAGGACACCCTGAGCGGCCTTGTCAAATATGAAATCATCGCCGGCGAACGCCGTTTCCGCGCCTCGCAGCTGGCGGGCCTGACGGAAGTGCCGGTGCTGGTGCGCGACGTGGACGACCTGGCCGCCGCGGCCATGGCGCTGATCGAGAACATCCAGCGCGAAGACCTCAATCCTTTGGAAGAGGCGCAGGGCATCCACCGCCTGATCGCCGACTTCAGTTTTACGCATGAGCAAGCGGCCACTGCGCTGGGACGCTCGCGCAGCGCCGTGTCGAACCTGTTGCGTTTGATGAACCTGGCCAGTCCCGTGCAAACCATGCTGATGGCCGGCGATATCGACATGGGGCATGCGCGCGCGCTGCTGGCCGTCGATGCGGCCAGCCAGATCACCCTGGCCAACCAGGTCGTGGCCAAGCGCCTGTCTGTGCGCGAAACGGAAAAGCTCGTCACCCGCACGCTCGAGGAAGCGGCCAACCCGGTCGAGCCGCGGCAGAAGGAAAAGTCCGGCGACATCGCGCGCCTGGAAGAAGAGCTGTCCGATGCGCTGGCCACGCCCGTGGTGTTCAAGATGGGTAACAAGGGCCGTGGTCAATTGGTCATCGATTTTGCCGATCTTGACGTACTGGATGGTTTGTTGACCCGCTTGCGTGGTTAAATAGCAAGCTGCAAAGACAGGGGCCATGCGGGTGTGGCCGATCCGGCCATGCTTTCCGGATGCACCACGTGATTCCTTGATAACACGGCTGGAAGCGGCCAGACAAGCGACTTTGCCATATAGTGGTGCAAATGGCGGCGAATAGTCGGTAAAGCGTCAGTTTCACGCAGCAATCGCCCTGCTGCGGTGCACCAACGTTTGACTCTATAGATCAAAGCCAACTATAATCCCGTGTCTTTGCGTGTGTAGATTTTTCTGGGAACTTGGCAATTGAGTGATTCACAACAAAGTATTGCCAAGCCAGTCTACAAAGTAGTTGCATTGCAGCTAGCAATCGCTATCAGTTTTGCCACGGTCACCCTGTTTTTTGGTGGCAGTGTCAGAGGCTGGTCCGCCGCATACGGCGGCGCTATCGCAGTCATCGGTAGCCTGGTGTATGCCCTGTTGGTGGTTCGCGGTTCTAGCGACGCCAACAAGGCATTCCGGGCGCATTTGCGCGCAGAAGTGGTGAAAATATTTATCACAGCGGTGCTGTTTATATTGGCACTGGTGTTGTTTCAGTCGGCCGCCTGGTTATGGCTGATCTTGGGTTTCGCGGTGGCAACCTTAGCATACTGGTTTTCATTGCTCGCTGTTTAATCATTGGTTTTGGGGCCTGTTGAGCTCTGAAACGACAAATCTAAATTCATTATGACCACAGAACACGCTATTGAAGCGGGCCATGCTGCCCCGGCCAACGCCACAGAATACATCAGTCACCATCTGGCCCACCTGAGAAGTGCCGACGGCATGATCAATCTGGATACGTTCTGGATTTCGGCCATTTTGGGCTTTGTTTTCCTGGCTGTTTTCTATATGGCGTCGCGCCGCGCGACGGCTGGTGTCCCTGGCAAGTTGCAAAACTTCGTCGAAATGGTCATGGAAATCGTCAATGACACTATTAATGGGGCCTTCCACGCGAAAAGCAAGGTCATCGCGCCGCTGGCCATCACTATTTTTGTGTGGGTCTGGTTGTTGAACGCGATGGACTTCCTGCCGGTTGACCTGTTGCCGAAGATTCTGAGCTGGTTTGGCGTGCATAAACTGCGCGCCGTGCCGACCGCCGACGTCAACCACACCTTCGCCATGTCGCTGTCGGTCGTGCTGTGCGTGATCGCCTTCTCGATCAAGGCCAAGGGCCTGGGCGGCTGGATCAAGGAACTGTTCACGGCACCGTTCCATGCGAGCGGCCTGATCGGCACGATCGCCCTGGCACCTGTCAATTTCCTGCTGCAAATGGTTGAGCTGGTTGCAAAACTGATCTCCCTGTCGCTGCGACTGTTCGGCAATATGTATGCCGGCGAACTGATTTTCATCTTGATCGCGTTGTTGCCTTGGTGGGCACAGTGGGCGTTGGGTGGTCCATGGGCAATTTTCCATATCTTGATTGTAACTTTGCAAGCTTTTGTGTTTATGGCGTTGACGGTTGTGTATCTGAGCCTTGCGGTTGAGAAACATTAATCATTAACTTTATATTTTGTTTTTTTAGTATCTTTCGTTTTTAAATTTAGGAGAATTTTATGCAAGCTCTGATCGCACAAGTACAAAGCATGACCGTTCTGGCAGCAGCAATCATCATCGGCCTGGCCGCAATCGGCACCGCTCTGGGCTTCGCTATCTTGGGTGGCAAATTCCTGGAAGCTTCGGCACGTCAACCAGAACTGATGCCACAACTGCAAACCAAACTGTTCGTTATCGCTGGTCTGCTGGATGCTATCTCGATGATCGGCGTTGGTGTTGCTCTGCTGTACACGTTCGCTAACCCGTTCCTGTCCGCTCTGACGGCTGTTGCTCAGTAATTCGCTCCAACCCTAGGAGAAACTTTTAGTTAGGAGCAAAGGTATGGACATCAATATGTCGCTCATCGGCCAGATGATCACCTTCGCGGTGTTGGTCTGGTTCTCGATGAAGTTCGTATTTCCAGCGCTGAACACAGCGCTGGATGAGCGTGCCAAACGAATCGCGGATGGATTGGCTGCGGCCGATCAAGGTCAGGCTTCGATGGCAGTCGCTGAAAAGCGTGCGCAAGAGGCATTGAACAGTGCACGTGAAGAAGCGTCGCAACGCGTTGCGGACGCTGAAAAGCGCGCGCAGCTGGTTGCTGAAGAGATCAAGCAAAATGCACAAGCTGAAGCTGCGCGTATCATTGCGCAAGCCCAGTCGGACGCCGAACAGCAACTGTCGAAAGCACGCGAACAATTGCGCGCTCAGGTGGCTGACCTGGCTGTCAAGGGTGCCGAGCAGATCTTGAAGCGTGAAGTCAACGCCACGGCTCACGCCGAAATGTTGCAGCGTCTTGCTGTCGAGCTGTAATCATGGCAGAACTCGCAACCGTCGCCCGTCCCTACGCGGAAGCTTTGTTCCGCGTAGCCCAAGCTGGTAAGGAGTCAAGCAACCTCGCGGCGTGGTCCGAGCTGGTGTCCGAACTGGCACAGATCGGTAGCCACCCCGAGGTACAGGCGTACGCGCGCAATCCGAAGGTTTCGGAAAGCGACGTCGCCGCCACCATCCTGTCGTTGTTGAAATCGCCGCTCAATGAGGAAGTGAAAAACTTCGTCACGATGTTGATCGAAAATGGCCGCATCAGCCTGCTGCCGGAAATCGGCGCGCAATTCCATGCCTTGAAAAATGGCCTGGAAGGTGCGGCTGACGCCGAGATCACGAGCGCTTTCGATCTGAGCGAAGGCCAAACGGCCGAGCTGGTCGCAACGCTGGAAAAGAAATTCAGTCGTAAGCTCAACCCTGCCGTCACAGTGGATCCATCGCTGCTCGGCGGCGTGCGCGTGGTTGTTGGCGACCAAGTGCTCGATACCTCGGTGCGCGCCAAGCTGCAGCAACTGCACGCTGCACTGGTGTCGTAAGACACGCGCTTCGGCAGGCCAGCTTAGACAGACCCTTACCCCTCGCGCAAGCTGAGAGAAACACTTTTAGGAGTTAGTATGCAACTCAACCCATCTGAAATCAGCGAGTTGATCAAGAGCCGGATCCAAGGTCTTGACGGCGGCGCTGAAGTGCGTAATCAAGGCACGGTTATTTCCGTCGCCGACGGTATCTGCCGCATCCACGGTTTGTCGGACGTGATGCAAGGCGAGATGCTGGAATTCCCAGGCAACACGTTTGGCCTGGCAATGAATCTGGAACGCGACTCCGTCGGTTCCGTGATTCTGGGTGCCTACGAGCACATCTCCGAAGGCGACACGGTGAAATGCACCGGCCGCATTCTGGAAGTGCCAGTCGGTCCTGAGCTGCTCGGCCGCGTTGTCAACGCGCTGGGTCAGCCGATCGACGGCAAAGGCGCCATCGAAACCAAACTGACGGCCGCGATTGAAAAAATCGCGCCGGGCGTGATCGCCCGTGAGTCCGTGTCGCAACCGATGCAAACCGGCCTGAAGTCGATCGATGCGATGGTTCCCGTTGGCCGCGGCCAGCGCGAACTGATCATCGGCGACCGTCAAACCGGCAAGTCGGCTGTGGCGATTGATGCGATCATCAATCAAAAAGGCCAGGGCATGAAATGTATCTACGTCGCGATTGGCCAAAAGGCCTCGTCGATCAAGAACATCGTGCGCTCGCTGGAACAGCACGGCGCGATGGAGTACACCATCGTTGTCGCCGCTTCCGCTTCGGAATCGGCCGCCATGCAATACATCTCGCCGTACTCCGGTTGCGCCATGGGCGAATACTTCCGTGACCGCGGTGAAGATGCACTGATCGTCTACGATGATCTGTCCAAACAAGCTGTTGCATACCGTCAAATCTCGCTGCTGCTGCGCCGTCCACCAGGTCGCGAAGCGTACCCAGGCGACGTGTTCTACCTGCACAGCCGCCTGCTGGAGCGCGCAGCACGCGTGAACGCCGACTACGTCGAGAAGTTTACCGACGGCGCCGTCAAAGGCAAGACCGGTTCCCTGACGGCACTGCCGATCATTGAAACGCAAGCTGGCGACGTGTCCGCATTCGTTCCAACCAACGTGATTTCGATTACCGACGGTCAGATCTTCCTGGAAACCTCGCTGTTCAACGCCGGTATCCGTCCTGCCATTAACGCCGGTATTTCCGTATCGCGCGTCGGCGGCGCCGCCCAGACCAAGGTCATCAAAAACCTGTCCGGCGGTATCCGTACCGACTTGGCGCAGTACCGTGAACTGGCCGCGTTTGCGCAGTTCGCTTCGGACCTGGATGAGTCGACCCGCAAGCAGCTGGACCGCGGCGCGCGCGTAACGGAATTGCTCAAGCAAGCCCAATACTCGCCACTGTCGATCTCGCTGATGGCCGTATCGCTGTTCTCGGTGAACAAAGGCTTCATGGACGACGTGCCAGTCAAGCAAGTGCTGTCGTTCGAAGCTGGTGTCCACGCTTACATGAAGACCAAGCAAGCTGCTCTGCTGGCCAAGATCGAAGAAACCAAGCAACTCGACAAAGACAGCGAAGCAACTCTGTCGGCGGCCATTGCTGATTTCAAGAAATCCGGCGCATATTAAGCGGCCAGGCGGCGCCCGCCTCGAGTGAGGCGCCGCCCTACGCGCAGAAGGAGTAAGGACTCATGGCATCAAGCAAAGAGATACGAGGCAAGATCAAGAGCGTAGAGAATACGAAGAAGATCACCAAGGCGATGGAAATGGTCGCCGCGTCCAAAATGCGCAAGGCGCAAGACCGGATGCGGGCCGCCCGTCCCTACAGTGACAAGATTCGGAATATCGCCGCCAATCTGGCGACCGCCAATCCGGAATACACGCACCCGTTCCTGGCAGCTGCCCAGGGCACGCAAGCGAAGGCAGTGGGTTTCATCGTTGTCACGACCGACAAGGGTCTGTGCGGCGGCATGAATACCAACATCCTGCGCCAGGTGACGAGCAAGTCGCGCGAGCTGGAAGCAGCTGGCAACCGGATTGAAGCAGTTGCCATCGGTAACAAGGGTTTGGGTTTTTTGAATCGCATCGGCGTCAAGATCGTCGCCTCTGCCATTCAAACCGGTGATACGCCCCACCTGGACAAATTGATCGGACCTGTCAAGGTCATGCTCGAAGAGTTCCAGGCAGGCAAGCTCGACGCAGTGTACCTGTGCTACACCAAATTCATCAACACGATGAAGCAGGAACCAGTGGTCGAACAGTTGCTGCCGTTGACGGCCGACAAGATGGTCGCCGACAAGAGCGCACACTCGTGGGATTACATCTACGAGCCGGATGCACAAAGCATCATCGACGAATTGCTGGAGCGCTATGTAGAAGCGCTGGTGTACCAGGCAGTCGCGGAGAATCTGGCGTCCGAGCAATCGGCACGGATGGTCGCGATGAAAGCTGCAAGCGACAACGCGGGTAGTGTGATCGGCGAATTGAAGCTGATCTACAACAAGACCCGCCAAGCTGCGATTACCAAAGAACTCTCCGAAATCGTCGCCGGTGCGGCTGCGGTTTAAACGAATTTAACTATATTGAAGGAACGAACATGGCTGATGGCAAAATCGTTCAGTGTATCGGCGCTGTGGTGGACGTTGAGTTTCCCCGCAACGCGATGCCTAAGGTATTTGATGCCTTGAAGATGGCAGGCTCGGAACTGACCCTGGAAGTACAACAGCAGTTGGGCGACGGCATTGTCCGTACCATTGCACTCGGCTCGTCCGATGGCCTGCGTCGCGGCATGATGATCCAGAACACCGGCAAACCTATCATGGTGCCAGTCGGTAAAGCAACCCTGGGTCGCATCATGGACGTGCTGGGCAACCCGATCGACGAATGCGGCCCTGTGTCGCACGAGCAGATCGCGTCGATCCACCGCACCGCTCCTGCATACGACGAACTGTCGCCATCGCAAGAGCTGCTGGAAACCGGCATCAAGGTGATCGACCTGGTTTGCCCGTTTGCAAAAGGCGGTAAAGTCGGTCTGTTCGGCGGCGCTGGCGTAGGCAAGACCGTCAACATGATGGAACTGATTAACAACATCGCCAAGGCGCACAGCGGCGTTTCCGTGTTCGCCGGTGTGGGTGAGCGTACCCGTGAAGGTAACGACTTCTACCACGAGATGGCTGACGCGAAAGTGGTCGATCTGGAAAACCCAGAGAACTCCAAAGTCGCGATGGTCTACGGTCAGATGAATGAACCGCCAGGTAACCGTCTGCGCGTCGCGCTGACCGGCCTGACGATCGCTGAATCGTTCCGTGATGAAGGCAAGGACGTTCTGTTCTTCGTCGACAACATCTACCGCTTCACCCTGGCCGGTACCGAAGTGTCGGCACTGCTGGGCCGTATGCCGTCGGCTGTGGGTTACCAACCGACCTTGGCCGAAGAAATGGGCCGTCTGCAAGAGCGTATCACGTCGACCAAGACCGGTTCGATCACCTCGATCCAGGCCGTCTACGTTCCAGCCGATGATTACACCGATCCGTCGCCTGCTACCACGTTTGCTCACTTGGATTCGACCGTTGCGCTGTCGCGTGACATCGCTTCCCTGGGTATCTACCCAGCCGTGGATCCACTGGATTCGACCTCGCGTCAGCTCGATCCGTTGATCGTCGGTCAAGAGCACTACGACACCGCGCGTGCCGTGCAAACGACCCTGCAGCGCTACAAGGAATTGCGCGACATTATCGCGATTCTGGGTATGGACGAGCTGGCACCGGAAGACAAACTGCTGGTCGCCCGCGCACGTAAGATGCAGCGTTTCCTGTCGCAGCCTTTCCACGTCGCTGAAGTCTTTACCGGCGCGCCTGGTAAATACGTTTCGCTCAAAGACACGATCAAGGGCTTCAAAATGATCGCTTCGGGCGAACTCGATCACCTGCCGGAACAAGCGTTCTACATGGTCGGCACGATCGAAGAAGCAATCGAAAAAGCCAAGAAACTTAACTAAGTTAAGTCTGGGCCTAACCCCGCCCCTTACAAGGCGGGGTTCTTCAACCCGATAGGACACACATGGCACACACAATTCACGTTGACGTGGTTTCCGCTGAAGAACTGATTTTTTCAGGCGAAGCAGAATTCGTCGCGTTGCCGGGTGAACAGGGCGAGCTGGGTATCTACCCACGCCACACGCCTTTGATTACCCGCATCCGTCCGGGCGCGGTCCGCATCAAGGTAGTCGGTCAGGCTGAAGAAGAGTTCGTCTTCGTTGCCGGCGGCCTGCTGGAAGTGCAACCGGATACCGTGACCGTCCTGGCCGATACCGCGATCCGCGGTCACGACCTGGACGAAGCGAAAGCGCTGGAAGCGAAGAAGTTGGCGGAAGAAAATATCCACAACAAGGATTCGGGCATCGACTACGCGCAAGCGCAAGCCGAGCTGGCCAGCGCGATTGCGCAGCTGGCAGCGATCCAGAAGCTGCGCAAGCATTAATTTGCTCGCATGCAGTAAAACAAAAAGGCAGCCTGCGGGCTGCCTTTTTTTATGCCGCGCACCCCGCCTATTCGCAGGTGGGTTGCCAGGTGCCATCGCGTAACTGGACAGCCAGGCTGGCATTGCCCTCATTGACCAGCTTCAGCGTCGCCTGCTTGCCCGCCGCGGATTGGTCTTCGCCAGGTGGTGTTTTTACCGCATACTGAAACTGCAGCAGGCCACCACAGGCGGCAGCGCCATGAAAGCTCTTGCTGACGTTCGATTCATACACGGGGTTGGCCGCATCCGGTTCATAGACTGACCGCATCAGCACGTGGCCATTTTCGACCGTGACGGAGGAAATGGGTTCCGGCTTGGTGGCTGCCAGCGACTTGAGCAGGGCTGCCGAGAAGGCCAAGGGATCGGTCTTGGAATTGCCTTCGTAGAGTATGGTAATCAGGCTGCTCCATTTTTCCACCGCTTCGCCATTCGTCGTATATTCATACAAGGCCCGTTTGCTGTTGCGACCCTGCGGCGCCGTAAACGCCAGCGTGTAGATCTTGTCGGCATAGTGAATCTCTGGCGGCACGATCAGCTTTTGCGCGAACAGTGCGCTGCTGGCGAACAGGCAAGCCGAAAACGTACTCAGAAGTAAAACGGTTTTTCCCTTGAACACAGTGCATCCTCATTTTATGGTTGGCGGACCGTGCGCATTGCGTGCGGCGCATGTCTGTTGGTACTGCATTTGACTATACCTTGCATATTTCTCAATTGCAACTTTGATATATTCCAGCATCCTGGCTGCGGGTCGACTGTTCACACAAGGCCGTCTTTGCCGCGCTGCTTGACGGCCTTCATCGTTACCTTCCACTTGGCGCGCGCGCTGATGCGCTCGAGCGGCGTCTCTGTGCCGCGCCGGGCGTCGCGCAGCAGCTTGTGATAATTGCGCAGGCGGTCCGCATCAATGGCATCGCGTACGGCGCAACCGGGCTCGGCCGTGTGGCGGCAATCGCGGAACTGGCATGTCGCTGCCAGCGCCGCGATGTCGTCAAACGTGGCCGCCAGGGTCTGCGCATCGGCATCGGCCTGCCAGCTGCGCAGGCCCGGCGTGTCGATGATGCAGGCGCCGTCCGCGCACAGGTGCAAGGAGCGGGCCGTCGTCGTATGCCGGCCGCGGCCGTCGCCGTGGCGCACAGCATTGGTCGTTTGCTGCGCGGCAGACAAGGTATTGGTCAGGCTGGACTTGCCGGCGCCCGATGAACCGAGCAGCACCAGGGTCTGGCCGGCGCCCAGCCAGGGTTCCAGGATGGCCACGTCATACGCATGGCGCGTATCGATGGCAAACACGGGCACGTGGGGCGGCAGGCGCTGTCTCAGCAGCGCCAGCTTGCCCGGCACGTCGTCGGCCACGTCGGCCTTGCTCAGCACCACCACGGGCGTTACGTGCGCCGCCAGCACGATGGCCAGATAACGCTCCAGGCGGCGCGGATTAAAATCCTCGTCCAGTCCCATCACCAGCAGGGCCGTGTCGACATTGCTGGCCAGCACCTGGCGCCGGCCGTCATTGCCGCGCCGCGCGATCTGCGTGACTGGGGATAAGTGCGCCCTTATCCACAGCGTGCCGTGCACATCGGGTTCGGCGGCGACCCAGTCGCCGACAGCAAGGACGGTGTCCTGCGCCAGCAGTTCGTGCAGCAGGCGCGGCAGGATCTGCCCCGGCTGTTCCAGGATGCCGTCGTGCACGCCGATACTGTCGCGGTGCACGGCGCTCACGCGCATCAGCTGCGCGGCGGGGGAAGTGATGTCGAGTTGGGTGGCCGCGCCGGCGATAGCCTGCTGCAGCCCGATAAGGCGTAGTTGCGCAAAATCGAATGCGATCATGGTAGCGTAATTCCAAATTCTGTCGTCCGCATGCGGACGTGAAGCCTGCGCGTGCAGGCACCGCCAGTCGCGAGGACTGGCACGAAAGAAGGGGAACGTCGGCTACGCGATCACGCGTATGGGCAATTGCGGGCTAAGGGACTTAGCGGGGTAAAACAGTGATCAGGCAGCCGACAGCACGGCAGTATCCGAATGGCGCATGTTGTCTACTCCTGTTGTGTGATGGAAAACGTCAGTGTGCCAGCGGCGCGCGCCGGCGTCAATGGACGGTGTGGCTCAGCTGCACATGCCGTAGGTCGGATTAGCCCGCAGGGCGTAATCCGACACATTGTTGGCGCGATTGTTGAATTAGCTGCACATGCCGTAAGCGCTGCGCTCGGGGAAATAGCGGTACGTAAACGTGCGCACCGGATAGCGCTTGCCGCCGACGAGCATGTCGGGCATGGATAAATCAAAGCGCTGCGGCAGCTGGCGCGGCAGTTGCAGGCGCAAGCGCCACTGGGTTTCGGCGCTAGAACCCACGGCAGAAAACATGATGGGCAGCTGCTCGATGACGTCGACGATTTCCGCTTTCTGGTTCATGCCGCGCTGGTAAATGGTGAGTATCTTGGCCTCGGCGAACGGCTGCTTGTGCGGCTCTTCCAGCAGGAAGGACAGGCGCGTAAAACTGGCTTGCGTGCCGACGGGCAAGGTAAAGATCAGCGCCAGTTCCGTGCCGCCTTCCTTCAAGGTGACGGGCGGCGTGGCGTAGATGCTGATGCCGCGCGGCAGTTCGAAACGCGAACCCTCCGTCCACGTCTTGCACTCGGGCGTGGTGGCCTGGTACAGGCTGGGCGCCGTGTAGTCATCGCAGGCGGAAACCAGCAGCAGCAGGGGCAGGGCAAGGAGGGCGGAACGGCGCATGGGAGTCACGGTTGGAGGATCAGCCGACAGTGTAAGCGATCGCCGCGCGATCCACCAGCGAGCTTACGCCGGCGGGGCGCGCCGCACGGATTGCAGCTGGCACTGCGTCGCCTGCAGCGCCTCCTTGATGACGTCCAGCGCCAGCTGCGGCCGGGCCGCGCCGCACATGAAGATGTCGACGGCGGCAAAGCCCACTTCGGGCCAGGTATGCAGCGAGATGTGCGATTCGGCCAGCAGCAGCACGCCCGTGACGCCCTGGCCCGGGCCAAAGCTGTGGAAATGGCCGTGCAGTACTTGCGCGCCGGCCGCGACGGCGGCGTCGCGCAGCAGGCGCTCGAGCGCGGCGCAATCGCGCAGGCGTTCCGGCGCGATGCCCGACAGGTCGGCCAGCAGATGGGTGCCCAGGGGCAGATGCGCAGTGGTCGCCATGCCTATTTGTGGCTGCCGCCGCTGGAGCCGCCGCCATAGCTGCCGCCGCCGCTGCCCGTGCGCGAACTCCAGCTGCTGCCGCCGCTGCCGCTGCCGGCCACCTTGAACATGCGCACCCAGTTGGCGGCCGTGACGGAGAACGTCACCATCAGGGCATAGATCACGTATTTACTCATGGGGGATTCTTTGCATTCTTGTCGAGGAAAACGGCGGGCAGGAACAGCGCCAGGCAGCCCAGCAGACTCCACATCAAGGTGCTGGAGAACGAGACGAACATCGGAATCGCATTCAAGACCAGCACGATGACGATGAAGACCTTGGCGATGCCTTGGTGACTGAGCTCGATATTGTGTACCTTGGCGCCGCCATGGAAGGCGGCGCCGAACCAGGCGGCCATCTGATCATAGGCGACGGGCACGGAACGCGACCACGTCATTTCCTCGCCGGTGAGCTCGGCCGCCAGTTTGGTCTGTCCCTGCTCGAATTCAAACACGCGCGTGCTGTCGCCGACGGCCACCTTCCAGTTGAAGGCGCCCGCCGCGTACACCACCTGCGAGCCGTAGTCATACAGTTTGCGATACGTGGCGCCATCGAGCGTGCAGGTATCGGCGTCCAATGACGCCCAGTTGGGCCAGTTCGGCAGCACGTTCGAGCGCGACCAGCCGTCGTCCGTCTCGACCAGCCAGAAGAAGCCGGCGCGCGCGTTGTACAGCAGGTATTCGTTCCACTCGCTGCCTTCATCGTCGGCGCGGCGCATCATGCCGATCACCGTGAAATCCACATTGCTGATCTTCGCGCTGGCGCCCAGCTCCAGCGTGATGTCGGCGTTGTCGTGCACCTGCTTGCCGATGGCCAGCACCTGCGCTTCCGGGCCGCTGGCGTCGAGCTGCGCGTGGCAGGCGGGGCACACCAGCTGCGCCGCCGCGCCGGGCACATACTGGATGCCGCTGCCGCAGGAAGGGCAGTCGAGCGCATCGAGCTTGCCGCGGTACTTGCCGGCGCTTTTGGCGATGGCATCGTCCTCGCGCAGCAGCTGGCACTGCAAACCATCTAGCGTGACGGCCACGCCCTGGTAGACGACGGGTTGCGGGCCGTCCGTGTAGTCGAGCGTGACAAAGCTGGCGTAGTTGCGCAAGTCCGCCACCTGGATGCGCCAGCCGGCGCCCACCTTGAAGGGCAATTCTCCCTGGCCGGCGATGCATTCGGCGCTGCGGATCTCGGCCGCCGTGTATGGTTCGCCGCAGATCGTGTAGCGCTTGCCCGGCGCCAGCGCGCCAAAGGCGGGCAGGGCGTCCTGCGTCTTGCGTTCGCGCGTCAGCGTGTACAGGCCGGACGAGTCGCCCAGCCACGCCGTGCTGGCATCGTCGAACAGCAGATACCATTCGTTCCACGTGCCGGCGCTGTAGCGCTGCTGGATGCGCCCGACGACGGTGAAGTGCACGCCGTCGTGCACGCCTGCCGTGCCGATCTGGATCGGCGAATAGTCTTCCAGGACGGCCGACATCTTGCCCATGTCCCTGACGGAATCGGCGTCCTTGAGGATGGTGCTGTGGCAGTACTCGCACACGGCGAGCACGGAAGCGTGCGAGCGGAAATGAACTTCCGCGCCGCAGCTGGGACAGGAAACAGTTTGCATGCAGTCGTATTTCGCTCTAATCAGCCGATCAGTTTTTTCAGCAGTTCAGCCTTGGCGCCGTCGTAGTCGGCCGGTGAAATGAGTCCCTTGTCCAACAAACCCTTGAGTTTTTCCAGGCGCGCCTCGATCGGTTCTTCCGCGGGGGCGGGAGGCGCCGCCGGAGCGGGTGCCGGGGCGGGCTGCTGCAAGGCGCCGCCCATGCTTTGCGCCATCACCTGGCCGATCGACAGCCCGGCGCCGAGACCGGCGCCGATGCCGGCCATGCCGCCTTCGTTCTGCGCCGCCAGCGGGATCGCATTGGCCACCTGGAATTTCGTGTAGCCGCTCATCTTGTCGGCGCCCAGGCCGCCCTTCATGCCGGCGGAAATACGCTCGTCGAGCGCCGCCTGCAATTCCTCGGGCAGGCTGATGCTGGCCACGTTGAATTCATCGAGGCCCACGCCATAGCGGGCAAACGCCTGCGCCAGGCCATCCTTGACTTCGTGCGCCATCAGCGCCTGGTTGGCGGCCATGTCGAGGAAGGGCACGTTCGCGCCGCCCAGCGAGCTGGCCATGCTGGACATCAAAATGCCGCGCAATTGATCTTCCACCTCGTCGCGCGTATAGACTTCGCGCGTGCCGCTGATCTCGGTGAAGAAGGTTCGGGCGTCGGCGATGCGGTACGAGTACATGCCGAAGGCGCGCACGCGGATCATGTCGAAATCCTTGTCGCGGATGGTGATCGGCTGCGGCGTGCCCCACTTGCGGCCCGTCTGCACGCGGGTGCTGAAGTAATACACGTCCGACTTGAAGGGCGAATCGAACAGCTTGTCCCAGTTTTTCAGGTTGGTCAGCAACGGTAACGTTTGCGTCGTCAGCTTGTGCGTGCCGGGACCGAAGACGTCGGCGATCTTGCCTTCATTGACGAAGACGGCGACCTGCGATTCGCGCACATTCAGGATGGCGCCGTTCTGGATCTCGAAATCCTGCATGGGGAAGCGCCAGGCCAGTACGCCTTCCGTCTCTTCGTTCCACTGCAGTACGTCGATAAACTGCTTCTTGATAAAGCTGCCGAGGCTCATGATGGATATCCTTGAATAAGATAAAGCGGTGTCAGGAAATGCAGGCGGCGTTGATGGCGCCGATCGACAGGGAAATGGCGCCCAGCAGGCCGCCGAAAGCGCTGTTGTTCGATTCGATCTGGTCCTTCGACATGCGCAGCAGGCGCGTGGTGACCACATAGGCGAGCAATTGCACCACCATGGCGCCGAAGGCCCAGGCGAAGAACTGCTGGTAGTCGGCCGTGTGCATCAGGGACGAGGCGATGGTGGCGGAAAAGCCCAGCAGCGCGCCGCCCAGCGACAGGGCCGCCGCCTGGTTGCCCTGGCGGATCAGCAGCACTTCGTTGTAGGGCGTGACGCGCGTGTAGATGATAAAAAATACAATCAGCAGCCCGGCGGCCAGTAAAAGATGGATCAGATAGTTTAGGATGGCGGGCACGGCTTTCCTCGCAATGAGTATTTGATAACGTCAACGCATATTAGAACAAAAAAAGTCCAATGAACAAAAAGATTCTGATTTTGTCCGTCTTCGTGGTCGCCTCCTGCGGCCTCGCATATGAGCTGATCGCCGGCGCCATGTCCAGCTACCTGCTCGGCGATTCCATCCTGCAGTTTTCCACCATTATCGGCTGCTACCTGTTCGCCATGGGGGTGGGCGCCCACTTTTCCAAGTATGTGCGGGACGATGACGTGCTCTCGCGCTTCGTCGACATCGAGCTGGCCGTGGGCCTGATCGGCGGCCTGTCGGCCGCCATCCTGTTCATGACGTTCTCGTGGATGGCCGCGCCCTTTCGCACCTTATTGTATGTGATGGTGTTCCTGATCGGCGCACTGGTCGGCATGGAAGTGCCGCTGGTGATGCGCGCCCTGAACTCGCGCCAGACGGAATTTTCCGAACTGGTCAGCCGCGTGCTGACCTTCGATTACCTGGGGGCGCTGGCCGTCTCGCTGCTGTTTCCGCTGGTGCTGTCGCCGTACCTGGGACTGGTGCGCACGGGCTTTTTGTTCGGCATGCTCAACGTGGGCGTGGGCCTGTGGACGATTTACGTGTTCCGCGCGGAGCTGAAGAACCTCACGGGGCGCTTCCTGCGCGCCTGCGCCGTGATGCTGGTGCTGGTCGCCGGCTTTGCCATGTCCGACCGTATGGTGGCCTGGGGCGAGCACGGCCTGTTCGGCGACCAGATCGTGTACTCGACCACCACGCCTTACCAGCGCCTGGTGATCACGCGCTGGAAGGACGATACGCGGCTGTACATCAATGGCAACCTGCAGTTTTCCTCGCGCGACGAGTACCGCTACCACGAGGCGCTCGTGCACCCCGTGCTGGAAGCGCTGCCGTGGGCGCGCCGCGTGCTCGTGCTGGGCGGCGGCGATGGCCTGGCGCTGCGCGAAATCCTCCGTTATCCACAGATCGAACACGTCACCGTGGTCGACCTCGATCCCGCCATGACGGCCGCGTTTACCACGCGCCCGGAACTGGCCAAGCTGAACAATGGCGCGTTCTCGGACAAGCGCGTCACCGTCGTCAACGCCGATGCCGCCGTCTGGCTGCGCAATAACGGCGACATGTTCGACGCGGCCATCGTCGACTTTCCCGATCCGTCGAGCTTCGCGCTCGGCAAACTGTACTCGGTGCCGTTCTACGACCTGGTGAAAAAGCATCTGGCGGCCAAGGGCCTGATGGTGGTGCAATCGACGTCGCCCTTTTTTGCCCCACATGCCTACTGGACCATCAATTCGACCCTGCGCGAAGTGGGCATGCGTACCTGGCCCTACCACGCCTACGTGCCCTCGTTCGGCGAATGGGGTTTTATCCTCGCCTCGCCCCAGCTCGACTACACACCGCCGACGAAATACCGCCTGCCGATGCGCTACCTGAATGCGGACACCACGCGCGAGATGTTCATCTTCCCGCCCGACATGCAGCCGCTGCCGATGGTGCCGAATCGCCTCAACACCCAGTCGCTCGTGCATGAATTCGAGCAGGACTGGAACCGGGTGATCCGCTGATGCAGCGCCGCTCCTTCATGCTGTGGGCCGCCGGCGGTACCGCGGCGGCCGCCGCCGGCATCGGCAGCATCGCCGCGTATCTGCGCTGGCAGGAAATCACGCCCAAGGTGCTGTATCCGGGCCGCAGCGAGGGGCATTATTTGCGCCAGCTGCTGCGCGAGCGCACGGCGCTGCCGACGCCCTCGGCAACCATCACCACGGATGTCGCCATCCTTGGCTCGGGTATCGCCGGCCTGACGGCCGCCTGGCGCCTGAACAAGCTGGGACACACGGATTTCCTGATGATCGACGGCCCCCAGCCCTACGGCAACGCGGCTGGCGGCCACTTCGGCGACCTGGCTTATCCGACCGGTGGCCATTACTTGCCGCTGCCTTCGCCCGAATCGACCCATGTGCGCGAGATTTTGTTCGACCTGGGCATCATCGAGCGCGACCCGCAGGCGGAAAAACCCTATTACGACGAGCGCTATATTTTGCACGCGCCCGAGGAGCGATTGCTGTTCAACGGCCACTGGCAGGACGGCTTCATTCCCACCGAAGGCGTGCCGCCTGCGGAGCTGGCGCAGCACGAGCGCTTCTTTGCCGAAGTGCGGCGTCTGCGCCAGGCGCACGGCAACGATGGCAAGCGCGTCTTCGTCTTTCCTACCGTGGAGTCGTCGCAAGATCCGGCCTGGCAGGCGCTCGACACCATCACCTTGAAGCAGTGGATGGAACGCGAAGGCTATACCTCGCCCACCCTGCACTGGTATTTGAACTACTGCTGCCGCGACGACTACGGCACGCGCTATGACCAGGTCTCGGCCTGGGCCGGCCTGCATTACTACTGCAGCCGCTGGGGGCAGGCGGCGAATGCGGGCAATGGCGCCTGGCTGACCTGGCCGGGCGGCATGCAACCGGTCGCCACGGCCATGGAGCAGGCCTCAGGCGTCAAGCGTCATGCGGGCACGGTGGTTTCCGTGCGGACGACGGACACGGGCGTGGAGGCGCTGTGCCTGGAACTGGTCGACGGCCAGCCGCGCACCTACCTGGTCAAGACGCGCAAGGCCATCTGCGCCATGCCGCTGTATGTCGCCGCGCGCGTGGTCGACAACATTGCCGGGTATGGCTTTGACGCGAAGCGCGATACGCCCGCCTATGCGCCGTGGCTGGTGGCGAATTTTTTACTGAAACGCTTTCCCGACGAACTGCCGCATGCGCCCCTGTGCTGGGACAACGTGGTGTACCAGGAGCCGGGCCTCGGCTATGTCGTCTCGACCCACCAGGATATCCGCGTGCGTCCACCCGAGAAAACCGTCTTCAGCGCTTATGTCGCCCTGTCCGACCGCACGCCGCAGCAAGCCCGCAAGTGGTTAGATGTGGCCACGCCCGAGGAGTTGCTGGCGCTGGCCAGCGTCGATCTGAAAACGGCGTACGGGCGCGATTTTGCGCGCTGCGTCGAGCGCGTCGACATCACCGTGCGCGGCCACGCCATGGCCGCACCGTTACCGGGCTTTCGCAGCAATGCGGGCTTGAAGGCCTTGCGCGAACACGACGGCGCCATCCTGTTCGCGCATGCGGATTTGTCGGGCTTTTCCGTGTTCGAGGAAGCGGCGTGGTGGGGGGACAGGGCGGCGCGGCTGGCGGCTGTCTGACGCGATGCAAAAGTCGCCTTAGATGATTTCTGTCAACCTCTTCATTTTTTTCCAAAACATAATAAATAGCTGTACCGCTTGTGCGGACAGCTTTCTTTTTGTGTTAACAATGGAGCGAAAATGAAGCAGACAAAGCATCGGTTTGAGGACGGCAGGATGGAAAAAATACGCAGTAGTGTCACGTCTATTTTCTTTCCGCTAGCAAAGTGGCGCTACTTTGTGCTGTTTCAATCCAAGGCCCAGGCAACTTCCTGGATCGTTACCCTGCTGATATGCATGGTAACCATCACTTATCTTTTTTCTCTGGATCGTGAATCGAAGGCGCCACTTGAGGTGGTATTGCTGGGGGCGGCGATAGGATCGTCGTTCTCGCTGATAGCCGTCCTTCCGGCCGCATTCAAGGTACGGGACAATGGACTTGGCATGCTTGGGGAAATAGAAGTGCGTCTGTTAAAAATGCATTATGTCGAGGAAGCGCGCCATACTGGCATCGTTATCTATCGGCAGAATTTGCCGCGCTTGCTGCGCTGGGATGAGGGCAATATCGAGATCAGGAACGAGGAAGGTGTTTTCGTGGTCAGTGGCGGGTATCTTTCGTTGCGAAAACTTCGTGGTGGCTTGCTGAAATCATATTGATGATGTGAATGGAATAAAAAAGGCCGGCGCGAACGCCGGCCAGAGCCCCCTAAGGCTCGAACCTGTGCTTCCTTGTTCTTCTCATTTATTTTTATTAATCACGTCGATGAACACGGCCGCCAGCAGCACCAGGCCCTTGATCACTTGCTGGTAGTCGATGCCGATGCCCATGATGGACATGCCGTTGTTCATCACGCCCATGATGAAGGCGCCGATCACGGCTCCCATCACCTTGCCCACGCCGCCCGAGGCCGAGGCGCCGCCGATGAAGCAGGCGGCGATCACGTCCAGCTCGAAACCCGTGCCGGCCTTCGGCGTGGCCGTGTTCAGGCGCGCCGCGAAGATCAGGCCGGCCAGCGCGGCCAGCATGCCCATGTTGACGAAGGTGTAGAAGCTGACCCGTTCCGTCTTGATGCCGGACAGGCGCGCCGCCTTCTCGTTGCCGCCCACGGCATACACGCGGCGGCCCAGCACGGTGCGGTTGGTAATGAAGGTGTAGGCGACGATGAGCAGCGACATCACGGCCAGCACATTGGGGAAACCACGGTACGACGCCAGCAGGTAGCTGAAATACACCATCACGGCCGCGAAGATGGCGTTTTTCAGCAGGAAGAAGGCGCGCGGCTCGTTTTCCATGCCATGTTTCAGTTGCTTGGCGCGGCTGCGCAGCGAGGTGACGATCAGCGCCGCGGCGGCGATCACGCCCAGCAGCAGCGACAGGCCGCGCAGATTCTCTCCGCCGAACGGGTCGGGCAGGAAGCCGGAGCTGAGCATCTGAAAGCCTTCCGGGAAGGGACCGACCGACTGGCCTGCCAGCAGTGCCAGGGTCAGGCCCTTGAAGACCAGCATGCCGGCCAGGGTGACGATGAAGGACGGAATTTTGAAGAAGGCGACGAAATAGCCTTGCGCGCCGCCGATGACGGCGCCGGCCAGCAGGCAGAGGATGCTGGCCGCGACAAAATGCATGTGGTAGTTGACGATCAGGACGGCCGCCAGCGCGCCGACGAAGCCGACCACCGAGCCGACGGACAAATCGATATGGCCGGCCACGATGACCATCAGCATGCCCAGCGCCATGATGACGATGTAGCTGTTTTGCAGCACCAGGTTCGTCAGGTTCAGCGGCTGCATCAGGGTGCCGTCGGTCATGTACTGGAAAAAGCCCATGATGACGATCAGCGAGAGCAGCATGCCGTAGTCGCGCATATTGTTTTTCAAGAAGCCGGCATAGCTTTTCGCGGCCGGCTCGGCCGCTGGCGCTCCTGCTGCCGCTGCTGGCGCGCCCGCTGTCAATTTATTGTCCATTGTTTTCTCCGTGTGTAACGATCGCGCGCATGATGCGCTCCTGCGATGCTTCTGCCGCGCTCAGTTCTGCCGCGAAGCGGCCTTCGTTCATGACATAGATCCGGTCGCACATGCCCAGCAATTCCGGCATTTCCGAGGAAATCATGATGATGCATTTGCCTTCGGCGGCCAGCTCGCTGATGATGCTGTAGATCTCGTACTTGGCGCCCACGTCGATGCCGCGGCTCGGTTCATCGAGGATCAGGATGTCGGGGCGCGAAAACAGCCACTTCGCCAGCACCACTTTCTGCTGGTTGCCGCCGGACAGGTTGACCACTTTCTGCGCCACGCTCGAGCAACGGGTCTTGAGCTTGCGGCGGAACTCCTCGGCCACGCCGAATTCACGCTGCTCGTCGATCACCATGTGCTTCGAAATCGCGTCCAGGTTGGCCAGGCTGGTGTTCTTCTGGATGTCTTCCTCGAGGATCAGGCCCAGGCCCTTGCGGTCTTCCGTGACATACGCGAGGCCGTGGGCGATCGCCTTGCCGATGGTGCTGACGTCGATCTCCTGGCCATTCTTGAGCACCGTGCCGCTGATGCGCTGGCCGTAGGCGCGCCCGAAGAGGCTCATCGCCAGTTCCGTGCGCCCTGAGCCCATCAGGCCGGCGATGCCGATGATCTCGCCCTTTTTTGCGTGCATATTGATGCCCTTGATGACGGGGCGGTCGGCATGCTCGGGATGGAAGACGCGCCAGTCGCGTACCTCGAAAATGGTCTCGCCGATGGTGGGCGTGCGCGGCGGATAGCGGTCGGCCATCTCGCGCCCGACCATTTTTTCGATGATGCGGTCTTCGCTGACGGGTTCCACGCGGCAGTCGAAACTGTCGACCGTGTTCCCGTCGCGCAGCACCGTGATGGCATCGGCGACTCTTGAGATTTCATTGAGCTTGTGCGAGATCAGGATCGAGGCGATGCCCTGGGCTTTCAGGCCCAGCAGCAGGTCGAGCAGGGCCGCGCTGTCGCTTTCGTTCAGGCTGGCCGTCGGCTCGTCCAGGATCAGCAGCTTGACGTCCTTGCACAGCGCCTTGGCGATCTCGATCAGCTGCTGCTTGCCCACGCCCAGGTTGGTGATCAGGGTGTCCGGGGACTCTTTCAGGCCGACTTTGTGCAGCAGTTCGCGCGTCTTCGCTTGCGCGTATTCCCAGTCGATGACGCCCATGCGGGCCGGCTCGTTGCCGAGGAAGATATTCTCGGCGATCGACAGCTGGGGCACCAGGGCCAGTTCCTGATGGATGATGATGATGCCGATTTCTTCGCTGTCCTTGATGCCGCGGAAGTGCCGCGTCTGGCCCAGGTAATCGATGTCGCCCGTATAGCTGCCATGGCCGTAGACGCCGCTCAGCACTTTCATCAGGGTCGATTTGCCGGCGCCGTTTTCGCCGACGATGGCGTGGATCTCGCCGCTGCGTACCCGCAGGTTGACATTGTCGAGCGCAACGACGCCCGGGAATGTTTTGCGTATCCCGCGCATTTCCAGGATAGTGTTCGTCATATAACCTCTCTGGCACGGCCGCGCTGGTCGGCGCCGGTCGTGCGGCAGTCTTGTTCTTGATCGTGCATGAAGCGAAAGGCCCGGCAGCGCCGGGCCTTCAGTACCGTCGATGCTTATTTCACTTGCGCTTCCGTGTAGTAGCCGCTGCCGGTGACGAGCACCTGCTTCCAGTTCGCCTTGTCGACGGTGACCGGTTTGAGCAGGTAGGACGGCACGACCTTCACGCCGTTGTTATAGGTCTTCGTGTCGTTGACGGTCGGGACTTTGCCCGACATCATGGCGTCGACCATGTTTGCCGTCACCTTGGCCAGTTCGCGCGTGTCCTTGAACACGGTCGATGCCTGTTCGCCGCGGATGATCGATTTCACCGATGGGATTTCCGCATCCTGGCCCGTCACGACGGGGAACGGCTGTTTTGGCGTGCCGTAGCCGACGCCCTTGAGCGAGGACAGGATGCCGATGCTCAAGCCGTCATACGGCGACAGCACCGCGTCGACTCTCGCATTGCCGTAGTAGGCGCTGAGCAGGTTGTCCATGCGCGCCTGGGCGACGGCGCCGTCCCAGCGCAGGGTGGCGACCTTTTCCATGCCCATCTGCTTCGAGCGCACCACCAGCTTGCCGCTGTCGATGTACGGTTTCAGCACCGACAGCGCGCCGTTGTAGAAGAAGTGCGCGTTGTTGTCGTCGGCCGAGCCGCCGAACAGCTCGATATTGAACGGGCCCTTGCCTTCCTTGAGTTTCAGCGCCGATTCGATGTAACCCGCCTGCAGCACGCCGACCTGGAAGTTGTCGAAGGTGGCGTAGTAATCGATGTTTTTCGTGCCGCGGATCAGACGGTCATACGAGATGACCTTGATGCCCTTGTCGGCCGCCTTTTGCAGCACGTTCGACAAGGTGGTGCCGTCGATGGCGGCGATCACCAGCACCTTGGCGCCCTTGGTGATCATGTTTTCCACCTGCGCCAGCTGGTTCGGGATATCGTCGTCGGCAAACTGCAAGTCCGTCTTGTAGCCGCGCTCCTTGAATACCTTGACCATGTTGTCGCCGTCGGCGATCCAGCGCATGGACGACTTGGTCGGCATCGAGATGCCGATCGCGCCCTTGTCGGCGGCGCTTGCCAAAGGCATTACCGCCATGCCGGAGATGGCCAGCGCCAGGCTCGCGGTCAGCATTTTCATTGTTGTTTTCATTTCAGGTCTCCACCGTCTTCGATAGTTGAATGTGCCAGGGCCGTCGTCCCAGTGGGCGGGCTCCGTGCGGATGGCCGATTGCAGGCCACGGCTGATACTAGTTTGTCCATCCATCCCTCACCAATCACTTTTTTCGCATAGCCGATATCCAAAACGATATCGATGGGTCAATTGATGCAATGCGCCATGCCGCCCCTTCCCGCCTGCGGACAGGGTGGAAACGGGGGCCGGGCGGCGGCTTTTTTTGGTGCGTTGCAATACCAATAATCATCATTCAATTTGGTGATTTTCGTAATTGCGGCGACACAGGGCGGCGCGCAGAATCGGTCCGGACTTGAAGCCCAGCCATCCCGACATGACCTTTTGAAAGCTTGCCATGCAGCCGATTTCCCCCGCCTCCCTGTTGCCTGCCGACCTGGCGCAGGCCCTCCTCATCGGCCGCATCTGGCGTGACGGCCCTTGCGTCGTCGCCGTGCGTGGCGGCGAGGTGGTCGACATCACGCAGACGGTGGCGACCGTGGCCGAGCTGTTCGAACGCGGCGATGCGCTCGATATCGCCCGCCATGCGCCCGGTATCGCCCTCGGCCCCGTGCAGGCGCTGCTGGAGCAGGCGCTGGCCGCGCCTGCCGGCGAGCCATTGCTGCTGGCGCCGTGCGACCTGCAGGCCGTCAAGGCCTGCGGCGTGACCTTCGCCGTCAGCCTGCTCGAACGGGTGATCGAGGAACAGGCGGGCGGCGACGCGGCGCGCGCGGCGAGCCTGCGCACCGCCCTGCAAACGACCCTGGGCGGCGACTTGTCCGCCTTAAAACCCGGCTCGGAGGCGGCGCAGCGCCTGAAACAGCAGCTGCAGCAGCGCGGCGCCTGGTCGCAATACATGGAAGTGGGCATCGGCCCCGATGCGGAAGTGTTCACCAAGGCGCAGCCCATGTCGTCGGTGGGCTGCGGCGCGCAGGTGGGCTTGCTGCCATCGTCCGCCTGGAACAACCCGGAGCCCGAGATCGTCCTGGCCGTCAACAGCCGCGGCGAGGTGCTGGGAGCGACCTTGGGCAACGACGTCAACCTGCGCGACATCGAAGGGCGCAGCGCCCTGTTGCTGGGCAAGGCCAAGGATAACAACGGTTCCTGCGCGATCGGCCCCTTCATCCGCCTGTTCGACGACCACTTCACGCTCGACACCGTGCGCCAGGCGGAAGTGTCGCTGCTGATCGAGGGCGCGGAAGACGGCTTTGTCCTCGAAGGCGCCAGCTTCATGCGCGAGATCAGCCGCGACCCGCTCGACCTGGTGCGCCAGACGGCAGGCCAGTACCACCAGTATCCGGACGGCTTCATGCTGTTCCTGGGGACCATGTTCTCGCCCGTGAAGGACCGCGACGCACAGGGCGGCGGCTTCACGCACCACCTGGGCGACCGCGTGACGATTGCCAGCGCCGCGCTGGGCGCGCTGGTCAACGACGTGCAGCGCTGCGATGCGATCGCCCCCTGGACGTTCGGCGTGCGCGCCCTGTACCAGAACCTGGGCCAACGCGGCTTGCTTTGATCCGATTTTTTTAAAAGAGAGACACCATGCAACATGCAATCTATCCCAGCCTGGCAGGTCAGCGCGTCGTCATCACGGGCGGCGGCACCGGCATCGGCGTGGCCATCGTCGAGGCGTTCGCGCGCCAGGGCGCCCACGTCACCTTTCTCGACATCGCCCGCGAAGCGTCGCTGGCGCTGCAGGAAAAGCTGGCGCACTTGGCGCAGCCGCCCGTTTTCCGCTATTGCGACCTGACGGACCTGGCAGCCCTGGCCGCCACCTTCGCCGAGATCGAGCACAGCGCGGGCGCCACGGATATCCTCGTCAACAACGCGGCCAATGACGACCGCCACCAGCTGCAGGACGTCACGCCCGCCTACTGGGACGAGCGCATGGCCGTCAACCTGCGCCACCAGTATTTCTGCGCCCAGGCAGTGGCGCCGGCCATGCGCGCCAAGGGCGGCGGCGTGATCCTCAACCTGGGCTCGATTTCCTGGCACCTGGCGCAGGCAAATCTGTCGATCTACATGACGGCCAAAGCCGGCATCGAAGGGCTGACGCGCGGACTGGCGCGCGACCTGGGCGTTGACGGCATCCGCGTCAACTGCATCATTCCCGGCGCCGTGCGCACGCCGCGCCAGGAGCGGCTGTGGCATACGCCGGAAGCGGAAGCCGTGATCCTGCAGGGTCAATGCCTGCAGCTGCGCGTGGAGCCGGAAGACGTGGCGGCGCTGGCGCTGTTCCTCGCGTCGGACAATGCGGCCAAGTGCGCCGGCCGCGAATACTACGTCGACGCAGGCTGGTACGGCGCATGAACATTCCTGCCCAACGCCCGTCGCGGCGCTTCCGCTCGCAGGACTGGTTCGACAATCCCGACCATATCGACATGACGGCGCTGTACCTCGAGCGCTTCATGAACTACGGCATCACGGCCGAGGAACTGCGTTCGGGCCGGCCCATCATCGGCATCGCGCAAAGCGGCAGCGATATCAGCCCCTGCAACCGCATCCACCTGGAGCTGGCGCAGCGCGTGCGCGACGGCATCCGCGACGCGGGCGGCATCCCGATGGAATTCCCGCTGCACCCGATCTTCGAGAACTGCCGCCGTCCCACGGCCGCGCTGGACCGCAACCTGGCGTATCTGGGCCTGGTGGAGATCCTGCATGGCTATCCGATCGACGCCGTGGTGCTGACGACGGGCTGCGACAAGACCACGCCGGCGCAATTGATGGCCGCGGCCACGGTGGACATTCCCGCCATCGTGCTGTCGGGCGGCCCCATGCTCGACGGCTGGATGGACGGCGAACTGGTCGGTTCCGGCGCCGCCATCTGGAAGGGCCGCCGCCAGCTGTCCGCCGGCTTGATCGACAACGACAAATTCCTGCAGATCGCCGCCGCCTCGGCGCCGTCGGCCGGCCACTGCAACACCATGGGCACGGCATCGACCATGAATGCGCTGGCCGAAGCGCTGGGCATGTCCCTGACGGGCTGCTCGGCCATCCCCGCGCCATACCGCGAACGGGGCCAGATCGCCTATGAAACGGGACGCCGCATCGTCGGCATGGCGTTCGAGGACGTCCGTCCTTCAAGCATCCTCACGCGCGAGGCCTTCCTGGACGCCATCATCGTCAACGCGGCCATCGGCGGCTCCACCAACGCCCAGCCGCACCTGATGGCCATGGCGCGCCATGCGGGCGTGGAACTGTATTCGAGCGACTGGATGGCGCACGGTTACGACGTGCCGCTGCTGCTGAATATGCAGCCGGCCGGCAAATACCTGGGCGAGCGTTTCCACCGCGCCGGCGGCGTGCCGGCCGTGATGTGGGAGTTGCTCGAGGCGGGTTTGCTGCATGCCGAGCGGCCCACTGTCACGGGCCAGACGATGGCGGCGAACCTGGCCGGGCGCGAAAGCGCGGACCGCGAGATGATCCGCCCGTTTGCCGCGCCGCTGAAGGAAAAGGCCGGTTTCATGGCCTTGCAGGGCAACCTGTTCGACTTCGCCATCATGAAAACCAGCGTGATCTCGCCCGCTTTCCGCGAGCGCTACCTGTCGCGTCCCGGCAGCGAGGGCGTGTTCGAGGCGCGCGCCATTGTCTTTGACGGTTCAAACGACTACCACGCGCGCATCAACGACCCGGCGCTCAATATCGACGACAGCTGCATGCTGGTCATGCGCGGCGCCGGTCCCGTGGGCTGGCCCGGTTCGGCCGAAGTGGTCAACATGCAGCCGCCCGACGCCTTGCTCAAGGCGGGCATTCTGAACTTGCCGACCCTGGGCGACGGGCGCCAGTCGGGCACCTCGGACAGTCCCTCGATCCTGAACGCGTCGCCGGAAAGCGCCGTGGGCGGCGGCCTGGCGCTGTTGCGCACGGGCGACATCATCCGCGTGGACCTGAACGGGGGGCAGTGCGACATGCTGGTCGATGCACAGGAACTGGCGCGTCGCGCCCAGGAATTGCCGCCGCCCGTCAACGACAGCGCCACGCCGTGGCAGGAGCTCTACCGCGCCAGCGTGGGCCAGCTGGAAACGGGCGCCTGCATGGAGCTGGCCCTGAAATACCGCGCCGTGGGCCAGACCCTGCCGCGCCACAACCATTAGCAGTCGCAGCACGTAGGTCGGGTTAGCGCTGCGCGCGTAACCCGACACCACCACAGACATAAAATTTTTCAGCAGCACCCGCAGTGAAAAAACGTCGTTAATAAAATCCACAAGGAGACACACAATGAACAAGATCATCAGTGCAGCCATCATGACCGCCATGCTGGCATTGAGCAGCAGCGCCGCCCTGGCCGATGCGAAAAACCCGAAGATCGGCTTTTCCATCGACGACTTGCGCGTGGAGCGCTGGACGCGCGACCGCGATTTCTTCATCGCCGCCGCCGAAAAGCAGGGCGCCAAGGTCTTCGTGCAGTCGGCCGACGCCAGCGAGCAGCGCCAGATTTCGCAGATCGAAAACCTGATCTCGCGCGGCGTGGACGTGCTGGTGATCGTGCCGTTCAACGCCACAGTCCTCAACAACACCGTCAAGGAAGCGAAAAAGGCCGGCATCAAGGTGCTGTCGTATGACCGCCTGATCCTGAACGCCGATATCGATGCGTATATCTCGTTCGACAACGAGAAAGTGGGCGAGATGCAGGCCGAAGGCGTGACCAAGCTGCAGCCGAAGGGCAATTACTACCTGCTGGGCGGCTCGCCGACCGACAACAACGCCAAGATGCTGCGCGAAGGTCAGATGAAGGTGCTCAAACCGTTCATCGACAAGGGCGACATCAAGATCGTCGGCCAGCAGTGGGTGAAGGACTGGAGCGCCACCGAAGCGCTGTCCATCGTGGAAAACGCGCTGACGGCCAACGGCAACAAGATCGACGCCATCGTCGCCTCGAACGACGGCACGGCCGGCGGCGCCATCCAGGCCCTGGCCGCGCAAAAGCTGGCCGGCAAGGTGCCGGTCTCGGGCCAGGACGCCGATCTGGCGGCGGTGAAACGCGTTATCGCCGGCACGCAGTCGATGACCGTCTACAAACCCCTGAAAACCATCGCCGCCGAAGCGGCCAAGCTGGCCGTGCAACTGGCGCGCAATGAAAAGCCGGCCTACAACTCCAGCTATGACAACGGCCTGAAAAAAGTCAGCACGGTGCTGCTGAAGCCAACGCCGCTGACCAAGGCGAACGTGAACATTCTCGTCGATGACGGTTTCTATACCAAGGCGCAGCTGGGTAATTGATCACCCGCTTGATGTCGGCTTACGCGCTGCGCGCTAAGCCGACCTACGATTGCCCGCATCGGCCGTTATCCGACAATCGCCGGTTGTGTTGTCGGCCATCCGCATCGACCGTAGGTCGGATTAGCGACGCCTTGGCGTCGCGTAATCCGACATTTTCCCCCGTATCCGCAACGAGAGTGAGCATGTCCGACTATCTGCTTGAAATGAAAGGCATCGTCAAACAGTTTGGCGGTGTCCGCGCGCTCGACGGCATCGACCTGCAGGTGCGGGCCGGCGAGTGCATCGGCCTGTGCGGCGAGAATGGCGCCGGCAAGTCGACCCTGATGAAGGTGCTGTCGGGCGTCTACCCGCACGGCACCTGGGATGGCGACATCCTGTGGGATGGCCAGCCCCTGCGCGCGCAATCGATCCGCGACACGGAAGACGCGGGCATCATCATCATCCACCAGGAGCTGATGCTGGTGCCGCAGCTGTCCGTGGCCGAGAATATCTTCATGGGCCGCGAGCTGACCCTGCCCGGCGGGCGCATGCATTACGCGGCCATGTACCAGCGCGCCGACGAGCTGCTGCGCGAACTGAACATTCCCGAACTGAACGTGGCGCAGCCCGTGATGAATTATGGCGGCGGCCACCAGCAGCTGGTGGAAATCGCCAAGGCGCTCAACAAGAACGCGCGCCTGCTGATACTCGACGAGCCGTCGTCGTCGCTGACGGCCTCGGAAATCGCCGTGCTGCTCGATATCCTGCGCGCGCTGAAGGCCAAGGGCGTCACCTGCATCTACATTTCGCACAAGCTCGATGAAGTGGCGGCCATCTGCGACACCATCGTCGTCATCCGCGACGGCAAGCATATCGCCACCACGCCGATGGCGCAGATGAACGTCGAGCGCATCATCGCGCAGATGGTGGGCCGCGAAATGAGCCAGCTGTATCCGCAGCGCGCGCCGGAGAAAAAGGCGGCCATCGGCGAGGTGCTGTTCGAGGCGCGCCATGTGACTTGCATTGACGCCGACAACCCGCAGCGCAAGCGGGTCGACGATGTGTCGTTCACCCTGCGCAAGGGCGAGATCCTCGGCATCGCCGGCCTGGTGGGGGCGGGGCGCACGGAGCTTGTCTCGGCCCTGTTCGGCGCCTACCTGGGGCCGTGCCAGGCCGAAGTGTGGCTCGATGGCCGCCGTATCGATACTTCGTCGCCGCAAAAGGCCATCGCTATGGGCCTGGCCATGGTGCCGGAAGACCGCAAGCACCACGGCATCGTGCCGGACCTGGACGTGGGACAGAACATCACCCTGGCTGTGCTGGAGCAATTCGCGCGCGCCACGCGCATCGATGGCGAGGCGGAGCTGACGGCCGTGCGCGGCGAGATCGCCCAGCTGGAACTGAAGGCGGCCAGCCCGTCGCTGCCCATTACGAGCCTGTCGGGCGGCAACCAGCAAAAGGCCGTGCTGGCGAAGATGCTGCTGACGCGCCCTCGCGTGCTGATCCTCGACGAGCCCACGCGCGGCGTGGACGTGGGCGCCAAATATGAAATCTACAAACTGATGCTGGCGCTGGCCGACCGGGGCGTGGCCATCATCATGGTCTCGTCGGAACTGGCCGAAGTGCTGGGCGTGTCCGACCGCGTGCTGGTGATGGGCGAAGGCCGCCTGCGCGGCGACTTTATCAACGATGGCCTGAGCCAGGAAACCGTGCTGGCGGCGGCGCTGGACCAGCGCCCTGCACCCGCCGTCAACACCGCAAACAAGGAAGCCGCAGCATGAAACCGCACAGTATCAAACAGCTGTTCACCCAATACAAGATGCTGGCCCTGTTGATCGCCGTGGCGCTGATCTGGGCCTTCTTTTCGTGGAAGACGCAGGGCAGTTTCCTCACCCCGCGCAACCTGTCGAACCTGCTGCGCCAGATGTCCGTCACCGGCATCCTCGCCTGCGGCATGGTGCTGGTGATTATCGCCGGCGAGATCGACCTGTCGATCGGCTCCCTGCTGGGGCTACTCGGCGGCATCGCCGCCGTGCTGGACGTCACGCAGCACTGGCCGCTGGCGCTGAACCTGATGGCGGTGCTCGGCTGCGGCCTGGTGATCGGCCTCTTGAACGGCTACCTGACGGCGTACCGGGGCATCCCGTCCTTCATCGTGGGCCTGGGCGGCATGCTGGCATACCGCGGCATCCTGCTGGGCATCACGGGCGGCATCACGATCGCGCCCGTTTCCGAGCCGATGGTCTACCTGGGACAGGGCTACCTGCCCGCGGTACCCGGCGTCGTGCTGGGCATCGGCCTGTTCCTGCTGGCCGCTTTCCTGACGTGGCGCGCGCGCGCCAGCCGCGCGCAGCATGGCTTGCCGCAGACGGCGCCCTGGGCCGACGGCCTGCGCCTGGCCGTCATCGGCGCCGTGCTGTACGCCTTCGTGCAGACCCTGAACGGCTATGAAGGCATCCCGCTGCCCGTGCTGTTGCTGCTGGCCTTGCTGGGGCTGTTCAGCTATATCACCAGCCAGACCGTGTTCGGCCGCCGCATCTACGCCGTCGGCAGCAATATGGAAGCGACGCGCCTGTCCGGCATCAACGTGAAAGCCGTCAAGCTGTGGATCTTCGGCATCATGGGCCTGATGTGTGCGCTGGCGGGCCTGATCAACACGGGCCGCCTGGCAGCCGGTTCACCCTCGGCCGGTACCTTCAGCGAACTCGATGCCATCGCCGCCTGCTTCATCGGCGGCACCTCGATGCGCGGCGGCTCGGGCACCGTGTACGGCGCCCTGATCGGCGCGCTGGTGATGGCCAGCCTGGATAACGGCATGTCCATGCTGGACGTGGACACCTACTGGCAGATGATCGTGAAAGGCAGTATCCTCACCCTCGCCGTGTGGGTCGATGTCAGCACGCGGGCAGGGCGTCGTTAACCGTGAAACGATCTGGCACGCGAGGAGACACCATGAAACTGCCGACCGCGCACCGGATCGCGCTGCTGTTCAACGGGAACAAGATCTACGACCGCGACATCATCGCGGGCATCGCCGCCTACCTGAACACCACGCGCGTGTCGTGGGACCTGTTCCTGGAAGAGGATTTCCGCTGCCGCCTGCCGGGCATCGAGCGCTGGCAGGGCGACGGCATCATCGCCGATTTCGACGATCCCGCCGTCTGCGCGGCGCTGGCAAACAGCCGCCTGCCCGTGGTGGCCGTGGGCGGTTCGTATGCGCGCGCAGACGATTACCCGGCCGGCATCCCGTACGTGGCGACCGATAATTTCAAGATCGTCAAGCTGGCCTATGAACATCTGGTGGAAGCGGGCTTGAGCCGCTTTGCCTGTTTCAGCCTGCCCGAGGCCGATGTCAACCGCTGGGCGCAGGAGCGCGAAAAGGCGTTTTGCGCCCTGATGGAGCGCGACCACATGCGCGCCGACGTGTACCGGGGCGTGGCCACCAGCGCGCCGTCTTGGGACGAGGCGGTGGAGCAGCAGATCGCCTGGCTCAACAGCCTGGAAAAACCCGTCGGCATCATCGCCGTGAGCGACGCGCGCGCGCGCCAGCTGCTGCAAGCGTGCATGCATGCGGGGATCGCCGTGCCGGAGCAAGTGGCCCTGATCGGCATCGATAACGATCCGCTGGCGCGCATGCTCACGCGCATTCCCTTGAGTTCCGTAATCCAGGGCACCGAGGAAATGGGCCGCACGGCCGCGCATCTGCTGCACCAGATGCTCAACGGCGCGCGCCTGTCCGGCACGCGCATCCTCGTGCCGCCGGCGGGCCTGAACGTGCTCGCTTCCACGCGCCACCAGCCCTTCCAGCATCCGCAGGTGATGCAGGCGCGCCACTTCATCCGCCAGTATGCCTGCCAGGGCATCAAGACGGAGCAGGTGGCCGATTACGTGGGCGTGTCGCGCTCCTCGCTGGAAGCGCACTTCCGCCACGAACTGGGGCGCAGCGTGCACGACGAGATCCTGCATTTCAAGCTCGATGCGGCAAAGACTCTGCTGGCGCGCGGGCCGGGACAGGTGGCCGAGGTGGCCGTGCGTTGCGGCTTTACCACGGTGCAGTATATGCACGCCGTCTTCAAGCGCGAACTCGGTTGCACGCCGCGCGAATTCCAGCAGCGCAGCCGGCCACCGCCAGCGCCCGGGCAGGCGCCATGATGCATCTGCTGCGCAATGCGCGCGGCATGCGCGTGGCCATCGACGCGCACGATGCCAGCGTGCGTGCCTGGTGGGCGCCCGACCGTTATGGCCGCCTGGCCGACGTGCTGGGCGCGGCGCCCCCTGCGTCTCGGTCGTCCACGGTCTGGCAGTGCGCGCCGCCGGACGACGGCCACTTGCTGCTGCACCTGTCGCACGACGGCCTGTCGGTGCGCCTGGCCTACCGGCTTGACGACGATGGCAGCCTGCACCTCGATTGCGTCGCCACGGCCGATGCGGTTTCCCGTTTTGCGCTTGCCGCGCCCCTGTTCAATCTGCAGGGCGGCCGCACCGCCGTGGGCGACCATGTGCTGCGCCTGGCCGCGGACCGCTACTGGCCTGGCGGCCACGCGTGCAGCGCTCCGCTCGACGTGGCGGGCAGCGCGTTTGACTTCCGCCAGCCGGCGCCGCTCGCGTCGCGCCTGGCCTGGCCCGCGCTGGTGAACTTGCCGGGATTCCGGCATGATTTTTACTGGACGGGCAGCGGCCAGCTGCGCGAGGCAGCGCGGGTTGCCGACCCCGCTTCGGGGCGGGTCCTGCGTTTTTTCAGCACCCAGGACAGTTGCCATCTGTATTCCGATGCGCGCTGTTTTTCCCTGCTGGCGCAGGGCTTGCAATTGCAGCCGGGACAGCTGAGGCGTTTCAACCTTGCCTACCGTCTGGGCGTGCAGGATATCGATGCGTTTGACATATCCGAACCGGTATCAATGATGTCAAATAAGTGATTGGTCAGATATGCGGGGCAGTTCTACCATGGGGTAGTTTTTCCCTCATTTGCCCTTACCGACGCTGCCAACCTGCCATGAACATACTCACCATCGATGCCGGCACCACCAATACGCGTACCTTGCTGTGGCGCGCAGGCGCCGTCGTCGCCCAGGCGCAGCTGGAGACGGGCGTGCGCAATACCGCCATCGATGGCCATAACGGCGCGCTGAAACAGGCACTGCGCGACACCATCGCCAGCGTGCTGGCCAGCGCGGGGATCGCGCCGTCCGAGGTGGACCTGGCGCTCGCTTCGGGCATGATCACCTCGCCCATGGGCGTGCGGGAAGTGCCGCATGTGCCGGCGCCTGCCGGCCTGGCCCAGCTGGCGCAAGGCATGCAGGCGGTGGACTTGCCCGACGTGCTGGCGCAGCCCCTGTGGCTGATTCCCGGCGTGCGTAACCAGCATGGCGCCGTCGGCCTGCATAACGTCGAAGCGATGGACATGATGCGCGGCGAAGAGACGGAAGTCGTCGCGCTGCTCGAGCGCCTGCAGTTGCGCGGCGCGGCGACCCTGATCATGCCCGGCTCGCATACCAAATTGATCAGCGTGGACGAGCAGCGCCGCATCCTCGGCTGCAGCACCACCATCGCTGGGGAATTGTTGCAGGCGATCACGCAGCACACCCTGATCAAGCAATCGGTCGATGGCGGTTTTGCGCAGATCCTGGTGCCGAAAATGCTGCTGGCCGGCGCGGCCGCGGCGCAAAAGACGGGGCTGGCGCGCGCCTGCTTCAGCGTGCGCACCCTGGGCCAGTTCAGCGCCGTCGAATGCAATGAACGGGCCAACTTCCTGATGGGCGCCGTCCTCAGCGGCGACCTGCTGGCGCTGCGCAACAGCACCGCCATCCAGATGCGGCCCGATACGCCGCTCGTCATTACCGGCAAGCCCATGCTGCGCCAGGCGCTCGGGCTGCTGATCGAAGAACACGGATTTTTTTATGGCAAGCGCATCATCGTCGACGACCAGCAGCAGGCCAATCTGGCCGGTCACGGTGCGCTGCTGATCGCCGCCGCGCGCGGCTTGATTTCCCCGCAGGAGACAGTATGAGCAGCAACAAGAACAAGCGTCCCTTGCGTTCGCAAGCGTGGTTTGGCGGCGACGACAAGGACAGTTTCATTCACCGCAGCTGGATGAAGAACCAGGGCTATCCCAGCGACGCTTTCGATGGCCGTCCCGTCATCGGCATCTGCAATACCTGGTCCGAGCTGACGCCCTGCAATGGGCATTTCCGCGACCTGGCCGAGATGGTCAAGCGCGGCGTGCTCGAGGCGGGCGGCTTTCCCGTCGAATTTCCCGTCATGTCGCTGGGCGAGACGAATCTGCGCCCGACGGCCATGCTGTTCCGTAACCTGGCCAGCATGGATGTCGAGGAATCGATCCGCGCCAACCCGATCGACGGCGTGGTGCTGCTGACGGGCTGCGACAAGACCACCCCGGCGCTGCTGATGGGCGCGGCCAGCGTGGACTTGCCCACCATCGTGCTGTCGGGCGGTCCCATGTTGAACGGCAACTACCGCGGCAAACCGATCGGTTCGGGCACCGACGTGTGGAAGTTTTCCGAGGACGTGCGCGCCGGGCGCATGACGTCCGCCGAATTCAAACAGGCCGAATCGTGCATGTCGCGCTCCGCCGGCCACTGCATGACCATGGGCACGGCTTCCACCATGGCCAGCATGGTCGAGGCGCTGGGCGTGACCCTGCCCGGCAACGCGGCCATTCCCGCCGTCGATGCGCGCCGCAAGCTGCAGGCGCAGCTGACGGGCCGGCGCATCGTCGACATGGTGCATGAAGACCTGAAGCTGTCGCAGATCCTCACGCGCGACGCGTTTGAAAACGCCATCATGGTCAACGGCGCCATCGGCGGCTCGACCAATGCCGTGATCCACCTGCTGGCCATCGCGGGGCGCATCGGCGTGGACATGCGCCTGGGCGACTGGGACCGCCTGGGCCGCGACATTCCCTGCCTGCTGAACCTGATGCCGTCGGGCCAGTACCTGATGGAAGACTTTTACTATGCGGGCGGCCTGCCCGTGATCATCCGCGACCTGCTGGGCACATTGCATGGCGAGGCGCTCACCGTCACGGGCGCCAGCATGGCCGTCAACGTGGCCGAAGCGGAAAATTTCAATCCCGAAGTGATCACGCCGCTGGCGCAGCCGTTCAAGGACGAGGGCGGCATCGCGGTCCTGCATGGCAACCTGGCCCCGCGCGGCGCCGTCATCAAGCCGTCCGCCGCCTCGCCCGAGCTGATGCAGCACCGTGGCCGCGCCGTCGTTTTCAACAGCATCGAGCACTATAAAAAACGCGTCGACGATCCCGCGCTCGATATCGATGCCAGCTGCGTGATGGTGCTGCAAAATTGCGGCCCGCAGGGCTATCCTGGCATGGCCGAGGTGGGCAATATGGGGCTGCCGAAAAAACTGCTGGAGCAGGGCGTGCGCGACATGGTGCGCATCTCGGACGCGCGCATGAGCGGCACGGCCTACGGCACGGTGGTGCTGCACGTGGCGCCGGAAGCGGCCGTGGGCGGGCCGCTGGCGCTGGTGCGCGATGGCGACATGATTGAACTGGACGTGGCGGGACGGCGCTTGCACCTGGACGTCGACGAGGCGGAACTGGCGCGCCGGCGCGCGGAGTGGCGCGCCCCCGAGCCGGCCATGAAGGGCGGCTACCAGTCTATGTACATCAAGCACGTGACGCAGGCAGACGAAGGCGCGGACCTCGATTTCCTCGTCGGCTGCCGGGGATCTGCCGTGCCGCGCGAGTCACATTGATAACGCACGATCAAACCTGCTGCGCGTCGTCATTTGCGGCCTCGATGCTCACTGTGCTCAAGCACAGTTGCGCGTCTCGGTCACAACTGACTTCCGCTCGCGACGGTTTTATCATGCGTTAAGTTAATAAAGGAAAAATGATGGGGACACAGGCCCAATTACTGGTCGATGCGCAGAATTTTCTCGGCGAGGGCGTGCGCTGGTGCGAACGCAGCGGCCGCGTTTTCTGGACGAATATCGAAGGCTGCCAGCTGCATGCGCTGGTGCTGGCCACGGGCGAGTGCCAGAGCTGGGCCATGCCCGAGCGCCTGGCGTGCTTCGCGCTGACGGACAGCGACGAGGTGCTGCTGCTGGGACTGGCTTCCGGACTTGCCTGGTTCGACGCGCGCAGCGGGGCCGTCACGCGCTTGCACACGGTGGAGGGGGACTTGCCCATGACGCGCCTGAATGACGGCCGCTGCGACCGCCAGGGGCGCTTTGTCTTCGGCACGCTCGATGAGCGGCCGCGCCGCGACGCCGTCGCCAGCTTCTACCGCCTCAACCTGGACTTGAGCCTGGAACGGCTGCCGCTGCCGCAGATCGCCATCTCGAACAGCATCTGCTTCAGCGTCGACGGCACGGCCATGTATTTTTGCGACTCGATGAAGAAGGCGATCTACCGTTGGGATGATTACCTGGGCGGCGACGCCAGCCGGGTGCGTGTGTTTGCCGTGCTCGATCCGGGCCCCGGCGCCGCCGACGGCGCCACCATCGACGCGGATGACTACCTGTGGAGCGCGCAGTGGGGCGCGGGCAGGGTCTTGCGCTTCGCTCCGGACGGCAGCGTCGAGCGTAATATCAGCCTGCCCGTCTCGCAGCCCAGCTGCGTGAGCCTGGGCGGCCCGCACTACGACGAATTGTTCGTCACGACGGCGCAGGAAAGCTTGACCCCGGCCCAGCTGGCGGGCGAACCGCTGGCCGGCGGATTGTTTCATGCGCGCCAGGTGGGCGTGCGCGGTTTGCCGGAAGTGCGCTTTGGCGCCCTGCCGGCCTGACAGGAGAGAGCAGATGCAGAAGCACATGGTTTTCAACGGCATCCTCGAACGGGGCATGGTCGGTATCGTACGCGCCAATTCGGCGCAGGCGGCCGTGCAGATCGCCGAGGCGTGCATCGCCGGCGGCATCACGGCGCTGGAAGTGGCGTTTACCACGCCCGATACCCTGGGCGTGCTGCGCACCCTGCGCGAACGCCATGGGCACGACGTACTGCTGGGCGCGGGCACGGTGCTCGATACGGAGACGGCGCGCGCCGCCATCCTGGCCGGCGCCCAGTTCATCATCTCGCCAAGCGTCAACGTGGAGACCATCGCGCTGTGCCAGCGCTACCAGGTGCTGTCCATGCCGGGGGCGATGACGCCGACGGAGATCGTCACGGCCCTGCAGGCCGGCGCGGACATCGTCAAGGTCTTCCCTGCCGAGATGTTCGGCCCCGCCTACATCAAGGCCTTGCGCGCACCGTTGCCGCAAGCGCCCTTGATGCCCACGGGCGGCGTGACGGTGGAGAACCTGCACGAATGGTTTGCCGGCGGCGCCGTGGCCGTGGGCATCGGCAGCAGCCTCAGTGGTCCGGGCGCCACGGGCGATTACGCGGCCGTGACGGCGCGCGCGCAGGCCTTCGTGGCGAAGATGGCAGCCGTGCGGACTTCCAGGACTGCTGGATAGCTCCCTGCACCGGATAATTCTGCTACGCTAGGCGGGCAATGTCGCACGCCCAACCACGAACAGAATATGTCCAACATCGCCCGCATCCTGCAAGAGAGCCGCATCATCGCCATCGTCGGCATGTCCGACAAGCCCGAACGCGCCAGCCATGAAGTGGCCGACTACCTGCTGCGGCAGGGCTACCGCGTGCTGCCCGTCAATCCGGCCCTCGCCGGGCGCGACGTGCTGGGGCAGCGCGCCTACGCCACCCTGACGCAGGCCGCGGCGGCCGTCGCGCCGGCACGCATCGACATCGTCGACTGTTTCCGCAAGTCCGAGGATATCCTGCCGATCGCCGAGGAAGCCATCGCCGTCAAGGCCGGCTGCCTGTGGTTGCAGCTCGACGTCGTCAACGAGCAGGCGGCGCAGCTGGCGCGCGCGGCAGGCCTGGACGTGGTGATGGACCACTGCACAAAAATCGAGCACCGCAAGCTGGCGGTGGCGGTATGAAGGCGCGCACCCAATTCCGGGCCGGCAAAGGCTTTGATCTGAGCGAGGATTTCGCCGGCAAGCGCCTGCTGGGCGCAGCCACCAAGGCAGCGAACAAGAAGCTGACGGCGGCCCAGTGCAAGGCCCTGGACATCGAGGAAACCGTGGCGCTGACGGCGCAGATCGCCGAGTGCCAGAGCATGCTGTACGCGCAGCACAAGAAAAAAGTGCTGCTGGTCTTGCAGGGCATGGATACCTCGGGCAAGGATGGCACGGTGAAGGCCATCTTCAGCAATATCAACCCGATGGGCATCCGCGCCGTGGCGTTCAAGGGCCCCACCGATATCGAACTGGCGCACGATTATCTGTGGCGCGTGCACCAGCACGTGCCGGTGAAGGGCGAGATCGCCATCTTCAACCGCAGCCACTACGAGGATGTGCTGATCACGCGCGTGCAGGACATGATCGACAAGGCCGAATGCCGGCGCCGCTACGCGCATATCCGCGATTTCGAGCGCATGCTGAGCGAAACGGGCACCGTCATCCTGAAAGTCTTCCTGCATATCTCGAAGGACGAGCAACGGGGACGGCTGCAGGAGCGGCTCGACGATCCCGACCGCCAGTGGAAGTTCGATCCCAACGATATCGCCCAGCGCAAGAAGTGGGATGGCTACCAGCGCGCGTATGAAACGGCGATCCGCGAGACGGATGCCGATCATGCGCCATGGTACGTGGTGCCGTCCAATTCCAAGACCCAGCGCAACCTCGTGGTCGCGTCCCTGCTGCTGGAAACCCTGCAGGCCATGAAGCTGGAATACCCGGCGCCGGACCCGAAACTGTCGTCTTTCAAGGTCGAGTAGAGGTCAGGGCAGTTCAGCGCTGCGCCTGCGGAATCGGCCGCGCTGTGGCATAGTATCCCTCGTCGATAATTCAAACCAGACCGGAGATCCATATGCTGCAGTTGAAAGATCCTACCTTGTTGCGTCACCAGGCTTACGTGAATGGAGCCTGGGTCGATGCCGATGGCGGCCAGACGATTAATGTGAGCAATCCCGCCACGGGCGAGCATCTCGGCACGGTGCCCCTGATGGGCGCGGCCGAGACGCGCCGTGCCATCGAGGCGGCCAATGCCGCCTGGCCCGCCTGGCGCAAGAAGACGGCCAAGGAGCGCGCGGCCGTGCTGCGCCGCTGGCATGACCTGATCCTGGAAAACGCCGACGACCTGGCGCTGATCATGACCACAGAGCAGGGCAAGCCCTTGCCGGAAGCGAAGGGCGAAGTGCAGTTCGGCGCCTCGTTCATCGAGTGGTTTGCCGAGGAAGGCAAGCGCGTCGCGGGCGACACCCTGCAGTCGCCGTGGCCGGACCGCCGTCTGGTCATCACCAAGGAGCCGATCGGCGTATGCGCCGCCATCACGCCGTGGAATTTCCCCGCCGCCATGATCACGCGCAAAGTCGGCCCGGCCCTGGCCGCCGGCTGCCCGATGGTGCTGAAACCGGCCGAAGCGACGCCGTTTTCCGCGCTGGCGCTGGCCGTGCTGGCCGAGCGCGCGGGCGTGCCTGCGGGCGTGTTCAGCATCGTCACGGGCGCGCCGAAAGACATCGGCGGCGAAATGACCTCGAACCCCATCGTGCGCAAGCTGACGTTTACGGGTTCGACCCAGGTGGGCCGCCTGCTGGCCGAACAGTGCGCGCCGACGATCAAGAAACTGTCGCTGGAACTGGGCGGCAATGCGCCGTTCATCGTCTTCGACGACGCCGACCTGGATGCGGCCGTGGAAGGCGCCATCGCCTCGAAATACCGCAATGCGGGCCAGACCTGCGTCTGCGCCAACCGCCTGTACGTGCAGGACAGTGTGTACGACGCGTTTGCCGACAAACTGGTGGCCGCCGTGGCCAAGCTGAAGGTGGGCAATGGCATCGAGGCGGGCGTCACGCAAGGCCCGCTGATCGACGCCAAGGCCGTCGCCAAGGTGGAAGAACACGTGGCCGACGCGCTGGGCAAGGGCGGCCGCCTGCTGGCCGGCGGCAAGCGCCATGCGCTGGGCAACGGCTTCTTCGAGCCGACCATCATCGCCGACGTGACGAACGACATGCGCGTGGCCACCGAGGAAACCTTCGGCCCGCTGGCGCCCCTGTTCCGCTTCAAGACGGACGATGAAGTCATCGCCCTGGCCAACAACACGGAATTCGGCCTGGCCGCCTATTTCTATTCGCGCGACATCGGCCGCATCTGGCGCGTGGCAGAAGGCCTGGAAACGGGCATGGTCGGCGTCAACACGGGCCTGATCTCGAACGAGATCGCCCCCTTCGGCGGCGTCAAGCAATCGGGCCTGGGCCGTGAAGGGTCGACCTACGGTATCGAGGACTATCTCGTCATCAAGTACATCTGCATGGGCGGTATCTAGGATGCTTGATTAAATCTACTGCGCGGCGCGCTTTCCGGCCTGCGATGCTCGCCGCCTCGGCGGCCCCGTACCAAGTACAGCTGCGCTTCTTAGCCAGATGGGGGCGCCGAGCCTCGTTGCCGCTCGCTGCGATTTTCTCAAGCATCCGTGACGTTTGTTATCGATGGCTGTTGCGAGCCGATCCTAACCTGTCGAGCATGCCCTTGACCGCTTCCATCTGCGTGCCGCTCTTGCGGTAGAAATCCGGATCGATCGGATTGAGGCTGGTGTAGCCCCAGAAATCCCAGCAGCCTTTCGGGTTGTACGGGTAGACGGGGCTCGGTTCGGCCTGCGGATACAGCACGATGATCTTGTTGGCGTCCGCCACCTGGTTGTAGCCGGTGCTGGTATAGAAGCGGTCGCCGATGGCCTGCGTCGTTTGCAGGCAGCCGTGGAATACCACGTGCACGCGGCAGCTCTCGCTGTCGCAGGCTTTCGGGATGTAGGCATAGCCCGTATTGTTCATGCTGGAATACGCGTTCTGGATGAAGCTGCGCTGGTTGAAGGCGATCAGCTTGCCCCTCAGGGTGGTCGATGACTGTTGCAGGTCCGGGTACAGGTGCTGCAGGATGTCGCGCGCCTGCACGAAGTCGCAGTCGTTGATGAAGGGTGACGCCGTCACGTCGCAGGCCTTGTCCTGGTTGTTGTCGGTGATGATGGCATGGCCCGCGCCGACCGTGTCGACGAAGCGGATCTGCGCCGCCGGCGTGCCCGCCAGTTGATAGAATTTCCCCACCTGCTCCACCACCGGCCGCGTCACGGTCTGGTCTTTCGTTCCGCTGAACAGATATACGCGCTGGCGTTTCAGGTTGGCCGTGTCGTCGATGAGGCGCGCGCGCGCAAAATCGTTCGCCGCGCGCAGCAATTCGCTGGCGACGGGCGGCGCCACCTGCGCGCTGCCTGGATTCATGCAGGTGGTCAGGGCATTCGTCAGGTAGGGGATATACGGGAAGCGGCCCGGCTGGCCCGAGCAGAAATACGGGCCGCCGGCGATGATGCCGGCGCCGGCGACGGTGGCCGAGTAGGCGACGGCAAACTGCGCCGCCATGAAGCCGCCCGAGGACAGGCCGGACACCGTAGTCTGGCTCAGGTCAGCCTGGTAGCCGGGCAGGGCGGGGGCGTCCCTGGTCGCGGCGGGTTTGACGGCTTTGGCCGTCGTGGCGGCGTGCGCGCCGCCTGGCGCCAGGGTGACGAGGCTGGCGGCCAGCAGGGCGGCGGGTAATGCGGTCAGGTGCGGGAAGGGCATGGCAACTCCACAAGGCAAGGACAGGAAGGCCGAGCATAGGTAAAAAAACTGTGCGTTGGGCAAGTACTGCACCGTTCTTGATGCTGGTCAAGCAATCGCTGTTGTTGTGGCCCGCATGCGCGCGCGCGGCGTTTGACATAGAATGGTTTTTTTCCGTTCAACCATGGTGCCCCTCATGTCCAAGACCCTTGCCCAGCTGTTTGCGCTCACCACCCTTGCCGCCGGCGCCAGCCTGGCCATGCCGGCCCATGCCGCCGAAACCGCGACAGCTGCCGCTGCCATAGCTCCGGCCGCCTGCCCCGCCATCCTCAAGCAGACCTTCAACCGCCTGCAGGACGAAGCGCCGCAAAACCTGTGCCAGTATGCGGGCAAGGTCGTGCTGGTGGTCAATACGGCCAGTTATTGCGGTTTTACCAATCAATATGAAGGGCTCGAGGCGCTGTACGCCAAGTACGGCAGCAAGGGCCTGGTGGTGCTGGGTTTCCCGTCGAACGATTTCGGCAAGCAGGAGCCGGGCAACAGCAAGGAAATCGCCGACTTCTGCTACAACACCTACGGCGTGAAGTTCCCCATGTTTTCGAAGTCCGTCGTCTCCGGCCCCAATCCGAACCCGCTGTACGTGGACCTGATCAAGCAGACGGGCAAGACCCCGGCCTGGAATTTCCACAAATACCTGATCGACCGCCATGGGAAAGTGGTGGAAAGCTTCCCCAGCAAGGTGACGCCGGACGACAAGAAACTCGTTGGCGCGGTGGAAAAAGCGCTGGCGATGTAAGTTGCCGATATACAAGCAGGCTTGAACGCCTGCTTTTTTTTAATGCCGCGCTTGTCGTCTTGCCATCATTATCCTAAGCTGGTTGTTCGCGTTTGTCACAACAAAGGAGATCATCATGGCGTATGTCGATGGATTTGTGGTGCCCGTACCGAAAGCCAAGCTCGATGCCTACCTGGCCATGTCGCGCGCCTGCGGCGCCGTCTGGCGCGAGTACGGTGCGCTGGAATTTCGCGAATGCGTGGGCGACGATGTCAAGCCGGGCAAGCTGACCTCGTTCCCGCAGGCGGTGGACTTGCAGGACGGCGAAGTGGTGGTGTTTTCCTGGATCGTGTATGCGTCGCGCGCCAAGCGCGATGAAATCAACGACAAGGTCATGAAAGACCCGCGCCTGGCCGAGATGATGGACCCGGCCAGGCTGCCGTTCGATGGCAAGCGGATGATTTATGGCGGTTATGAAATGCAGGTAGATCTCTAGCGGCTGAAACAGTCCATGGCGGCGTTGCAGTGCCTCGTCGTGCATTCGCACTGCCTTCGGCAATGCGCCTTGCCCTGAACTGTTTCAGGAGTCCATGGCGGCGTTGCAGTGCCTCGTCGTGCGTTCGCACTGCCTTCGGCAATGCGCCTTGCCCTGAACTGTTTCAGGAGTCCATGGCGGCGTTGCAGTGCCTCGTCGTGCGTTCGCACTGCCTTCGGCAATGCGCCTTGCCCTGATCGATTTCAGGAGTCCATGGCGGCGTTGCAATGCCTCGTCGTGCAATTGCACTGCCTTCGGCAATGCGCCTTGCCCTGAACTGTTTCAGGAGTCCATGGCGGCGTTGCAGTGCCTCGTCGTGCGGTTGCACTGCCTTCGGCAATGCGCTTTGCCCTGAACGGTTTCAGGCGCTGGCGATAATATGCGCCGGCAAGGCCCCGCGCAGCGCATTGCATACGACGATGGCCTCGGCCCGCGCCAGCATGGCGCGCGTGATGATGGTTTCCTGCGCGTTCCAGGCGGGATCGGCCAGCATGGCTGCGCGTTGCACGCCAGGCAGCAGGCCGCAGGACAGGGGCGGCGTGTGCCAGTGGCCATCGAGCCGGACGAAGACATTGCTGCGCCCGCCCTCCGTCAGCTCGCCCCGCTCGTTAAAGAACAGCATGTCGAAGCCCCCTTGCGCCTCGGCCGCGCGCCACGCCGCGTCATAGCGTGCGCGCACGCTGCTCTTGTGGCGCAGGAACAGGTCGTCGGCCACGGTGGCGTCGGGCGCCAGCAGGACGTTGACCGTCTCCGGCAAGGCACTGAGCGCGCCGCTTTGCAGCGTGAGCTGGCCATCCTGGCGCAGCGCCAGGCGCAGGCGGAAGGGGGTATCGTCGGGGCGCGCCGCGCAGGCGGCCTGCAGCGCGGCGCGGGCGGCGTCCGCATCCCAGGCAAAACCGAAGTAGGCGCAGGAGGCGGCCAGGCGCGCCAGGTGGCGCTCCTGCTGGCGGCAGCCATCGGCTCGGCTCGCATGCAGGGTCTCGAACAGTTCGAAGTCGTTGCTCAGCCCCGTCAGGAAGCGGGCCTTGAGCTGGCATTCCGCAAATTCCTCCTGCGGGTCGCTGTCGAGCACGATGCCGGCGCCCACGCCCATCTCGCCGCGCCGCGGGCCGCCAGGGCCCGCCGGCTGCAGGGCCAGGGTGCGGATCGGCACGGACATGCAAAAGTCGCCCACCGGGTGGGCGGCGCCGATGGCCGGCGGATCGAACCAGCCGATGGCGCCCGTGTAGATGCCGCGCGGCGCCGGCTCCAGTTCGGCGATGATCTCCATGGTGCGCCGCTTGGGCGCGCCCGTGATCGAGCCGCACGGATACAAGGCCTGGAAGATGTCGGCCAGGCTGGCATCCTCGCGCAGGCGTGCCTGCACGGTGGACGTCATCTGCAGCACGCTGCTGTAGCGCGTCACCTGGAACAGGGCCGGCACCTTGACGGAGCCCGTGGCGGCGATGCGGCCGATGTCGTTGCGCAGCAGGTCGACGATCATCAGGTTTTCCGCGCGGTTTTTCGGATCATGGGCCAGGGCGGCGGCGCGGCGCGCGTTTTCTGCCGTTTGATCCGCAGGGGCGGCCGGCGCCGTGCCTTTCATGGGGCGCGCCGTCAGCTCGCCCTGCGCATGGCGCACGAACAGCTCCGGCGACAGCGACAGCAGGGCGCCGCCATCGGGCAGCATCACCAGCGCGCCGTACGGCACGGGCTGGCGGGCGCGCAGCCGCGCATACAGGGCCAGGGGCGAACCGAAGGCGTCGAAGCGCAAGCGATAGGTGTAGTTGACCTGATAGGTGTCGCCGGCCACGATGTAGTCGTGGATGCGGTGCAGCGCCTGCGTAAATTGCGCCTGGTCGACATTCGCGCGGATATCGGCCACGCCGGCCGGCGCGGCGTCCACGTGGACGCGCGCGTCCAGCCACTGCGCCACCTCGTCCTGCGACAGCTGCGTGCAATGGTCGAAGACGAGCACTTGCGCCAGCGGCGGCGCGCCGGGATCTGCCGCGCGCGGCGGCATGGCCAGCAAGTGCGCGCCCAGCTCGTAGCTGCACACGCTGACGGCGTACTGGCCGCGATGTAAGGCGTCTTGCAGGCCTTCCAGCAACTCGGGCCAGGCCTGCCCCTCGGTGCACTGCAAGACCGCCGTCAGGCCCGTGTACAGGCGCGATGCGGCGCCAGGCGTGCTGGCGTCGTCGAGCAGGGCGAAACAGTCGGTATGCATGAAGACAGCCGCGGCGGTGACTTACCCCAGCAGCATGGCGATTTGCAGCGCCGCTTCCTGGGAAGGATTGATCTTGAAGCCGCTCTTGGCGTAGCGGTGCCAACGTCCGATGACGAAGCTGACGATCAGGGTGGCGCGCGCCGCCACTTCGCTTTCCTTGCCATGGCCTTCGGCGGCGGCCACGCGCAAGGCCTGCTTGAGCGCCAGTTCCACGCGGTCGTAGAACTGGTTCATGCGCACTTGCAGGCGCTCGTCCTCATTGACCAGCGCATCGCCGATCAGCACGCGCGTCATGCCCGGATTGCTGATGGCGAAATTGAGCAGCATGCCGATGATGTCGCGCGTTTGCGTCATGCCGTCGCTGTGCTTTTCCGCGATCTGGTTGATCAGGCCGAAGACGCTCGACTCGATGAATTCGATCAGTCCTTCGAACATTTGCGCCTTGCTGGCGAAATGGCGGTACAGGGCCGCTTCCGAGACGGCCAGTCTGGCCGCCAGTGCGGCGGTGGTGATCTTTTCGCCTTTCGGCTGCTCCAGCATTGCGGCGAGGGCCTGAAGAATTTGTAGCCTGCGTTGGCCCGGCGGTGTGCTTGCCATATTTTCTCTTGTCGTTAAAAAAAATGCTGCCTTGATGGGGAAGTCCGTCACCGCCGCTAGCGGTGCGGCTTCCGGCGTCAGCCGGAAGTCCAGGAGTCCCCTTCAACGCAGACGGTGAAGGCGGCGTGCCAAATGCCGGACAGATTTTACTTTGACATCGACGTAAGCGGGGCGATTTAACGCCTTGGGCAACTTCGCCACGCCGATCGGGTCGGCCATTTTCAGGTATTGCGTGACCCAGGCCGTGCGCAGGCCCAGTCTTTTTGCGCCCTTCAGGTTGGCGAGGGTGTCTTCCACCAGGATGCAGCGGCCAGGGCGGATCTGGTGCTTGCGCATCAGTTTGCGCAGCATCAGCGTCGATGGCTTGGGCCGCAGCTGGCGGTGCACCTGCATCGCCTCGATGGCGATGTGGTGTGAAAAGTGCCGGCGCAGTCCCAGGTGGCGCATCACGTCGCTCGAATAGCGCAGCGGCGCGTTGGTGAGTAAAATTTTACGGCCAGGCAGGCGTTTGAGTAAAGCCCCCAGTCCCCGCTCGGCGCGTATCATGGCGCGCAAATCGTCGAAGGCGTGCGTCTCGCGCAAAAAATGCGCGGCCTGCACCTGATGGTGCTTGACCATGCCCAGCAAGGTGGCGCCATAGCGGCGCCAGTAGGCCGCGCGCGCCGCATTGACGATGGCGTCGTCGGCCGGCGTCACGCCGTCGCCCAGTACGCGGGCAATATACGTGTTCATATTGGCCGTGATGGTGGGGAAGATGGCGTGCGAGGCATTGTGCAGCGTGTTGTCGAGGTCGAACAGCCAGACCGGCGACGAGCGGTTAAGATGGGACACAGGCACGAGAGTCTTTGCTAGCGAGAGAAGATGAAAAATTCAACAATCAGGAAAACCATGCGACGCCAGATTATAGTGATGTTTTGCGGATTATTCTTGCTGCCGTTGCAGGCGGCCTTCGCCGAAGCGCCGCCCGCGGCGCAAAACCGCGGCGCCCTGTTCAAGGTGCAGGACGCGGCCCACACCCTGTATCTGTTCGGTACCATCCATGTCGGCGCGCCCGATTTTTATCCGCTCGAACCCACCGTGACGCAGGCGCTGCACCAGGCCGGGGCGCTGGCGCTGGAGATCGATCCCGGCACCGATCCGCACAAGGCTGTGAGCGCCGTGCTGAAATACGGCATGGAGGCGCCGGGCAGCAAGGTGCCGCTTGACTGCCGCCAGAGCCTGGCCCCGCGCCTGGCGCCGCTGTTGCAAAAATACGGCATTCCAGCCGAATCGGTGGCGCCGATGAAGCCGTGGATGCTCGCCAGCGTGCTGGCCATCGGCGAATTTTCCACCCTGGGCTACCGCTCCGATCTGGCCGTCGACAATTATCTGTCGCAGCAAGCCAAGGCGCGCAAGATCCCCGTGGTGGAACTCGAATCGATGGAAGGCCAGATGGCGCTGTTTGGCGCCATGTCGCCGGCCGACCAGTGCCGCTTCCTGGAAGACGGCGTGGCCTCGATCGAGGATCAGGAACAAAGCCAGGAAGCGCGCGAGATCGCCGATGCCTGGCGCAACGCCGACGCGGCCGCCTTCGACAAGCTGGCGGCCAAAGCGGCGCAAGACCCGTCGTTCGCCGCGCAGTTCGTGCAGAAAGTGCTGCTCGACGGCCGCAACCCCGCCCTCGCCGACGGCATCGCCAAACTGCTGGCACGCGAAAAGTCCAGCCTCGCCGCCATCGGCGTGCTGCACCTGGTCGGAGAAAAGAGCGTGCCGGATTTATTGCGTCAGAAGGGCTTGAAGGTCGAGCGGGTGTATTGAAACGCGGAGAGATGCGGGCGACGGATAGCAGAGCAGATGGAAAAGTGTTCAGGGCAAGGCGGACTGACGAAGACAGTACGCATGTACGGCGAGGAAGGACAACGCCGCCATGGACATTTTTACTATGGGGAGATGACGGCAGAGTAGATGAAAAGTGTTCAGGGCAAGGCGTCGAGCCGAAGACAGTACGCATGTACGGCGAGGCGAGACAACGCGGCCATGGACATTTTTCAGATACGGGGATAAATCGATGGTGCCCTTGACGTGGATCGAACACGTGGCCTCTCCCTTACCAAGGGAGTGCTCTACCACTGAGCTACAAGGGCAAATTAAAAGCGGCGCCAGGTAATCTGCGCCGCCAAACTACTCGCTGTGATGCGTTGCGATTTTTTTAGTGCGAACGGATCATAGTACCAAAAGCCTGCTCGGTCAACACTTCCAGCAATAATGAGTGTTCGATGCGGCCGTCGATGATGTGTACCGTGTTCACGCCGGACTTGGCGGCGTCGAGCGCGGACGAGATCTTCGGCAGCATGCCGCCCGAGATCGTGCCATCGGCGAACATCTCGTCGATTTCACGCGCGGACAGGTCGGTCACCAGGTTGCCTTGCTTGTCCTGGACGCCGGCGATGTTGGTCATCATGATCAGCTTTTCCGCTTTCAGGATTTCCGCGATCTTGCCCGCCACCACATCGGCGTTGATGTTGTAGGCCTGGCCGTCCTGGCCGAAACCGATCGGCGAGATGATGGGAATGAAGGCGTCGTCCTGCAGCGCCTTGACGACGGCCGGGTTGATCGCGTCGATCTCGCCCACAAAGCCGATGTCGAGGAATTCGCCCGGATGTTCGCGGTCCGGCATCTGCATCTTGCGTGCGCGGATCAAGCCGCCATCCTTGCCCGTCAGGCCGACAGCCTGGCCGCCATAATGGTTGATCAGCATGACGATATCCTGCTGCACTTCGCCGCCCAGCACCCACTCCACCACTTCCATGGTTTCTTCGTCGGTGATGCGCATGCCTTGCACGAAGGTGCCTTGCTTGCCGATTTTTTTCAGCGCGTTGTCGATCTGCGGTCCGCCGCCGTGCACCACGACCGGGTTCATGCCGACCAGCTTGAGCAGGATGACGTCGCGCGCGAAGCCGTGCTTCAGGCGTTCGTCCGTCATGGCGTTGCCACCGTATTTGATGACGATGGTCTTGCCATGGAAATTGCGGATGTAAGGGAGGGCCTCGGCCAGAATCTGCGCCTTGATTTGCGGCGACACCGCCGTCAAGTCGTCATTCATGTCCAGGTTCAAGTTAGCTAGTTGATTCATGGCGAGTCCGGAAAATAGATTTGTGCGATTTTACAGGGAAGAAGAAAATCCTGGAGGCATTATAGGGCGATCTTGTTGTATTTTCCCTGATGATCCTATAGTCTGGCCCGATATGCCCCCCAGCCAGCCCTTTTACTGCCCGTTACATCTGCGTCGCGTCGCGCAGCAGCATGACACACACTTGCCAATTCAAACACAGCCATGAGCCAGTGCAGCCTGTGCGGCGCCACTTTCCAGTGTGGCCAGCTTGACCCGGACGCCAGAGAACCCTGCTGGTGCCTGGCGCTGCCGCCCGCCGTTCCCGTGCCCGGCAGCGCCGCTGCGGGCTGCTGGTGCCCCGCCTGCCTGCAAGCCCATATCGCCACCCTGGCACGTCCTGTCAAGCCTAACGTCGGCTAAATAAGTACTTCGGCATGCAATTGCTTTGCAATAAACCTTGCATTTCGTAGGGGAATACGTTCAGACTTCGATTTTCAAGAATTTCTTATAGGAAAGTTTATGCGCTTCAGGGATATCAGTATCGGCGTGCGCATCAATGCCGGTTATGCCATGTTGATCGTGCTGATGCTGATCGTCATCGTCCTCTCTGGCAGCCGCATCTACGCCATCCGCGCCGAGACCGACGATATCCTGCAGCGCGACTGGGTTGCCGCCAAGGCCACCAGCAAGATCCACGGGCTGGCGCGCGAGGCCGCCACGCGCATCGGCAATCTGCCGAACCAGCACAAGCTGGCGCTGCGCCAGGCGAACCAGGTGCGTCTGGAAGCGATCAAGCAAGGCATCGATGAGCAGGTGCGCATTCTCGACGGTCTCGATGCGCGGCCCGAGGAACGACGCCTGCTGGAACAGATGCACCTGGCACGCGCCGAGTACTACGGCTCGCTCAAGACGATGTTCGAACTGGTCGAGCGCGGCGAGGATGCCCGCGCCGAGCAGGCCATACAGACGCAGACCTTGCCGATACTGGAAAAAGTGCTGCTGTACGTGGGCCGGCTCGACGACTTGCAGCAACAGCTGATCCGCGACAGCGCGGCCAGGATACGCAACGACATCGACACCTCGCTGCTGCTGATGGGCGGCATCGGCCTGGCGGCCCTGCTGACGGGACTGGCTTTTGCCTGGTCGGCGCGCTCGATCACGCGTCCACTGGGCGAGGCGGTGGCGATCGCCACGCGCGTGGCCAATGGCGACTTCAGTTCCGTCATCGAGGTGACATCGCGCGACGAGACGGGCGAATTGCTGCAGGCGCTCAAGAATATGAGCACCAGCCTGGCCGTCGAGCAGGACCTGCGCCACGCCGTCGAAGTGGCCGAGGATGCGACCAAGATGAAGTCGGACTTCCTGGCCAATATGTCGCACGAAATCCGCACGCCGATGAACGGCATCATCGGCATGACCCATTTGGCGCTGCAGACGGAACTCACGTCGACCCAGCGCAACTACCTGGAGAAGGTGGAATCGGCTTCGAAGAACCTGCTGGCCATCATCGACGACATCCTCGATTTCTCGAAGATCGAGGCGGGCAAGATGGCCTTTGAAAAAGTCGATTTTTTCCTCGAGGACGTGCTGGCGCAGATCGCCGACCTGTCCGTGATGCGCGCGCAGGACAAGGGGCTCGAACTGCTGTTCGACATCGCCCCCGACGTGCCGAACGCCTTGCAGGGCGATCCGCTGCGCCTGGGCCAGGTGCTGATCAACCTGACCAACAACGCGATCAAATTTACGGACAAGGGCGAGATCGTCGTCACCATCCGCCTGCAGCAGCTGGAAGAGCATGCGGCTGTCTTGCGTGTGGACGTGCGCGACACGGGCATCGGCCTGACGCCGCCCCAGCGCAGCAAATTGTTCCAGGCCTTTACCCAGGCCGACACCTCCACCACGCGCCACCATGGCGGCACCGGCCTGGGGCTGACCATCAGCAAACGCCTGGTGGAAATGATGGAAGGAGAGATCGACCTGGTCAGCGAAGCGGGCGTGGGCAGCACCTTTTTCTTCACGGCCCGCTTCGGCCTGGCCGCCGTGCCGCGCGATAATCTGCCGCAGTTGCAACATCAACAGCAGTTCCAGGGCCTGCGCGTGCTGGTGGTCGACGACAACCCCAGCGCGCGTGAAATCTTCGTCAGCATGCTGGCGGCGCTGGGCTTCGAGGCGCGTGCCGTGTCTGGCGGCGTGCTGGCCATCGGCGCCGTGGCGCAGGCGCGCGCCGAGGGGCGTCCGTACGGACTGCTGCTGATGGACTGGAAAATGCCGGGCATGAACGGCCTCGATACCCTTGCCGGCATCCGTGCCGATGCCGCCGGCATCGATGCGACGCCGGCCTGCATCATGGTCACGGCCTTCCATCGCGAAGCGCTGCTGGAGGCGGCGCGTCAGCGCGACTTGCCGCTCGACGGGATATTGAACAAGCCGGTCAGCGCCTCGACCTTGCTCGACCAGATAGCGTTCGTGTTTGGCGGCGTGACGGGACAGAGCCGCAAGACGCAGCGCCAGAGCAGCTACCGCGATGACGAGCGCGCCCTGCGCGGCGCCTGGCTGCTGCTGGTCGAGGATAATGAAGTGAACCAGGAAGTGGCGCAGCATATTCTCAACGACGCCGGCATCCGCGTCGACATCGCGGGCAATGGCGCCATCGCGCTGGCGAAGATCGAGGAAAACGCCTATGACGGCGTGCTGATGGATTGCCAGATGCCGGTGATGGATGGCTACCAGGCGACGCGCAAGCTGCGCCAGGACCCCCGTTACTCGAATTTGCCCGTGATCGCCATGACGGCCAATGCCATGGTCGGCGACAAGGAGAAATGCCTGGACGCCGGCATGAACGATTTCATCGCCAAGCCGATCGACGTGGCGCAGCTGTTCGGCACCCTGGCGCGCTGGATCGCGCCGGCCGCGCCGCAGGCAATGACGGCGGCGGTGGCGCAGCCGGAAGCGGAGCTGCCCGTGATCGCCGGCCTGAAAATGACGGAAGCCATGCGCCGCGTGGGCGGCAATGCCGCTTTGATGCGAAAATTGCTGGACCGTTTCGTGGAAACCCAGTTCGACGCCATGCAGCGCATCGTTGCCGCCATCGAGAACAACCAGCTCGAGACGGCGATCCGCGAAGCGCATACCCTGAAGGGCCTGGCCGGCAATATCGGCGCCGGCGGCCTGGCCGACAGCGCCGCGCGGGTCGAGCACTTGCTCAGTCTGGGCTCGCACGACGGTTTGCCGCAGGCGCTGGCCGCCTGTACCCTGGCGCTCGACGAGCTGGTGCCGAAGATCGTGCTGGCCATGCAGTCGCGCGGCAATGCGGCCGAAGCGGGCGGCGCGGCGGTGGCGCACGTGGCGCCGGTGGACCGGGCATACCTGGAAGCGGGCTTGCGCGAATTGTCGCAGCTGCTGCAGCAGGACGATGCGCAGGCCGTCAAGCACCTCGACGGCATCGGTCCCGTGCTCGTCGCGGCGGGGCAGGCGGAACATGCGCGCCAGTTGAAGCGCATGCTGGGACAATACGATTTCGAAGGTGCGCTGGCGCAACTGGGCGAGGTGGCCGATGCGCTGGAGTTGACACTGTGAGAAGGATAACTATGCAGAACGAAGGACGGGTATGAGAGCGCCGGCAAGCAAGCCAACCATCCTGGTGGTCGACGACACGCCAGACAATATCGATCTGCTGCGCGCGGTGCTGGAAGACGATTACCGCACCAAGATCGCCGTCAATGGCGAGCGCGCCCTGAAGATCGCCGCCGGCAGCGACCAGCCCGACCTGATCCTGCTCGACATCATGATGCCGGGCATGAGCGGCTACGATGTGTGCCGCGCGCTGAAGGCCGATCCCGCCACGGCAGGCATTCCCGTGATTTTCGTGACCGCCATGAGCGAAGTGGCCGACGAGCAGCTGGGCCTGGCCCTGGGCGCCGTCGATTACATCACCAAGCCGATTTCGGCACCCATCGTGCTGGCGCGCATCAAGACACAGCTGGCGATGAAGCAGATGCAGGATTTCCTGCGCGACCAGAACCAGTACCTGGAAACGGAAGTGGAGCGCCGCGTGCAGGAAGTGGCGGCGCTGCAGGACGTCACCATCCACGCCATGGCCTCGCTGGCCGAGACGCGCGACAGCGAGACGGGCAACCATATCCGCCGCACCTCGCACTACCTGAAGGCGCTGGCCGAGAAGGTGCGCAACTTGCCGCGTTTCCGCGATTTTTTGACGGACAAGAATATCGAACTGCTGTTCAAGACGGCGCCGCTGCACGATATCGGCAAGGTGGGCATCCCCGACCATATCCTGCTCAAGCCGGGGCGTTTCGAGCCGCATGAAATGGCCATCATGAAGACGCACACCACCTTGGGGCGCGACGCCATCCTGGCGGCCGAGCACGAACTGGGCATCGAGGTCGATTTCCTCAAGTACGCGAAAGAGATCGCCTACAGCCACCATGAAAAATGGGATGGCAGCGGCTATCCGCAAGGCCTGGCGGGCGACGCCATCCCGATTTCGGCGCGCCTGATGGCGCTGGCCGACGTGTATGACGCCCTGATCAGCCGGCGCATCTACAAGCAGGGCATGGACCACGCGCAGGCCGTGCAGATCATCGTCGAGGGGCGCGGTTCGCACTTCGACGCCGAGATCGTCGACGCTTTCCTGCAGATCCAGGACCAGTTCATCGCCATCTCCAACCGCTATGCCGACGGCGTATGCGAGATCGCCGACAAGCAGCGGCAGATCGCGCCCTACACCGAGAATATCAGCTGACGGTCTTGAAGAAGCGCAGCATCTCGCGGCTGGCGTCCGGACCTTTTCCGTCCGTATAGCTGCCGTTGTTGCTGCCGCCGGACCAGGCATGGCCGGCGCCGTGGATGACCCAGTGTTCGCCCAGCGGCGAGCCGTCGGCCTGGCTGTGCGTGGTGCGCGTGTAGCGGTGGCCGTTCGGCACGCTGCCGTCGACGGATGCGGCCTTGGCCGCCTTGCCGCCCGCCTGGCTGCGCACGCCCTGGGCGATCAGTTCATCGCCATTGCGCGGGTTGACGGTGGTGTCGCGGTCGCCGTGAAAGACGATGATGGGCACGCCGCCGGCCGGCGCCTTGCGCTGGGCATTGGGCATGGCGCCGCCCTTCATGGCGGCCAGCGCCGACGGCAAGTCCTGCGCCGAGGCGAAGGGCAGGCCAGAATGCACGCCGACGGCGGCAAACAGGTCAGGGTACAGGGTGCCGACGATGACGGCCATGGCGCCGCCCGCCGACAGGCCGGCGACGAACACTTCGCGCTCGTTGACCGGGTATTCGTCGATGACTTGCTGGGCGATGCCGGCGATCAGCGACGGTTCGCCCTGGTCGCGCTGCTGGTCAATGGCGTTGAACCAGTTCCAGCAGCGCGAACTGTTGGCGCCCTGCGTCTGCGCCGGGTAGACGACAAAACACTCCTTTTCCTCGGCCAGCGCATTCATCTGCGTGCCGGCGGCGAAATCGTCGGGATTTTGCGTACAGCCGTGCAGCATGACGATCAGCGGCATGGCCTGGCCGTGGTAGCTGCTGGGGATATACAGCTTGTACGAACGCGTGCCTGCGTGGTTGCGGTACACGCCGTCGATGAACTGCGCCCCGGCGGGGATCTCCGCCGGCGTGGCGGCCGGCGCGTTGAAGCCGGGCGGGTGGAAATTGGGCAGATCGAAGCTGGGCATGTCGAAGCTGTGCTGGCCCAGGCCGGCCGGCACGCCCAGGCGCGCCATGAAGTCCTGCGCGAAATCCTGTGCCGCCTGCGCGGGCGTGGGCGGCGCGGCGGGCGCTTCCGGCGCGGCGTCAGCGTGCGGCTGCTGCGTCCGGGCCTGTGCTGGTGGCGGATTAATGTCGCGCATCGGCTGCGGCGGCGCTTGCGTGGCGGCCGCTTGCGGCGCCAGGCCGGCGGCGGACAGCGCCTTCTGGATCGCTTCGGTGGCGGCGGCGGGACCGCTGCCCATCAGATTACGGGTCGCTGTGCGCATCTGCGCCAGCATGTTGAGAGGTAGTTTCATGACCATCCTTAACGGTGCCGCGCATCGGCCGGGTCATCGCCGCGAACCAATACGCTAGTGAATTCGCCCTGCGAGCGCCGTCTTGACGACAGTGCTGGCGTGCAGGGCACCTAATACGAAAATCGACTCGATGGTGGCCAGTGCCAGTTCCACCGAGACGTCGCTGGCGATGCTGGCCAGTCCCAGCACCTGTATCTGCAGTCGCTGGCCGGCTGCCTGGATCGCTTCCAGGTCGGCGCGCGAGTAATGCTGCATGCCCAATACCAGGCTTTTACGGGCCACGGTTTGTTTCACCACGTCGGCGTGGATACCGAGCTGGTTGCGTATGGCCGTACGGATCAGATCCGTGCGGTTGGAATAAAATCCCTCCTGGACCAGCAGATCGATCTGCCCCAGGTCAATCAAGCCGAGGTTGATCGTGATTTTCTCGGATTCCCCAATTTTGGGCTTGCTGTCTTGCTTGGCCATATCTCTCCATAAACTCCACGTGGCATCCATTTGCCATCTGTATGGATGGTAGTATAGTTCTGAAATGTCTCAAGTCAAGCAGGATCTGGCCTGATTGTGTTGTAGGACGAGCACCCGCAGAGTGAGAACAGGCAGCAAAATAAATTTCCGCAAGAGCGGTTGTTGATCATTGTTTTGCCAGGAAATAATAGTCATGGAGACATTGCGGGGCGATGCCACCGACTCGCCGGCGCGGTTTCGCGGCATAATGCAAGCCTGTACAAACACCGATGCCGCTCCATGATGGTCGCTCCCCCACCTCCGCCAGCCGTTCCGCTCCCCTTGCCGTCGCCGGTGCCGTCGCCGTGCGTCAGCCTGTGCAAGATGAACCGCAACAGCGGCTTGTGCGAAGGTTGCCTGCGCACGCTTGACGAGATCATCGCCTGGAGCAAGGCCGATGACGACTTCAAGCGCGCCGTGTGGGCCGAATTGCCGGGACGAGAATCCCTGCTCGATTTCGAGCCCAACTACTGAGGAAGCCCATGCCGCGATCGCCAGCGCTGTTCCCCGATGCCATGCAGGTGTTCGAACGCGGCTGGCTGTCGTCGAACAACATCCTGTTCCAGGGCAGCGATGACACGGCCCTGATCGACAGCGGCTATGTCACGCATGCGCCGCAGACCCTGGCCTTGCTGCGCCACAGCCTGGCGGGCCGGCCGCTGGACCGCCTGTTCAATACGCACCTGCATTCCGACCATTGCGGCGGCAATGCGCTGCTGCAAGCCGAATACGGCTGCCATACGGCCATTCCCGTGTTGGAAGCGGACAAGGTGCGAACCTGGGACGTGGACGCCCTGAGTTTCCAGGCCACGGGCCAGCAATGCCCGCGCTTCCGCTTTGACGCCACCGTTTCGCCCGGCGACAAGCTGACGCTGGGCGACATGGCCTGGCAGGCCCTGGGCGCACCGGGCCACGACCCGCACTCGCTGATTTTTTACTGCGCCGAGGAGGGCATCCTGATCTCCGCCGACGCCCTGTGGGAAAACGGCTTTGGCGTGATCTTCCCGGAACTCGATGGCGGCTCCGGCTTTCTGGAGGCGCGCGCCACGCTGGACCTGATCGCGAGTCTGGACGTGCGGGTCGTCATTCCCGGCCACGGACGGCCGTTCACGGATGCCGCCGGCGCCCTGCAGCGCGCCTATTCTCGTCTCGATTACCTGGCATCCGACCCCGTGCGCAACGCGCAGAACGCGGTGAAGGTGCTGCTGAAATTTTTGCTGCTGGAGCGCCAGCGCATCGCCGTCGCCGAGATATCGGCCCTGCTGCGCGGCATGCCCGTCTTCGAAGCGGCCAACCGGCGCTTCCTGCGCCAGGAGGCGGCCGCGTTGGCCGAGTGGGCCGTGTCGCAACTATGCAGGGCAGCAGCGGCGCGGGTCGAGGGTGAGTACTTGCTTAACGACGGCTGAAACACGTCCGCGATAAATTCAGCACGATCGTACTTTTTCTGCACTATAATCAACGCTCAGTGTGTCTTTTACGTCCGATCAACTTTCCAGCGAGTCCGCCATGGCATTGCCTGTTGCGTTGCAAAACCTCTCCTTACCCGTTATCGCCTCGCCGATGTTCATCGCCAGCGGCCCGGCCCTCGTCGCGGCGCAGTGCAAGGCCGGCATCGTCGGTTCCTTCCCGGCCCTGAACGCGCGTCCTGCCGAATTGCTCGATACGTGGCTGACCGACCTGCAGGCCGAGCTGGCCGCCTTCCAGGCCGCCCATCCCGATAAAAAAGTCGGGCCGATCGCCGTCAACCAGATCGTGCACCAGTCGAACGACCGCCTCGCGCATGACGTGGCAGTGTGCGTGAAACACCAGGTCCCCATCATCATTTCCTCGCTGCGCGCGCCGCCCAAGGAAATGCTCGACGCCATCCACAGCTATGGCGGCATCGTGCTGCATGACGTGATTTCGATCCGTCACGCGAAAAAGGCGCTGGAGGCGGGTGTCGATGGCCTGATCCTAGTCGCCAGCGGCGCCGGCGGCCACGCGGGCACCCTGTCGCCGTTCGCGCTGGTGGGCGAAGTGCGCAAATTCTTCGACGGCCCGCTGGCGCTGTCGGGCTCCATCGCCACGGGCGACGCCGTGCTGGCCGCGCAAGCGATGGGCGCCGACTTTGCCTACATCGGCTCGCGCTGGCTGGCGACCAAGGAATCGAACGTCAGCGACGGCTACCGCGACGCCATCGTGGAGTCTGCCGCGGCCGACATCGTCTACACGAACCTGTTTACGGGCGTGCACGGCAATTACCTGAAAAAATCGATAGAAGCGGCCGGGCTCGATCCGGAAGCCTTGCCCGAAGCGGACAAGAGCGTGATGAATTTCGGCTCCGGCAGCGCCAAGGCCTGGCGCGACATCTGGGGCGCGGGCCAGGGTGTGGGCTTGATGGATGACGTGCCGAGCGTGGAAGAGATGGTGGCGCGCCTGAAGGCCGAATATGAGGCGGCGCGCGCGCGGCTGAAGCTGTAACGCTGGTGGTCGTTGTCGGATTATGGCCTTTGGCCTAATCCGACCTACGCCACCGGGCACTGGTAGGTCGGATTAGCGCGTAGCGCGTAATCCGACAACACCACAATCACTCCTGCTTCAAATCCTCGGGCTTGATGGCCCACAGCCCTGGCAGGTTGCGCCAGTAGCCGTACGCATCCATGCCGAAGCCGACGACGAAGCGGTTCGGGATCACCAGGCCGACAATGTCGGCTTGTACGGGCTTTTTCTTGCCGATGGCCTTGTCGGCGAACACGGCCAGGATCACCTCGGAGGCGCCCATGTCCAGCAAGCGCTGCTTGACATGCGCCAGGGTTTCGCCTTCGTCGAGAATATCGTCGAGCACGATGACGGTGCGGCCCGCCACGTTCGAACGGGGGATGACTTTCCACACCACTTCGCCACCCTTGTCGTCGTCGCCGTAGCGGCTCACATGGATGTAGTCGAATTCGAGCGGGAAGCTCAGTTGCGGCAGCAGGCTGCCCGTAAACACGACGGCGCCGCCCATCACGCCCAGCACCAGCGGGAACTCTTTCGAATCCTCGGCGTTGAAGCGCGTGTTGAGCACATCGGCCATGCGCGTGATCGACGCCTGCACGGTATCTTGGTCGAACAGCAGTTCCGCGTTCTTGATCAGGTCACGGGCACGGTTGTGATGAAATTCTTGCATGGACTCTTGCATGGCGATGAAAGGGGCTGATGGTCAATGCCGGTATTATCCCGCAAATCGGCCTTATTTGTAATCGCGCATGTCGTCGATGATTTTCCCATCCTGGGCCAGACTGCCCACCGCCACCAGCACCACGTCGCCGCGCAGCTTGGTCAGTTCGCGGATCGAGCCGATGATGGCGTCCACGCCGCTGGCGTCCGTCGGATCGTCGACTTCGCAATGCAAGGCCATCTCGTCGTTGGCCATGCGCCCCGACACCACCAGCCGCGCCTTCCTGATGTGCGGGTGGCGGCGCGCGATTTCATGCACCTGCGACGGATGCACGAACATGGCGCGCACCTTGGTGGTTTGATCGGCGCGCCCCATCCAGCCCTTGATGCGCGTATTCGTGCGCCCGCACGGCGACTCCGGCGCGTCCATCAGCACGGCCGACAGATCGCCCGTGGCGAAGCGGATCAGCGGGTAGTCGGCATTGAAGACGGTGACGACGACTTCGCCCACCTCGCCCGGCGCGACGGGAATGCCGCTGCCCGGATGGACGATCTCGAGCAGCACGTTTTCGTCGACGACCATGCCGGGATTGAGCTTGCCGTTGCTGGCCGTTTCATAGGCGATGCTGCCGATATCGGCCGAGGCATAGGTCTGGAACACGTGCGGCACGCCGTTCTCGGCAAACCAGCTGCGCAAGGATTCCGGCAGCGCTTCCGCGCCCATCACGGCCTTGGTGACGCTGCTGATGTCGGCGCCCATTTCGCGCGCCTTCTCGATGATCAGTTTTAAAAACGACGGTGTGCCGATATACGTGTCGGGCTTGAGGTCGGCCATCGCCTGCACCTGCATTTCCGTCTGCCCGATGCCGGCCGGGATGACGGTGCAGCCGATGCGCGCGGCGCCGCCTTCGACCATGAAGGCGGCCGGCGTGAAGTGATACGAAAAGCAGTTCTGCAGCAAGCCGCCGGCGCGCACGCCGGCCGCGTACATGGGCCGCGCGAAGCGCCACCAGTCGGGACCGCGGCCTTCCGGATCGAAGATGGGGCCGGGCGAGACGAACACGCGCGACAGCGCGTTTTTTGGCGTCGTGTTCAAGCCGCCGAACGGCAGGGCGTCGTGCTGCAATTGCTTGAGGTCGGACTTGCGCGTCACGGGCAGCTGCGCCAGCGCTGCGCGGCTGGTGACGTCGGCCGCGTTGACGCCATCGAGGATGCGGGCCCAGCCCGGCGCCTGTTGCGCGCGCGCGATCAGCTGCGGCAGGCCTGCCATCATTTCGCGTTCGCGCGCTTCGGGGGCGCGTGCTTCCAGACTGTCGAGCGTATCGGTCATGTTGCGGATTCTCCAATGTCACGTTGCATTTTTTTCGTCAGCCCCGCAAAAATCAGGCTGTATGAGCGCTGTAGCAGGGCGGCCATTTCGTCGTCGTCCAGCGCGTCGGGGCTGGCGACCAGCACCCATTTGGCCCGCGCCAGGTAGGGCGCCGGGCGAAAGCCGGGGCGGTCCGTCAATTCCAGGAAGCGTTCCGCATCGACCTTGAAGCTCATGCCGCGCGTGCTGCGCGCTTCCGCGCCGCACAGGGCGAACAGCTTGCCGCCGACGCAAAACGCCAGCACGTCGCCCCACTTGATGTCTTCGGTCGCGCCGGGAAAGCCGCGGCACACTTGCTTCGCCCGTTCCAGGTCCATGACGGCAGCCCCCTTGTCAGGCCAGCCAGCGCTTGCGGCGGCGGTAGAACTTCATGTCGCGGAAGCTCTTGCGCCCGGCGCTGGAGACACCCAGATAAAACTCCTTGACGTCTTCGTTGCTGGCCAGTTCCTGAGCCTGCCCTTCCATCACGACGCGGCCGTTTTCCAGGATGTAGCCGAAGTCGGCATAGCGCAGCGCCACGTTGGTGTTCTGCTCGGCCAGCAAAAAGGAGACGTTTTCTTTTTGGTTCAGGTCCTTGACGATGCCGAAGATCTCTTCGACGATCTGCGGCGCGATACCCATCGAGGGTTCGTCCAATAAGATCATCGATGGCTTGGCCATCAGCGCGCGGCCGATGGCGCACATCTGCTGCTCGCCGCCCGAGGTATAGCCGGCCTGGCTGCTGCGCCGGGTTTTCAGGCGCGGAAAATAGTGGTAGACCTTGTCCAGCGCGTCTTTCAGTTCGCCACGCGACAGGCTGCGCGTGTAGGCGCCCGTCAGCAGGTTTTCCTCGATCGTGAGGTGGCCGAAACAGTGGCGCCCTTCCATCACTTGCGACAGGCCCCGCTTGACCAGTTCATTCGGCGTCAATTGGTCCACGCGTTCGCCCTTGAACTGGACTTCGCCCTTGGTGACGTCGCCGCGTTCGCCGCGCAGCAGGGTCGAGATGGTTTTCAGGGTGGTCGACTTGCCGGCGCCGTTGGCGCCCAGCAGCGCCACGATCTTGCCTTGCGGGACCTGCAGCGACACGCCTTTCAGGACCAGGATCACGTGGTCGTAGATGACTTCGATATTGTTCACCGACAGGTAGGGCGGCGGCGCGGTGTCTGGTGTTTGCGTGGCAGTGGGTGTCATGGCTGCTTCGTTTTCATGTGATGTTGGTGCTTGTCGGATTACGCCTTCGGCTAATCCGACCTACGTCGTATCGAGGTAGGTCGGATTAGCGCAACGCGCGTAATCCGACACCACTTTGAGAGCCGCTTACTTCATGCACGCCGGCGTGATCTTTTTCTCTTCCGCGTACTTGTTCGAGGATTCCTCGACGAGCTTGCGCACCAGGGCCTTGTCGCCGACGATCCATTTCGGCGTGATGGCGGTCCATTTCTTGCCATCCCACTGCTGCACCTTCACGGCGCCCGAGCCTTCATGGTCGTCGCAGCTGGTTTTCACGGTGGGGAACATGCCCAGCGCACCCACGGCCTTCTGGCGCGCATCGTCGACGTTCAGGTTTTCCAGGCCCCAGCGCATCTGCTCGCCCGTGATCGGCTTGCCCTTGCCGAATTTTTCCTGCGCCGTGCGGATCGCTTCGACCCACAGGATGCCGGCCGTCACGCCGCGCATGTGGTAGACGGAGCCGATGCGCGACTGGTCGGAAAGGTTGCCCTTGCCGGAGGCGTAGAGTTTCTTGCGGATGTCGTCGAGCACGGGGTAGTTGCCCGGCGTATTGAACGTCATCGCCGTATAGCCCTTGGCCGCGTCGCCCGATGGAATCGTGTCTTCCTCGGAGCCGGCCCACCAGACGCCCAGCATCTTGTCGCGCGGGAAGCCGTTGCGCTGCGCCGTCTTGATGGCGACGGAGTTCATCACGCCCCAGCCCCACAGGATCACGTGGTCCGGTTTGGCCTGGCGGATTTGCAGCCATTGCGATTGCTGTTCGCTGCCTGGCGGCGCGACGGGAATTTTCACCAGTTCGAAACCGTACTGTTTCGACAGCGCTTCAAGCACGGGCAGCGGCTCCTTGCCGAAGGCCGAATCGTGGTACAGGTGGACAATTTTTTTCCCTTTCAGCTTGTCCATGCCGCCATCCTTGTCACCCAGGTATTTGATCATGGCGGCGGCCTGGCTCCAGTAGCTGGAGATCAGCGGATACACGTACGGGAAGACCTTGCCGTTGGCGGCGTCCGAGCGGCCGTAGCCGATCATCGTCATGGGGATCTTGTCCTGCGCCACGCGGTCCAGGATGCCGTAGGCGACGCCCGTGGACAGGGTTTCGACCAGCGTCGCGCCGCCCTGCTTGGTTTTCAGGCGTTCATAGCACTCGACGCCGCGCGACGGGTTGTATTCGGTTTCGCATTCTTCCCAGCTGATTTTCACGCCGTTGACGCCGCCGGCCTGGTTGACCAGGTTGAAGTAATCGATGATGCCGCCGTAGAAACCGGAGCCGCCGGCCGCGTACGGTCCCACGCGGTAGGACGGCAGGGCGATGTATTGTTCCTTGTCCTGCGCCTGGGCGCTGCCGGCCATGGTGAGTGCGGCACTGGCGATGGCGGCGGCCAGCATGAGCGATTTGATGTGTTTCATTGTGTGTCTCCTCTTGTTTTATTTGGTATTCAAGTGAACCGACATCGACTGCAAAAACTTAATGGGGGAAGGGCCAGAGTCTCAACTTTTCTTTCGCGATCTGCCACAGCCTGGCCAGGCCGTGCGGCTCGACGATCAGGAAGAAGATGATCAGCGCGCCGAACACCATCAGTTCCAGGTTCGAGGCCACGCTGGTCGGCAACGCCAGGCCATGCGCGATGGTGTTCAGGAAGACGGGCAGCAGCACGATGAAGGCCGCGCCCAGGAAGGAACCGAGGATCGAACCGACGCCGCCGATGATGATCATGAACAGGATGCGGAAGGACAGGTCCAGGTTGTACGCTTCCGGCTCCACCGTGCCCAGGTAGGCATACGCATACAGGGCGCCGGCCACGCCGCAGTAGAACGAACTGACGGCAAACGCCAGCAGCTTGGTGCGCATCAGACGGAAACCGATTACCTCGGCCGCCATGTCCATGTCGCGCACGGCCATCCACGAGCGGCCCACGTTCGAGCGGATCATGTTCTTGGCCAGCAGGGCCATGCCGGCCACGATGGCCAGCACCAGCAGGTATTTGCTTTGCGGCGTGTCGAACTGGTAGCCGAGGATGGTCATCTTTTGCACCGTGATGACGCCCGAGGAGCTGTAATTGGTCAGGTACGGGATCTTCGTCAGGCACCAGACGACGAAGAACTGCGTCGCCAGCGTCGACGCCGCCAGGTAAAAGCCGCGGATGCGCAGGGAAGGCAGGCCGAAGGCGATGCCCACCATGGCCGCGCACAGGCCGCCCAGGATGAACGACACCAGCAGCGGCAATCCCGGCAGGCGCGCCATGAAGTTATACGAGGCGAACGCACCCACGGCCATGAAGGCGGCCGTGCCCAGCGACAGCTGGCCCGCGTAACCGGTCAGGATGTTCAGGCCCAGCGCCGCCAGCGCGAAGATCAGGAAGGGGATCAGGATCGCCGACAGCATGTAGGGCGAGGCGATATACGGCAGGAGGAAGACGGCGACGAGCAGCGTGGCCGTCAGCGCCAGGCGGTCTTGCCGGATCGGGAAAATCTGGTTGTCAGCCTGGTAGCTGGTCTTGAATTGTCCTGCTTCACGGTAAATCATGGGTATATCCTTTGATGACTGTGTTGGCTGTTGTCGGGTTACGGCCTGCGGCCTAACCCGACCTACGATGCTAATCCGACCTGCAATGGATCAAATACGCCGGATGATCTTCTCGCCGAACAGGCCTTCCGGGCGCACCAGCAGGAACAGCAGGGCCAGCACATACGGGAACCAGCCTTCGATGCCGCCGCCCACCATGGGACCGAGGTAGACTTCGGCCAGCTTTTCCGAGGCGCCGATGATCAGGCCACCGACGATGGCGCCCGGCACCGACGTAAAGCCGCCGAGGATCAGTACGGGCAAGGCCTTCAAGGCGATGAAGGTGAGAGCGAACTGCACCCCGTTGCGGGCGCCCCACAGCAAGCCGGCCACCAGGGCCACCAGGCCCGCCACGCCCCACACCACGGCCCAGATGCGCTGCAGCGGAATGCCGACCGCCAGCGCCGCCTGGTGGTCGTCGGCAACGGCGCGCAGGGCGCGGCCCACCTTGGTTTTCGAGAACAGCAGGGCCAGGCAGATCACCAGCAGCGCGCAGATGCCGGCCGCCATCAGGTCGAATTGCGAGATGTTGATGTCGAAGCGGTCCATCAGGAATTGCATCGGCACGTCTTCGATGGGCAGGTCCAGCTTGTGCACCTGCGAGCCCCACATCAGCTGCGCCAGGCCTTCGATGAAAAAGGTCAGGCCGATGGTGGCCATGAACAGCGTGATTTCGGGCTGGTTGACGAGCGGGCGCAAGACCACCCTTTCAATCGCCATGCCTAATACGATCATCGTCACCATCGTCAGCGGGATGGCCAGCCACAGCGACAGGCCGAATTTGTCCATGATGCCGACGCAGGTGAGGGCGGCGAAAAACACCATCGCTCCCTGCGCAAAATTGAACACGCCCGAAGCCTTGTAGATCAGCACAAAACCGATCGCCACCAGCGCATACATGACGCCCGACAGCAGGCCGCCGATCAGCACTTCAAAGAAAAAATTGATATTCATTGCTATTCCTCGTCTAGTGCGCCACGCCGAGATAGGCGTTGATGACATCCTGGTTGCTGCGCACCTCGTCGGGCGTGCCGTCGCCGATCTTCTTGCCGTAATCGAGCACCACCACCCGGTCGGAGATATCCATCACCACGCCCATGTCGTGCTCGATCAGCACGATGGTCGTGCCCAGCTGGTCGTTGACGTCGAGGATGAAGCGGCACATGTCCTGCTTTTCTTCCACGTTCATGCCGGCCATCGGTTCATCGAGCAGCAAGATGTCCGGTTCGGCCACCAGGGCGCGGCCCAGTTCCACGCGCTTTTGCAAGCCGTAGGGCAGGCGTCCCACGGGCGTCTTGCGGATGGCCTGGATTTCCAGGAAGTCGATGATTTCCTCGGCTTTCTTGCGGTGCTCGATTTCCTCGCGCCGCGCCGGGCCCCAGTACAGGGCTTGCAGCAGGAAATTCGACTTCATCTTCAGGTTGCGCCCCGTCATGATGTTGTCCAGTACCGTCATGCCCTTGAACAGGGCGATGTTCTGGAAGGTGCGCGCGATGCCGGACTTGGCGGCCGCGTAGCAATCCATGCCGCGCCGGTGCTCGCCCCGGTAAATGATCTCGCCCTGCTGCGGGCGGTACACGCCATTGATCACGTTGAGCATCGAGCTTTTGCCCGCGCCGTTCGGGCCGATGATGGCGCGGATTTCATGCTGTTTCACGTCGAACGAGATGTCGGTCAGCGCTTTCACGCCGCCGAACGACAGCGAGATGTTCTTCAGGTCGAGGATCACGGGCCCCGTCTTGCGGGCCGTGCCGAAATGGGCGTCGGGTTCGTTCATTTGCATCGTGCTGTGCTCCATCATGCGGCCAGGCCCTGGGGCCGGTACGTTTTGCTGTCCCAGATCTGCAGGTCGGCGCTGGTTGAACCGGTGCGGCCGTCCTCGAATTTCACCTGGGTCTCGATGTATTGCGTTGTTTTGCCTTCATACAGGGCGGAGATCAGCACCGCGTACTTTTCGGCGATGAATTTGCGGCGCACCTTGCGTGTGCGCGTCAGCTCGTCGTCGTCCGGGTCGAGTTCCTTGTGCAGCACCAGGAAGCGGTGCACCTGCGTGCGGTCCATCAAGGGGTCGGCCGCCAGTTCCGCGTTGACCTGCTCGATGCAGTCGCGGATCAAGCCGTAGGTCTCGGCGCGCGCCGCCAGGTCCGTGTAGCCCGAATAGGCGATGCCGCGCCGCTCGGACCAGTTGCCCACCGCTTCGATGTCGATGTTGATGAAGGCGCACACCTGGTCGCGCGCATGGCCGAAGGCCACCACTTCCTTGATGAAGGGGAAGAACTTGAGCTTGTTTTCGATGTAGTTGGGCGCGAATATGGCACCGCAATTCATCTTGCCCACGTCGGCCGCGCGGTCGATGATTTTCAAATGGCCTTCGCTGTCGAACACGCCCGCGTCGCCCGTGTGGAAGTAGCCGTCGTCGTCGATCACTTCAGCCGTCGCGTCGGGGCGCTTGAAGTAGCCGCTCATGGTGGCGGGCGACTTGACCAGCACTTCGCCATTGGCCGCCAGCTTGACTTCCACGCCGGGCGCCGGCAAGCCGACGCTGTCGAACTTGATATTGCCGTCCGGTTGCAAACACACGTAGGCGCAGGTTTCGGTGGAGCCGTACAGCTGCTTGAGGTTGACGCCGATCGAGCGGTAGAAGCGGAACAGGTCGGGGCCGATGGCGGCGCCGGCCGTGTAGGCGACGCGCACGCGCGACAGTCCCAGCACGTTTTTCAGGGGGCCGTAGACGAGCAGTTCGCCCAGCTTGTAGCTGAGACGGTCCGCCGGCGACACGGGTTTGCCATCCAGGATCTGCGCGCCGCAGCGCTTGGCCACGTCCATGAAATGACTGAACATGCGGCGCTTGATGCTGCTCGCGTCTTCCATGCGTATCATCACGCTGGTGAGCATGTTCTCGAACACGCGCGGCGGCGCGAAGTAGCACGTCGGGCCGATTTCGCGCATGTCGATCATCACCGTGTCGCCCGACTCGGGGCAGTTGACGGTAAAGCCGGCCACCATGGCCTGCGCCAGCGAGAACAGGCAGTCGCCCACCCACGCCATGGGCAGGTAGGACAGGATGTCCTCATTGTCGGTGAGCTGGTCGAAGGCGACGCCGCCTTCGCCCGCTGCCAGCAGCGCCGTATGGCTCTGGCACACGCCTTTCGGCTTGCCCGTGGTGCCCGAGGTGTACAGAATCACGGCCGAGTCGTTGCCCTGGCCCGCCGCCACGGCGGCATCATAAAAGCCCGGATGGTCGCGGTCGTAGGCCCTGCCCAGCACCTGCAGGGCGGCAAAGGACGTCAGCTCAGGCTGGCGGTAATGGCGCATGCCCCGTTCATCGTCATAGGCGATGTGGGCGACGTGCGGATACAGGGCCTTGAGTTCGAGCAGCTTGTCGACCTGCTCCTGGTCTTCGACGATGGCGTAGCGGATTTCCGCATCCTGCAGCACGTAGGCCATGTCGGCGGCCGGCGCGTCCTGGTACAGCGGCACGGGCACGCCGCTCAGGCTTTGCGCGGCCAGCATGGCCCAGTACAGGCGGGGACGGTTGTCGCCGATGATGGCCAGGTTCATGCCGCGCTGGAAACCGATGGCGGCCAGGCCGCAGGCCAGCGCGCGCACCTCCTCGTTGACCTCGGCCCAGGTCCAGGTCTGCCAGATGCCCAGGTGTTTTTCGCGAAAGGCGGGCTTGTCGGATCGTACTGTCCCGTGTTGCAATAAGCGCCGCGGAAAAGTCGGCATTGTTGCTGTGGTATTCGTTTGCACCAGTGTCTCCCTGTTGCTTGTCTCAGGCTCCACCTCGTTGGATGGCGCTCTGTGTTTTTTATGTGTCAGGCGTTTGTGCAATGATAGTAGCTTGCGTTAGTTTGCCGAGTTGTCTTTTCGGGGACATTTACCCACTTTTCGATGGTGCATCGCACAATGACCTACCCTGATATCAGCCTCAAGGATGCCGTGCGCGCGGCCAACTGGGCGCAGCTGCTCGACCCCGTGCAAATGGCCCGGGTCGAAGCGGATGTGTTTGAAACCTTCGTGCCGAAAGGCGGCTTTGTCTGCCGCAAGGGCGAACCGGTGGACAACTGGATCGGCGTCATCAGCGGCATGGTCAAGATGAATAATTTTTCCGCGTCCGGCAAGGCCATGACGTTTACGGGCATGCCGCCAGGCAGCTGGTTTGGCGAAGGTTCGCTGCTCAAACGCGAGATGCGCAAATACGACACCATCGCCGTGCGCGATACGCGCGTGGCGCGCCTGCCTGCCGCCACCTTCCACTGGCTGCTGGAAACGAGCCTGCCATTCACGCGCTTTCTGCTGATGCAGCTCAATGAGCGCCTGGGCCAGTTCATCGGCATGGTGGAAAACGAGCGCCTGCTGGACCTGAACACGCGCGTGGCGCGCTGCCTGGCCTCGATGTTCCATTCGCACCTGTACCCGAGCGTGGATACGCTGGTGCAGCTGTCGCAGGAAGAAATCGGCCTGCTGTCGGGCTCTTCGCGCCAGCGCGCCAACCAGGCCTTGCAGGTGCTGGAAAAAAAGGGTTTATTGCGCCTCGATTACGGCGGCATCCGCGTGCTGGACCTGGAAGGCTTGCGCCGCTACGAGGCCGATGATGCCATCTGAGTCCGCTCGCGCCGCTGCGCTGCGCGCGCGCCTCGATGGCGGCTTTGTCGAGCATGCGCGATTCACGGGGCCACCCGTCGATTTCAGCGACTGGACACCCGAAGAACTGGGCGCCATCTGGGGGGCGCTGCACCGCGCGGCGCGCTTCGGCCATGACGATACGGCGCGGCGCGAGCTGGCCACGACGCTATTGGCACAAGCGAGCAGCATGAACCTGGCGCCGGCGCTGGCAGGCGACATGTTCCTCGATGCGCTGGACGCGGCCGGCGATTACAACCGGGAATGGGAGTATGTCATCGGCTGCCTGGCTTGCCTGCACGGCGAGGCACCGGCAGGCACGGCGGGGCAGGCGCGGCGCATTCTCGGCAAAACCTCGGGCTGGGCCGAGTGCCCCTACCAGGCCTACCTGCTGGCGCGCCTTGCTGGTGGCGACGCCCCTGCGCAATTTACGCAGGCAATGGAGGAGCGTCACGCCCTTTATCCGATGCCATTGACGTTGCATGAATTGGAATTGCTGCCGCAACTGGCGAAAACATCACTGCTGGCGCTGGCCGGCTCGCGCTACAGCGGCCACTGGAACCGCGACAGCATCGGCGAGGCCGATCCCGCCGACGTGCTGGCCGACGATGCGGCATATGTGGATTTTGCGCGCACGATACTGGAGCAGGCGGCGCGCCATATCGCCGCCATCCACGACGGCAGCGTGCCGTATGCGGCCGATGCCGCCTTTGCCACGGCAGACTCTCCGGTGCTGGCGCGCGCCGCGCGGGTGGCGTCCTATCGCGATGATGCATGGTTCAGGCCCGTGATCACCGTCCTGCTGCCCTTGGCATGCGTGGCGCCCGGCGCGGCCAAGAGCGCGCCGTCGCAGTCGTTGGCGATGGCGCTGGGCCATGCGGTGGAAACCATTCCCACGCCCGAAAGCCTGCAGGCCCTGCGTGCGGCGCTGGCCCAGGTACGCCATGCGGGCATCCGCAAGAAACTGGAACGCAATCTGAAACCGGCCGAACGGGCGCTGGCCGAACGGCCCGATATCGCCTGGAGGATCGGCATGCCGGGTCCCATGGGCAAGCGGCGCCAGGCCATGCTGGCGCGCCGCCTGGAAGCGGGCTACGCCAGCGAGGTGTGGTTTGGCCTGGACCAGTGGCGTGGCCTGCGCGACGATGCCGATATCGACGCGGTGGCGCGCGCGCTGGTCTGGCGCACGCGCGATGGGATGGCCTTCATGCTCGACGGGAAGGGCGCCATCGATGCGCAGGGGCTGTCAGTGGATTTGCCTGAGCAAGGCGAGATCGGCCTGTGGCACCCCTTGCATGGCAGCGGGGAAGAGCGCGCCGCCTGGCAATCGCTGGTCGCGCAGCGGCGCCTGCGCCAGCCGCTGCGCCAGGTGTATCGCGAAATATATGCGCCGCCCGGCGACGGCGGCGCCCCATTTGCCGGTTACCAGCTGTCGCTGCCTACCTTGCTGGGACTGGCGCGCCGCGAAGGCTGGCGCCTGGACGACGATGAAGGCTTGTCGCGCCAGTTCGGCGCCTGGCGCGTATTGCTGCGCCTCGAGGGACGCGTCTATCCAGGCGCGGGCGGCGCCTGCACGTCCAACGGGCTGGCGCCCGCGCAGATGATGCCGATGGCGCCCGTGGCCTATTCGGAAGCGTGCCGCGCGGTGGACCTGCTGGTCAGCGCCAGCGCCTTGGCGCTGGTGGACGAAGAGCAAAGCGTGGAGCGCGAACAGCGCCTGTGTTACCTGGCCAACCTGGCGCCGGGGCCGATGGCGGGCATGCGGCGCGCCGTGCTGGAACAGGTATTCGCGGACCAGATCGAGGATGGCCGAATGGCGCTGCAAGCGCGCCACGTGATGGTGGGCCGGCATGCGATCCACCTGACCACCGGCAGGGTCACGAAGGATGGCGCCGAGGCGGTGATCGAGGTGGTAGCGCAGGGGAGCAAGCTGGGCGCCGTGCCGTGGCTGCCCTACGACGAGGCGCTGCTGGAAAAAATCGCCGCCGCCGCCGGGGCGCTGCTGGCGCTGCACCAAGTGCAGCCCGGCTGCTAATCGCGGTATCATAGACGCTTCCCAGCACCGCTCCATTTTCGCTCCCATGCAGACACCAGACCAATCCACTCCCGCCTCCCGTTTGTCGCAGCTGCGCGCCGCCATGCGCGCGCAGCACATCGATGCCCTGATCGTGCCGTCGGCCGACCCGCATTTGTCCGAGTACCTGCCGGCCCGCTGGCAGGGCCGCGAGTGGCTGTCGGGCTTTACGGGTTCCGTCGGTACCCTGGTCGTGACGCAGGATTTCGCCGGCGTGTGGACTGATGGCCGCTACTGGGAGCAGGCAGAAACGGAGCTGGCCGGCAGCGGCATCGTCCTGAAGAAAATCCCGTCCGGCGCCAGCGTGCTGTATATCGACTGGCTGGGCGAAACCATGCGGCCGGGGCAGACGGTAGCCGTCGACGGCGCCGTGCTGGGCCTGGCCAATGCGCGCCTGCTGCAGCAGGCCCTGGGCGCGCAAGTGACCCTGCGCACGGATACCGATGTGCTGCAAGCCGTCTGGCCGGATCGCCCGGCCATGCCCGCCGCGCCCGTGTACGAGCATGCGGCCGCGTATCCATCGCTGTCGCGCGCGCAGAAACTGGCAGCCCTGCGCACCGGCATGGCGGCGCACGGCGCCAGCTATCACGTGATTTCCACGCTCGACGATATCGCTTACCTGTTCAACCTGCGCGGCGCCGACGTCAATTACAACCCCGTCTTCCTCGCCCATGCGCTGGTGGGCCCCGAGCGCGCCACCGTGTTTGTTGCCGACGGCAAGGTGCCTGCCGCCCTGCGCGCCACTCTGGAGAGCGAAGGTGTGGACGTGGCCGCGTATGACCGCGCGGCGGCCGCACTGGCCGCCTTGCCGTCCGGCGCCACCTTGCTGCTCGATCCGCGCCGCATCACGTTCGGCACGCGCCAGGCCGTGGCCGAGGGCGTGCAGGTGGTGGAAGCCATCAACCCGACCACCCTGGCCAAGTCGCGCAAGACGGATGCCGAAGCGGCGCACGTGCGCGCCGTCATGGAGCAGGACGGCGCCGCCCTGTGCGAGTTTTTCAGCTGGCTGGACGCCACCCTGGCCGACCCGCAACGCGCGCCGTTGACGGAAATCGGCGTCGATGAACACCTGACGGCCGCCCGCGCCCGCCGCGCCGGTTTTGTCAGCCCCAGTTTCGGCACCATCGCCGGCTTCAATGCGCATGGCGCCATCATGCATTACCACGCCCATGCGGGCAGTGAGGCCACCGTCGAAGGTGACGGCTTGCTGCTGATCGACTCGGGCGGCCAGTACTGGGGCGGCACCACGGACATCACGCGCGTGGTCCCCGTCGGCAAGATCACGGCAGAACACCGGCGCGATTTCACCCTGGTCTTGCGCAGCATGATCGCCCTGTCGCGCGCGCAGTTCCCGCGCGGCGTGAAGTCGCCCATGCTCGATTCCATCGCCCGCGCACCGCTGTGGGCCGAAGGCATCGACTTTGGCCACGGCACGGGCCACGGCGTGGGTTTCTTCCTGAACGTGCACGAAGGGCCGCAATCGATTTCCCAGTCCGCCATGCCGGAGCCGCAGACGGCCATGGAACCGGGCATGATCACCTCCGTCGAGCCGGGCATCTACCGACCCGGCCAGTGGGGCATCCGCATCGAGAACCTGGTGCTGAATGTGCCGGCGGGGACGACGCCCTTCGGCGAATTCCTGCGTTTTGAGACATTGACCCTGTGCCCGATCGACACGCGCTGCGTGGAACGCTCGCTGTTGCGCGACGACGAGGCGGCCTGGCTCAACGACTACCACGCCACCGTGCGCGCGCGCCTGGCGCCGCACCTGGCCGCGCAGGCCGATGCGCCTGCGCTGGCGTGGCTGGAACAGCGCACGGGAGCCATCTGATGCGCTCGACCCGCGCCACCTCCGCCATCGAGCGGCTCAAGGAACGCACCGGCAACCGCCTCTACACGATGGCGCGCACGGGCGATGAACTGTTCTTCCTCACGGAAGGCCCCGGCTTGCCGCCCCTGTGCCCGCCGCTGGAACTGGACGCCTTTGTCGCCTTCGTGAACGGCCTGGGACCGCAAAAGGCGCGCCGCGTCAGCAAGCTCGACGTGGCGTTTGAAAAGCAGCTGACGAAAAAGCCCTAGATGCCGACCATCGACTTCCTGCGCGCCTACTGGTCGCCGGCCGAGCTGGCGACGAATGGCGTGATCCTGCTGAACCTGCTGGGCGCGCTGCTGCTGGGCTTGCTGGTGGGGTACGAGCGTTCGTATCACGGGCGCGCGGCGGGCATGCGCACCTACAGCCTCGTGTGCATGGCCTCGGCCGCGCTGACCGTGCTGGGCGGCTATCCCGAGTTCTGGTACGGCGGCCATGGCGCCATCGTCGGCAGCGATCCCACGCGCGTCATCCAGGGCATCGTCACGGGCGTGGGTTTCCTCGGCGCCGGCGTCATCATGCGCGAGGGCTTCAATATCAGCGGCCTGACGACGGCCGCCTCGATCTGGGCCTCGTCCGTGATCGGCATCATGGTCGGTATCGGCTTTTATCTGTCGGCCATGGGCCTGGCCTTTTTGTGCGCGATGGCGATGATTTTTCTGTCAAAATTGGAGAACTGGCTGCCGTCGCGCCACGCGGTGGCCATCACCATGCGCTTCAAGCAAGGGTTTATTCCACGCGAGGATGCGCTGCGGCGCATGGCCGCCAAGCGCGGCTACGACATCGCCGGCGGCTCGCTGACCATAGGCAGCACGGACGGCATGCAGGAATGGCGCTTTGTCGCCATCGCGCATGGCAAGAACACGGGCGCCAGCCTGTCGGCCATGTCGGCCGAACTGGCCGCCTTCGAAGGCATCGCCGGCTTCCAGCTGTCGCATGCCCGCAATTGATACGGATGCTGAGAGGATGGACATGGACCCCCAGGCCCAAGAGGTACTCGATTTCTGGTTCCTGCCGCCGGAACACCCGGGCTATGGCCAGTCGCGCGTGGAATGGTTCCGCAAGGATGACGGCTTCGATGCGCAGATACGCGCGCGTTTCGGCGCGCCGATCGATGCCGCCATCGACGGCGGCTTGCGCGATTGGGATGCCACGCCGCTCGGCGCGCTGGCGCGTCTCATCGTGCTCGATCAGTTCACGCGCAATGTGTATCGCGGCACGCCGCGCGCCTTTGCCGGCGACGCCAGGGCGCTGGCGCTGGCCGTCGCCTTGACGCAAGCGGGGCAAGACCGGCAGCTGCCGCCCATGCTGCGCGCCTTTGCCTACCTGCCGTTCGAACATGCGGAAGACCTGGCCATGCAGGCGCGCGCCGTCGAGCTGTTCCAGCGGTTGTCGCAGGCGCAGCCCGGTTTTGACAGCATGCTCGACTACGCCGAGCGGCACCAGGAAGTGATCGCCCGCTTCGGCCGCTTCCCGCACCGCAACGCCATCCTCGGTCGCCCCTCGACTCCCGAAGAAGTGGAATTCCTGCGCCAGCCGGGATCGAGCTTTTAGACAATCATCATGAACGTGACATTGAATATCATCGGCGCCGGCCACGTGGGCAAGGTGCTGGGCCGTTTGTTCGCCGGCGTGGACGGGATCGCGGTGCAGGATGTGCTGACGCGCTCGATGGCGTCGGCGCAGGCGGCCGTGGACTTCATCGGCGCCGGCACCCCCGTCGACAGTTATGCGGCCTTGCGCCACGCCGATGTCACCATGCTGGCCGTCTCCGACGACCAGATCGGCCCGGCCAGCGCGGCGCTGGTGGCCGAGGGACGCCAGGCGGGCGCCATCGTGTTCCACTGCAGCGGCGCGCTGGCCTCGAACGTGCTGCTGGCCGCCACGCAGGCCGGCGCGTTTGTCGCCAGCGCCCACCCGATCCGCAGCTTTGCCGACCCGCGGCAAGTGGCCGCCACCTTCGACGGCACGTTTTGCGGCGTCGAAGGGGACCCGCTGGCGCTGGTTTTCCTCACGCCGGCCTTGATCGCCATCGGCGCGCGCCCCGTGCCCATCGATCCGGCCGCCAAGACCCTGTATCACGCCGCTGCCGTCTTCGCCAGCAATTACCTGGTGACGGTGCTCGACGCGGCCTTGCGCGCCTACCAGGCGGCCGGCATTCCCGAACCCGTGGCGCGCGAACTGGCGCAGCCGCTGGTGACGGAAGCGGTGGCGAACGTGTTCCGCCTGGGCGCCGCGCCCGCGCTGTCCGGCCCCATCGCGCGCGGCGATTCGGCCACCGTGCGGCGCCAGCAGCTGGCCGTGCAAAGCTGGGATGCGGCCACGGGCGAGTTGTACCGGGCGCTGGTGGCGCCCACGCAGGATCTGGCCCGGCGCAAGTCCGCGCTTTAGGCGGCGTGCAGGCGGTTGCGGCCCTGCTCCTTGGCCTGGTACAAGGCGCTGTCGGCGCGCGAAAAGAAGGCCGATTCGCTTTCCTCCGGCCGGTACTCGGTCACGCCCAGGCTGATCGTCACGGGGACGCGCGGTTCGGGCAGGCCGAAATCGTGGCCTTCGATGGCGGCGCGCAGGTTTTCCGCCACTTCCGCCGCTTTGGCCAGGCTGCAGTTATTCAGCAGCACCAGGTATTCCTCGCCGCCCCAGCGCGTGATGACGTCGCTTTCGCGCACGGTGGCGCGCGCCACGTCCGCCACGCCACGGATGACCTTGTCGCCCCACAGGTGGCCGTGGGTATCGTTGACGCGCTTGAAGAAATCGATGTCGAAGAGGATGGCCGACATCGGCTGCTCGTTGCGTTTGGACAATAACATCGCGCGCTGAAACAGCAATTCCAGCGATTGGCGGTTCAATAGCCCGGTCAGGGCATCCGTCGAGGCGATGCGCTCGATGCGGCGCTGGTAGCGGTTCACCGTCAGCAGGGTCAAGACCAGTACCAGCAAGGTGACGCCGAAGCTGATGGCCAGGTTGAAGATGAAGACGCGCTGCAGCGACTGGACTTCGTCGCTGACGTTCTGCTCGACCACCAGGTACCAGCCCAGTTCGGGAATGAAACGCGAATTGACGAGGATTTGCGCGCTGCCCAGCTGGTACGACAGATGCGTCGGCTCGCTGCGGTGGTTGATGATCTGCTCGGCAACGGCGCTCACGCCGGGCAGGCTGCGGATGTTGCCATGCCCGTTGCGCACGCTTTTGCCTGCCAGCACCAGAGTGCCGGCGGCATCGACAAAATAGATGTTGCGGTGGAAGCGCGCCTGGTAGCGGTCGATGATGTGGCTCATGGTGGCCAGGGTCAGACCGATGCCGGTGGCGCCGATGAACTGGCCATCGTAGTCGACCACGCGGTGGTTGATGAAGATGGTCATGCTGTCGCGGTTGGCCATGTCCACGTCGACATTCGTTTCATAGTCGGTCTTGTCCATGGCGCGCACGCGGTAGTACCAGATGTCGCGGGTCGCCTCTGGACTGACGGATTTCAAGGTGCCTTCCGCGTAATAATATTTGCCGCTCTTGTCCGAGACGAGAAAGCTGGTGATGGCGCCGTATTTCTTCTTGACTTCGGCCAGGTAGCGCACGATCTGTTCCGGCTTGTTTTCGCCGGCCAGTATCCAGTCGCGCACGAAGGTGTCGTGCGCCATCAGCGAGGAGATGAAGACGGGGCGCAGCATGTCCTTCTGGATTTCCGAGTAAATGTTGTCGCCCGTCAGCGGCAGGGTCTGATCGGCGATGCCGTGCTCGATGGCCTGGCGCGAAGCCAGGTAGCTGGCCAGGCTGGTGGCCAGGAAGCCCGCCCCCAGGATCAGGGTCAGGAGGATGAGCAGGCGGTATTTGATCGACAGAAGACGCATGGAGACGAGGCAGTGGCAGGCGGGAAGGCCATGGTGAGGCAAGCTAAAAGTATGCAGCAGGGCGGATATTGGCGCAATGATAACTGGTTTTATTGACAATTTATGCTGGCGAACGCGACAAGATAACCACGACTTACCAAATAAAAGTGCCGATTTGTCGACAAAGATGCAAATTAGCAATAAGATTTGATGAGGGGAATCATTGCGCATCGCCCCTGTCTTGCCGCCCGTTTCAGGCGCGGGACATTCCGCGCAGGGAGTGTTGCATGTTATTTTTAAAGAGTACGTCCGTTAGCAAGGCCCCCGGCATCTACGAGGTCGACATCGCCGCCAAACCGCCTGGCAAGACCTTCGGCATTTTTCTTGCCACCGATCCCGACCATCCGCCGCTGGCCTTGCTGGAGCAATTGAAGGCGCTCGGTTTCGAGAACACCTATAGTTCGCCCTACCTGCACAAGGATTCGGGCAAAGTGCTGGACCTGCATTTCCAGAAGGATGGCACGGATATCTTCAAGGGCTGGAAAACCGAGGAGTGCACGCACAACCTGGCGGCCATCACCGCCCTGTTCGAGGAACACGGCATCACCATCGCTCCGAGGGTGATGTCGATGGCCGAAGCCTACGCCTAAACGCCGATCAAAACCTACTGCGCGTCGGTATAGGCGGCCTGCGATGCTCACTGCCTCGGCGGCCCCGTGCATTAGCACAGCTCCGCTGCTCAGTCACCTCTTCCTTCCGCTCGCTACGGTTTTGTTTGGCGTTTTAAGTAGCGTCAACCCGCCTCCACGCCGACGTGATACAGCGCCCACGGGCAACTGGCGAAGCGTTCGGCCAGGGGCAGCGCCGCCACGGCCGCGATGCGTTCGGCATCGTGGATCGCCCATAGCGGCCCCAGGCCGCCCAGCGCCATCGGCTGCCCATCGAGGTGGGTGGCGACGATAAAACGCTGGGCGCGCGCCTGCGCCATGGTCAGCGCCGCCGCATAGCCATCGACGGCCCGCAGCAGCAGCCGCACGGCATCTTCCTCGGGCGCGCCCGCCGCCTTCAATACATCGACCAGCAGCGGACCGCGCAGCGCATGCGCCTTGCCGTCGTACTCCAGGGTGGGGTGGATCGTGCGAGCCGGCAAGTTCGTCAGCGCCGCAAAGTCGAATGCCCGCGCCCGCTCAAAACTGATCTTTTGCTTGTGCATCATCTGGTCGCGCACGGCGTCGAACGGGCCCCGGTTCGGCTTGTCGACGCTGCCCGTGACGGTCAGCAGGGCCGGACCGCGCAGGCCGGCGGGCGCCGCCCGGCCGATGGCCGGCAGGGTGGCCGCCGCCATGGCGGCGGCGAGAAACTGGCGTTTGTGCATGCACGTCTCCTCTGGACTGAAAATCGCTAATGTTCTTAAGTCTATCTTAAGTTCGCTCAACGGTGCGCATTTTACCGTTATTGTCAGTTTGGAACGTTCGCTTACATCTTGTCACAGTTCTTACGGAATGGAGAAAGACGTGGCTTTTTTCGGCTGTTATTGTGTAGTCATCGCACTTCGCTGAACTGCGAATCCAGGCACCATTCACTAATTGAGAGAGAGAACATGATGAAGAAGAAAATCCTGTTTGCGATGATCGCTTCCGTTACCGCACTGACCGGCATGAGCGCGGCGCACGCCGAAGGCGCCTATGTGGGCGCCGGTGTCACGGGCAACCGCTACAACTTCGATATTCCTGGCGCCACCAGCGCCGATAATCACAGCGGCTACAAGGCCGGCGCCAAGATTTTCGCCGGTTACGATTTCGATAAGACCTGGGCGGTCGAGGGCGGCTACGCCGATTTCGGCAGCAAGGATTACAGCTATGTCACGGGCGCCGGCAACGGTTCCGTGAAAAGCGATTCGCACGGCTACTACCTGGCTGGCAAGGCCACCATGCCGGTGAGCGACAAGGTCGGCGTGTTCGGCAAGCTGGGCGTGGCCAAGGTCAAGAACAGCTTGAGCGGCACGGGCCTGTCGACCGGCATCAGCGGCAACGACAAGACGGGCGTGTACGCTTCCGTCGGGGCCCAGTACGCGATCAACGAGAAAGTTTCGCTGACGGCGGAAGTGGAACACTTCGGCAAGAGCGCCGACCAGGGCCGCAAGGCGACCGGTCTCGCATTAGGCGCACGCTACAACTTCTAATTTACCGGAAGTTTACTGAAAAAAAAGGCAGTTACCGCGAGGTAACTGCCTTTTTGCATTGCCGGACCGAAATTACGTGGTCAAAGGCTTGTAGCGGATACGCTTCGGCTTCGCGCCTTCTTCGCCCAGGCGTTTCTTCTTGTCGGCTTCGTATTCCTGATAGTTGCCGTCAAAGAAGGTGACCTGCGAATTGCCTTCGAAGGCCAGGATGTGCGTGGCGATACGGTCGAGGAACCAGCGATCATGGGAAATGACCATGACGCTGCCGGCAAATTCCAGCAAGGCGTCTTCCAGCGCGCGCAAGGTTTCCACGTCCAGATCGTTCGACGGTTCATCGAGCAGCAGGACGTTGCCGCCCATCAACAACGTTTTTGCCAGGTGCAGACGTCCGCGTTCACCGCCGGACAGATTGCCCACCTGCTTTTGCTGGTCCGAACCCTTGAAGTTGAAGCGGCCCAGGTAAGCGCGCGACGGCATTTCGAAGCGGCCGACCGTCAGCATGTCGGCGCCGCCGGAGACGTCTTCGAACACGGACTTGTTGTCGGCCAGCGAATCGCGGTTCTGGTCGACGATGGACACGCGCGCCGTCTGGCCGATGGCCACTTCGCCGCTGTCCGGTGTTTCCTTGCCGGTGATCATCTTGAACAGGGTCGACTTACCGGCGCCGTTGGGGCCGATGATGCCGACGATGGCGCCTGGCGGCACGGTAAAGCTCAGGTTGTCGATCAGCAGGCGGTCGCCGAACGCTTTCGACACGTTCTTGAACTCGATGACTTCATTGCCCAGGCGTTCTGCCACGGGAATGAAAATCTCCTGCGTTTCATTGCGTTTCTGGTATTCGTGCTCGGACAGCTCGTTGAAGCGGGCCAGGCGGGCTTTCGACTTGGCCTGGCGCGCTTTCGGGTTCTGGCGCGACCATTCCAATTCCTTCTGCAGCGCTTTCTGGCGCGCCGATTCCGTCGCTTCTTCCTGCTTCAGGCGGGCTTGCTTCTGGTCCAGCCAGGTCGAGTAGTTACCCTTCCATGGAATGCCGTGGCCGCGGTCCAGCTCCAGGATCCACTCGGCCGCGTTGTCGAGGAAGTAGCGGTCATGGGTGATGGCGACGACGGTGCCGGGGAAGCGCAGCAGGAATTGTTCCAGCCAGTCGACCGATTCCGCATCCAGATGGTTGGTCGGCTCGTCGAGCAGCAGCATGTCGGGTTTCGACAGCAGCAGCTTGCACAGCGCCACGCGGCGCTTTTCACCGCCGGACAGCACGCCGATGGTGGCGTCCCATGGCGGCAGGCGCAGCGCGTCGGCGGCCATTTCCAGCTGTAAATTCAGATTGCCGCCGTCGGAGGTCGAGATGATCGCTTCCAGGCGTGCCTGTTCCGTGGCCAGGGCGTCGAAATCGGCGTCTTCCTCGGCATAGGCGGCGTACACGGCTTCCAGCTTGGCTTGTGCTTCAAACACTTCGCCCAGGCCCGACTCGACTTCCTGGCGCACGGTTTTTGCCGGGTCCAGCAGCGGTTCCTGCGGCAGGTAGCCGATGTTCAGGCCCGGCATCGGCACGGCTTCGCCCTGGATGTCGGTGTCGATGCCGGCCATGATTTTCAGCAGGGTCGATTTGCCGGAGCCGTTCAGGCCCAGCACGCCGATCTTCGCGCCTGGGAAGAAGGAGAGGGAAATATCTTTCAGAATCTGGCGCTTGGGCGGGACGATTTTGCCCACGCGATTCATGGTGTAGACGTAATTTGCCATTAGAAATCTCGGGTGATATACAAAGACGGACAGGATACGGTAAACGCCCGCTTCCGGCCAGCGCTGCGCGCTGCGGAAACGGGCCCCAGAGGCAGGGTTAGGCGGCGGCGCGCGCGCGGTGGGCCGTCCACAGCCCCTCGGCCGCATACAGGCCCAGCGCCGTCCAGATGACGAGGAAACCCAGCATGCGCTCGGGCGTGAACGATTCGTGGAAGACCCATACGCCGATCAGGAGCTGGCCCGTGGGGGCGATGTATTGCAATAGCCCCAGCACGGCCAGCGGCAGGCGGCGCGCGCCGGCGGCGAACAGCAGCAGGGGAATGGCCGTGATGGGGCCGGACGCCAGCAGCAGCGCGCGCGTGGCGGTGGAATCCGTGTTGACGAAGCCGCTCTGGCCATGCCATGCCAGCCACAGCATGTAGGCCAGCGCCAAAGGGAACAGAATCAAGGTTTCGAACGACAAGCCTTCCAGCGCGCCCAGCGCGGCCGTCTTGCGCAGCAAGCCATAGCCGCCGAAGGTGGCGGCCAGCAGCAGGGCGATCCACGGCACCTGCCCGGCCTGCCACGTGAGCCAGGCCACGCCGCAGGCGGCCAGGGCGATAGCCAGCCACTGCAGGCGGCGCAGGCGTTCGTGCAGCAGCAGGAAGCCCAGCATGACATTGATCAGGGGCGTAATGAAGTAGCCGAGGCTGGCGTCGACCACATGGCCGTTGTTGACGGCCCAGATATAGATGAACCAGTTGGCGGACAGCAAGAAAGCACTGGCGACGAAGCTGGCCACCACCTTCGGCTGGCCTTTCAGGGCGCCCAGCCAGCTCCACTGGCGGCGCACGGTCAGCACGATGCCTAGAAACAACAGCGACCAGACCATGCGGTGCGCCAGGATTTCCTGTGGTGCAATCTCGCCGATGGCGTGGAAATACAGGGGAAACAGACCCCAGCACAGGAAGGCGAGGGAGGCGTACAACATGCCTGGATTCATGATGGGCTTCGCTGGAGAGTAGACAGTCTGTCATTATGGCTGAAAACATCGGGGGCTGCCCGGCGCCGCTGGCGAAGCGTAGAATGGCAACACATCAATGGCCGCAAGCCCGTGCAGCAAGGCGGAGCGGTACAAAACCACGACTTTGGGGCAGCTGCGGAACCATGCAAAAATACTCTTGCTATTTGCTAATACCTATCATATTGTGCGATGCAACAAAACAAAAACGGGTGCAATCTTGACGTCGGAACACAAAAAAAGCGGCCTGGTCGGCTTGACGCTGGCGGCCGTCGGCATCGTTTACGGCGATATCGGCACCAGTCCGCTGTACACCCTGAAGACGGTCTTCGATCCTGCCCACGGCCTGGCGGTCACGCATAACAACCTGCTGGGCATCGTCTCGCTGATCTTCTGGGGCCTGACCCTGATCGTCTCGCTCAAGTACGTGACCCTGGTGCTGCGCGCCGACAACCGCGGCGAGGGCGGCATCATGGCCCTGATGGCGCTGGTGCTGTCGTCCGTCAGCAAGTCGTCGCGCTGGCATGTGCCGCTGATGGTGATCGGCGTCTTTGGCGCCACCCTGTTCTATGGCGACAGCGTGATCACGCCGGCCATTTCCGTGCTGTCGGCCATCGAGGGCCTGGAAGTGGCCACGCCCGCCTTCAGTCCGTATGTGGTGTGGCTGACGATCGTGGTGCTGGTGGCCCTGTACTCGGTGCAGTCGCACGGCACGGCCGGTATCGGCCGCTTCTTCGCTCCCATCATGCTGATCTGGTTTGTCGCGCTGGCCTGCATGGGCGTGGTCAACATCGTCAAATCGCCGGCCATCCTGGCCGCCATCAATCCGCTGCATGCAGTGGCCTTCCTGCTGGACAACGGCCGCATCGCCTTCCTGTCGCTGGGCGCTGTGGTGCTGGCGCTGACGGGCGCCGAGGCGCTGTACGCCGACATGGGCCACTTCGGCAAGAAGCCGATCCGCATGGCCTGGTTTCTGATCGCCTTCCCCGCGCTGGCGCTGAATTACCTGGGGCAGGGCGGGCTGCTGCTGGCGCACCCGGAAGCCATTTCCAATCCGTTCTACCAGCAGCTGGGCGCCTGGAGCGTGTATCCGCTGGTGATCCTGTCGACCATGGCCACCGTCATCGCTTCGCAGGCAACCATTTCCGGCACCTTCTCGATGACCAAGCAAGCGATCGCGCTGGGCTTTTTGCCGCGCATGCGCGTGCGCCACACGTCGGAAAGCGAAATCGGGCAGATCTACATCCCCGCCGTCAACTGGCTGCAGCTGGCCGTGGTGCTGATGGCCGTCGTCGGTTTCGGTTCGTCTGAAAAGCTGGCCGCCGCCTACGGCATCGCGGTGACGGCCACCATGCTGGCGACCACCATCCTGACCTTCTTCGTCATCCGCTACCGCTGGAAGATGAATTTGCTGCTGTGCTGGGCCGCCACGGGCTTCTTCCTGATCATCGATGTGAACTTGTTCGCCGCCAGTTCCCTGAAACTGTTCCACGGCGGCTGGTTCCCGCTGCTGCTGGGCGCCATCCTGTTCATCATCATGCTGACCTGGAAACGGGGCCGCCAGCTGGTATTCCAGAACCTGGAAAAGCATGCGATTCCGCTCAACGAATTCCTCTCGTCGCTGTTCATCGCGCCACCGATGCGCGTGCCCGGCACGGCCATCTTCCTGCGCGGCGAAACGGATGGCGTGCCGCATGCGTTACTGCATAACTTGCTGCATAACAAGGTGTTGCATGAGCGCGTCATTTTCCTTACCGTCTTCATGCATGAAGAGCCGTGGGTGGCGCCATCGGAGCGCGTGCGCGTGGTGGAACTGGGCCACCAGTGCTACCAGGTCAACGTGCATTACGGCTTCAAGGATGAACCGGACATTCCGTCCGCGCTGGCGCAGTGCGCGCAGCAGGGACTGGACTTCGAGATGATGGAAACGTCGTTCTTTATCGCGCGCCAGACCATCATTTCGACGCCGGGCGCCGGCATGATGCCGTGGCGCGAGCACCTGTTTGTTACCATGTCGCGCAATGCGCGTACGGCGGCCGACTACTATCAGATCCCGAGCAACCGGGTGATCGAACTGGGCACGCAGGTGGAAATCTAGACGTGACGGCGCGGCGCAATGATTATTGTGGCAATGTTGTATTGTTGCGCAATCTTCCGCCGTGCTTACGTCTGCTTACAAATTGGCTGCGCGACTCCTGTTAAACTGCTGCTCGCACTGGCCCGCACCGTACGGGCCGAGCCACACACCAATATTTAAAGGGAAACCATGAAATCGGTATTTCAAAAGATCGCCATGCTCGTCTGCGCCGTGGCCCTGACCGCTTGCGGCGCCGCTGCCAACACCGAGAAGCCGGTCGTGCTCGACCCGAATACGCAAGTGAAAGAACTGACAATTACCGATACGGTGATCGGTACCGGCACGGCGGCGGCAGCGGGCGACACCCTGCTGGTGACCTACACGGGCTGGCTGTATGACGCAAGCAAGCCGGGCAACAAGGGCGTGCAGTTCGATGCGAGCCCGGCAGGCAGCGGTTTTACTTTCCCTCTGGGTATCGGCCGGGTCATCCTGGGCTGGGACCGCGGCCTGGTCGGCATGCAGGTCGGCGGCACGCGCACCCTGGCCATTCCGTATGACCTGGGTTATGGCAAGGCGGGCAGCCCGCCGAAGATTCCTGGCTACGCCGGCTTGCTGTTCGAGATCAAGCTGGTGAGCGTGACGAAAAAGTAAGCGTGCAGGGCAGCAAATACAAAGGGCGATTCCACGGAATCGCCCTTTTTGCTTTGCTGCCCGGTTTAAGCGGGCGCCAGCTCCTGGAAGTAATACGTGGCGCCGCCCAGATTGGCCGGCGCGTCATATTGCAGCACTTGTGTGCGGCGCAGCGCCACGGGGGCGCTGAAGGCGGGGCCGTCGTAGACGAAGGTGTGGAATTCGCCGTTTTCGCCGCAGGCGTCGACGCCGGGCGGCAGGTCGGCCAGGAAGGCGGCGTCGAATTCGCGTCCGCAAAATTCGCGCGGCAGATGCTGGCCGTTGATGCACACGACGATGGCCTTGAAGCCGGCGGCGAGAAATTCGTCGACCAGCGCGCGCCGTTCCCCGCCCCACAGGGGCAGGTGCGCCGTCAGGCCGGCCGCGGCGCAGACTTTTTCTTCCCAGTCGCGGTGCGGCTGCAAATCGATGTCGCCAAACAGGGCGTGGGCTATGCCCTCGGCCTTGGCCGCGCGCAGCATGGCGATGAATTGTTCTTCGTAGCTGGCCCAGCTGGCGTGATAGCGCTGCAGGCGCGCGCCCAGGCTGGCCGCCTGCGCTTCGAGCAGCTCGGGCGGCACGCCGTGCGAGCGCGATTTGCGGCCATCTTCATCCATGGCCGTGATCAAGAGCGGCACGTCCAGGCCGGCGTTGCGGGCGCGCCACAGGGCCAGGCAGGAATCCTTGCCGCCGCTCCAGGAAATGAGGGCCGTCATCATGCCGCCGCTCCCGGCTGCACCGCGCGCAGCATGTCGACGTGCTGTATGCCGTCTTCGTCATACGGCGCGCTGACGGTGACAAAGCCGAAGGATTGATAAAAGCGTTCCAGGTAGTGCTGCGCGCCGATGCGGATGGCGTGGCCCGGGTGCCGGCGTTCGGCCCGGGCGATGCCCTCAAGCAACAACTGCTTGCCGACGCCGCTGCTGCGCGCCTCGGGTGCCGTCAGCACGCGGCCCAGCGACATTTCCACATACTTGGCGCCCGGCGCCAGCACGCGCAGGTAGGCGGCCAGCCGGCGCTGGCCATCGGCCGTTTGCCAGCCCAGCAAGTGCATCGCCTGCTGGTCATGGCCGTCCAGGTCCGGGTAAATGCACTGCTGTTCGATGACGAACACGCGCTGGCGCAAGGCCAGCACCTGGTACAAATCGTGGGGGCCGAGTTCGTCGAACGTGTTCCATTGCCAGGCGATCATGCATACTCCGAAAAATCAGGGAAAGAGCGTCATTCTAAAGGCGTACGCAAAAAAACCGCATTGCCATGAAGGCAGTGCGGTTTGGATGGCAAAGCGCGACGCGCAGCAGCCTGGTTCAGGTGCGCTCAGACGATCGTCAGGGTGACGTCGATGTTGCCGCGCGTGGCGTTCGAGTACGGGCACACGATGTGGGCGGCGGCGACCAGTGCTTCGGCGGCGGCGCGTTCCATGCCTGGCAGCGAGATTTTCAATTCCACTTCGATGCCGAAGCCCGTCTCGATGGCGCCGATGCCGACGTTGCCTTCGATGGACAGGTCCGCCGGGATGGCGATCTTGTCGCGGCCGCCGACGAATTTCATGGCGCCGATGAAGCAGGCCGAGTAACCAGCGGCAAACAGTTGTTCCGGATTGGTGCCGACGGCGCCATTGCCGCCCAGTTCTTTTGGCGTGGTCAGCTTGACGTCGAGCACATTGTCGGACGACACGGCACGGCCTTCGCGGCCTCCGGTGGCGGTGGCTACAGCGCGGTACAGGACTTGTTTGATCGACATGATGGTTTCCTTTAGATAGGTAAATAGGTAACTACTAAATAGTGTACTACTTGTTTCGCGGGCTGTCGCCCCAGGATGCCTGTCTGCAGAAGCAATGTGCGGCGTCCATGTACACAATATATATCGCGCACTATTTAATTGCAAGCGATTTTATTTGGGGTTGGCGCGCATTGACGCTTTATTTTCTTGCCTTGGTCGCCAGTATTGCCCTTCCATCGCATAATGGCCACCGCTGCCGGGGCCGATGATTATGCTGGCCCCACTTCAATACCCAAGGAAAAATCATGACCAGCCTCTTCTTTATCCTGCGCCTCACCCTGGCCGCGATGCTCACATACATCATCGCCACGGCGATCCTGGTCGAGAACTTTCTGCGCCATATTTTCGGACACACGGAAGGCTTCTTTGTCATCGTCGGTGCGCTGCTGGCCTGCGCCGTCGTCACGAATGCGTTTTCGCACGTGCGGCGCGTGCGCCTGATCGCCGGCGCCGTCAATGCCGGCACCCTGTCGAGCCGGCAGCGGCGCCAGATCGAGATCCCGTTCGAGGCGGGCGAGGCGTTCGACATGATCGATGCGGCCATCCGCGAATTGCCGGGCAGCGAAGTGGTCGAGAGCGCGCGCGACAGCCTGCAGGTGCAGGCCCGCGTGCGCCGCGCCGCGCCCTACACGCACACGGGCTTGCCCCGCATGCGCGTGCTCGGTTTCCTCGAGCCGCGGCCGAACCAGATCCTCGCCACCGTCACGCCGAATGGCGAGGCGGGCAGCGTGACCCTGATCTGCGAGCCGGCGCGCAATGCCTGGACCGACTGGTTCCTCGTCGACCATGGCAGCAACCTGGAAAACGCGGAGGCGGTGACGCGGGCGATGACGCGCCGGGTGGCGCAGCGCCGGCGCGGCGAGCAGGCCGAGGCGCGCCAGACGGTGACGGAAAAGGAACTCACGGTGGCCAAGCTGAGCTTGCTGCATGCGCAGGTGGAGCCGCACTTCCTGTACAACACCCTGGCCAGCGCGCAGCTGCTCACGCGCAGCGACCCCGTGCGCGCCGACGCGATGCTGGGCAACCTGATCCTGTACCTGCGCCACTCGCTGCCGCGCACGGAGCAAGCAATGTCGACCCTGGGCACGGAGCTGGAAAGGGCGCGCGCCTACCTCGACATCCTGAAAATCCGCATGGGCGCGCGCCTGAACCTGCAGATCGAGGTACCGCAATACCTGCGCCAGGTGGAGCTGCCGCCGATGATGCTGCAAACCCTGGTGGAAAACGCCATCAAGCATGGCCTGGAGCCGAAAAGCGGCGGCGGCACCATCTGGATCATGGCGCGCAGCGGCAATGGCACGGTGATCGTCACGGTGGCCGACGACGGCAAGGGCTTCAGCGACGACGGCGCCGGCACGGGCATTGGCCTGCGCAATGTGCGCGAACGCCTGCGCCTGATCTACGGCAATGCCGCCGCGTTTGCCATCGTCGCCAATTTCCCCGATGGCGTGACGGCCACCATCACGGTGCCCGACAGCACGGCGCAAGGAGTGTCGTATGCATCCGCCTGAGATGACCTGCGTCATCGCCGAAGACGAAACCCTGCTGCGCGACGCGCTGGTGGCCCTGCTGGCCGAAGAGTGGCCCAACTTGCGCATCGTCGCCGCCTGCGACGACGGCGGCACGGCGCTCGATGCCATCGCCACGCGCAAGCCGGACGTCGCCTTCCTCGACATCCGCATGCCGGGCTTGACGGGGCTGGAAGTGGCTGCCGGCGCGCTCGACGCCAGTCCCGCCACGCAGGTGGTGTTCGTCACCGCCTACGACCAGTACGCGATCGACGCCTTCGACAAGGGCGCCGTCGATTATTTATTGAAACCGGTCGCCCGCGAGCGCCTGCAGGCGACCCTGCAGCGCGTGCAGGCGCGGGCCGGCAAGACCCGGGCGGGCGACGGCGCGCTCGCCGGCCTGCTGCAGCAATTGAGCAGCGCCTTGCCGGCGGCCGCCAAGTCGCCGCCGCTGGTGTGGCTGACGGCCAGCAGCGGCAAGGATACGCGTCTGATCATGGTCGAAGACATCGCCTATTTTCAATCCGACACCAAGTACACGGCCGTGATGACGGCGGACGGCGAGGCGCTGCTGCGCAAGCCGATCCGCGAACTGCTCGACGTGCTCGATCCGGCCATCTTCAAGCAGATCCACCGCTCCACCATCGTCAACATGAAGATGGTGGCGTCGGTGACGCGCGACGAGGTGGGACGCGGCGTCCTGCGCCTGAAGACGCGGCCGGAAACCCTGGCCGTGAGCCAGCCGTTCATGGCGCTGTTCAGGAATATGTAGAGCTGCTAAAGCCGGGGTCAGACCCTCAACACCGCTAACGCCAGGCTCACCGTCAACGTGGACGGGGGTCTGACCCCAGAATTACTCCGCCGTTTCAAAGCCTTCGAGCACATTGACCACATTGATGCCGATTTCCTTTACCGCATAGCCCCCTTCGAGGATGAAGGCGGTGGGCAGGTTCAGGTGCGCGAGGCGTTCGCCCACGCGCAGGTAGTCGCCGCTTTGCAAGGCGAAGTGCGACAGCGGGTCGCCCACGAAGGTGTCGACGCCGAGCGAGACCACCAGCGCGTCGGGCGCATACATATTGATGCGCAGGCAAGCCGTTTCCAGCGCGGCGAACCAGCTGGCCGCGGACGTGCCGGCCGGCAGCGGCAGGTTGACGTTGTAGCCGAGCCCCGCGCCGCTGCCCGTCTCGTCGGCGTGACCGAGGTAAAACGGATATTCGCCGCGCGGGTCGGCGTGGACGGAGGCGAACAGCACGTCGTCGCGCTGGTAAAAGATGCTCTGCGTGCCGTTGCCGTGGTGGTAATCGATATCGAGGATGGCGACCTTGCGCGCGCCGTCGTCGAGCAGGTGCTGCGCGGCCAGGGCCGCGTTGTTCAGAAAGCAGTAACCGCCAAAGAAATCGCTGCCCGCGTGGTGGCCCGGCGGGCGCGTCAGGGCGAACGTGGCCCGTTCTCCCAGGCGCAGCGCGTGGGCCGCGTTGACGGCGCAGTCGGCGCCCGTCTTGGCCGCCGTCCAGGTGCCGGCCGTCAGCGGCGTGCCGTTGTCCATCGAGTACAGCCCCAGCTTGGCCGTGAAGTCGTCCGGTTCGATGTCGCTGCGCAAGGTGCGCACGGGCCAGACGGAGGGCAAGGCATCCTTGTTGGCATTGTCCGGGTCGAGCGCCAGCCAGTCGTGCCAGGCATGGCGTAAAAAATGCAGATAACGGGGCGTGTGGATGCGTTCGAGCGACGTCAGCGGCACGCCGTGCGGCGTGACGATACGGCCCAGGTTGCGCCGCCCCAGCTCGGCCACCACCATGTCGGCCCGCTCCGGCGTCTCGAAGCAGGGCACCATGGTGCCGCGAAACAGCTCGAAGCGGCCCCGGTGCTGGCCGTGCAATTCATTGTAGAAGGTCAGCATGGGGCGCCAGGCAAAAAGTCAGGCAGGATCAGGTGTGCGAACACAGGGTGCTGGCGCGGTAGGCAGCGACGAAATCGTCGAAGCTGCCGGCGGGCGCCGCTTCCATGGCGCGCTGCTCGGCCAGCGAGCTGGCGGCCATCTCGTCGAAATACGCGCTTTGCTCGGGTGTGGGGTGATGTGCGCGGAAAAACGCCGCATGGCGTTCGCTTTGCTGCAGGCCGAAGGCGGCAAATGAGCCGCCGTTGGCGCGCAGCTCGGCCAGTACCTTCGCCGATGGCGTCGCGTCCGGGTCGGCCAGCTTGCGGGCTTGCGCGGCCAGGCTGTCCGCGTGCTGCGTGCCGCCAATGCGAGAGTCGAGCAGCGCCGCCACAGGCGCGATACGCGTCAGCAATTCCTCGCCCCATGCCTGCAGGCTGATCTCTTCGCCATCCCGGCGCAGGGTCAGGCCGGGCTTGCGGCCTTCCTTGACGGTGCGGGCGAAATTGTTCGTGTAGCAGGCGCTTTGCTCGGCCGAGATGGGACCGCTGTCGTCGAGCGCGCAGAACAGCAAAAACGCGTCGAGGAAGCGGCCCGTTTCCAGGCTGATGCCCACCGGTTCGAACGGGTCGACATCCATGCAGCGCACTTCGATGTATTGCACGCCGCGCAGGCACAGGGCCTGGATCGGCCGCTCGCCCGTGCGGATCACGCGCTTCGGGCGGATGGTCGAATAGTATTCATTTTCGATCTGCAGCACGTTGGTGGACAACTGTATCCACTCGCCATCTTTTTTTGTGCCCAGCGCCGCGTACGGCGGATACGGGTCGTTGACGGCATGCGTGAGGGCGTTGACGTAGTCTTCCAGGCTGTTTTCGTGCGGGCGCAGGCCGGACTGGGCGTCGTTCTGGTAGCCGAGGTCGCTCATGCGCAGGCTGGTCGCATACGGCAGGAACAGGGTGTCGTCGGACAAGGTGTCGAGCTTGTGCGCGCGGCCGCGCAGGAAGCCGGCGGACAGGGCCGGCGAAGCGCCGAACAGATACATCAGCAGCCAGCTGTAGCGGCGGAAATTGCGGATCGTCGCCAGGTAGCTTTCCGATTGCACATCTTTCGGCGTGGCCGCCGCGTGCTGCGGGCTGGCGCTGGTGTGCGGATGGCTGGCCAGCACTTGCCACAGCTGCTCGTCGAGCGAATAGTTGTAATGGATGCCGGCGATGCATTGCATGGCCTTGCCGTAGCGCAAGGCCAGGCCGCGCCGGTAGACGTGCTTGAGCATGCCCATGTTCGACGTGCCGTAGTTGGCGATCTCGATATCCTCCTCGGGCGGCAGCTGGCACGGCATCGACTGGCTCCACAGCAACTCGTCGCCGAGGCGGCTGTAGGCGTGGCGGTGCACGGTATCGAGCTTGCTTAATGTCGTGGCGATGTCGGCTTCGGCCGGGGTGATGAATTCGAGCAGCGCTTCGGCGTAGTCGGTGGTGATTTCAGGGTGCGTCAGCGCCGAGCCCAGGGCGGCGGGGTGGGGCGTGGAAGCCAGATGGCCGGCGGCGTCGACGCGCAGGGTTTCACGCTCGATGCCGCGCAAGCCGCCCAGCAGCGCGCGGTTGGCATCTTCGGTCAGCAATGCCAGGCGGCGAGTCAACAGGTTGGGCAATTTGAGCTTCCTTTCTTGTGCAGCATATAAATAATTTGTGCTGAGATTAACCGAATTTTGGCAAATGCGTCGGCGCCGGCCCAAAAAACGCCGCGTCGCCAGCGTCCGCCCCGGGGAACGGGGACGGCGCTTCGGTCAGGAATTCGCTTGATATTTTAACAAACTGCGGAGGGATCTGGCGCGCCGCCGGGTCAAGCTTTGCGCAGGTGGCAACGGTCAGCCCAGGCGGGCGCCGCTGACCCGTTCGATGCCGGCCAGGTCGCGCCAGCTTTGCACCTTGTTGTAGCCGGCAGCGGCCAGCAGCTCGCGCACCTGGGCAGCCTGGTCATAGCCGTGCTCCATCAGCAGCCAGGCGCCCGTTGCCAGGTGGCGCGCGGCGCCGGCAACGATGGTGCGCAGGGCCGACAGGCCATCGGCATGATCGGTCAGCGCGCCCGCCGGCTCGAAGCGCAGATCGCCTTCGGCCAGGTGACGGTCGCCGCTGGCGATGTACGGGGGATTGGAGACGATCAGGTCGAATTTTTCCGTGCCCAGCGCTTCGAACCAGTCGCTGGCCATGAAGGTGATGTTGACGCCGTTGGCGCTGGCGTTGCGGCGCGCCACGGCCAGCGCCGTGCTGCTCACGTCCAGGGCCGTGACGACGGCGTCGGGCCGCGTGTGGGCCAGCGCGACGGCGATGGCGCCGCTGCCCGTGCCCATGTCGAGCACCCGTCCGCCCGGCGGCAGGCGCTCGAGCGCCAGTTCCACCAGCACTTCCGTGTCGGGACGGGGAATCAGCACGGCGTCGTTGACTTCGAAGGGCAAGCCGAAAAACTCGCGCCGCCCGACGATGTAGGCGATCGGCTCGCCCTGCAGGCGGCGCGCCAGCAAGCCGGACAGTCGTTCGGCTTCAGCGGCAGTGAGCACGCGCTCCGATTGTGTGATCAGCGAGACGCGCGACAAGCCCAGCGCATGGCCCAGCAGGATGCGGTTGTCGAGCGGGTCGAGCAGCGGACGGATTTGCAAGGCGCCGACAGTGCTGCCGGCGGGGATCAGTGTTTCTGGCATAGATAATTGATTATTGTTTGCGGCGCAGCAAAGTCCACAGCATGGCAATGGCGAAGATGGCGAACCAGGCGAAGGCCCATTGCGGGATCGACAGGCCGAAAAACGGCTCGCCGGCGTTTTCGCAGGCGCCGTACGATTCAAACATGAAGGGCATGAGTTCGGCCGTGAAGACCTTGTTCAGGGCCGTTTCCACCGGGTCGATGCCGCACGAGAAGCCGGGGTTGGCCAGCACGTACAAATGCTTGGCGCCCACGCCCAAGCCGCCCAGGGCCGCCAACAGACCGATGCCGGCGCCGATTTTCGGCTTGTTCGCGGCCGCGCCGGCCAGGCAGGCGATGCCGATGGCGAGGAACAGGTAGCGTTGGATCACGCACAGCGGACACGGCGCCATGTTCATGGCATGCTGCAAATACATGGCCACGCCCAGCATCAGGAAACACAGGGCGGCGGTCAACAGGAGGACGGTGCGTGAATTTTTCATGGGCGACACGGTGAGGTGGATGGAATCGAGCTGGTCATTTTCGCACAAGGGCCGATTTTTATTGCTTAGCCGCTACTTAAAGCTGTCGGCTTACGCGCTGCGCGCCAAGCCGACCTACAAATTGCGGCGTAGGTCGGCGTAGGTCGGCGTAGGTCGGCTTAGCGCAGCGTAAGCCGACACAACGGCGCCAGCGTTTAGTCTCCCAGCGCCGCGAGCAACTCGGCCTGGTGCTCCGCCGCCAGCGCATTCGTCAGTTCCGTCAAATCCCCATCCATGATGAAGTCGAGCTTGTACAAGGTCAGATTGATGCGGTGGTCCGTCAGGCGGCCTTGCGGGAAATTATAAGTGCGGATGCGCTCGCTGCGGTCGCCCGAGCCGATCAGGCTCTTGCGCGTGGCCGCTTCCTTCGACTGCTGCTCGCGCAATTGCACGTCCTTGATGCGCGCGGCCAGCACTTTCATCGCTTGCGCCTTGTTCTTGTGCTGGCTGCGGTCATCCTGGCACTCGACCACGATGCCGGTCGGCAAGTGGGTGATGCGCACGGCCGAATCCGTCTTGTTGATGTGCTGTCCACCGGCGCCCGAGGCGCGGTAGGTGTCGATGCGCAGGTCGGCCGGGTTGATGTTGACGTCTTCCACTTCATCGGCTTCCGGCATCACGGCCACCGTGCAGGCCGACGTGTGGATGCGGCCCTGCGTTTCCGTGGCCGGCACGCGCTGCACGCGGTGGCCGCCCGACTCGAATTTCAGCTTTGAATACGCGCCATTGCCGACCACGCGCACGATCACCTCGCGGTAGCCGCCCAGGTCGGAATCGGACGACGATACCAGCTCCACCTGCCAGCGGTTGCGCTCGGCAAAGCGCGTGTACATGCGCAGCAGGTCGCCGGCGAACAGGGCCGATTCATCGCCGCCCGTGCCGGCGCGAATTTCCAGGAAGATATTGCGCTCATCGTTGACGTCCTTCGGCAGCAGCATGGTCTGCAGTTCGCGTTCGAGCCGCGCCATGGTGGCCTTGGCTGCCTCGATCTCTTCCTGGGCGAATTCCTTCATGTCCGGATCGCCCAGCATCTCTTGCGCCGTGGTGATGTCGTTGCCCGCCTCCTGGTAGGAACGGTACAGGGCCACCAGCGGGCCCAGCTCGGCGTGCTCGCGCGTCATCTTGCGGTAGCTGTCCATGTTCGACGTGGCGTCCGGGTGCATCAGCAGTTCGTCGAGTTCGACCAGGCGGTTCGCCAGTTGATCGAGTTTGGCCAGCATGGATGGTTTCATAGCGATTCGCGGTAAAAAGAGTGTAGGAATGATGCAAGCCCGGCAGGCGGGCAGAGGTAGCCGCGCGCGGGCGGCCAGCGGGGCTGCGCTAACGGCGGGGGCGGAACAGTTTCGGCAGCAGGGTGACCAGCTGCTTGCGCTCGTCGCCTTGCGCATGGTGCAGCGCCTGCTGCGGGCCGTGCAGGAACTTGGCCGTCAAGCCTTTCGACAGCGCTTCGAGCACGGCGTCGATGTCGGCGCCCTTGGCCAGCATCTTGCGCGCCCGTTCCACTTCCATCAGGCGCAAGGTTTCGCTGTTTTCATGCAAATGCTGGATGACGGGCACCATGGCGCGGTCGTCGACCCAGCTCATGAACGATTGCACGCGCGTCTCGATGATGGCCTCGGCTTGCGCCACGGCCGCCTGCCGGCTTTCCAGGCCCGTCTGCACGACCTTGCCCAGGTCGTCGACCGTGTACAGGAAGACGTCGTTCAAACGGCCCACTTCCGCCTCGATGTCGCGCGGCACGGCCAGGTCGACCATGAACATGGGCTTGTGGCGGCGCGCCTTGATGGCGCGCTCGACCAGGCCCAGGCCCAGCAGCGGCAACGATGACGCCGTGCATGAGATGACGATGTCGAACTGGTGTAGCTGCTCCGGCAGGTCGGCCAGGCGGATCGCCTTGCCGTTGAAGCGGTGCGCGAGTTCCTCGCCCCGCTCCATGGTGCGGTTGGCAATGGTGATGCTTTTCGGGTTTTGCGCGGCAAAGTGCGTGGCGCACAATTCGATCATTTCGCCGGCGCCGATGAACAGCACGTTCTGCTCGGCGATCTTGTCGAAGATGCGCTGCGACAGGCGCACGGCGGCGGCCGCCATGGATACGCTGTGGGCGCCAATTTCCGTGCTGCTGCGCACTTCCTTGGCCACCGAAAAGCTGCGCTGGAACAACTGATGCAGATACGTGCCCAGGCCGCCCGCTTCGTCGGCCGTGCGGATGGCGTCCTTGATCTGGCCCAGGATCTGCGTTTCGCCCAGCACCATCGAGTCGAGCCCGGAGGCGACGCGGAAGGTGTGGCGCACGGCATCGTGCTGCGGCAGCATATACAAGTGGGGGCGCAGCTCGCTGTAGTTGAGCTGGTGGTAGTCGGCCAAGAAATGCGCGCCCGCGTCGAGCGGGTTGGGCACATGGCTGGCCGCATACAGCTCGGTGCGGTTGCAGGTCGAGAGGATGGCCGCTTCGTCGTTGTCGCGCAAGTCGATGCGCTGGAACCAGGTGCGCGCCGCCATCACCGCCGAACCCAAGTGCTCAGGCGCAAACGCCAGCTGTTCGCGGAGCGACACTGGAGCGGTGGTATGGTTGAGGCCGACGGCGAGCAGTTGCATTTCAGGGCTGTTGGATGACTTATGGCGACATTATAACGCTTTGTGCCCGCGCTTTGAGCAGGTCAGCCGTTTGCCGCCGTTCAGCCGCCCAGTTTTTCCAGGCGATAACCGTAGCTGTAGACGGGCACGAGCCTGTAGCCGTGTTCCGGTTTCAGCTGCAGCTTGTTGCGCACGCGCGAGACGTGGGTATCCATGGTGCGCGAGGGCAAGGCCGTGTCGCGCTGCCACACGGCTTCGTGGATGTAGGCGCGCGACAGGGGACGGCCCAGGTTGCGGAAAAACAGCAGCGCCAGGGCGAATTCCTTGTGCGTCACGTCCAGCACTTCGCCATCGCGCAGCAGGCGGCCGGGACGGGTTTCAAACGTGTAATGACCAAATTGCAAGTACTCGGCGCCATTCTGGGCCGGGTACGCCACGCGCAGCAGCGCCTGGGTGCGCAAGGTCAGTTCGCTGCGCCGCAGGGGCTTGATCATGTAGTCGTCGGCGCCCGCCGTCATGCCCGCCACCACGTCGTCTTCGCCGGAACTGTTGGTCATAAACAACACGGGCGCCTTCGGCGCCAGTTTTTCCCGGGCACGGCGCAAGACTTCCGCACCGTCCAGATCGCTCACATGCCAGTCAAGGATGAGCATGTCGCAACTGTCCTTGCGCAGCTGCCCCAGCATTTCCTTGCCACTCTGAAACTCGTGGCAAGCGTGGCCGGCGGCGGTGAGCACCTGGCAGATCAGTTCTGCCTGGCTATGGTCGCTATCGAGTACGGCAATTCGCATAATGGGCTGGAGTGTGTAGCAACAAACAGACGGTCTGCTCTGCTTATCGTAATGTTAAGGAATGCTGAAGTGAAATATAACAGAGATTGCAACTGTGTCCAGTGAAATCGGAGGGCAGATCCTTTACGTTACACTTGTTCATCTACCCCTACTAGCGGAGAAGCGGCCATGCCAGACAAGAGCACTACCGATTGGACACTGATACCGGCCAGCCGTGCCGAAATCGAGCAAGTGCGCGAGCGTTGCCGGCGCCTGGTGCAGCGGCGCGCCATGATGTCGGCCGGCGCCTCGGCCATTCCCATTCCCGGCATCGACCTGATGTCCGATGTGGGTCTGTTTTCCATGTTGATCAACGATATCAACCACGAATTCGGCCTGACGCCCGAGCAGATCGAGCGCCTGAACCCGCAGTTCAAGATGATGGCCTACCGCGCGGCGGTGGGCATGGGGGGCATGCTGGTAGGAAAGCTGGTGTCGCGCGAACTGATCCTCCACCTGCTCAAGCGCAGTGGCGTCAAGATCGCCACCAAGCAGGTGGCGCGCTTCGTGCCGTTCGCCGGCCAGGCGGTGGCGGCAGCCATCGGCTACGCCGTGTTCCGCCAGATCGGCAACCAGCACGTGAACGCCTGCGCCTCGGTGGCGCAGGAATTGCTCACGGTCAGGCCGGAGTAGACCTTATGCGTCCGGCAGCACCACGTTCACGTCGAGCACTTCCAGGTTGCCCTGGCGGTCCAGCGAGATTTTGATGTCGTCGGCATTCACCTTCGTGTACTTGGAAATGACGGCGATCAATTCCTTGTGCAGGGCGGGCAGGAAGTCCGGACCATCGCGTCCGCTGCGTTCGCGGGCGATGATGATCTGCAGGCGTTCCTTGGCCGCGGTGGCCGTCTTCGGCTTGGGGGGGAAGAGGAAAGAAAGCAAGGCCATATCACTTCGCCCCAAAAATGCGCTGGAGTAATCCAGGCTTTTCATAGTTGGTAAAGCGCAACTCGACTTCTTCGCCGAGGAAACGCGAGACCACGTCTTCATAGGCTTGCGCCACGTCCGTGCCCGTGAAATGGATGGCCGGATTGCCCTGGTTCGAGGCGGCCAGCACTTGCTCCGATTCCGGAATGATGCCCACCAGCGGGATGCGCAGGATTTCCTGCACGTCCTGGTAGGACAGCATTTCATCCGATTCCACGCGTTTCGGCGAGTAGCGGGTGATCAGCAAATGTTCCTTGACCGGTTCGCCGCCCGTCTGCGCGCGGCGCGACTTGGCTTGCAGGATGCCGAGGATGCGGTCCGAATCGCGCACCGACGACACTTCCGGGTTGGTGACGATGATGGCCTCGTCGGCGAACGTCAGCGCCATCAGCGCGCCATGCTCGATGCCGGCCGGCGAATCGCAGATGATGAACTCGAAACCCATGTTGATCAGGTCGTTCAACACGCGTTCCACGCCTTCTTCCGACAAGGCATCCTTGTCGCGCGTCTGCGAGGCGGGCAGAATGAACAGATTGTCGCAGTGCTTGTCCTTGATCAGGGCCTGGTTCAGGGTCGCTTCTTTATTGATCACATTGATCAAGTCATACACGACGCGGCGCTCGCAACCCATGATCAGGTCGAGGTTACGCAGGCCTACGTCGAAATCGAGCACGGCTGTCTTGTGGCCGCGCATGGCCAGGCCAGTGGAAAAACTGGCGCTAGAGGTCGTCTTGCCGACACCGCCCTTGCCGGACGTCACAACAATAATTCTTGCCACAAATAATCCTTTTCAGATATCTCTTGAATTGTGCAGCTTAAGAGCGGTTCACGGGAGTGACCGGATTGACAGAGTGTATATCGATTCTGTCTCCAGCCAAACGAATTTGCGCGGGTCCGCGCGCCATTTCTGCAGGGAAACCATCCTCGAACGTGCGGTAGACACCCGCGATCGAGACCAGTTCCGGTTCCATGGCCAGCGCGAAGATGCGCGCCTGGGGATTGCCCGAGGCGCCGGCCAGCGCGCGGCCGTACAGCGAGGAATACACGTGGATGCTGCCGTCGGCGATGATTTCGGCGCCATTGTTGACGACAGCGGTGATGATCAGGTCGCAGCCGCGCGCATAGATGCGCTGGCCGGCCCGCACGGGCGTGTCGATCACCATCACCTGGGCGTCGGCGCCCGACTGCGCCGCCGCCGTGGGCGTATCCTTGGGGCCATCCTTGGGCGGGGCATCGTCGCGCGTCTTGCCGCTGTCGAGGCTCAAGCCTTGCGCCAGGATGGCGTCATGCATGTCGGCCGGCGCATTGCGCACGGCCACGGCATTCAAACGGTATTTTTTCAGCAGGGCCACCAGGGCGGCCCAGTCGATGGGCACGCTGCCGGGCGGCAAGGCCGCCACGTCCAGCACGGCCAGGTCGTCCTCGAAAAAGTCCGCCACGCCTCCCGTCATGTCGCGCAAGGCGGCATCGAGTGCCTGCGTATCGGCGCTATGCAGAATGGCGGAGACAGCAACGACGGTGGAAATCTTGATTTCGATAGGCTTCTGCGACGGGCTTTTGGACATAAACATTTATCAAAGTGAAACTGCGGCAGGCCAGATGTTCCGTAAGGCAACAATGGGAGCAGTAAATTTCTTGCATTCTACTGCAAAAAAATCAGCGTCAGGGGCCTGGCGCGTGCTATTCCGCAGGGCAATACCTACTTCATGTCAAAAAAAACGGGCGGCGCCCCGGAAAACCGGTGCGCCGCCCCGAAAGCCGCCGCCCATGCGCCCTCAGGCGCCATGTCCGATTACGCTGCGCGCATCTGCCGTGCCGCCTCCACCATATTACGCAACGCTGTTTCCGTTTCCACCCAGCCACGCGTCTTCAGGCCGCAGTCCGGGTTTACCCATAAATGGGCCGGCGGAATGACCGCGCTGGCTTTTTGCAGCAATTTGACCATGTCGGGAGTCGAGGGGATGCGCGGCGAGTGGATGTCGTACACGCCGGGGCCGATTTCGTTCGGATACTGGAACGGGTCTAAACCCGTCAGCAACTCCATGTCCGAACGGCTCGTCTCGATCGTGATGACGTCGGCGTCCATGGCGGCGATCTGCGGCAGGATGTCGTTGAACTCGGCATAGCACATGTGGGTATGGATCTGCGTCGCGTCGCTGACGACGGACGCGGCGATGCGAAAGGCGCGCGTGGCCCAGTCCAGATAGGCGTCCCACTGGCCGCGGCGCAGCGGCAAGCCTTCGCGGATGGCCGGCTCGTCGATCTGGATGATGCCGATGCCGGCCGTTTCCAGGTCGGCCACCTCGTCGCGGATGGCCAGGGCCAGCTGCAGCGCCGTGGCGGCGCGCGGCTGGTCGTCGCGCACGAACGACCATTGCAAGAGTGTCACCGGGCCCGTCAGCATGCCCTTCATCGGTTTGCTCGTCAGGCTTTGCGCATGGACCGTCCATGCGACGGTCATGGGGGCCGGGCGCTGCACGTCGCCGTAGATGATGGGCGGCTTGACGCAGCGCGAGCCGTACGATTGCACCCAGCCCAGGCGCGTGAAGATAAAACCGTCGAGTTGCTCGCCGAAGTATTCGACCATGTCATTGCGTTCCGCTTCGCCATGCACGAGCACGTCCAGGCCCAGCGCTTCCTGGCGTGCCACGGCGTGGGCGATTTCGGCGCGCATCTGCTGTTCATATTCGGCGCTCGTCAGCTCGCCCCGTTGATGGCTGGCGCGGGCGGCGCGGATGGCTGCCGTCTGCGGGAATGATCCGATGGTCGTCGTCGGGAAGTCGGGCAGTTGGAAGCGTGTACGCTGCACGGCCTGGCGCAGCGGGAAGCTGGAATCGCGGCGGTCCACGGTGGGGGTGAGCGTGCGCAAGCGCTGCGCCACTTGCGGGCGGTGCACGCGGGCGCTGCCACGGCGCCCGGCAATGGCCAGGCGGGAAATGGCCAGCGCGGTATCGTCGGGGTGGCCCGCCAGCGCGCCCTTCAGCAGCGACAGTTCCGTCAGTTTTTCCGTGGCAAACGCCAGCCAGCTCGTGATTTCACCGTCGAGCGCCGTTTCCGCTTCCAGGCTGAACGGCACGTGCAGCAGGGAGCACGACGGCGCCAGCCACAGGTGCCCCTTGCGCTTGGCGGCCAGCGGCTGCAGCACGCACAGGGCCGCGTCGAGGTCGGTGCGCCAGATGTTGCGGCCATCGACGATGCCGATCGACAAGACTTTATGCGCGGGCAGCCAGTCCGTGACACTGATCAGTTCATGCGGCGCGCGGATGCCGTCCACGTGCAGGCCGGCCACGGGCAGGCGGCATGCCAGGCTGAGGTTTTCTTCCAGCGGCGAAAAATACGTGGCCAGCAAAATGTTGACGCCCACCTGGTTCAGCTGCCAGTAGGTGCTTTCGAAGGCGCTGCGCCACGCATGGGGCAAGTCCAGGCCCAGGATCGGTTCGTCGAGCTGCACCCACGTCACGCCCTGCTGTTTCAATCGGTCGAGCAGGGCGCCGTAGACGGGCAGCAATTGTTCCAGCAGGGCCAGGCGCTCGAAGCCTGCTGTCTTTTCCTTGCCCAGCCACAGGAAGGTGAGGGGGCCGATCAGGGCCGCCTTGACCTGGTGGCCGAGCGCCTGCGCCTCGGCCACTTCCGCCAGCAGGCGCTCGCAAGCCAGAGAGAATTGGGTCTGCGGCGACCATTCGGGCACCAGATAATGGTAATTGGTGTCAAACCACTTGGTCATTTCCAGCGCGGCAGTGCCTGCGGCGTGTGCATGGTGCGCGTGGCCGCAGCCCGCGTGCTCCGCGTGCGTCTCTGCACCGCGCGCCATGGTGAAATAGCGCGACAGGGACGACTGCTCCGGCGCAAAGCTGAAACGGGGCGGTTCGCAGCCCAGCAGCTGAATATGGCTGGCCACCTGATCATACAAGGCGAAGTCGCCCACGGTGACGTAGTCGAGACCGGCATCGCGTTGCAAGGCCCAGTGGCGCGCGCGCAATTGCTGGCCCGTCGCTTCCAGCGCCGCCTCGGACAGCTCGCCGCGCCAGTGGCTTTCCAGCGCCAGTTTCAGCTCACGCGCGGCGCCGATGCGGGGAAAGCCAAGAATGTGGGTACGAATGGTCATGATGTCATCGAGATTTAATGTGAATGCGCTAGAGTGTGCGGCAACTTGGTCTATAATCAAAACGAAACATTTTGCCGAATAACATGAAAATAATTCACGTACAGCCCCCACTTTTCCGATGCTAGAAATCCGCCACCTGCGCACCCTGAGTGCCTTGCGTTCGTCCGGCAGCCTGGTGCGCGCCGCGCAGCTGCTCAACCTGACCCAGTCGGCCCTGTCGCACCAGATCCGTTTGCTCGAAGAGCGCTATAACGCGCCCCTGTTCGAGCGCAAGTCGATGCCGATCGCCTTCACGGCCACGGGCAGCCGATTGCTGGAGCTGGCCGACAAGCTGTTGCCCGAGATCGAACTGGCCGAGCGCGACGTGGCGCGCCTGTCGCAGGGCGACAAGGGCCAGTTGCGCGTGGCGCTCGAATGCCATACCTGTTTCGACTGGCTCATGCCCGTGATGGATGCGTTCCGCCAGCGCTGGCCGGAAGTGGAGATCGACCTGGTCTCCGGCTTTCACAGCGAACCGGCGGACTTGCTGCGCTCGGGCGAGGCGGACCTCGTGATCGGCTCGCCGTACGGCCCCGATTTCACCGTGTTTCCCCTGTTCCGCTATGAAATGCTGGTGGTGATGGCGCAGAAGCACCGGCTGCAGGCGCAGCGCCGGCTGGTGGCGGCCGACTTTACGGGCGAGACGTTGATCACCTATCCCGTGCCGGAAGAGCGCATCGACCTGATCCGCGAAGTGCTGAAGCCCGCCGGCATCGTCTTCGAGCGCCGCACGGCCGAATTGACGGTGGCCGTGCTGCAGCTGGTGGCGAGCCGGCGCGGCATCGCCGCCTTGCCGAACTGGGCCATCAAGAATTACGTCGATTACGATTATGTGGTGGCGCGCCCGGTGGGCGAGCACGGCTTGTGGAGCGATTTGTACGTGTCCGTGCCGGAGCAGTTGCAGGACAAGGCCTATGTGCGCGATTTCGTCAGCGTGATACGCGAGCAGTGCGCGGCTTCGCTCGATGGTATCAAGTTGTTGTCTTGATCAACGTTGAGTTGGAAACAAACCAACAGCAAAGCTTGATAAATATCAAGGTTCAGCAATGAACCACCGCTTACAGTTGAGCACTGTGCGGCGCAACATGGCGCTGCCTACTCTTTGGGGGAGGAACACGATGTTTTCATTTTCCGAACAATGGGCACTGGCTGGCAAGGCCGTGGTGGAAGCGCAATTGATCAGCGCGCAAGCGTATGCCCAGGCCGCCGTCGACAGCGGCGCCAGCGTGCTGGACTTGCAGCTCGATGCGGCCCGCGCGGCGCTGGCGGCCGCTACGGTGGCGGGCAATCAGCTGCTGTCCGTGAAGGACCCGCAAGCGCTGCTGCAACTGTCGCGCACGCAGTCGCAACTGGCCATCGAACGCATCGGTGCATATGGCCGCCAGGCAAAGGATGTTGCTCAAGAAACCCAGGAGAAATTTGAGACTGTGACAAAGGGTGAGTTTGCTGCATCGCGTCAAAAATTTGGCGAGCTGTTGCAGGTGGTAAAGCAAACGCCCGTGCCCCTGATTATTCCCTTCAATAATTTTTTAAAAACCACTTTCGGCGGCGCCGATGAAGGGTATGATAAAAATAAAAACACGCGTCCTGCTCGCCAGGCCTAAGCGTTTTGCGGCCCGGCAGCGGCTATCCGCCGCGCCAGGTCGCCCGCCAGTTACCGCAAGCAGGCTATCATCGCCGCCGCCTGCGGTGCGGCGCTGGAACTGCGGCGCATGCCGCGCTAGAATGAAACGCAGCGTGCTGCGTCTTCCCGGATTCTCATTGGATTCTATTAACACCTTGACCTTGGCCCTCGTGGCCTGCATATCGGAGAAATAAATGGATGATGTCGTAATCGTGGCCGCCGGCCGTACCGCAGTCGGCAAATTCGGTGGCAGCCTGGCCAAGATTCCTGCGTCCGAACTGGGCGCGCATGTAATCAAAGGCTTGCTGGCACAAACCGGCATCGACCCGAACCTGATCGGCGAAGCGATCCTGGGCCAGGTGCTGACGGCCGCCGTCGGCCAGAACGCCGCGCGCCAGGCCGTCATCAAGGCCGGCCTGCCCAGCTCCATCCCGGCCTTCACCATCAACAAGGTCTGCGGCAGCGGCCTGAAGGCCACGCACCTGGCGGCGCAAGCGATCAAGTGCGGCGACGCCAACATCATCATTGCCGGCGGCCAGGAAAACATGAGCGCTTCGCCGCACGCGATGAACGGCTCGCGCGACGGTTTCCGCATGGGCGACTTCAAGATGATCGACACCATGATCGTCGACGGCCTGTGGGACGTGTACAACCAGTACCACATGGGCATCACGGCGGAAAACGTCGCCAAGAAATACGAAGTGACGCGCGCCGAGCAGGATGAATTCGCGCTGCAGTCGCAACTGAAGGCGGAAGCGGCGCAAAAGGCGGGCAAGTTCAAGGATGAAATCCTGCCGCTGGAAATCGCCAATAAAAAAGGCACCGTGGTCTTCGATAGCGACGAATACATCAAGCCCGGTTCGACCCTGGAATCGCTGGCCGGCCTGCGCCCCGCGTTCGCCAAGGACGGCACCGTCACGGCCGGCAATGCTTCCGGCCTGAACGATGGCGCCGCCGCCGTCATCATGATGTCGGCCTCGCAAGCGAAAGAACTGGGCTTGAAGCCGCTGGCGCGCATCAAGGCTTACGCCTCGTCGGGCCTGGACCCGGCCGTCATGGGCATGGGCCCCGTCTCCGCATCGCGTCTGTGCCTGAAAAAAGCCGGCTGGACGCATGAAGAGCTGGACCTGATGGAAATCAACGAAGCGTTTGCCGCGCAAGCGATTGCCGTCAACAAGGAAATGGGCTGGGATACCAGCAAGATCAACGTGAACGGCGGCGCGATCGCCATCGGCCACCCGATCGGCGCCTCGGGCGCGCGCATCCTGGTCACCCTGATCCACGAAATGATACGCCGCGACGCCAAGAAAGGCTTGGCAGCCTTGTGCATCGGCGGCGGCATGGGTGTTGCCCTCGCGATTGAGCGCGATTAAGTAGCCGGCACGAATCCAGGCTGTTGCGCGTACCGCGCGGCGGCCTGGTTCGATGCGGTTGGCCGCCGTCACGCGGCGGAGCTGGATTGCTTTGATTAAATGATTAACTTTTTAGCAACAGAACGACACTGAGGGGATGATAATGGCAAGAGTTGCATTGGTAACTGGTGGCATGGGTGGTCTGGGCGAAGCGGTCTGTTTCAAGCTGGCGGCGCTCGGCTATCGCGTGGTGACCACATATTCTCCAGGCAATCCGAAGGTCGCGGAGTGGCTGGCGACGACCAAGGACATGGGCTACGACTTCAAGGCGTATCCGTGCGACGTGGCCGACTACGATTCGGCCGCTGCCTGCGTGGCGGCCGTGGAAGCGGAAATCGGTCCTGTCGACGTGCTGGTGAATAACGCCGGCATCACGCGCGACATGACGTTCAAGAAGATGGACAAGACGAACTGGGATGCCGTGATGAGCACCAATCTCGATTCCGTCTTCAACATGACCAAGCCCGTCTGCGACGGCATGGTGGAACGCGGCTGGGGCCGCATCATCAATATCTCGTCCGTGAACGGCCAGAAGGGCGCTTTCGGCCAGACCAACTATGCGGCCGCGAAAGCGGGCATGCATGGCTTCACCAAGTCGCTGGCGCTGGAAGTGGCGCGCAAGAACGTCACCGTCAACACCATCTCGCCAGGCTACATCGGCACCAAGATGGTCATGGCGATTCCGCAGGAAGTGCTCGACAGCAAAATCATCCCGCAAATTCCGATGGCGCGCCTGGGCAAGCCGGAAGAAGTGGCCGGCCTGGTCGCCTACCTGGCTTCCGATGAAGCGGCGTTCGTCACCGGCGCCAACATTTCCATCAACGGCGGCCAGCACATGTCGTAATCGCTGTTGCGGTAAAACAGAAAAGACAGCTGCGGCTGTCTTTTTTTATGCTGGCGAGTAAAACGGGACAAGCGCGTGCTTTGCCTTAGAATCAGCATTTCTCCATTGCATCATCCTCCATGCCTTTGCTTCCTGTCTTGCGCCGCGCCAGCGTGGCTGCCATCCTTCTCCTGGGCACTTCCGCTGTCCAGGCCAGCGTCGCGTTCCACGTCACGGTGGTGACCGAGCGCGTCAACCAGCCTGGCGTGAACACCAGCTTGCCCGCGCGCGAGACGCAGGACAGCGACGTGGTGCTGGGCGATCATTTCATCAGCGTGCGCAACGGCCACACCTTGTCCGTGCTCGATTTTGCCACGCGCCGCCGCTACATGATCGATACGGCGGCGTCCACCTACGACACGTATTCGCTGTTCGACGTGGCGGGTTCTCGCGCCGCCGAGCTGCACCACCGGCAGGGGATCGCCGGCATGTTGAAGCTGAGCGGCCTTGAACAGCACGCAACGCCGCCTGTGTATGAGGAACAAGCTTTGTCGGTGCTGGACAACAAGCGGCGAGGACCCTTGCTGCCACAAGTGCTCGACGGCGCCGTACTGTGGTCGCTCGACGGGCAGCCCCTGCTGCGCCTGGATATTGCTGGAAGCCCCGTCAGCGGCGACGATGCTGCGGCGTTTGCCCAGTATTTGCGCTACACCTGGGGCGGCCACCCGGCGGTGCTGACGATGCTGGCCGACGGCAAGCGCATTCCTGCCGCATTCACCTTGCATCACCAGCAGATTGCTGGCAAAGTCGCGCGCCATTTCCGTATCAGCGCCATGACGGCGGGCGCGCCCGCCACGTATTCCCTGGCCGCCTACCGGCCACGCCCGCTGGCCGCCGATGCACCGGTGCTCGAACGCGTGCTGGCGCAGGCGGCGCGGTTGCCGCCGCCGGGACCCGAGGCGCATCCGGCGCTGCGCGCCGAAGCGGAGCGCCTGTTTGCGGCAGAAAAGCCCTTTGAGGCTTTTTTGAGCATGCTGGAAGATCATTTTTCCACAGGCGCGCTGGTCGACAAACTGTCGCCGCAGCAGCAACTGGCCATGCAGGCGTGCCAGCCCATCCATGACTTGACGCGGGCACTGCTGGCCAAGGACAAGGAAGGCATTCAGGCCGCGCTGGCCACCGTGCAGGGCTTGCGCCAGCAGCACGGCCTGGAGCAGCCGGTTCTGGCTTTGTTCGAGGGAAATCTGCGCGCCAAGCTGGGGCAACGGCAGGCAGCGATGGCCTTGTATCTGCAAGTACTGCAGGCCAAGCCGCACATGGCGGCCGCGTACCAGGACCTGGGGGACGCGCTATACGCGCAATTCGATGCGCCGAATGCCTGGCGCAGCTGGGATGCGGGCCGGGCCATGGCGCCCACGTTGCGGCAATTTCGCAAGGTCAACGATCTGGAGCAGGGCTTGCTGAGGGATTACCCCGCCTTCTTTGCCGGCGGAGCGCCGCTGCCGCCGACAGTTCAGCCCAGCACCAGCCGTCCCGCCAGCAAGACGAAGACGGTGGGCAGCACGAACTTGCCGTAAGGTGAAGGTTTGCCGCGCAGGCGGCGCGCCAGGCGCGCGGCCAGCACGGCGTACAGGGTGTCGAACAGCAGGCCCACCAGCACCAGGACGGCGCCCAGGCGCAGGTATTGCATGCCGACGCTGTCGCTGCCGATGACGAACTGGGGCAGGAACATGCTGCAAAACAGCAGTGCCTTCGGATTGAGCAGATTCGTCAGGAAACCGCGCACGAGGCTGGCGCGGGCGCTGTGCGCCGTGGCGGGGGCGGCTTTTTCCGGCGTTGTCTTCGTCGACAGGGCCGACTGCAGCAGGCGCAGCGCCAGGTACAGCAGATAGGCGGCGCCCGCCCATTTGACCCATTGCAAGGCTTGCGGATGCGTCACCATCAGCGCCGCCAGGCCCGCGCCCGACAGCGCCACATGGACGGCGCGGGCGCCGGCGATGCCTACGGCCGTCACCAGCGCCGTGGCCACGCCGCGCGCGGCGCCTGTCGCCAGCACCAGCGCCATGTCGGGGCCCGGCAATAAAAAGGCGCCGGCCAGTGCCAGCAGGTACATCAGGAAGATAGAATCGGACATGGCTCGGTCGAAAAGAAAAGCGGGAGCATGCGCACGGTGCGGCCTGCTCGCCGGGCCTTATTATGTTCTCGCCGCGATGAAATGTGCTTGCTTTTCCTGCCCTGCATGCCCTAGTATTCGGGTGGATTCCACTCGTATCAACACAAAAATTAGATGAAAATTCCAGAAGTTAGCCTCGATGCCACCGATTTGCAGATACTCAGGCTGTTGCAGGATGAAGGACGGCTGTCGAACGCGCGCCTGGCCGAGCGCTTGAAGCTGAGCGAAACCCCCGTCTGGCGCCGTCTGCGCCGCCTGGAAGAGGAAGGTTTTATTACCGGCTACCAGGCTTTGCTCAACCGCAAGAAGCTGGGCATCGGCCTGGTGGCGTTCGTCCGCGTCGTGTTTGCCAACCATGGCGGCGAGCAGCCGTCGCAGTTCGAGCAAGCCATCGCGACGATTCCCGAAATTCTGTCCTGCCACAATGTGGCGGGCGAAGCCGATTATTTCCTGCAAGTGGTGGCGCGCGACCTGGAAGCGTATGGCGAATTTGTCTCGACCGTGCTGCGCCGCCTGCCTGGCGTGGCGGAAATCCAGTCCAGCCTGTCGATGCGCGAAATCAAGTCGTCGAACCGCCTGCCCTTGCTGCTGGCCTGAGCCGGCGGGGGCGCACTATAATTGGAACAGTTGCCAGGATTCTTGCCTGGCGCCCTGACCGCCATTCCAAGGACCGCTCGCCATGCCCGATTCTTTGTCACCCCTGTTTCCCGCCCTGACGCCGAACCGGCACGGCATGCTGGCGGTCGATGACATCCACACCATTTATTGGGAAGAGTGCGGCAACCCCGACGGCATTCCCGTGCTGTTCCTGCATGGCGGCCCGGGCGCGGGCCTGTCGCCGCAGCACCGCCGCTTCTTCGATCCGCAGCGCTACCGCGTGATCCTGTTCGACCAGCGCGGCGCCGGCAAGTCCACGCCGCTGGGCGAATGGCGCAACAACACGACGCAGCTGCTGATCGCCGACATCGAACGCCTGCGCGCCCAGTTCGGCATCGATCAATGGCTGGTGTTTGGCGGCTCCTGGGGCTCGACCCTGGCGCTGGCGTATGGCCAGGCGCACCCGGCGGCTTGCCTCGGTTTCGTGCTGCGCGGCATTTTTCTGTGCACGCAGGCGGAAATCGACTGGTTCATCGAAGGCGTGCGCTGGTTTTATCCGGAACTGTACGCGGAATTCGCCGCGCCCATCCCGGCAGAGGAACGGGGCGACTTGCTGGCCGCCTACGTGAAACGCATCCTCAGCAGCGACCCGGCCGTGTACTGGCCGGCCGCGCGCGCCTGGAGCCGCTTCGAAGGCCGCCGCGTGTACCTGATGCCGCAGCCGGAAGACGCGCCGAACGATGCGCTCGACCTGGGCGTGGGCCGGCTCGAATCGCATTACATGGCCAATTTCGGTTTCTTCGAGGAGGACCAGCTGATCCGCAACATGGGACGCATCGCGCATTTGCCGGCCGTCATCGTGCAGGGACGCTACGACGCCATCTGCCCGCCGCTGTCGGCCTACCGCCTGCGGCAGGCCTGGCCCGGCGCGCAGCTGGAAATGATCCCGGACGCGGGCCACGGCGCGCTCGAGCATGGCATCGCTTCGGCGCTGGTGCGCGCCACCGAGCGCTTCGTGCCGGGGCGCGGCTTCGCATGACGTTCTGGCACGCCGGTTGGCAAAGCGGCCAGCCGGCGTGCGCCACCTGCTACACTATGGCCTGTGCTGGCGCCAGGGTCGGGCGCCGGTGTGAACCCACGACTTTTTATCCATGAACATACAGATCGGCGACATCGGCCATATCATCCAGCTGGCGATTGCGCCGGTCTTCCTGTTGACCGGTATCGGCACCATGCTGGTGGTACTGACCAACCGCCTGGGCCGCATCATCGACCGCACGCGCGTGCTGGAAGACCGGCTCGACATCGGCTACAACGATTTCTATATGGATGAGCTAGATACCCTGTATCGGCGTACCCATCTGATCAACTATTCGATTTCGCTGAGCACGGCGTGCGGTTTCTTCGTCTGCGTCATCATCGCCATGCTGTTTTTGGGCGATATTCTGAACCTGACCCTGGACAAATACATCGCGGCCTTCTTTGTGCTGGCCGTGATTTGCCTGATCGGCTGTTTTATTTATTTACTGCGCGAAATTTACCTGGCTGCCAGGGCCCAGCGCATCCGGCGCCATATCCGCCCGCCCCGCTAGGCGGCGCGCCGGTTTACCCTACTATTGAAGAACGAGTCCAGCATGCACGATTACAAACGTCCCCCCACCCTGCACCGCTACGGCCAGCGCAGCGAACTCGAGCTGGCGCTGAGCCTGGGCCAGTTCCGCCTGATGCCAGCGGGCAATTGTTTGACCCTGAGTTTTTCGCAAGTGTGGGACAAGCAACTGTTCGACCTGTTCGCCCCGGCCGACGCCTGTCTGATCATCCACAATACGGAGGAATTCGGCGAACGCCTGCACCGCGCCGTGCAGCGCACCTTGCCCAGCTGGGCCGGCATCGATGGCCTCGTCGAATACGGCCAGCGCGCGGCCCTGGGCGCCGCCTTCACCAAGACGCGCGCCGAGGCGCCCGAGCAGGAATGGCTGTTTGCCTGGCGCTCGATGCAGCCGCAGGCGAGCCTGAACCCCGTCACCGTGAAATTGGGCAGCCTGGAAAACTTCGCGGAAATCCGCGACCGCGATACCTATTTGGCCTGATTTTTTAACACCGGATGAAACCGTAGCGAGCGGATGGGAGTTGTAGCTGAGCAGCGGAGGCTGCAAATCGCGACGCGCAGTAGGTTTTGTCCGGTGTCGTTATCCGGACTTATCGGCGTACTGGCTGTCGATGCGTGCAAGCACGGCCGCCATCATGCGCTCGATATCGCCGCGTATCATGGTCGTGCCCAGCATGCCGGGCACATAGAAGCCCGGCATCAGCCGGCTGGAAAAGACGATGCGCGTGCCGCCCGTCTCGGGTACGGGATACAAGTTCCAGCGCGATTCGTAATGCCGCATGTCGCCCGAGATCAGCGCGATGTCGATGGCCGTCAACGGCGTTTCCGTGGCCCGCACCACCAGGTGGATGGGGTGGTTCATGAACAGGAAGCGCGCCATGCCCTGCTGCTCGATGATGACTTCATTGCCGTTGCGCGACAGCACGCGGCAGGAACTGAGGTCGGGCACGAATTCATTCATGCGCTCGTAGGTGGTCAGGGTTTTCCACACGGAGGCCGGCGGCGCCTGCACGCTGCCGCTGGCATCGACTTCATACATGCGCTGCCCGTCGACCTCGATGCGCTTGACCTCGACCTTCAGCTTGTCCAGGCGTATCGCCTGTGCCAGTGCGGTAGCGGGGACGGCGCACAGCATCAACAGGCAGAGGAAGAGTCGCTTCATGCCACCTAGCCTACGGGAAAGTACCGCCCGGCACAAGCTGTACGCGCCGCCGGCGGGCGGGCGGGGCGATTTAGAACTCCCGGTCTAGAGAAAGTCGCTGCGGCGATCGGCAATGCTTGCTACCGTACGGCCTGCAACCACCTTACCGGACCGATCACCATGACTGCCTACCCCCATCTGCTGGCCCCGCTCGACCTGGGTTTTACCACCTTGCGCAACCGCGTCATCATGGGGTCCATGCACACGGGCCTGGAAGACCGTTTTTATCATTATGGCAAGCTCGCCGCGTTTTACCGCGAGCGGGCACGGGGCGGCGTGGGCCTGATCGTCACGGGCGGCATCTCACCGAACCGCCAGGGCTGGCTGCTGCCGTTCGGCGGCACCTTGAATTTCCTCGGCGATGTGCCGAACCACCGCAAGGTGACGCGCGCCGTGCACGAGGAGGGCGGCAAGATCGTCATGCAGATCCTGCATGCGGGCCGCTACGGCTATCAGCCGTTCGTCGTCTCGGCGTCGGCCAAGAAATCGCCGATCTCGCCGTTCCGCCCCCGTCCCCTGACGGAACGGGGCATAGAGCGCACCATCTGCGACTACGTGCGCTGCGCGCGCCTGGCGCAAAAGGCCGGCTACGACGGCATCGAAGTGATGGGCAGCGAGGGCTATCTGCTGAACCAGTTCCTGTGCGCGCGCACGAATCTGCGCCAGGACCGCTGGGGCGGCACGATCGAGAACCGCATGCGCCTGCCCGTGGAGATCGTGCGCCGTATCCGCGCCGCCGTCGGTCCCCACTTCATCATCATGTACCGCCATTCGCTGCTCGACCTGGTCGAAGGCGGCAATACCTGGGACGACGTGGTGACGGTGGCCAAGGCGCTGGAACAGGCGGGCGTGACGATACTCAATACGGGCTTCGGCTGGCATGAGGCGCGGGTGCCCACCATCGTCACCTCGGTGCCGCGCGCCGCCTTTGCCAGCGTGGCGGGCCGCCTGCGCCGCGAAGTGACGATTCCCGTGGTGGCGTCGAACCGCATCAACATGCCGCACGAGGCGAACGCCATCCTCGAGCGGGGCGACTGCGACCTCGTGTCGATGGCGCGTCCCTTCCTGGCCGACCCGGATTTTGTCGCCAAGGCGGCCGCAGGGCGCGCGGACGAGATCAACACCTGCATCGGCTGCAACCAGGCGTGCCTCGACCACACGTTCGCCAACAAGCGCGCCAGTTGCCTGGTCAACCCGCGCGCCTGCCATGAAACGGAACTGGTCTATGCGAAAAAAGCCGTGCCGCGCCGGGTGGCTGTCGTCGGCGCCGGACCGGCCGGCTTGTCGGCCGCCACCGTGGCGGCCGAATGCGGGCACGAGGTGACCCTGTTCGACAGCAGCGACAGCGTGGGCGGCCAGTTCAAGGTGGCCATGCAGATACCGGGCAAGGAAGAATTTACGGAAACCATCCGTTATTTTGCACGCCGCATCGCCTTGTCGACTATCAAGCTGCGCCTGGGCCAGCGCGTCACGCGCGAGCAATTGCTGGCAGGCGGCTATGACGACGTCATCATCGCCACCGGCATCAAGGTGCGCCTGCCCGCCATTCCCGGCATTGACCACCCGACCGTGCTGTCCTACCTGGACGTGCTGCAAGCCAAGAAGCCCGTGGGCGCGCGTGTCGCCATCATCGGTGCGGGCGGTATCGGTTTCGACGTGGGCGAGTATCTGCTGCACGATCCGGCGCACCCGCTGCCGCAACCGGTGGCTACCTGGGCGGGCGAGTGGGGCGTGGACCTGGATGCGGCGACGGGCGGCGGCCTGGTGCCGCCCGCGGCGCCGCATCCCGTGCGGCAAATCTTCCTGTTGCAGCGCAAGACCTCGAAAGTGGGCGCGGGGCTGGGCAAGACCTCGGGCTGGGTGCACCGCGCGGCGTTGGCGCGAAACGGCGTGGCCATGCTGGCTGGCGTGACGTACGACAGGATCGACGAGCAGGGCTTGCACATCACCGTGGGCGGCGAGCAGCGCCTGCTGGCGGTGGATAACGTGGTCATCTGCGCGGGCCAGGACAGCTTGACGGAACTGATGCCGCCCGTCGACAAGGATGGCAAGCCCCTGCAGACGGGCGGCCCCCGCTTCCATAAAATCGGCGGCGCCGCGCTGGCGGCGGAACTCGACGCCAAGCGGGCGATACGGGAAGGGGCGGAGCTGGCCGCCAGTTTGTAAATTGAGGGCTGGGGTCAGACCCGATGGGGGGATGCGCCCCAGTGGGGCACATCCCGATCCCGCAAGGACCGACCCCGGCAAGAGGTTCGGCATCAAAGAACCTTAATGGCCATGCCCCTTCTTCGCCGTCTCAAAACTCTGCAGCACGTGCTCGGCCATGCCATTGGCCAGCTCGTGCTCGCCGATGAACACCTTGCCCGCGTTTTCCGCGCGCAGCAATTCCGCCTCTTCCTCGCTGTGCGTGCGCACCACCGTCAGGATGTGCGGGTTCAGCGCGCGCGCCGTCTCGATCATGGCGCGCACGTGGAAGGTGTCCGGCGTGGCGATGACGAGCATGGTGGCGTGCGTGATATGCGCCTGGATCAGCACGGCCGGTTCGCCCGCATTGCCGGCCACGGCCGGAATGCCCTGCTTGCGCAGCTGGTCGACGATTTCGCGGTTTTCCTCGGCCACGACGAAGTGAATGCCCCGCTCCATCAGGGCGGCGGCGATGCGCCGGCCCACGCGGCCATAGCCGACCAGCACGATCTGCCCCGACAGTTTTTCCTGCGGCACCGTCATCGGCAGCTCGGCCAGCGGGTCCGTGGTGCGTTCGAACTTGCGGGCGAAATCGCTGTTGCCGATCACGCGCAGCAGCGGCTTGGCCATGCTGAACACGAGGGGATTCAATGCGATGGAGAGGATGGCGCCGGCCAGGATCAGGCTTTGCCCTTCCTGCGGCATCAGGCCCAGCGACAGGCCCAGGGCGGCCAAAATAAACGAGAATTCGCCGATCTGCGCCAGGCTGGCCGAGACGATGATGGCCGTTTTCGGCGGATAGCGCAGCGCCATCACGAGCAGGAAGGCGGCGATCGACTTGCCGAAGATAATGATGGCGCACACGGCCAGCACTTGCAGGGGCTTGTCGATGAGGATGGTCGGCTCGAACAGCATGCCGACGGACACGAAGAACAGCACGGCGAACGCATCGCGCAGGGGCAGCGATTCTTCCGCGGCGCGGTGGCTGAGTTCCGATTCGCGCAGCACCATGCCGGCGAAGAAGGCGCCCAGCGCGAACGACACGCCGAACAGCTTGGTCGAGGCGTAGGCGATGCCGACGGCGGCGGCGATCACGCACAGGGTGAACAGTTCGCGCGAACCGGTGCGCGCCACCTGCCACAGAATCCACGGGAACAGCTTGCGGCCGACGACCAGCATGAAGATGATGAAGCCGGCCACTTGGCCCAGGGTCACGGCCAGGGTTTGCCACAGGCTGACGGCTTCGGCATCCGGCGCGACCTTGCCGCCGAGCACACTGGCGAACGCCGGCAGCAGCACGAGGACCAATACGGTGACCAGGTCTTCCACCACCAGCCAGCCGACGGCGATGCGCCCATTGAGCGAGTCGAGGATGCCCCGTTCTTCCAGCGCGCGCAGCAGCACCACGGTACTGGCCACGGACAGGGCCAGACCAAAGATCAGCCCGCCACCGAGGGTCCAGCCCCACCAGTGGGCCAGGCCCATGCCCATCGCCGTGGCGACGCCGATCTGCAGGATGGCGCCAGGCAGCGCGATCTTGCGCACGTCCCACAAATCTTCGATGGAAAAGTGCAAGCCGACACCGAACATCATCAGCATCACCCCGATTTCCGCCAATTGTCCCGCTATTTCCGCATCCGCCACAAAACCGGGCGTGGCCGGTCCGATGATGATGCCGGCGGCCAGATAGCCGACCAGTGCCGGCAGTTTCAGGCGCGCGGCGATGAAGCCGAAGATGAGGCCGAACCCGAGGGCGGCGGCGATGGTGGTGATCAGGCTGATGTCATGGGGCATGCGTGTGGGGTTCCTTATGGGGACGTGCGGATGGAAAAAGATGTTGCTCAGCGACCAAGTATAAACGCATCAAAGCCCTTGCCGGAAAATTTCCTGCGGCTTTATCGCAAAAAACCTGTGCTATATCTTCGTCCAGGTGGCCGCGAACGCATGCCTATCCGTCACGAACATCGTCTAATTCAGGAATCAGGCGATGTTACACCCATGCGCTCAGAGCTTGCGCACGACCACGCAGCCGATGGAATAGCCGGCGCCGAACGAGCAGATGACGCCGGTGCTGCCTGCCGCCATGTCATCCTGATAGGTATGGAAGGCGATGATGGAACCGGCCGACGAGGTGTTGGCGTAGGTGTCGAGGATCACGGGCGCCTCATTGGCCTCCGCGTCGCGGCCCAGGATCAGGCGCGCGATCAGCAGGTTCATGTTCAGGTTGGCCTGGTGCAGCCAGTAGCGGGAGACTTGCGCCACTTCCACGCCGGCCTTGGCCAGGGTCGTCTTGATCATTTCGGCCGCCATCGGGCACACTTCCTTGAAGACCTTGCGGCCTTGCTGGCGGAACAATTTGTCGGCCTTGCCCACGCCGGACTCGTCAAAACGGTTGAGGAAACCGAAATTGTTGCGGATGGCGTTAGAGAAGCGCGTTTTCAGTTCCGTGCCGATGATCTCGAACTGGTGCTGCGAGACGGCCGTGTCTTTCGCTTCGACGATGATGGCGGTGCAGGCGTCGCCGAAAATGAAATGGCTGTCGCGGTCGCGCCAGTTCAGGTGGCCGCTGGTGATTTCCGGATTCAGCACCAGCACGGCGCGCGCCTGGCCGCTTTGCACGGCGGCCACGGCTTGCTGGATGCCGAAGGTGGCGGACGAACACGCCACGTTCATGTCAAAACCATAACCGTCGATGCCCAGCGCATCCTGCACTTCCACGGCCATGGCCGGGTAGGCGCGCTGCATATTGCTGCACGCTACCAGCACCATGTCGATGTCGGCCGGCGTGCGGCCGGCGCGGGCCAGCGCATCGCGCGCGGCGGCGACGGCCATTTCCGCCTGCAGGGACAGTTCGTCATCGCCCCGTTCCGCAATGCGCGACACCATGCGCGCGGGGTCGAGGATGCCTTCCTTTTCCATCACGAAGCGCGACTTGATGCCGGACGCCTTTTCGATGAAGGCCACGCTCGACAGGTCCAGCGCCGTCACCTCGCCCGCGGCGATCGCGCCGGCGTTGTCGGCATTGAACTTTTCCGCGTAGGCATTGAAGCAGGTGACCAGCTCTTCGTTGGAGATCGAAAATGGCGGCGTGTACAGTCCGGTACCGCTGATGACGACTTGTTTCATGGTTCAACTTTCAAATTTGGCAATCGGCGTGCGCCGATAAGTGAGGCAAATTTTACACAAACGGGCTCGACTGTAGAGAGTTTCGTGTTGCGGGGAAGGCGGATGTGTGGCGGAAGATTGATTTTTGTCGCGTGGACGGGGTAATTTGGGGGCAGACCCGGCGGGTCTGTCCCCAAATTACCTACTTTTTCTGTTCTTTCTTGACGTCGGCCTGCACCACCACCGGTTCGGCCTTGGCCAGCTGGACCGGCAAGCCCTTCAGGTGGTTCAGCGCCTGGTGCAATTGGAAATCGTCCTGGCTGCCGAATTCCAGCGGCTTGCGGGTCTTTTCCAGGGCGATGATGCGCAATTGTTCTTCCATCTCGTCGTTGACGGGCGCGGCCTTGGCACTTTCCTGGTCGCGGTCGTTGCTCAGGTGCTTGGTCAGGTCCGCTTCGCGGATGCGCAAGCCGTTCAAGCCGTCGCCGTCCGCATTCTCGTCGACCAGCAGATCGGGCACGATGCCCTTGGCCTGGATCGAGCGGCCGTTCGGCGTGTAGTAGCGGGCCGTCGTCAGCTTGACGGCCGTGTCGGCCGTCAGCTGGCGGATGGTTTGCACGGAACCTTTGCCGAAGGTTTGCGTGCCGATGATGGTGGCGCGCTTGTAGTCCTGCAGGGCGCCGGCGACGATTTCCGAGGCCGAGGCCGACCCCGTGTTGACGAGCACCACCAGCGGTACTTTCTTGATGGCGGCCGGCAATTTCGCCAGCGCGTCGCCTTCCGAGCGGAACATATAGTATTCGGCGCGGCCGTAAAACACCTGTTTCGAGTCCGGCAACTGGCCGTTGGTCGAGACGATGGCCGCGTCCTTCGGCAGGAACGCGGCCGAGACGCCGATGGCGCCCTGCAGCACGCCGCCCGGATCGTTGCGCAGGTCCAGCACCATGCCCTTGATATTCGGGTCCTGCTTGTAGAGCGCCGTGATCTGCGCGGCCATGTCGTCGACGGTCGGTTCCTGGAATTGCGACACGCGCAGCCAGGCGTAGCCCGGCTCGACCATCTTCGCCTTCACGCTCTTTTGATGGATTTCCTCGCGCGTGATGGTGAAGGCCAGCGGCTGCGGTTCATCCTTGCGGGCAATGGTCAACGACACCTTGGTGCCCGGTTCGCCACGCATGCGCTTGACGTTGTCGTCCAGGCTGACGCCCTTCACGGGCTGGCCGTCGAGGCGGGTGATCAGATCGCCCGCCTTGATGCCGGCGCGGTAGGCGGGCGTATCCTCGATGGGCGAGACGATCTTGATGTAGCCGTCTTCGCTCAGGCCGATTTCAATGCCCAGGCCGACGAACTTGCCTTCGGAACCTTCGCGCAGCTCGGCGTAGGCTTTCTTGTCCAGGTAGGCAGAATGGGGGTCGAGCGAGGCGACCATGCCGGAAATGGCGTCTTCCAGCAGTTTCTTGTCTTCCACCGGCTCGACGTAATCGGATTTGATCAGGCCAAACACATCGGCCAGCTGGCGCAGCTCTTCCAGCGGCAGGGGCGGCTCGACGGTTTTTTGCGCCATGGCGGAAAATTGCAGCGACACGGCGACGCCGGCCACCACGCCCAGGCCGATCAAGCCGGTATTTTTGAGTTTGCCCATCATTGCACCTTTGCAGCTAGCGTGTCTTGCACAAGCGCCAGTCCCCGTGGAGCGGCGCTTTGTTGAAAGTATAGACCTGAATCCCTGCCGGCGTGGGCCGGCCGCGGAAAAAGCGTGCCTGGACCCAGTCTACGCGCGAAAACGGGCTCTCCAGCTTGCCATATGTTGCAGTTTTGTATGCGATGTATGGTTACTCTTGAGGGGAGTAAGCATTTGTAAGAGTCGAAAAAAAGCGTGTGCGGCGGCCCTATAGTGGACTCGCATTCTCGACCCGAAGTGGTTTTGCCTGCGTCTTCGGACGCAGGCTTTTTTTTGTCGGCGGGTTCAAGCTCATTTAGACTGGCGCTTCTTCCTTGGCAGCGGATAAAAAATGTTAACTGATTTGCAGGCACGTGCCGCGCTCACGGCGCTGATTGAAAAGTATCTGCGGGGGCGAGATGCTGATGCGGGCCTGCTGATCGACATCGTTCAGGATCCGTCACGGCAGGTGCCGATTCGAGGTGTGCTCGAAGATATCGGGCGGTTCAACGACACGCAGTTCACGCAACAGGAGCTGGCGCTGATCGACGAGCTGCTGTATCAGTATGGATAAGCGCTGCATGCGCTTTTCCCGTCCACGCCATGTGCGCTGGACCGGATAAGGAAACTCCCTTGAGCCTGGCCGAACTGAGCGGCGATTCCCGGGCAGTTCCCGGGGCAATGATGGCCAAAAGGCATGGTCGCGTGCTACATTCCCGTAGCGCCCGGCGGGGCAGGCTATCCGCCCGAAGCTATCCGCCCGGTCTTTTTGACATGCCCCATAAGGACAATCCGTGAATCGCTATCTCTTAAGCAGTCTGACCCTGACCCTGTTGGCTGCGTTTGCCCATGCCGCCGAACCCGTATCCGCCGTTGCCGCCCCGACCGTGGCGCCCGGCGTCGCACCTTCCGCACCTGCCGCCGCCGGCGTCGTTTCCGGCATCGATGTGCAGTACATCGACCCTGCCGTGCGCGTGCAGGACGACTTCTTCACCCATTTGAATGGCAAGTGGCTGGCCACGGCCGAGATTCCGGCCGACAAGTCGAGCTGGGGTTCGTTCGCCAAGCTGCGCGATGACACCACGCCGCAATTGCGCGGCATCATCGAAGCTACGCAACAAGATAAAAACAAGAAGTCCGGTTCCGAAGCGCAGAAAATCGCCGACCTGTACGCCAGCTACATGGATGAAGCCAAGCTCGAGGCACTGGGCACGAAGCCGCTGGCCGGCGAACTGAACCGCATCCGCTCGTTGCGCGACAAGAAGGGCGTGCCCGCCCTGATCGCCCACCTGAGCCAGACGGGCGTGTCGACCCCGTACGCCGTCTACGTGGGCCAGGATGCGCGCGCGTCGACCAAATACGCGGCGTATGTCAGCCAAAGCGGCCTGGGCATGCCGGACCGCGACTATTACCTGGAAGCCAAGCAGGCTGGCGTCAAGGAAAAATACCAGGCGCACGTGGAAAAAATGCTGGCCATGGCGGGCGACAAGAACGCCGCCGCGCGCGCCAAGGCCGTGGTCGCCCTGGAAACTTCGCTGGCCGAAGTGCAATGGACCAAGGTCGAAAACCGCGACCCCGTGAAACGCTACAACAAGACCGACCTCACCAAACTGAACGACCTGACCCCGGGCTACGACCTGAAGTCGGGTCTGGCCGCCCTGGGCATCGCCAACAAGGTCGACTACGTCATCGTCAACCAGCCGAGCTACCTGGCCGGCTACGACAAGGTGCTGGCCGCCACCGACCTGGATACCCTGAAAGCGTATTTCGAATGGCAGTTGCTGCGCAGCTATGCCAGCTACCTGTCGAAAAACTTCGTCGACGAAAGCTTTGCCTTCTACGGCACGGTGCTGAGCGGCGTGACGGAAAACCAGCCGCGCTGGAAGCGTGGCGTGGGCGCCGTCGAAGGCGTGCTGGGCGAAGCGGTCGGCAAACTGTATGTCGCGCAATATTTCCCCGCAGAGCGCAAGGCGCACATGCAGGAACTGGTGAAAAATGTGCTGGCCGCCTACAAGGACAGCATCGATACCCTGGACTGGATGAGCCCGGAAACCAAGAAGGAAGCGCAAGCCAAGCTGGCCAAGTTCACGCCGAAGATCGCGTATCCGAACAAATGGCGCGATTACACGAAGCTGCAAATCGTCCAGGGCGACCTGGTGGGCAACATGATGCGCGCCGCCAATTTCGGCTCCGCGCGCCAGGTGGCCAAGCTCGGCAAACCGATCGACCGCGAAGAATGGGGCATGACGCCGCAAACGGTGAACGCCTATTACAGCTCGACGATGAATGAAATCGTCTTCCCCGCCTCCATCCTGCAGCCGCCGTTCTTCGATGCCAACGCGGACGACGCCGTCAACTATGGCGCCATCGGCGCCGTCATCGGCCATGAAATCAGCCACGGCTTCGACGACAAGGGCAGCCAGTCCGATGGCGACGGCAACCTGCGCGACTGGTGGACTCCGGCCGACCGCAAGAACTTCGCCGCCAAGGCCGACGCGCTGACCAAGCAATACGACGGTTACAGCCCCTTGCCTGGCTACCACGTCAACGGCGCGCTGACCCTGGGCGAAAACATCGCCGACAACTCGGGCGTGGCGATCGCGTACAAGGCCTATAAAATCTCGCTGGGCGGCAAGCCGGCGCCCGTGCTCGATGGCTTGACGGGCGACCAGCGCTTCTACATGGGCTTTGGCCAGGTGTGGCGCAGCAAGATGCGCGAAGCGCAGCAAATCGTGCAGATCAAGACCGACCCGCATTCGCCGGGCCAGTACCGCGCCAATGGCACCATGGTCAACCAGCCTGGATTCTATGAAGCGTTTGGCGTGAAACCGGGCGACAAGATGTATGTTGCTCCGGAAAACCGCGTGATCATCTGGTAAGTGTCATTTAGATCCAGCTAAGTAGGTCGGATTAGCGGGGCCGCCGAGGCGCGCCAGCGCGTAATCCGACAATACCGCCGGTACTAACAATGTTGTCGGCTTACGCCCTCCGGGCTAAGCCGACCTACGTCATGTAAACGTTATCTTGTCACAACAAAAAGGACCACTTACGTGGTCTTTTTTGTATTCCTGCCAAAGTTTTTTCTGTCATTTCGGCCGGTATGCTACAGTCAAAAACCGGGCCAGAAGCCTTGGGCCTTCTGACCCTTATATTTCACACAATACAATATAGAGGACAACCGTGAATCGTTATTTGTTAAGTGCATTGACCCTGAGCTTGCTGGCCGGCGTATCCGGCATGGCTGGCGCCGCTGATTCTGCCAAGAAAGCCGCCGCCACAGCCGCCACAGCCGTCGCGCCGGCCGCGCTGACGTCCGGCATCGCCATCGAATACGTCGACCCTGCCGTGCGCGCGCAGGACGATCTGTTCCAGCACCTGAATGGCAAATGGCTGGCGGAAACGGTGATTCCTGCCGACAAGTCGAGCTGGGGCAGCTTCGCCAAGCTGGCCGACGATACGCAAACCCAGTTGCGCGGCATCGTCGAAGGCGCGGCGGCCGACAAGGCCCGCGCGGCCGGTTCGAATGCCCAGAAGATCGGTGATTTCTACAACAGCTTCATGGATGAAGCCAAGCTGGAAAGCCTGGGCCTGACCCCCTTGAACGCGGAGCTGGCGAAGATCGCCGCGCTGCAGGACAAGGCGGAATTGCCGGGCGTGATCGCCCACTTCAGCAAGCTGGGCGTGACCTCGCCGTACGACTTCGGCATCCACCAGGACGCCAAGGATTCCACCAAATACGTGGCCGACATCGTGCAAAGCGGCCTGGGCCTGCCTGACCGCGATTACTACCTGGAAGAGGGCAAGGCCGACACGCGCGCCAAATACCTGGCCCACGTGGAAAAAATGCTCAGCCTGGCCGGCGACGCGAACGCTGCCGCGAATGCGAAAGCCATCCTCGCGCTGGAAACGGAACTGGCCAAGGCGCAATGGAGCAATGTGCAGAACCGCGATCCCGTCAAGACCTACAACAAGGTGGAACTGGCGAAACTGGCCAGCGTGGCGCCAGGCTACGACTGGGCCCGCTACCTGAAGGACACGGGCATCGCCGGCAAGGTCAATTACGTGATCGTCAGCCAGCCCAGCTACCTGAAAGGCTTTGCCGAGATCGCCAACAAGACCCCGCTGGAGACATGGAAAGCGTATTTCCAGTGGCACTTGCTGCACGCTAACGCCGGCTACCTGCCGAAAGCGTATGTCGATGAAAACTTCGCCTTTTATGGCACCACCCTGACGGGCGTGACGGAAATGCGTCCGCGCTGGAAACGCGGCGTGGGCGCGGTCGAAGGCGCGCTGGGCGAAGCCGTGGGCCAGCTGTACGTCGAGCAATACTTCCCGGCCGAGCGCAAGGTGCGCATGGAAGCGCTGGTGAAAAACCTGATGACGGCCTACAAGCAAAGCATCGACAAGCTCGACTGGATGAGCCCTGTCACCAAGAAACAGGCGCAAATTAAACTGGCCAAGTTCACCACCAAGATCGGCTATCCGAACAAATGGCGCGATTACTCGGGCCTGACGGTGGCGCCGGACGACTTGATCGGCAACATCCAGCGTTCGCACCTGCTCAACTACAACCGCGAATTGAACAAGCTGGGCCAGCCTATCGACCGCGACGAGTGGGGCATGACACCCCAGACCGTGAACGCCTATTACAACCCGGAACTGAACGAAATCGTCTTCCCGGCCGCCATCCTGCAAGCGCCGTTCTTCGACGCCAACGCGGACGACGCCGTCAACTATGGCGCCATCGGCGGCGTGATCGGCCATGAAATCAGCCACGGTTTCGACGACCAGGGCGCCCAGTACGATGGCGACGGCAACCTGCGCGACTGGTGGACCAAGGCCGACCATAAAAACTTCGCCAAGAAAACCAAGCAATTGGTGGCGCAGTACAACAGCTTCAGCCCCGTTCCAGGCCATTTCGTCAATGGCGAGCTGACCTTGGGCGAGAACATCGCCGACAATTCCGGCGTGGCGATCGCGTACAAAGCGTATAAATTGTCGCTCAATGGCAAGAAAGCCCCCGTCATCGACGGTTTCACGGGCGAGCAGCGCTTCTACGCTGGCTTTGCCCAGGTCTGGCGCATGAAGATGCGCGAAGCGCAGCAACTCGTGCTGCTGAAAACGGACCCGCACTCGCCAGGCCAGTTCCGCGCCAACGGCACCATGCGCAACCAGCCAGGCTTCTATCAAGCCTTCGATGTGAAACCGGGCGACAAGATGTACCTGCCGCCGAAAGACCGCGTCATCATGTGGTAAGACGCTAGTCCCAGGCCAAAGTTGCCAGCCGCCCCGCGCAAGCCGGGCGGCTTTTTTGCGTCGCATGATCTGGCGCAAACTGCGGGTAAAAAAAAACCGCCCTGGCGGGCGGTTCCTGGAGACGGGTGCTGCGCTGCTTACTTGGCAGGTTCCGCGGCAGGCGCAGCGGCGCCATCAGCGGCTGTGGCCGGTGCCGGCACTTCCGGTTCCTTGAACTTGCCGCCGGACGCGTTGGCGATGTAGACGACGGCGCGCGCCACTTCCACATCGTCGAGGTCGGGATTGCCGCCCTTGGCCGGCATCGCGCGCAAGCCTTCGATCGCGTGTTTCAGGACCGTATCGTAGCCCTGGGCCAGGCGGGCCGACCAGCTGCCCGCATCGCCAAATTTCGGTGCGCCAGCCACGCCGGCGCCATGGCAAGCCACGCAGGTGGCCGTGTAGACGGCTTCGCCGCTTTGCAGCACTTTCGGACCGCTGGCATCCTTGAAGGTAAAGCCAGCGTTGGCGACGGGGCTCAGGCGCTCGGCGATGGCTTCCGGCGACTGGCTGTCCGTACCGGCGCCCGTCAGTTTTTGCGCCGTGACGAACTGCACCAGCAGGATGATGCCGATGACGGTGACGAGGAAGAAGCCAGCTACGGCGGCAAGCAATTGTTTAGGCGTTTTGATCGCTGATTGTTGTTCGTTATGTGCGTCGCTCATGATGTCCTTAGTCCAGATTTGAAACTGATGGCCGTGTAAGGTAGCATTTTTACATGCTTGTATGTAAACCTTTATGAAACCCACAATTATAGGCACAAAAATTGAGCAGTGACATGCAATTGCCAGCGATACGACAGTTTCCGTAGACGTAGGTAAAGAAAAACGGTATCCTTCGCATCACTTCAGAAATTCCCCCTACGCGGCTGTAGCTCAGTGGATAGAGTATTGGCCTCCGAAGCCAAGGGTCGTGGGTTCGATCCCCGCCAGCCGCACCAGACAAATCAAGACCCCCGTTCTATCCAGCCGGCATTGCCATACGGCTGCATGCTGTATCCCCACTATTACTTCAGCAAGCCTGACAAGGCGTGTATCGCTGCTTGCCAGCTTACCAGCTTGCCGGGGATGCCATGTGCGCCATCCTCTCGGAAACACCTCTGACGCCCCTGCTGTTGTCTGTTTGCAACCTCCAAAGTCCTCCAGCTTCCGATATCAAAATTGATATCGAAACAGTGGAAAAATTGATTGGAGAGATTATCGCCCAGCCCCTAAGATAAACGCCGAGCATGCGCACGACATGCAAGCGGTACAACAATATCAATACAATATCTGGAGATTCATGATGCGCAACGCCACCGGCCCGCTCGCGGCTACTTTCCCTCGTCCATTCACCTTGAAGGCAGCCGTTGCGGCATTGGCCGGTATCGGCTTGCTGAGCACTGCTTCGGTCTGGGCGCAGGACGCGGTGGTGGCGGACGCCAGTGACAAAGCTGCGGCGGAAGTGTCGGTCGTGACCGTCAGCGGCGTGCGCCGCTCGGCGCAGAACTCGCAGCAGATCAAGATGCGCTCGGACCAGGTCATCGATTCCATCGTGGCCGACGACATCGGCAAATTCCCCGATAACAACGTGGCCGAGACCCTGGCGCGCATTTCCGGCATCCAGATCCGCCGCGATTCGGGCGAGGCGAGCGCCGTCATGATCCGCGGCTTGCGCGATGTCACGACCCTGCTCAATGGCCGCGAACTGTTCACGACGACGGGACGCTACGTCAACCTGGCCGACATTCCTGCCACCATGCTGCAGCGCGTGGACGTGTACAAGTCGCAAGGCGCGGACCAGGTCGAAGGCGGCGTGGCCGGCATCATCGACGTGCGCACGAATCGCCCGTTCGACTTCAAGGATTTCACGGCCAGCGTCAACACGCGCGCCGTCTACAGCGACAAATCGAAAGCCACGGACCCGAACATCAGCGGCATGGTGGCGAACCGCTGGAAGACGGGCATCGGCGAAGTGGGCGCGCTGCTGGGTCTGTCGCAGCAGCAGCACCGTTACCATGAGGAACGCGCATTCAATACGGCGCCCGTGGATAAAGGTTTCCTGTCGCCCGGTTTGACGGGGCCGGACCAGGTGGGCTTGTTGCCGATCAAGGGCGACCGCCGCCGCAGCACCGCCAATGCCGTGCTGCAATGGCGTCCGAACGCCGACGTCGAGCTGTATGCCGAGGGCATGGCCACGCGCTTCCTGCTCGACGCGGAGTCCGATTACTTTGTCGGCTTGCCCTGGTGGGGCACGCCTGTGTCGGCAACAAAAATTCCCGGCACCAACCAGCTGCAAACCCTGACCTCGACCAACGTGAACACCATCATGTCGACGCAGGCGAACAAGAACGAGACGAAGACGCATCAGTTTGCCGTGGGCGGCTTGTGGGATATCAACCCGGAATGGCGTTTCACGTCGGAAGTGGCCAGCACCAAAAGCACGTATGCCTGGCGCAATCCGATTCTCGACGCCATCACCGTCGTGCCGAACGCCACCATCAATACCAACCAGAACGGCACCCTGCACGTCGACTACACGGGCATCGATCTGCAAGACCCGTCGAACTACTATCTGAAGGGCTTTTTCGACCGCTACGGCCGGGACCAGGGCAGCTCGAACGATGTGCGCGCCGACCTGGCGTACACGCCGGGTGCCGGCGGCATCTTCAAGGAAATCAGCGTCGGGGTGCGCGGCGTGAAACGCGAAGCCGAATCGATCAAGAGTTTCGAAGGCAATGCGGAAGCACCGGACGTGTCCGGCGCCGCGTTTCCGTTTGGCCGCCAGAGCGTGACGTCGATTCCCGGCCTCAATTGCCTGTCGGAACCGATGTCCAGCGGCGGTCCCGACTATGGCTTGAAGCAGTGGTACACGCCATGCGCCAGCTTCCTGCTCAATAACACGGGCACCATCCGCCAAGCCGTCACGGGCAGCAGCGCGGCGCGCGCCATGGACCCGGGCTCGTTCTTCAAGGACACGGAAAAGACGTATTCCATCTACACCAAGGCGAAGATCGCTTTTAAACTGGGCGCCTACCCCGTCGACGGCACCGTCGGCGTGCGCGTCGTGCGCACGGAGCAAAGCCTGCAAGGCAATACTTCCGAGGATGGCGTGTACACGCCCGTCATCAGCGACACGGCCAGCACCGACGTGCTGCCGAGCGTGGCCCTGAAAATCAAGCTGCGCCCGGACCTGGTCGGCCGCTTCGCCGCGGGCCGCACCATCAGCCGCCCCGGCTTTTCCCAGCTGAACCCGGGCGTGGCCCTGGTCAACTCGACGGAAACGGTGAAGGCGACGGGGGCGGGCGGCAATCCGAACTTGAAACCGGTGACGGGCGACAATGTCGATGCCGCGCTGGAATGGTATTTCGCGCCGGCCGGTTCCGTGACGGCCACCGTGTTCCACCACAAGTTCGACGGCTATATCCAGCAACGCATTGCCAGCGAAACCATCGGTGGCAAGACCTACGACGTGGACCGCCCGTACAACACGGCTGCCGGCAAGCTGCAAGGCCTGGAAATCGGCTACCAGCAGTTTTATGACGGCTTGCCCGGCATCCTGAGCGGCCTGGGCCTGCAGGCGAACGGCACCTACATGAGCGGTACCACCGACGACGAGACGGGCAGCCATGCCATCACGGGCGTGTCGCGCTATGCCTACAACCTGGTGCTGCTGTACGAAAAAGATGCGTGGTCGGGCCGCCTGGCCTACAACTGGCGCTCGAAATTCATCGACAGCTACAACCAGGGCGGCCCCGGCCTGGACTTGAAAGTGGCGCCGACGGCCCAGCTCGACGGATCGCTGTCGTACAAGATCAACGAACAGTTCACGGTAACCCTCGATGGGAATAACTTGCTCGACACCAAGTTCAAGGATTACTGGAACGAGCCGGGCGTGTATGCGCGCGATACGCGGCGCTATGACCGCACGGTAGGGTTATCGCTGCGCTGGAAGATGTAAGTTGATCGCACAGTAAAAAATCAAGGGCGTTGCCATGGTTTCGGCCGGCAGCGCCCGTGTCAGTTGGACAGTCACGCACGATTCATCATCAAAAGAATGGACGGAAAGCATGGAGACGCAAAAATTATCCACCGTTGAAAAGGTCGGCTTCGGCGCCGGCGACATGGCGCTCAATGTCGTCATCTCGTCGATGATGTTGATCATTACCTTTTTCTATACCGATATCTATGGCTTGAAAACCACGGACCTGGCCCTGCTGTTCGTGGCCGTGAAAGTCATCGGCGCCATCGCCGACCTGGTCATGGGCCAGATCACCGACCGCTACAGCTTTGCCTCGGGCCGCTACCGCCCGTATCTGCTGTGGCTGGCCGTGCCGTATGGCGTCAGCGTCTTCTTCGTTTTCAGCACGCCCGAATGGCAGTATGACGCCAAGCTGATCTGGGCATATTCGACGTATATCCTGATGACCATCATGACGGCCGGCGTGGGCATCCCCTACATTTCCCTGATCAGCGGCCTGACCAGCGACCCGCAGGACCGCCTGTCGGCCAATGGCTACCGCCTGTTCTTCGCCAAGATCGGCGCCTTCATGGTGACCATCGTCGTGCCCATCCTGTCGCAGCGCTGGGGCGGCGGCAATCCGGCCGTCGGCTATCAGGCGGCCATGGCCGTGATGGCCGTGATGGGCGTGGCCCTGTTCCTGTTCTGCTATTTCTCCACCACCGAGCGCGTGGTGCACGTGGTGGAAAAGCAATCGTTGCTGGCCCAATTGAAAGTGCTGCTGCGCAATGACCAGTGGCTGGTACTGTGCGGCGTGTGCGTCACGGGCACCATCGGCTATGTGGTGCGCGGCTCCGTCGCCATTTATTACGCGAAATACTATCTGGGCGGCAGCACGGAAACGGTGGCCGCCTTTTTGACCACGGGCGTGGTGGCCGCCATCCTGGCCATGATCGCCTCGACCTGGATCACCAAGTTCTATTGCAAGGTCAAGCTGTTCCGCTACACGCAGATCGGCGTCGCACTGATCAGCCTGGCGATCTATTTCTTCGTGAAGCCGAGCGATACCGTGCTGGCCTTCGCCCTGTATTTCCTGCTCTCCTTTGTCGTGGACTTGCACGCGCCCGTGTTCTGGTCGGCCATCGCGGAAACCATCGATTACGGTCAAGTCAAGACGGGCAAGCGCGTCTCCGGCTTCGCCTTCGGCGGCATTTCCGTCTGCCAGAAGGCGGGCATGGCGGTGGCGGGCGGCCTGGTGGGCGTGCTGCTCGCGTATTTCGACTACCAGCCCAACCACGAGCAGACGCAATTCGCCCTGAACGGCATCGCCCTGATGCTGTCGATCATCCCCGGCTTTTTCCACTTGCTGATGGGCTTGCTGATGTTCAAGTACCGCATCAGCGACAGCTATTACACGGGTGTCAAGGTAGAGATGCACAAGCGCGGCTACGTCGCCGCATGAGGACACCTGAGCTAACCTACTGCGCGTCGGTATAGGCGGCCTGCGATGCTCACCGTACTAGAGTACGGTTGCGCTTCTTAGCCACCTCTCCCTTCCGCTCGCTACGGTTTTCTCAGGTGTTGTAAGGCAAACTAATTTTATCTAATGAAATAATTTGGAGTGCTTATGGTTGAAGTACTGAAACCGCTGATCGAACAACGTGCCGACCCGCACATTTACCGCCACAGCGACGGTTATTATTACTTTACGGCCTCCGTGCCCCAGTACGACCGCATCGAACTGCGCCGCGCGGACAGCATCGCCGGCCTGGCCGATGCGCCCACCGTCGACGTGTGGCACAAGCCGGAAACGGGGCCGTACAGCGAGCTGGTGTGGGCGCCGGAATTGCACTTCAACCAGGGCGCCTGGTATGTGTACTTCGCCGCCGCGCCCAGCCGCGAGATCAAAGACAAATTGTTCCAGCACCGCATGTATGCGATCCGCAATACGAACGCCAACCCGCTCGAAGGCGAGTGGGAATTCATGGGGCAGATCGACACGGGCATCGACACCTTCTGCCTGGACGCCACCACGTTCGAGCACGACGGCGTGCTGTACTACCTGTGGGCGCAGAAGGATGTCGCCATCGAGGGCAATTCCAACCTGTACATCGCGCCGATGGCCACGCCGTGGCAGCTGGCCGGCCCGCCCGTGATGCTGAGCAAACCGGAATTCGACTGGGAAATTCGCGGCTTCTGGGTCAACGAGGGACCATCCGTGCTGAAACGCAATGGCAAGATCTTCATCAGTTATTCGGCCAGCGCCACCGATGAAAACTATGCGATGGGCTTGCTGTGGGCCGACGCGTCCGCCGACCTGCTCGACCCGTTCTCGTGGACGAAGTCGCCTGAGCCCGTATTTGCCACCTGCTACGAGCATGGCATCTACGGCCCCGGCCACAACAGCTTTACGACGGCCGCCGATGGCGACGGCGTGTTGCTGGTGTACCATGCCCGCACCTACACGGAAATCGTCGGCGACCCGCTGTGGAACCCGGACCGCCATACCTTTGTGAAGCCGCTGCGCTGGGATGCGCAAGGCATGCCCGTGTTTGGCCGCTCATCGACCCTGTAAAACCTGGACCCGACGCCATGACCCCAGTTGATTCTGTTTCAGTGACGCAAGCGCCGTTCGGCATCCTGCCCGACGGCCAGCAGGTGAGCGTGTTTACCCTGACGAACCGCCAGGGTATGCAAGTCAAGGTGCTCGACTTTGGCGCCATCATCAGCGCAATCCACGTGCCGGACCGCAATGGTGCCTTTGCCGACGTGGTGCTCGGTTTCGGGCACCTCGAGCCCTACCTGGCCAACAGCGCTTTCCTGGGCGCCGTCATCGGCCGCTTCGGCAACCGCATCGCCGAGGGACGTTTTACTCTCGACGGCAAGGATTACCAGCTGGCCGTCAACAATGCACCGAATCACTTGCATGGCGGCAATCAGGGCTTTCACCAGGTGATGTGGCAGGCCGCGCCGTTCACGAAAGATGACGCGGTAGGCGTCACGTTCACGCGCAGCAGCCCGCACGGCGAAGATGGCTACCCGGGCAAGCTCGACGTCACGCTGACCTATGAACTGGACAACGATAATGCGCTGAGCCTGCGCTACCATGCCGTGACGGACCAGGCCACGCCGATCAACCTGACCAACCACAGTTATTTCAACCTGGCGGGGCAGGGCACCATCCTCGGCCACGAGGTGGCGATCAACGCGGACCGCTACCTGCCTGTCGATGCGGGGTCCATCCCCACGGGCGAACTGGCGGACGTGACCGGCACGCCGTTCGACTTGCGCCAGAGCACCGTCATCGGCGACAGCATCGCCTTGCCGCATGAACAGCTCCGCATCGGCCGCGGCTATGACCATAACTTCGTGCTGAATCAACAGCCCGGTCAGTTGCTCAGCCTGGCCGCTACCGTGCGCGAGCCGCAATCGGGGCGGGTGATGCAGGTGTACACGCAGGAGCCGGGCATCCAGTTCTACTCGGGTAATTTCCTCGACGGCAGCCAGCATGGCAAGCAGGGCCCCATTCCTTATCGCGGCGCGCTATGCCTGGAAACCCAGCATTTCCCGGATTCGCCGAACCAATCGCATTTCCCGAACACTATTTTGCGTCCGGGCGAGGTGTATCAGACGGAAACGGTCTATCGGTTTTCCGCAGAATAATCGTCGCAGCTCCCAGGGGTCTGACCCGGCGGATCAGACCCCAAATACTTTCCACGCCCTGCCGCCACGTGCCCGCAGGGCGTTTTCATTGGCGCATGGCGATATCGTTTTCGATATCGGAACGCATTAAAAATTGATTGGAAAGGCATGGCAGGATTCTTTAGTATCCCAACATCGCTGCCCGGGCCGACGACATTAGATCCGGCATGGCACAACCAGGAGAATGGCATGTCTGAGACAAAAAAGAAGGTAGCCCTGCGCTCGGCCGAGTGGTTCGGCTCGCAGGACAAGAACGGCTTCATGTACCGCAGCTGGATGAAAAACCAGGGCATACCTGACCACGAATTTCACGGCAAGCCCATCATCGGCATCTGCAATACCTGGTCCGAACTGACCCCCTGCAACGCGCATTTCCGCCAGCTGGCCGAGCACGTCAAGCGCGGTATCCTGGAAGCGGGTGGTTTCCCCGTGGAATTTCCCGTCTTTTCGAACGGCGAATCGAATCTGCGCCCGACAGCCATGCTGACGCGCAACCTGGCCTCGATGGACGTGGAAGAATCGATCCGCGGCAACCCGATGGACGCCGTCGTGCTGCTGGTCGGCTGCGACAAGACGACGCCGGCATTGCTGATGGGCGCGGCCAGCGTCGACATTCCCACCATCGTCGTCAGCGGCGGCCCCATGCTGAACGGCAAGCTGAACGGCAAGGACATCGGTTCCGGCACGGCCGTGTGGCAGCTGCACGAACAGATGAAGGCGGGATCGATCACCCTGCACCAGTTCATGTCGGCCGAATCGGGCATGTCGCGCTCGGCCGGCACCTGCAACACCATGGGCACGGCCTCGACGATGGCCAGCATGGCCGAAGCGCTGGGCACGTCCTTGCCGCACAACGCGGCCATTCCCGCCGTCGATTCGCGCCGCTACGTGCTGGCCCACATGTCGGGCATCCGCATCGTTGAAATGGTGCATGAAGACCTGCGCCTGTCGAAAGTGCTGACGCGCGAGGCGTTTGAAAACGCCATCAAGGTCAACGCGGCCATCGGCGGCTCGACCAATGCCGTGATCCACCTGAAGGCGATTGCCGGACGCATCGGCGTGCCGCTGGAACTGGAAGACTGGACCAAGGTGGGCCGGGGCACGCCGACCATCGTCGACCTGCTGCCGTCGGGCCGTTTCCTGATGGAAGAGTTTTACTACGCGGGCGGCTTGCCGGCCGTGATACGCCGCCTGGGCGAGGGCGATTTGCTGCCGCACAAGAATGCGCTGACCGTCAACGGCAAGTCGATCTGGGACAACTGCGTCGAAGCGCCGATCTACAACGATGAAGTGGTGCGCACCCTGGACAATCCATTGCTGGCCGATGGCGGCATCTGCGTGTTGCGCGGCAACCTGGCGCCACGCGGCGCCGTGCTGAAACCGTCGGCCGCCTCGCCGCATCTGATGCAGCACCGGGGCAAGGCCGTCGTCTTCGAAGACTTTGAACATTACAAATCGCGCATCCTCGATCCGGATCTGGACGTCGATGCGAACTCCGTGCTGGTGATGAAGAACTGCGGCCCGAAAGGTTATCCGGGCATGGCCGAAGTGGGCAACATGGGCTTGCCGCCGAAACTGCTGGCGCAAGGCATCACCGACATGGTGCGCATCTCGGATGCGCGCATGAGCGGCACGGCCTATGGCACCGTCGTGCTGCACGTGGCGCCGGAAGCCATGGCGGGCGGCCCGCTGGGCATTGTGAAAGATGGCGACATGATCGCCCTCGATTGCCACGCCGGCAGCCTGAACATCGACATCAGCGACGCGGAAATCGCCGAGCGCCTGGCGGCCCGCGAACTGGGCAGCGCGCCCGGACCGAAGAGCGGCTACCAGCAGCTGTACATCGAACACGTGTTGCAGGCCGACGAAGGCTGCGATTTCGACTTCCTGGTCGGCAATCGCGGTTCCGCCGTGCCGCGCCACTCACATTAAGCGGAGACAATTATGCTGTTGCTGCAATTTACGAATGAACACGGCGGCCGCCTCGTCGGCCTGCTGCAAGACGACCAGATCCGCGTCATCGAAGGCTACAACACGACGTATGCGCTGGCGCAAGACGCCATCCGCAAGCGTATCAATCTGGCGGAACTGGTGAACGCCACCGTCGGCAATACCACGCATGCGTATGCGGACGTGGCCGCCGCCGGACGCGTGCTGCCGCCGCTCGATCACGCCGACGAAGCGCACTGCTACGTGACGGGCACGGGCCTGACCCACCTGGGCAGCGCCGGTGCGCGCGACGCCATGCACAAGAAGATCGGCGGCGACGCCGAGTCGCTGAGTGACTCCATGAAAATGTTCCGCCTGGGCGTGGAAGGCGGCAAGCCCGCTGACGGCACGGCCGGCGCCCAGCCCGAATGGTTTTACAAGGGCGACGGCTCCATCGTGCGCGCCGGCGGCCAGCCGCTGCGCATGCCGGATTTTGCCCTCGATGGCGGCGAAGAGCCGGAAATCGCCGGCCTGTACGTGATCGGCGACGACGGCCAGCCCTACCGGGTCGGCTATGCCATCGGCAATGAATTCTCGGATCACGTGACGGAGCGCCAGAACTACCTGTACCTGGCCCACTCGAAGCTGCGCGTCTGCAGCGTGGGCCCGGCCCTGCTGGTGGGCGAATTGCCCGCGCACATCGCCGGCGCCTCGCGCGTGCTCGATGCGGCCGGCAAGGTGCGCTGGGAAAAGGCCTTCGTCAGCGGCGAAGACAATATGTCGCACACGATCGCCAACCTCGAACACCATCACTTCAAGTATCCGCTGTTCAAGCGCCCGGGCGACGTGCACGTGCATTTCTTCGGCACGGCCACCCTGAGCTTTGCCGATGGCGTGAGCGTGGCGCCGGGCGAAACCTTTGAAATCGAGGCGCCGGCCTTTGGCCCTGCCCTGCGCAACCGCCTCGACGTCTTCCCAACCGAATTTGCGAAAGTGAGCACATTATGAGTTTCCATATCACCGGTGATGCATTGATCGGCGGCGTCGCCGTCAAGGGCAATGGCGGCTCCTTCGAAGCGTGGGACCCGGCCGCGCGCGCACACATCGCGCCCGCCTTCCACATGGTGGACGTAGCGCAAATCGACGAAGCCTGCCGCCTGGCGCAAGCCGCATTCGACCCCTTCCGCGCCACCAGCGACGCGCAGCGCGCCGATTTCCTGGACACCATCGCCGCGCAAATCGGCGAACTGGGCGACGAGCTGATCGTGCGCGCCATGACGGAAAGCGGCTTGCCGCGCGCGCGCCTGGAAGGCGAACGCGGCCGTACGGTCGGTCAATTGAAATTGTTCGCCGGCTTGCTGCGCGAAGGATCGTGGACCGATGCGCGCATCGATTCGGCTTTGCCCGACCGCGTGCCGCCGCGTCCTGACTTGCGTTTGCGCATGATCGGCCTGGGTCCCGTCGCCGTGTTTGCGGCCAGTAACTTCCCGCTGGCCTTCTCCGTGGCGGGCGGCGATACGGCCTCGGCCTTGGCTGCCGGCTGCCCTGTCGTCCTGAAAGCCCATTCGGCCCATCCGGGCACGTCCGAACTGGTGGCGCGCGCCATCGTCAAGGCGATTGCCATCTGCAAGCTGCCGGCCGGCGTATTCGCCCTGTTGACGGGCACGGGCAATGGCATCGGCCAGGCGCTGGTCGCCCATCCGGCCATCCAGGCCGTCGGCTTTACGGGTTCGCGTTCGGGCGGTATCGCCCTGATGAAGGTGGCGGCGGAACGTCCGCAGCCGATCCCCGTGTATGCGGAAATGAGCAGCATCAACCCCGTGTTTGTGCTGCCGCAAGCCTTGGCTGCCCGTGGCGCGGCGATCGCCAGCGGTTTTGCCGCTTCGCTGACGATGGGCGTTGGTCAGTTCTGCACCAATCCCGGCCTCGTGCTGGGCTTGGAAGGCCCTGACTTCACGGCCTTTGCCGGGGCCGCCGCCGACGCGCTGGCGCCGGCCCCGGCCGCCACCATGCTGACGGCGGGCATCGCCAACAGCTATGCCAGGGGCGTCGCCGCGCTGGCGCAGCACGCGGATGTGACGCCGCTGGTGCAGAACACGGGAGAAGAGGGCAAGGGCGCCGCCGCCCTGTTCGTCACCTCGGGCGAGGCCTTCCTGGCCAGGCACGATTTGCGCGATGAAGTCTTCGGCCCGGCTTCCTTGCTGGTGGCGTGCCGCGACATCGAGCAATTGATTGCCATCACGGAAAGCCTGGAAGGCCAGCTGACGGCCACCCTGCAGATGGATGCGGGCGACCTGGACAATGCTCGCCGCCTGCTGCCCGTGCTGGAACGCCGCGTGGGCCGCATCCTGGCCAACGGTTTCCCGACCGGTGTGGAAGTGTCGACGGCCATGGTGCACGGCGGCCCGTTCCCGGCCACGTCGGACGGCCGCAGCACGTCCGTGGGCACGGCGGCCATCAACCGCTTCCTGCGTCCCGTGTCCTACCAGAACCTGCTGCAGGACTTGCTGCCGGAGTCGCTGCGCGACGATAATCCGCTGGGGATCTGGCGCCGCAAGGATGGCGTGCTGGGTAAGGAATAACAACACGGCGAGCCGCACGCGATTGCGGTTTGTTGCTGTTGTAAGTTGCATATAAAAAATAAACAGGTGGAGACAAGATGAAGCAATTGGCGAAATATGGCAGCTTGCAGGGCAAGCGCGTGTTCATCACGGGCGGCGGCAGCGGCATCGGCGAATCCCTGGTGGCGGAATTTGCCGCCCAGGGCGCCGTGGTGGCGTTTGTCGATATCGCCGTGGAAGCGAGCGAGGCCCTGTGCCGCCGCCTGGCCGAAGCGGGCCTGACGGCGCCCCTGTTCCGCCATTGCGACATCACGGATATCCCCTCCCTGCAAGCCGTCATGGCCGAACTGGCCGGGAAGCTGGGCGACTTCGATATTCTCGTCAACAATGCGGCCAACGACCAGCGCCATCAGGCGCAGGACGTCACCCTGGAATACTGGAACGAGCGCATTGCGATCAATCAACGTCCCATGTTCTTCACGTGCCAGGCCGTGTTCGAGGGCATGAAGCGCAAGGGCGGCGGCTCCATCATCAACGTCAGTTCGATCTCGTGGCACATGAAGTCGGGCGGCTACCCCGTGTATGCCACCACCAAGGCGGCCGTCGTGGGCCTCACGCGGGGCCTGGCGCGCGATTATGGCGCGCACAATATCCGCGTCAACACGGTCACGCCCGGCTGGGTCATGACGCAGCGCCAGATCGACCTGTGGGTCGACGAGGCGGCGGAAGTGGAAATCAAGAAAAGCCAATGCTTGCCAAGCAAGCTGATGCCGCAGGACATCGCCGCCATGGTGCTGTTCCTTGCTTCCGATGACGGCGCGATGTGCTCCTCCCAAGAATTCATCGTCGACGCCGGCTGGGTTTGACAAAACGTTCAGGGCGTTGTTGCAGGGTCTTGCCGTACTAGCGTACTGTCTGCGACCCTGCGCCTAGCCCTGGGCGTTTTGTCGGCCGCAGAGTTGCAGCCTGCCAAATCTTTCCTCTTTCGAAATACCGCTCTTGCCGCCCCAACCCCGCGGCCGGAGAGGCATCGCCACATCCAGATTGCGCCGGGGTTGACCCGGCCCTTGCTTTTCACTCAAAAACAGGAGACAGCATGAAATGTATCAACACCAGCATCGTGGCCCTCAGCCTGGCCATGGCCGTCGGCAGCGCCTTTGCCGCGCCCGTCAATGTCACCATCGACGCGGCCAAGCCCGGCCCCGTGATCAATAAGAACATCTACGGCCAGTTTGCCGAACACCTGGGCACGGGCATTTACGAAGGCATGTGGGTGGGGCCGGAATCGTCGATCCCGAACACCAAGGGCTGGCGCAATGACGTGCTGGGCGCGCTGAAACAGTTGCACGTACCGCTGGTGCGCTGGCCGGGCGGCTGCTTTGCCGATGAGTACCACTGGAAGGATGGCATCGGCGCGCGCGAGAAGCGTCCGACCAAGGTCAACACCAACTGGGGCGGCGTGGAAGAGTCGAACGCCGTCGGCACGCATGAATTCTTCGACCTGGCCGAGTTGCTGGGCGCACAGACCTATATCAACGGCAACCTTGGTTCCGGCACGCCGCAGGAAATGTCCGAGTGGCTCGAATACATGACCTCGGACAGCAAGTCCACCCTGGCCGAACTGCGCCGCAAGAATGGCCGCGCCCAGCCGTATAAAGTCGATTACTTTGGCATCGGCAATGAAGCCTGGGGTTGCGGCGGCAATATGCGTCCGCAATACTATGCCGACCTGTACAAGCACTATCACACCTTCATGAAGACGCCGGAAAGCGCGCGCCCGAAATTCATCGCCAGCGGCGGCAATGACGACGACACCAGCTGGTCGGGCACCCTGAGCCGCGAAATCAAGCCGAACATGATGGACGCCATCAGTTTCCACTACTACACGGTGCCGACCGGCGTATGGGAAAAGAAGGGCGCGGCCACGGGTTTTGGCGAAAACGAGTGGATTTCCACCCTGAGCCGCACCCTGCGCATCGATAGCTTGATCAAGAACAATCTCGCCGCCATCGACAAGAACGATCCCTCGAAAAAGACCGGCTTGTACGTCGATGAATGGGGCACCTGGTACGACGTGGAACCGGGCACCAACACGGGTTTCCTGTTCCAGCAAAACAGCTTGCGCGACGCCCTCGTCGCCGCCCTGAACTTCAATATTTTCCACGCCCATGCGGACCGCGTGCGCATGACGAATATCGCGCAAATGGTCAACGTGCTGCAGGCGATGATCATCACGGACAAGGACAAGTATTTCCTCACGCCCACGTATCACGCGTTTGAAATGTACGTGCCGTTCCAGGATGCCACGACCTTGCCGGTTGCCATCAGCGGCAATGGCAAGTACAGCCTGGGCAAGGTCAGCATTCCGGAAGTGAGCGCCTCGGCCGCGCGCGCCAAGGATGGCAAGGTGTATCTGTCGCTGGTCAACACGAACCCGCACAAGGCCGTCGACGTGAGCGTGGCGCTGGCGGGCCAAAAAGTGACGGCCGTGCATGGCCGCGTGCTGACCGCCGGCAAGATGGATGCCGTCAACAGCTTTGCGCAACCGCAAGCCGTGCAGCCGGTGGCGTTCAATGCCCAGGCGCAGGGCGGCAAGCTGGCCGTGTCGGTGCCCGCCAAGGCCGTCGTCGTGGTGGCCGTCGAATAAGCTTTTCGCCACTTGTCACTCATCGGGCCGGCCTGCATGAAGGGCTGGCCCGTTCATATTGGAGAACACGATGCAATTTTCGACAATGATGGCCATGGTGGCCATGCTTGCTTTCAGCCCCGTCCAGGCGGCCCAGGTCAGCGTGCACGACCCTGTGATGGCCAAGGAAGGCGACACGTATTATCTGTACAGCACGGGTCCCGGCATCACTTTCTACAGCTCGAAGAATATGCGCGACTGGCAGCCGGAAGGGCGCGTCTTCGCGGGCCAGCCGACCTGGGCCAAGACGGCCGCACCATCGTTCGACGACCATATCTGGGCGCCCGACGTGCAATTTCATGACGGCAAATATTACCTGTATTACTCGGTGTCCGGCTTCGGCAAGAATACCTCGGGCATCGGCGTGACCGTCAACACCACCTTGAATCCCCGTTCGCCCGACTACCGCTGGGTCGACCAGGGCATGTTGCTGCAATCGGTGCCCGAGCGCGACGAGTGGAACGCCATCGATTCGAACATCATCACCGATGCCAAGGGCACGCCGTGGATGGCCTTCGGCTCGTTCTGGAACGGCATCAAGCTGGTGAAACTCAACGCGGACTGGAAAACCATTGCGGAACCGCAAGAGTGGCACTCGCTGGCGCGCCGCGCGCCGCTGCCGCCACGGGCGGGCGAATTCAAGCCCGCACCCGAGGAAATCGAGGCGCCGTTCATCTTCCAGCGCGGCAACGATTACTTTCTCTTCGTTTCCTGGGGTTTATGCTGCCAGAAGGAAAAAAGCACGTATCACCTGGCTGTGGGCCGTTCGACCAGCGTGACGGGGCCGTATCTGGACAAGGATGGCCGCGACATGGCGCAGGGCGGCGGCACGGTGGTCTTGAAAGGTGACAAGGATTGGCGGGGCCTGGGCCACAACAGCGCTTACACGTTTGACGGCAAGAATTATCTGGTGCTGCACGCCTACGAGACGGCGGACAACTATTTGCAGAAGCTCAAGATCCTGCCCATGACGTGGGACAAGGAGGGCTGGCCGCAAGTCGATGCGCGCGATTTGAACCGCTATCAGAGCCGCGAATTGCCGGCCGCCACACCCTGAGGGAGCGGGGATGTGCGCCAGGTGATACGTAAATCGGTATCGCAAGCGAAAAAGAATTGATTGGATGGCTATGTTGCTTTCTCCTACCATGGGTTCATAAAAAACCGCCCATCCGGCATCCGGCTGTGATGGTATTCCAAAAAAAACTGGAGACAAGAATGACATTGACACGCCGCACCCTCCTCGCCAGCGCCATGCTGCTGGCATTGTCCGCTACCTCGTCCGCGTTTGCCGCCAAGCCCCTCGTCATGGGCTTTTCGCAGGTGGGCGCCGAAAGCGAATGGCGCACCGCCAATACCGTCTCCATCAAGGAGGCGGCCAAGAAAGACGGCGTCACCCTGAAATTTGCCGATGCACAGCAAAAGCAGGAAAACCAGGTCAAGGCCCTGCGCTCGTTCATCGCGCAAAAGGTCGACGTGATCGCCTTCTCTCCGGTCGTGGAATCGGGCTGGGATACGGTGCTGCGCGAAGCCAAGGCCGCCAAGATTCCCGTCATCCTGACGGACCGCGCCGTCAACGTGGCCGACAAGTCGCTGTACGTGACCTTCATCGGTTCCGACTTCGTGGAAGAGGGCCGCCGCGCCGGTCAATGGCTGCTCGAGCACGCCAAGAAAACCCCGGATGCGACCCTGAACATCGTCGAACTGCAAGGCACGGTCGGTTCCGCGCCGGCCATCGACCGCAAGGAAGGCTTCCAGGAAGTCATCGGCAAGAATCCCAAGCTCAAGATCATCCGTTCGCAAACGGGCGACTTTACGCGCGCCAAGGGCAAGGAAGTGATGGAAGCGTTCCTCAAGGCCGAAGGCAAGAAGATCAACGTGCTGTATGCGCACAATGACGACATGGCCATCGGCGCCATCCAGGCCATCGAGGAAGCGGGCATGAAGCCGGGCAAGGACATCATCATCATCTCGATCGATGGCGTCAAAGGCGCGTTCGAGGCCATGATCGCCGGCAAGCTGAACGTCACCGTCGAGTGCAGCCCGCTGCTGGGCCCGCAATTGATGTCCATCGCCCGCGACGTGGTGGCCGGTAAGCCCGTGCCCGCGCGCATCACGACGGTGGAAGGCGTGTTCCCTGCCGAGGTGGCCGCCAAGGAATTCCCGAACCGTAAGTACTAAGCTTGCCGCATGATGAAGACGCAAGCGCATCACACTGCCGCGCCAGCTCCCTTGCTGGAGTTGCGCGGCATCAGCAAGTCCTTTCCCGGCGTGAAAGCCCTCAGCGACGTTGCCCTGCGCCTGTATCCGGGTGAAGTGCACACCTTGATGGGGCAGAACGGCGCCGGGAAGTCGACCCTGATCAAGGTGCTGACGGGGGTCTATACGCCCGACAGCGGCCAGATTTTGTTTGACGGCAAGCCCATCGCCCCCGCGTCCACCTCGGACGCGCAGGCGCTCGGCATCAGCACCGTGTACCAGGAAGTCAATCTGTGTCCGAACCTGTCGGTGGCGGAAAACATCTTTATCGGCCGTTATCCGCGCCGCTTTGGCGGCATCGATTGGCGTGGCATGCAGCAACAGGCGCGTGCCTTGCTGCAGCAGCTGCAGATCGATATCGACGTCACGGCGCAATTGTCCAGCTTTCCCTTGGCCATCCAGCAAATGGTGGCCATCTCGCGCGCGCTGAACATTTCGGCCCGCGTGCTGATCCTCGACGAACCCACGTCCAGCCTGGACGAGGCGGAAGTCAATCTGCTGTTTTCCGTGCTGCGCCGCCTGCGCGAGCAGGGCATGGCGATCCTGTTTGTGACCCACTTCCTGGACCAGACCTACGCCATTTCCGACCGCATCACCGTCATGCGCAATGGCGAGCGCGAAGGCGAATACGCGTGCAGCGAACTGTCGCGCCTGGCGCTGGTCAATAAAATGATCGGCGTGGCGGCCGATACGCAGGAACAAGCGCTGGACCTGGCGCAAGAAGCGGGCGCGGCCAGCTTCGGCCCGGCTGTGCTGGAAGCCACTGGACTGGGCCGCAAGGGCGCCTTGCTGCCCATGGATTTCCACATCCGCCAGGGTGAATTGCTGGGCCTGGCCGGTTTGCTCGGTTCGGGCCGCACGGAACTGGCGCGATTGCTGTTCGGCGCCGACAAGGCTGACTCGGGCACGATCACTACGCAGGGCCAGCCGCGCCACTTCAATGTGCCGCGCGACGCGATTGCCCGCGATATCGGCTTTTGCTCGGAAGACCGCAAGCACGAGGGCGCGATTTTGTCGCTGTCCGTGCGCGAAAACATCATCCTGGCCTTGCAGGCCCGCACGGGCTTGCTGCGCGCCATCCCGTTCAAGCGCCAGCAGGCGCTGGCCGACGAATATGTGAAAGCGCTGGGCATCAAGACGGCCAGCATCGAAACCCCCATCGGCAGCCTGTCGGGCGGCAATCAGCAAAAAGCCTTGCTGGCGCGCTGGCTGGTGACCTCGCCCGCCATGCTGATTCTCGATGAGCCGACGCGCGGCATCGACGTGCGCGCCAAGCAGGAAATCATGAGCTATGTGGCCAAACTCTGCCGCAAGGGCATGGCCATCCTGTTCATTTCGTCCGAATTGCCGGAAGTGCTGCGCTGCAGCGACCGTATTCTGGTCATGCGCGACCGCAAGGCCTGCGGCGACTATGCGCGCGGCGAGCTCGATGATAGTTCCGTGCTGCAAGTGATTGCCGGAGAGACAGCATGAGCATGACCACATCGTCGCCCGCCGCCCCTGCGGCGCGGGCGGCTGCCACCACGGATTCTTCCATTGTGCATACCGTTTTACACCACCCCCTGAGCCGGCCCCTGGCCGCGCTGTGCTTGCTGCTGCTGGTCGATCTGTTTGCCATCCCCGGCTTTTTCCATCTGGAAATCCGCGATGGCCACCTGTACGGCAGCGTGATCGATATCGTCAACCGCGCGGCGCCCTTGATGCTGGCGGCCCTGGGCATGACCCTGGTGATTGCCACGCGCGGCATCGACATTTCCGTGGGCGCCGTCGTGGCCCTGTCCGGCACGGTGGCGGCCATGCTGATCGGCGGCACCATGGTGATGGACAATGGCGTACCGACCTACGTGAGCAATATCCCCATGGGCTGGGCCCTGGCGGCCGCCCTGGGCGCGGCCCTGCTGTGCGGTGCCTGGAATGGCGTGCTGGTGGCGGGCCTGGGCTTGCAGCCCATCGTCGCCACCCTGATCCTGATGGTGGCGGGGCGCGGCCTGGCGCAATTGCTTACGGATGGGCAGATCGTCACCGTCTACTATCAACCGTTCTTCTTCATCGGCAGCGGTTACCTGTTCGGCTTGCCGTTCTCGCTGTTCCTCGTGGCGGCCGTGTTCCTCATCACGGCCGTGCTGATGCGGAAAACGGCCCTGGGCCTGTTCATCCAGGCCGTCGGCATCAACCCCGTCGCCGCGCGCCTGGCCGGCATCAGGACGGCGACCCTGATCTTTTTCGTCTACGTGTTTTGCGCCGCCTGTGCGGGCCTGTCGGGGCTGATGATCAGCTCGAACATCAAGAGTGCCGACGCGAACAATGCGGGCCTGATGCTGGAACTGGACGCCATCCTGGCCGTTACCCTGGGCGGCACCTCGCTGGCCGGCGGCAAGTTCAGCCTGGTCGGCAGCATGATCGGCGCGCTCATCATCCAGACCCTGACCTACACGATTTATTCGCTCGGTGTGCCGCCGGAAGTGAACATGGTCGTCAAGTCGGTCGTCGTCTTCCTCGTCTGCCTGTCGCAATCGTCGGAATTCAAGCAATTGCTGCATCGGAGAAAAGCATGAAGGGTTTGCTGCACACCCCGTATTTCACTTCGCTCGTCACGGTCTTGCTGCTGGTGGTGATGCTGGGCCTGGGCGGCGCCGCCTATCCGGGCCTGCTGTCGACGCAAGTGATCTTTAACCTGTTGATCGATAACGCCTTTTTGCTGGTGATCGCCGTCGGCATGACCTTCGTCATCGTTTCCGGCGGCATCGACCTGTCCGTCGGTTCCGTGCTGGCCCTGTCGACCATGATCGCCGCCTGGCTGCTCAACGTGGCGCACTGGCCCCCGCTCTTGGTGATCGCCACCGTGCTGGCGCTGGGCACCGTGTTTGGCGCCGGCATGGGCGCGCTGATCCATTATTTCAAATTGCAGCCCTTCATCGTCACCCTGGCCGGCATGTTTTTGGCGCGGGGACTGTGCTATTTGATCAGCATCAACTCCATCACCATAGCCGATCCGCTGTTTGTCGCCATGTCGCAAACCCAGCTGGGCTTCCTCGGCGGCTTCGTCTCGCCCGGCGTCGTGATCGCCGTGCTGACCCTGCTGCTGGCCATCTGGCTGGCGCACGCCACGCCATTCGGCCGCGCCGTGTATGCGATCGGCGGCAATGAACAGTCGGCCCTGATGATGGGTTTGCCCGTGGGCCGCACCAAGGTCCTGATCTACGCCTTCAGCGGCTTTTGCGCGTCGCTCGGCGGCGTGCTGTTTTCGTTCTACATGCTGTCCGGCTATGGCTTGCATGCGCAAGGCACGGAACTGGACGCGATTGCCGCCGTCGTCATCGGCGGCACTCTGCTCAGCGGCGGCTACGGCTACGTGGCGGGCGCCCTGTCGGGCGTGCTGGTGCTGGGCACCATCCAGACCCTGATCGCCTTCGACGGCACGCTCAGCTCGTGGTGGACCAAGATCGTCATCGGCGGCCTGCTGTTCGTCTTTTGCGTCGTGCAAAGACTGATGGCCATGGGCCAGAAAAATACCAACGGGAGTTAATAGCATGTTTCACAAGAATAAACTTGCCGCCACCATCGGCATGGCGGCGGCGCTCGCCTGCATGGCCCTGGGCGCGCAGGCGGCCAACCCCATCGTGAAAAACATCTACACGGGCGACCCGGCCGCGCTGGTCGACAATGGCCGCGTGTATTTGTACGTCGGCCACGATGAGGCGAGCGCCACGGATACGGATTACCGCATGAACGAGTGGCGCGTGTATTCCTCGTGCGACATGGCGAACTGGACGGATCACGGCTCGCCCGTGCGCTTTTCCACCTTCGCCTGGGCCGGCAGGGATGCGTGGGCCGGCGACATCGTCAAGCGCGGCGGCAAATACTATTTCTATTCGACCGTCGACCACAAGACCATTCCCGGCAAGGCCATCGGCGTGGCCGTGTCCGACAGCCCGACGGGACCGTTCGTCGACGCGCGCGGCAGCGCCCTGATCACGAACGACATGACGCAGCAGACGGCGATCCCGTGGGACGACATCGACCCGGCCGTCTTCATCGATACGGATGGCCAGGCATACATTTACTGGGGCAACACGGTCTTGAAGTACGCCAAGCTCAACGCCAACATGACGGAGCTCGATGGCCCGATTCTGACCTTCGGCATGGATGCGTTCACGGAAGCGGCGTACATGCACAAGCATGCGGGCACGTATTACCTGTCGTACTCGCGCAACTTCCCCGAAGAAACGGCGTACTCGACGGGCCCGACGCCGGCGGGGCCGTGGCATTTTCGCGGCACCATCATGGACAAGAATGCCGTCGTGAAAACCATCCACCAGGCCATCATCGAGTTCAACGGCAAGTCCTACATTTTCTATCACAACGACAAGTTGCCGGGCGGTGGGGAATACCGGCGTTCCGTCGCCGTGGAAGAGCTGAAATACAAGCCGGACGGCACGATCGAATTCATCCAGCAAACGGCTGGCCCGGCTGCCAACCCGAGCGTCGCCTGCAAGGCAAGTTAGTACCGGGGTCGGACCCGTTGGGTCTGACCCCAGCCTTTGCTCTTGTTTTTTGAATTGTAAAAAAGGAGACAAACCGATATCTGTAATATCGATATCAGCCAGAAACTGATATCGATCATGATATGATTTATTCATGGATACCCTCAACCCCAACTGGTTCTTGCGAGCCCGCCTGAAGACGCGGCAATTGCTGTTGTTGATCGCCCTTGACGAGCAGCGCAACATCCACCGCGCGGCGGAAGAATTGCACATGACGCAGCCGGCCGCGTCCAAGCAAATCAAAGACCTGGAAGAGATGCTGGACGTGCGCCTGTTCGACAGGTTGCCGCGCGGCATGGAGCCGACCATCTACGGTGAAACGATGATACGCCACGCGCGCATGGCGCTGACGAGTCTGTCGCTGGCGCATGACGACATCGTCGCGCTCAAATCAGGCCTGACGGGCCAGGTGGAAGTGGGCGTCATCATGACGCCGGCCATGGCCTTGCTGCCGCGCGCGATTGCCCGCATCAAGCAGCAGGCGCCGCTGATGCGCATCGGCGTGCACCTGGAGCACAGCAATACCTTGATGGACATGCTGCAGCACGGCACCCTGGACTTCATGATCGGCCGCATCCTGGAAAAGGAAAGCAGCGCCGGCCTCATCTACGAGGAATTGACGGAAGAGCCGGCCAGCGCCGTGGCGCGCAATGGCCACCCGCTGCTGTCGCGCAAGAATCTGCAACTGAAGGACCTGGCGGCCCAGCCGTGGATTCTGCCGCCGCAAGGCAGCATCCTGCGCCACCGCTTCGACATGATGTTCCGCCGCGCCAGCCTGGAGCCGCCCGTCGACGTGGTCGACACGACCGCCTTGCTCTTGATCACGTCCCTGCTGCAGCAGACGGATTCCCTGCACGTGATGCCGACGGAAGTGGCGCACTACTACGAATCGTTGAACGTGCTGAGCATTCTGCCCATCGAACTGCCGTGCAAGATGGATGCGTTCGGCATCATCCGCCAGCAGGATCATCTGTTGTCGCCGGGGGCGGATATGCTGCTCAAGGCAGTACGGGCGACTGCTGCCGACATGTATTGACCCGAGGCGGTGGTTGTGTCGGATTACGCGCTTGCGCGCTAATCCGACCTACCGTTCACATGCATGCGTAGGTCGGATTGGCGGAACGCGTAATCCGACAATTGCCCCTTGCGTTCATTCCGGCACTTCAAAGAAGAACAGCTGCACCAGCCGGCCATTTTCCGGCGTATCGCCAAACACATTGCTGATCGAGTGAAAGTAGTGGCCCTTGTAGACGATCAGGCGGTTGTGGCGCATCGGCACTTCCAGCAAGGCTTGCCAACTGTCGCGCTGTTCTTGTAAGTCGTTGAATTTCTGCACTTTGCTGTTCGGCAGCCAGCGCTTCTGGAAGTCCTTGAAGCTGGCGTAGCCGCCCGCCTTCACGTCCGCCTCGGGCAGTCTCCGGTACCAGCCGCTGGGCTGGTGGCGCCAGAACGTGGTGCCGCCCTGGCACTGCTCGGGCGGGTTCAGGTACAGCACGCCCGCATAGAAATTGAAATTGTTGCCCGTCTCATTGTCCACGTGGATATCCGTGCGCGCCGTCGCGTCCGCATAGCTGAGGCGATACGAGCCATTGTCGGGTGAAATAAAACGGATGGGGCGGCCCAGTGCCGTGGCGATGCGCTCCATGATGGGCTGGCTGGGCTGGCCCGCCGTCTGGCTGCCCGGATAATTCTGTCCCGCATAGCGCTGCTGTTCGAACGGCAAGGCCAACGCCTGGGCGCGCCAGGCGGCCGGGTCGGGCAGGAAGTCGTCGACGATGTGCAGGTCCGTTTCGCGGATAAAATCGTGCAGGGTGTCCGCGACATTGAGCGTCGTCAACGTTTCGGGATGTTCCGCTTGCGGGCTGGCAAAGCCGATGCGGCACGTCTGCGCCAGCGCCGGGTGCAGCGCCAGCGCTTGCGCATAGCGGGCCAGCGCCAGATCCCGCTGTCCCGTGCGGTAATACAGTTCGGCCAGGCCTTGCAGGGTTTGCCAGCGCTGCGGGCGCAGGGCGTGGGCCCGTTCCAGTTCGGCGATGGTCTCCATCAGCCGCTGTTTTCCCATCAGCAATTCGGCATGGCTGATGGCGAAATCGTGTTCGTGCGGCGCCAGCCGCGCCGCCGTGGCGTAGCTGGCCAGCGCCGCTTCGCTGTCCGTACCGCGCAGCACGTTGCCGAGGTTGTAGTGGAACAGAGGGTTCTCCGGCTGCTGCCTGAGCGACAGTTTTAACAGGCCCAGGCCGAGGGCACCCTGGCCCAGCTCCAGCATCGCCAGGCCCTGGAAATGCTGCGCTTCGGCCAGGGCCGGGTCCTGTTTGAAGGCCGCCTGGTAGGCGTTGATCGCCTCGATCAGCTTGCCTTGCCGCTGCAGTTGCCGGCCCTTGGCCAGCTGTTGTTCCGCCAGTGTCTGTTCGCCCATGTGTCGATCCCGATGCAATGTGGCGAACAGTGTAACCGAGCCCGTTCTACTGCGCCTGGTTGACGGGAATTTCCTGCCCGTTCAGCTTGATCGCCACCTTGACGATTTGCGCCTTGACCTGGTTGCTGGCCATGTCCGCTTCCTGCGCGTAGGCGTACACGACGATGGCGAAATCCTTGTAGCCGCTGCGCGCCGCCTCGATCTTACGCGCCGCGTCCTGGTCCACTTTCAGCAAGGAATAACCGTCGCCATTCGTGAAGGCCAGCTTGTAGTCGCCATTGTCGTACATGTAGTAATACGTGCCCGCTTCGGCGAACTTGGCGGGGAAGGCGGCCTTGTCCATGACGTACGGCGACAGCGCGCCCTGGCCGTTGATCTGGTAGCGCAGGTAGCGTTTCGTCTTGGCTTCATTGACCTTGGCGTCGATCTGCGGTTTCAGCGCGTCGAGCACTTCCTGCTTGCGGAAGGCGTCGTTGCTGCCCGCATATTCGCGCGAGACACGCTGCGCCACGGCCGCATAGTCGGGCGGCACGCCGGACAGGGCGATGTAGCTGTACATCAACTGGTTGCCGCTCGTGATGTCGACATAGCTGGCCGCTGGCGTGGCCGGGTCCGCTTGCGGCAGGCTGGCGGCCGCCGCCTTTACTTGCGCCTTGGCGGCCAGCTCGGCGACATTCGCGGCGACGGGGGCGGAGGCGGCCGATGTGGCGGTGTCGTTCTTGCCGCAGGCGGACAGGAGCACGGTGATGGCGAGCAGGGCGGGGAGGGTACGTTGCATGATATTTCCTTCAGTGAATGTGTGAGGTGACTTAGCCGACGGTTTTGCGTTTGTATTCGCCAAGGCCGTAAGCGGCCAGGACGATGGAAGATGCCAGCACCAGGTAAAAGCCGATGCCGAACGAGAGCCCTTGCCAGACCTGGCCCAGCATTTCGCTGGCCATCTGCTCGGCCATGCGGGCCGCGCGGCTGCCCATGATGCCGCCCATGGCGTTGCCCGCGTCGCTGACGGCGCCCTTGATCTTGAAGAACAGCAAGCTGCTGTGGATGACGATGAACAGCAGCGGCGCGCACTTGCCCAGCGCCGCTTTCGGGTGGCTGCTGGCCATGGTGGCGCAGCAGGCGGCAATGGTCAGCAGGAAGAAGCATTGTGCCGAGGTAAAACCGCCGCCGCCATCGCGGGCAAAGCTTTCCAGGCTGTCCGCGGACAGGCCCAGCAGTTGCCAATACGTGCGTGACACGGAGGCGAACAGGCGGATGCCGATGGTGTTGAAGATGAAGGCGCCGGCGATCAGCACACCCAGGCTGGCCAGCACCTGGATGCCCAGGGCGGACACGGCCTTGCCCCACAGTTGCTGGCCCTTGTCGCGCGCCAGCTTGGCGGCGCCGGCCATGTCTTCCTGCGCCAGTTGCTGGGCGGGAATGGCCGTGACGGTGGCGAGGCCGCCAGCGTCGTCGAAGCGCACGTCGACGACGGCGTTGATGGCGGGCGCCACGTCCGAGCGCCAGTGCGTGGCGACGTCGAAGGCATGTTGAATGCCGGCTACGCTGACGGAACCCTGTCCGCTCGGCTGGTAGGCGAGGATGCGGCCCCGTTGGCCGGTGGTAATGGTTGCTGCCGGGCTGGATGTGTGCATAAGATTTCCCTGGTCACTGTCATGCTGTATTGCATGTACCCACGGATAACGGGGGCAGTTCAGGGAAATCTAAAATTATTTGAAATTATTTTTTGGGCGGCTGCATCAGGTCTTTGGCGGCGCCCTGGTAATCCTTCATCAAGCCCATGAAGGCGTCCTGCAAATGCCGTGCCGCATCCTGCGGCGGCGCGCCCGTGCGCCGCGCCAGGTCGAATTTGTAGGCGTGGGCGGGGCTGTAGCCGGCTTGCGAGGCGGCGTCCAGCAGCACGCCCGCCCGTTTCAGCGACGCCGGGTCGCCCTTGACCATCAGTAATTCCGCCAGATAGGTCTGGGCAATCGGGAAATCCTTGGCGGCCGCGTTTTCCAGCCACTGCATGCCCGCCTTCGGTTGTTTCACACCCGCGTCGCCGCCGCCGATGCCATAGCCGAGGGCCGTCTGCGCCACCAGATCGCCGCCGCGCGCGCGCTTTTCCAGCTGCTGGCGGGGAAACGGGCGGGCCGCGATCTGCATGCGGATTTCATAGTTGATGTCTTGCAGCACATTGCCGGGCCACACTTTGGCGCCCGGCGCGGCCGGCTTTTCCACCGCTGGGGCAGGCGCGCGCATGCCGTTGTTGCCCGATGCCAGCACGCCCGGCGACGGTGGGCTGACGCCCTTGCCGCTGCCCATGTTCAGCACCAGGCGCGCCGACGTTTCGCCGAACGATACGCGTGGTTTTTGCACGTCGTGCGTCATGGCCGCCACCCGGGCCGCCACTTGCGAAAACACATCGCTCATCGGCAGACCCGGGGCGTCGAGCGCGTCGAGCAGGGCGCTGGTATACGGGCTGTTGCGCGAATCGGGCGACCAGAAATCACGCGCCAGGGCGCCCGGTCCCGCCGAATAAGCGATCACCACGCCGCGTGGCGCTTGCGTGTCGGCAAAGCCGTGGCTGGCCGCATTGCCGCCGCCGGGCACCATCACGGCGCCGCCGCGCGTATATTCCTGCCGGCAAGCGTCGAGGATCAGCACGGCGCCGCGCGCGCCCGTGCGCTGCAGATCGCCCGCCAGGCTGGACACGGACACGCCCTGCGCGGCGATGGCCGCGGCGCTGAGCGCATTCATGTTCGCGCCCAGCGGCAACACATAATTGGCTTCGCCCGCCTGCGCGCCGTGGCCCGCGTAAAACACGAGGGCGATATCGGCGCCGCGCGCCAGCGTGGAAAACTCGGCTGACGCCTTTTGCAGCTGCGCCGCATTGATATCCGTGCGCAACAGCACTTCAAAGCCCAGGCGGCGCAGGCGCTCGGCCATGGCGCGCGCATCGTTCACGGGGTTGAGCAACGGCTGCGGATAGGCCGCATTGCCGATCACGAGGGCGATGCGCTTGCCGGGAGCCGCTGGCGCGGCGGCGTGTGCGGCGTTGCTGAGCATTAAAAAGAACAGGCTGAAAAACAGGGGAATCAGGCGTTGCATCAGGGTCTCGGGGATTGTCGTGAAAGTAACAAAAGTTAGCGATTTTTACTGTGATATGAGAAAATTGCTTAAATGCATTTTACCTTACTGACAAGTTTCTCTTGTCTGGCCAGCGCACGGTGCGCATCGCCGCCGGCCAGTGGCGCGTGCCGCCCAACACACGATCGGACCGGCTGTGCAATCGGAACAATTTGAACGCATTCATGACTTCTGGACGCGCCGCCAGCGGCTGACACAAGGCGAACTGGGCGAGTTTTACCAGCGCGTCATCGCCGCGCTGACGCCGTGCCGCCCGCGCGAAGCGGCCTCACTCGGCGATTCGCTGGCCGACTTGCGCCACCAGTTTTTCATTGAGAAAGTCTTGCACGGCGACAGTGACGCCGCGCCCCACCACGTCGGTGCCTTGTACCTGTACTTCAAGCGCTTCATCATCGACCAGCTGCGCAAGCAGCGCGATGATGAAGATGCCTATGCGCAGGAGGGCTGCGACTTGCAGGCGCCCGACGCCTATGCCGCGCCGCTGCGCGACTACCGGCTCACGCCGCAGCAAGTGCGCGAAGCGGCCGACGTGTTCATCGCCACCTTGCCCCGCGATTTGATCTTGTTGCTGCGCCATTGCGGCTGCGGCGGCATGCCCGTCAAGGAACTGGCAGAACAGATCGCTTCCGCGCATTACCACGGCGGAAAATTAGGCCTCGTGCACCGGCAGAAGGGCGATCCCGCCAGCGCGGGACGGCAGATCGTCGAGCCGGCCCACCGCGCCACCTTGCTCGGCAGCTGGGTCTTGACCCTGCTCAAGCTGCGCGTGGGCGATGCGCTGACCGCGCGCGACATGCAGGCGGCGCAAATAGTTTTGGATATCTTGTGCGTGGCCGCGTTATCCCTGCACATGGACCCCGCGTCCACCCAACCGAACCCTGATGAAAGGCCACCGGCATGACTGCATTGACGCCCTCGCTGGCCATCGTTGCCGCGCGCCTGCCGTCGCCCCCGTCTTCCGCCGAATTGCTGGCGTCGGACGTGGCAGGCGAGACCCCCGACTGGCGCGGCATTGCCGTGCCGGAGCACTTGATGGAACGCTTTGCGCGCCGCAGCGACGCGGCGCCGCTAGCCGCGCGGCCCATCGCGGGCGGACAGATCCACCTGCTGGCGCGCTGTCCCGGCTTTGGCGCCGTGCTGCTCGATGCCTGGGACAGCGCGCGGCAGCGCTGGCGCGGCTGGCTGGTCACGCCCGACACCGCGTATGCGGATGCCTGCGGCCTCGTGGTCGAGGAGCGCGACGCGCCCGCCGACCCGCGCGCGGGCCTGGTGTTGTGCGACATGCCCGTGATCCTGGCCGTGACGGACCTGGGCGCCTGCCTGGGCGTGTTCAGCCAGGAGCGCCTGCAGGCGGCGCGTTGGCTGGAAACGCCTGGCCGCGCGAACGGCGCCCCAGCGGCGCCGGGCGTGATCGCCCGTGTGGCCTTGCCTGGCGACGGCTATGCGCTGACGGGCACGCCGCTGTCTAGCGAACTGGGCAAGGATGGCCGCGTGGCGTACCGGCAATTGCTGCGCCAGGGGCTGCAGCAGTTGCAGATCGCCCCGGCCGATGCCGCCGCGCCACAGTTGACGCCAGTCAAGGCGGCCAATGCGAACCGCTGGCTGAAAATTGTCACGGCCGTGGCCGCCAGCATGATGGTGGTGCAATCGGCGTGGCTGTTCCTGCCGAAAGATCAGGCAGTCGTCGGCAATGCGGAATTCCGCAACGGCGGCAGCGGCGTCGAGACGGGCGTGCGCTTCCGCGTGCTGTTCCGCGCCGAGGCGACGGAGGCGGAGATCCGCGCATGGCTGCAGCGCGAGCAGCTGGAAATCGTCGCCGGACCGGACACCCTGGGCGCCTTCACCGTGCTGTCGCGCAACCGCCAGAAAGTCTTGCCGCCACCAGGCCCCGGCAATCCGCTGGCCGTCATCAATCCCTGAATCCTGAAATAAGAGAAAGTTATCGAGCATGACAATGTATAAGAATTTTGCATCCGCGCACTGGCGCAAATTGGCCATGGGTGTGGCCGCCGGCGTCCTGTTGACGGGCTGCGCCATGACGCCGAATGGCCGTGGCGGCGTCATGATGGGCCTCGATACGGCCGAGCTGTTCGGCACGCCGCTGTCCACCTTCCGCTTGCGCGACGGCACGGAAGGCACCTTGCGCAAGGATCCGCAGGGCAAGTATTCGATCAAGCTGTCGCAGGCGTTTCGCGTCGTGCCGCTGGCCAATGCGATGACGGCCCGCGTGGCGCGCGTGGAAAACGTGGGCGAGCGCACCGTGGTGATCGTGGAAACCCAGGAGCGCGGCTGCGCCTACCGCTATGAAGTGCTGGCTTTCCAGGGCACGGACGTGTTGCAGTGGACGGTCGGCAATTGCAAGGACCGTCCCCGCGTGGAGCTGGCGGCCGATGCGAAATCGCTCAATATCGACTTCCCCAACTACAACCGTCTGTCGCGCATGATCTACACGGACAACCGCCTGCTCAACGCCAGCGTGGCCGTGCCGCCCGGCGTCGATACGCGCGCGCAGCCGTTTGCCGATGACGGCTTGCGCGCCACGGGTCCCGTCATGACGACTTTGCCGGCTGGCGACGGCAGCGGGCGCGTGATCCCGGCTCCTCCGGCCCCGGCATCGGCCCCTGCCGCCGCGCCGAAAGCGGGCAGCCGCGCCAGCGCCAAGCCGCGCCGCCAGGAAAGCCAGGCCAAGGCGGCGCCCGCCGCCATCAGCCTGCCTGCAGCGCGCAGCGCGGCGGCTGCCCCTGCCGCGCCGATGATCTTCCAGGCTGAAGAGATCAAGCCCGTCGTCATCGATTTGAGGAAATAAGATGGCCGCGAGCTTGCGCAGTCTGCAAATCCGGCAGACCCTGATCCTGATCGTCCTGACGATTATGTACCTGTGCTTCGAGCTGGGCTTCAATGCCCGTTTGCTCGACGTGGTGGGCGGCGACGTCAAGCCGCACGACGTGGAAGGCGTGGAATTCTATGGCCGCAGCCTGTCGGGCATCGCCGCCGCGCTGGTGGTGCTGCAGCTGATGTGGCGCCGCCGGCTGAAGAACAATGGCAGCGGCCCCGGCTGGAAAAAGATCATCTTCTGCTGCGTCGCCACGGCCGCGGTCGTGTTCGGTATTTTGAAGACCACGGTCACGGTGCTGGTGGAAACGCGCGATGCGCAATTTCGCCGCCTGGCCTTCAACACCACCCTGATGCAGCGCTCGCTGGTGGGCGGCAGCCTGCAATTGCAGGGCCTGGTCGATGATGCCACCTTGTTCGCCAAGCCCGAAGGCAAGGCCTTCCTCGCGCTGTTCCCGTTCCTGGCCGTCTCGGTCGGTCATCTCGACGAGCGCATGGAGCCGGCCAAGGAACAGTTGATCAATTTCAACGTCCGCAAGATCGCCGGCGGCGCGGCCGGTTACTATGAGAAGTACCAGCAGGCGATTGGCGAGGTGCACGATAAGTGGAAATTGTATTCGGGTATCATTCCCGACGACGATGCGGGCTTGCGCCAGCAGCAGGAATCGGCGTGGAACGATTACCGGCAAAGCCTGTCGCGCCACGGCTGGCAGCCGCATTCCGTGCCGGCGCGGCGCAAGGCGGCCGTGGTCAACAATGTGCGCAAGAAAGTGCCCGTGGCGGCCAACTGGCATCCGGCCGATCAATTGAGCTTCCGCGCCGCCGTCAAGCGCCGCTATGCGTCGGAAGCGGCCGGCAAGGGCTTGAATATCAAGGGCGACCGCATTCCGCCGGGCTTGTCCTTCCCCGCCTTCGTGGCGCGTCCCGGCATCCAGGCCGTGCTGCGCGACGGGCCGGACGGCGGCGACGGCAGCGAAGCGAGCAAGGGCTTGCGCCTGCCCAAGGGCGCCGTGGTGCAGGACGCGTATGCGAGCCCGGCCGAATTCAGCCGCTTGTTCGACCAGTTCGCCGCGCGCCAGACGGCGGAAAAGCTGGTGGAGTACCGTGCCAGCCGCAGCGACTTCGAGGTGGGCGGCAAGTACTATGCTGAGGGCAAGGAAGCGGCGCGCGCAGCCATCGTGCCGCCCGTCGCCCTGTTCTTCTCGCTCTTGGGCGCCATCGGCCACTTCTCGAAGCTGCTGTACCTGATCGCCACGGTGGGCTTGCTGGTGCTGGCGGCGCGCCGGGGCGAGCAGGCGGGCGCCGATGGCCAGCTGAGCCGCCGTTCCGCCTGGATCGCCACGGGCGTGCTGGCCGGCGCCTTCCTGGGCACCTGGGGTATGTTTACCCTGTCGGACAACAATGTCACGAAGAGCGAGCTGTTCCGCCAAATGCTGGACTGGAACCGCCAGGCCGACGGCGACAGCACGCGCTGGCAAATCGCCGGCAAGGGCTTGCTGGCCAATATCACGCACGTCGTGGCGGTGGGGCAGGGCTACAGCTACCCCGTCAACGAAGCGATCCGCATCAATATTTTGCAGGGACTCGAATATGGTTATCACCCGAAAGAGAAATAAGGCGGCCGCCCTGGCCTTGCTGCTGTGCATGGCCAGCACGGCCGTGCTGGCCGACTGCCTGGGCATGAAGGTGCATGCCCACCGTGGCGCCGGCAATGCGCCGGAAAACTCGCTGAGCGCGCTGCGCAACACGTATTTCGGCACCTGGGACGGCGTCGAGACGGATTTGCAGCTGCTCGGTGACGGCAGCTGGGTGGTGCACCACGACCTGCTCACGGGCCGGGTCGTCGACACGGGATCGCCCCGCACGGTGAAACAATTGACGGCCGACGACTGGCGCGCCGCCAGCATGAAGAACCGTGGCGTGGCCACGCCGGAAACGCCGCCCTTTGTCAGCGATGTGGCCGACCTGGCCACCGCATTCCCGGCCAAGACCCTGAATGCGGAAATCAAGGATGTCGTGCCGTCGTGCGCGCCGATCGCCACCCTGGTGGGGCAATTGCGCGCGAACATCAAGCACGGCAACTGGTTTTTGACCTCGGGTGTGCCGAACAACCTCGCTTGCGCGCGCCGCGCCGATCCGCAGGGCTACCTGGGTCTGCTCGTGTTTGACGCGCGCAATGCGCAGGCGGCCGGGGCCAACCGGGTCAGCCGCTATATCGCGAGAAACGCCCGCCCGCCCAAGCTGGACAAGCCGTGGCTGCAGCGCGTGCAGCAGCAGATCGGCATGCCCACGGGCGTGCACGTGGATGCGCGCAGCCTGGACGCCAATCCGAATCTGCTGGCCGATGCGGCCAGCCTGAACATGCCCGTCTTCGTGTATGCCGTCGACGGCGACTCGGCCCTGGCCGCCTCGCTGTTGCGCGCCCAGCAGCGCAGCCACCGCTGGCCCAGCGGCGTCATTCTTGACGGCAATCCGGAAACGTTTTGCGCGATGATGAGAAATTGATGGAAGGCGGTGTGGCTAGTTATGGCACTGCTTTCAAAAAAATAGCCAGAGATGTGCTCTGGCTTACTCTTAGTACATCACGGAACATCGAAATTTACAACAAACGTAATAAACTGAAAAAATACTTTTGATTGCTTGATGCGAAATAAGTTACAATTTATGCTATTTCCATGAGGCAATAGAGGTTGGTTCGTGTGGTCGAAATCCAAGATATCTGCAGTTCTGTCATTTCAACTGATTTTTTTCCTGCTTGCGTTCCCAGCCTCTGCCGCTGATATAGCGGTAGCCGGATTTGCATTTTCCGGTGATTCCGCCACGGCCGGCGTGCGTTTTCCATATTCCCATCAAGTATATAGGCGCCTGCGTGCTGAACATTCAGGCCAGAACCTTTCGCGTATTATTCACGATCGGAGTGGCCAGGTGGTCAATCCTGCCTTCAGCCTGTTGCCATCTTCCTCTCTCGTCAATCTCAGAAAAAGTGATCAGGCATTGATTACGGTGCTGGTACTGACCGGTGAAACGGTATTGACGGAAAATTTTGGCAGTTATTACAAAACCTTTGTCAATTTACGTGGCGATGCCCTGATATTTGATTACAAGAGTAAGACCGTGGTGCGCAGCTATCCCGTCAATGCCGCCTTGTTTGATGCCACGTCGAGTGCGCCCGATGCGGCACGTATCAGCGGATTCATCGAACAGTTGTTGTTAAAGGAGGAAGGCAAGGGCCTGGTGACGCAATATCTGGAACGCCTGTCGCACGCGACCTTGCCGACGCCAGGCCAGCGTACGATCCAGATCCGGCGTGCCAAGGTGGCGCCTGAAGCGTTGGCGGCCATGCCTGAGGTACTTCGCACTCAGCCACAACTCATGGAAAGCATGGTGGTCGATGCTTTTGCTTCGGTGCTGTCCGCCAAGGCCGGCATACCGCTATTGCCTACCAAGGCGGGTGATGCTTTGGGACGCATGTCGCTGCGACTCGAGAATGGTGATGATGTCGATCTGAAAGTAGGTGAGGGTGATTATGTTTTTGATATCGCACTGAATAAGTTCGCCAAAATTAAAACGGCGGAAACGGCTGTCGCTATATCGTATGTTTACGGTGCATATGCGCACGTTCAGTTTTCTGAACCGTTGCTCAATTCCGATTTTCTGAATACAGACTTGAAAAATGGCGAAACAGCAATTGTTCCTGTCGGCCGCATCGGCTCCGACGATTTTGCCGCCTATCAGGATGCCTTGCGTGGTTTGTTTTTAAAGCTGACCGCCGCGTTTGAAGGCGGCGACATGAAATGGATACAAACCGCGGCAGGAGCCAAGGATATTGGGAAGCAACTCGAGGCAACTCGGGTAATACTAAAGGCGAGTAAATAGATGAAAAAATTGATGTTGTTTTTCCTGGGTTTGTTTCTGGCAGGCTCTTGCTTTTCCCAGGTTATTCAAATAAAAGGCGCGGCGACGGTGAAGTATGCCGCCGTGTTGACGGATGCCGACAAGGAAATGGCTTATCAAAAGGCGCAAATGGCGGCGATAGAACGCTATTTCGCTGAAAGCGGCGAAGCGGAATCGGAAAACTTTGAAGCGATCCAGGGAAAAATTGAAGCCAATCTGGATAAATTCTTGCTCAGTACTGTAGTCCTGAATGAGCAGGATCAGACCAGCCTGCGTAAATATTCGGTGGCAGTGCGTGCTGAACTCAATGTGGCGAAACTGAGAAATACCCTGAAAGGCGCCAGTGCCACCGGTCGGGTATCGAACGGGGAAAAATCGCAGATGGTATATGTTTTTGTCGGCCGCGAAGTGGCCAGCGTCAAGGCATTTGATGAGCGTGTCGTCAAGCGTGCCGAGTTGACCCTTGACGGCAGCGCGAAAACGACTGGCAGCGTGAATGGCCGCGAAGGCGAATCGCTGAGCGGCGGGGCCATCGCCACCAGTGCCACCGTGCGCCGGAATGAAAACGTTGCCCTCAAGCAGACTATCAAGGTCGAAACGGGCGGCAGCACCGTGCGCAAGGCAGATGAAACCGATTACCGCGTGTTTTCTCTGGCCAACCAGAAGACGGCCGTGACGAGCGTGTTTTCGCAAGCGGGGTACCTGGTCGCCGATCCTGAGTTCGTACTCGGTGACAAGGACATTCCATCCGTGAATAAAGATTTTTCCAAAGGCAATGATTTGGCGCCCGCGACCTTGCGCTCCATCGTTGCCGCCTTGCGCAAGGCGAATGTGCCCTTGCTGGCATTAGCCACCTTTGACGTCAATCCTGCCGCGACCGATGAAGCGACCGGCTTGCAGCGCGTCGTGGTATCGGTCACCGGCCGCGTACTCGATTTGCGTAGCGCATTGCCACGTGAAGTGGCGGCCGTGCCACCGGTACAGTATTTTGGCCTCGGTGCGGACAATGCGACAGCCCAGACCAAGGCCTTGAAGGACGCTTCCGCACTGGCGGCAAAGGAAATTATCAGCCGCTTGAGCGCTGCTGGCGTGTATTGACATACCGGTGCGGGCGGCAGGTCGAACGCCCGCATCTTCCATTTCCTCGACTGTTTCCCATTCTTTTTATAAAAAGGCAAGTCATGAAGCATATCCGTATTTCCGCATTGTTGGGTGCGACCCTGTTGGCAGTTTCGAGCCTGGCATCGGCTCAATTCGGTAGCCTGTCCGGTGCGCTGGGCGGCGGCAAAGGGGTGACAGCCGAGCAGATCGTCAAGAAATATGTCGGCGGCACGCAAAGCGTCATGAAAGCCGATGCGACCATGCTGGCCGCGTTTGGTTTGAAGGAACAGTCGGACAAGGCCGCCCTGGAAGCGCAGAACCTGACCGAAGGCGCCACCAAGGATAGCCTGCAGGGTGCGAGCAAGATGCAAAGCGAAAACAGCAAACTGCTGGAAGAGCAAATGAAGGGCAAGAAAGTAGCCATGGATGATGCGAGCAAGCAGCGCTTCACCGAAGGCTTGATCGATCTGTCGAAAGGCGTGATCCAGTACGTCGGCATGAGCAAGGATGTCGGCAGCTTCAAGCCATCGGTCACCGCCCTGGGCGCATCGGCCAATTCGGCCCTGTTTATCGCGCAAAACCTGCCGTCGTCGATCAAGGCCGTCGGCAGTACTTTGAAAGTGGCGATCGATTTTGCCAAGAACAATAATATTCCGCTGCCAAAGGAAGCCAGCGACGCTACTGCATTGCTGTAATTCAAAAACGGAGCAGGAAAGATAGCAGGGCGACTGGTTCGCCCTTTTTTTTTGGGACAATGGAATTGCCTATGAAGATCACAATGAAATCCGGTATGCCAGCCATACTGCTGAGTATTGCCTTGGGCCTGGCTGCTTGCGGCGAGAAAGCTGCGCAGCCGCCTGTTGCGTCAAGCGCACCTAATCTGACGCAGACACCTGACGTCGGACAGGTCGAACAAGTCACTACGACGGCAACTGGCAGCGGCATTTCGCCCGGTGCCGCGCTCAATGACGCGCTCAAGCTGGCCATCATGCAAGTCAATGGCGCTACGGTGCAAGCCAGTTCAAGCAATGCGAGCATGTTTGAGCAGGTGACGGCAACGCTCGATGTCGATTCGACGGCCGGTTCAGGTAGCGCCAGCATGAAGGCGACCATGCAGGGTCAGGCCTTTGCCGAGCAGATCATCAGTCAATCGAAGGGCGTGGTGTCCTCGTTCAAGGTGGTCGATGTGGCATCGCCGTTTTCCAAGGGCGGTCTGTACAAGGTGGAGATCGAAGCGCGCATTGCCAAGTTCAAGGCGCCAGCCGATAGCGGCAAGATCAAGATCGTCGTGGCGCCGTTGCGCAGCGAGCAAGCCAGCTTCAACATTGGCGGGCGCGCGGTGCCGGCGCAGGACGTGCTCGCGCCAATACGCCAGCAGATCATTGATGCCTTGTCGCAAACGGGCCGCTTTACCGTGCTGGATCGCCAGTTCGAGGGCGAGTTGCAGGATGAATTGAATATGATTACTTCAGGGAATTCCCCGAGTAGCGACCTTGCCAAGCTGGGACAGGCGCTGAGCGCGGATCTGGTGTGGGTCGGCGTGGTCAATGAATTCGCTTACCAGCGTCATGCACGCAAGCTGCAGACCTCGGACCGCGAACTGGTATCCTATGCCGGTGCCTGGTCGGTCTCGCAACGCATGATCAATCTGGCTACGCGGCAGATCCTGCAATCGACCACCCTGCGCGGCGAACCGCCAGCGATTGCCGCCACGACTCTGGGCAGTAACTTCAATGAGAGCCAGACGCTGCAGAACATGCAAACAGCGATCGTCAAACAGGCGACCGAGGCTATCCTGCTGCGCACTTTCCCCATTTCCATCGTCGAGCGCGATGGCGACAACGTTGTGTTGAGCCAGGGCGGCAACGCCGTGGTGGAAAACGGCCGCTATCGTGTGTATCAGCAAGGCAAGGAGATCAAGGATCCGCAGACCGGCCAGTCACTGGGCAATATGGAAAAACTGTGCTGCGAGGTACGTATCGAGCGCGTGACGCCGAAGCTGTCGTATGGCGTCCTGGAAAACGTCAAGATCAAGCTCGACGGCATCGCGGCTGGCGCGCTGCAGGTGCGGGAAGCGGCACCTGCGGAGAAAACCATCGTCAAGCCGGAGCCTGCGGTGGCGCCGGTGAAAGCCGAAGCGAAGCGTAATGCACCTGCGGCTGCCAAAAATGCCGCTGCAGAGGCTGGCGACAAGGACTGGTAAGTCTCCACGGCTCAACGGATCCAGGCAAGTCGCCACGGATCCATGTCGTTGGGTCATGGCTTGGGTACCGAGCGGATATTGTCGGTGCCCATTTCTCCCTGATAAGCCATTTTGCCACGCAACACTGGCCCGCCCAGCCCCGGCAAATGCCTATTGCCGGCGGCTTGCACGGTCCATTTTCCCGCATTGCAGCATCGATAATGTTTGCATCAGGCGGCGTACTGGCCTATAAATGTAATCGATTACATTTATGTGAAAAGCCCCATGCCGCCAGCCGTTCCAGCCTCCTTGCCGCCAGAAACCGTCTCCATCAGCGCTGTCGCCGCGCATGCGGGCGTGTCGGTGGCCACCGTGTCGCGCGTGATGAACGAGCAGGCAGGCGTGCGGGCGCCCACGCGCGCCAAGGTGCTCGCGTCCGTGGCCGCGCTCGGCTACCGCATGAACCACCTGGCACGCAGCCTGCGCACGGCCGAGAGCCGCATGCTGCTGACCATGGTGCCCGACGTGGGAAACCCCTTCTATGCGCAGATCGTGCGCGGTATCGATACGGTGGCGCGCGAACACGGCTACTTTGTATTGCTGTGCGACACGGGCGCCGACGCGGGCCGCGAGCGTTCCTATTTCGACTTGCTGCGCATGCACCGCGCCGACGGCGCCATCTGCCTCGACCCGGACACGGTGCAGCACGCCCTGTCGCATGAATCCGTCAGCCTGCCGTGGGTGGCGTGCTGCGAATTCGACCCCGCCGTGGCCGTGCCCTATGTCGGCATCGACAACCACCGCGCCGCCTCCGACGCCGTCGCGCATCTGCTGGCGCGCGGCCATACGCGCATCGGCCTGATCAACTCGGATGAACGCTATCTGTACGCGCGGCAACGCCAGCAAGGCTATCTGGACACCCTGGCCGCCGCCGGCTTGCCCGTGCAGCCGCAGTGGGTGCACACGGTGCAATGCCTCGACTATGAAGCGGGCACGGCCGCCACGTTGCGCATGATGGCGCAGCCCGATGCACCGACGGCTATCTTTGCCGTCTCCGACACCCTGGCCATCGGCGTCTTGAGCGCGCTGCGCCAGCTGAAAAAACGCGTGCCCGAGGATGTGGCCGTGATCGGCTTCGACGATATCGCCATCGCCGCGCAGATCGACCCGGGTTTGACCACCATCGCGCAGCCGATGCGCGAACTGGGCGAGACGGCGGCGCGACTGTTGCTGCAGCGCTTGGCGGACCCGGCGGCGCAGGTGCCGGGCGTGCTGCTCGACCATCATTTGATTTTGCGAGGGAGTGCATAGTGAGCGTTGCCGTCGGTTTCGAGGGGGTCTGCAAGGATTTCGGGCCCGTGCGCGTCCTGCATGGCGTCAGTTTTACCCTGGTGCCGGGGCGCGTGTATGGCTTGCTGGGCGAAAACGGCGCCGGCAAGTCGACCCTGATGAAAATCCTCGCCGGCTACGAGAGCGTGAGCGAAGGGCAGTTGCTGATCGATGGCCAGCCCCGGCATTTCGCCAGCTCGCGCGCGGCGGAGTCCGCCGGAATCGTGCTGATCCACCAGGAATTCAACCTGGCCGAGCACCTGACGGTGGCGCAAAACATGTTCCTCGGCCACGAGCAGACGCGTGGCTGGCTGCTGGACGAGGCCGCGATGCGCGAGGAAGCGTCGCGCTACCTGAAACAGGTGGGGCTGGACGTGTCGCCGGACAGCAAAATCCGCGACCTCATCGTTGCCGAGAAACAGCTGGTGGAAATCGCCAAGGCCCTGTCGCGCCGCGCCCGCTTTTTGATCATGGATGAGCCGACTGCCACCCTGACGTCGTCGGAAACCCAGCGTTTGTTCGCCGTCATGGCCCAGCTGAAGGCGGACGGCGTGACGATTCTCTACATTTCCCACAAGCTCGACGAAGTGGAACGCAACACGGACGAGGTCATCGTCATGCGCGACGGGCGTTTCGTCACGCGCGAGCCGACGGCCAGCCTCACGCGCCAGCAGATGGCGAACCTGATGGTGGGGCGCGAATTGTCCGACATGTTCCCGGCGAAAGCGGCGCTGGCGAAAGAAGCTCCTGTGTTGCTGAAAGTCGAGGGGCTGACGGTGCCGGGTTGGTCCAGGGACTTGTCCTTCGAGGTGCGCGCCGGCGAAGTGCTGGGCTTTGCTGGCCTGGTGGGCGCGGGGCGCACGGAATCGTTCGAAGCGCTGCTGGGCTTGCGTCCGCGCAGCGCGGGATTGATCCATCTCAACGGCCAGCCGGTGGATATCCGCACGCCAAAGCAGGCCATGCAGCACGGCATGACGTATCTGAGCGAAGACCGCAAGGGAAAAGGCTTGCATGTGAACCTGGGCTTGCGCGAAAACCTCACCATGATGACGATGGAGCGCTATGCGCGGCCGTGGCTCGACGTGGCAGGCGAGAAAGCGGCGCTGGCCAAGGCGGTGCTGGACTTCAATATCCGCACGGGCGACCTGGACAGCCGCGCGCGCATGCTGTCGGGCGGCAACCAGCAAAAGCTGGCGCTGGCGAAATACCTGCATTCGGACCCGCGCGTCGTCGTGCTCGATGAACCGAGCCGCGGCGTGGACGTGGGCGCCAAGCGCGACATTTACTTTTTGATCCACCGCTTGGCCGCCGAAGGGCGCGCCGTGATCGTGATTTCATCCGAATTGATCGAATTGATCGGCCTGTGCCACCGGGTCGCCGTGATGCGCGCCGGCACCTTGCAAGCCACCCTGTCTGCTGACCACCTGACCGAAGAGGAGTTGATTGCCCATGCAACCGGCACGCACTGACACCACTGTCTCCACCGGCGCCCCGGGCGCCAGCATCGCCAGACTGGGCGCGCGCATCAAGGGCTTTGGCCCCGTGCTGGGCCTGTTATCTCTGTGCATCGCGGGCACCTTGCTCAATGGCGACTTCGCCACCGTGGACAACCTGATGAACGTGCTCACGCGCACGGCTTTTATTGGCATCATCGCCGTCGGCATGACCTTCGTCATTATTTCCGGCGGCATCGATCTGTCCGTCGGCTCCATGGCGGCCCTGATCGCCGGCTGCATGATTTATTTCATGAATGCGCTGGCGCAAGGCGCGGGCGGCGAGCTGGCGCCGATCACCATGCTGGTGCTGGGCATCGCCATGGCCTTGATCCTGGGCGCCGGATTCGGCCTGATGCACGGCTTACTGATCAGCAAGGGCAACATCGAACCCTTCATCGTTACCCTGGGCACCCTGGGCATCTTCCGCGCCGTGCTCACTTACCTGGCCGACGGCGGCGCGCTGACCCTGGATGCCACCCTGTCCGAGCTGTACAGCCCCGTGTACTACACGAGCGTACTGGGCGCGCCGATCCCGATCTGGATCTTTCTGTTCGTCGCGGCGGCCGGCGCCATCATCCTCAACCGCACGACGTTCGGCCGCCACGTGCAGGCGATTGGTTCCAACGAGCAAGTGGCGCGCTATGCGGCCATCAACGTCGACAGAGTCAAGATCGCCACCTATATGCTGCTGGGCGTGTGCGTGGGCATCGCCACGGTGCTGTACGTGCCGCGCCTGGGCTCGGCCACGCCGACCACGGGCTTGCTGTGGGAACTCGAAGCCATCGCCGCCGTCGTCGTGGGCGGCACGGCCCTGAAGGGGGGAGAAGGGCGCATCGTCGGCACCGTGATCGGCGCCATTCTCTTGTCTGTGATCAGCAATATCCTGAATTTGACCAGCATCATCAGTGTCTACCTGAATGCCGCAGTGCAAGGCGTGGTGATCATCGCCGTCGCCTTCCTGCAGCGAGGCCGCAAATAAAAACACAGCGGCGTTCTGAAAGGGCGGCCACCGGGCGCCCACAACCTTGGAGGAGAGCAGCATGAAGAGCTTTAGACGGGTAGCAGGGGTAGCAGGGATGGCAGTGCTGGTGATGCAGGCGTGGGCGCTGCCGATGGGGCAGGCGCAGGCGGCAGAGAAATTGGTGGTCGGCGTGGCCATCCCCACGGCCACGCACAGTTTTACCTCGGGCATCGTGTGGTGGGCCAACCAGGCCAAGGCGGAGCTGGAAAAAGCCCATCCAGGGCTGAAAATCATCGTCAAGACGGCCGCCACGGCGCCCGAGCAGGCGAACCAGTTACAGGATATGTTGACGGTGAACAAGATCAACACCCTAGTGATCTTCCCCATCGAATCGGCCTCGCTGACGCAACCCGTGGCGCAAGTGAAAAACAAGGGCGTGTACGTGACCGTGGTGGACCGTGGCTTGACGAACACGCAATCGCAGGATGCCTACATCGCGGGCGACAACACGGCCTTCGGCAAGCTGCCGGCCGAATACCTGGCGAAGAGTTTGAATGGCAAGGGCAATATCGTCGTGCTGCGCGGCATGCCGACCACCTTGGACAACGAGCGCTACGATGCGTTTTCTGCCGTCATGAAAGGCCATCCCGAGATCAAGGTGCTCGACGCCAAGTACGGCAACTGGAACCGCGACGACGCCTTCAAGGTCATGCAGGATTACCTGACCCGCTTCAAGCACATCGACGCCGTCTGGGCCGCCGATGACGACATGGCCATCGGCGTGCAGAAGGCCATCGCGCAAGCCAAGCGCACGGACATCAAGCAAGTGTTCGGCGGCGCGGGCGCGAAGGGCGCCGTGAAGAAGATCATGGACGGCTCCGACCCGCTGATCGTCGCCGACGTGTCCTACTCGCCCAAGTTCATGTACGACGCCATCAAGCTGACGACGGAAGCGCGCCTGAAAGGTGATAAATTGCCGGCCAACACCATCATCCCATCGGTGCTGATCACGCGCGAGAACGCCAAGCAGTTTTACTTTCCGAACTCGCCTTTTTGATTTAAGTCATAACCCGAAGGGCAAGAATCCGGGGTCGGACCCTGAGGGTCCGACCCCAGCACTTTGCCTCAAGGGTTAATTTTTACAGGATACCCATGAAAACCATCCAGGGCCCGGCCATCTTCCTGGCCCAGTTTCTCGGCGACGCGCCGCCGTTCGACTCGCTCGAGCACCTGGCGCAATGGGCGGCCGGCCTGGGTTACAAGGGCTTGCAGCTGCCCACGGCGCCGCGCCTGTTCGACCTGGAGCAGGCGGCTGCCAGCCAGCAGTATTGCGACGACGTGAAAGCCCTGCTGGCGCGCCACGGCTTGCAGGTGACGGAATTGTCGACGCACTTGCAGGGCCAGCTGATCGCCGTGCATCCCGCCTACGATGCGCTGTTCGACGGCTTCGCGCCCGAGCACGTGCGCGGCGATCCCGCTGCCCGCACGGCCTGGGCCACGCAGCAGCTGCTGTGGGCCGCCACCGCCTCGCAGCGCCTGGGTCTCACGGCGCACGTGACGTTTTCCGGCGCGCTGGCCTGGCCCTATCTGTACCCGTGGCCGCAGCGCCCGGCGGGCCTGGTGGAAACGGCGTTCGCGGAACTGGCCAAACGCTGGCTGCCCATCCTCGACGCGTTCGACGCGGCCGGCGTGGACGTCTGCTATGAATTGCACCCGGGCGAGGATTTGCACGACGGCGTGACCTTCGAGCGTTTCCTGGCCGCCGTCGACGACCACCCGCGCGCCTCGATTCTGTACGACCCCAGCCACTTCGTGCTGCAGCAGCTCGACTATCTTGCCTTCATCGACATCTATCATGCGCGCATCAAGGCCTTCCACGTCAAGGACGCGGAATTCCGGCCGAACGGGCGCCAGGGCGTGTATGGCGGCTATGGCGACTGGCAGGACCGGGCCGGGCGCTTCCGCTCGCTGGGCGACGGGCAGATCGATTTCAAGGCGATCTTTTCCAAGATGGCGCAGTACGACTTCCCCGGCTGGGCCGTGCTGGAATGGGAATGCTGTCTGAAACACCCGGAGGACGGGGCGGCCGAAGGAGCGCGCTTCATCCGCGAGCACATCATCCACGTGGCGCAGCACGCGTTCGACGATTTCGCGGGCAGCGCGGTGGACCAGGATCAAATTCATCACTTGCTAGGCTTGAATTAAGGAGACAACATGCAGCGACGGATACGACTGGGCATGGTAGGGGGCGGACAGGGCGCGTTCATCGGCGCCGTGCACCGCATCGCGGCGCGCATCGACGACCAGTACGAACTGGTGGCGGGCGCCCTGTCATCCGACCCGCAGCGTGCGCGCGACAGCGGCGCCGCGCTGCACCTGGCGCCGGACCGCTGCTACAGCGATTACCGCGCCATGGCCCAGGCGGAGGCCGCGCGCGCTGACGGCATCGAGGCCGTGGCCATCGTCACGCCGAATCACTTGCACGCGCCCGTCGCCACGGCGTTCATGGAAGCGGGCATCCACGTGATCTGCGACAAACCGCTGGGAATATCTCTGGCGGAGGGACAGGCGCTGGCGGCGCTGGCGCAGCGCAAGAATCTGCTGTTTGCGCTCACGCATACCTACAGCGGCTACCCGCTGCTGCGCCACGCGAAAGCCATGGTCGAGGCGGGCGAGATCGGCGAGCTGCGCCTCGTGCAGGTGGAATACTCGCAGGATTGGCTGGCCGACGCCATCGCGGCTGGCGGCATGAACGAGTGCAACTGGCACAACGACCCGCAGAAGGCGGGGCCCGGCGGCACCCTGCTCGACGTGGGCTTGCACGCCTACCACCTGGCGCAGTTCGTCAGCGGCCTCACGCCGCAATCCGTGCTGGCGGAGCTGTCGACTTTCGTTCCACATCGCACCCTGGACGACCACGTGCAGGTGATGCTGCGCTACGCCAACGGAGCCAAGGGCACCTTGTGGGCCAGCCAGGTGGCGACGGGGTGTGAAAACACGGTGCGCTTGCGCCTGTTCGGCAGCAAGGCGCAGCTGGACTTCGATCAGGAACAACCGAATGCACTGTGGTGTACGCCGCAGGGCGGCAACCGCCAGCTGCTGCGCCCGGGACGGGTCGACAGCGCCGCCGCGCGCCACGCCACGCGCGTGCCGGCCGGCCATCCAGAGGGTTATCTGGAAGCGTTCGCCCAGCTGTACCTGGATGCGGCCTTGCATATCCGGGCCCTGCAAGCGGGGACGCCGATACCGGAAGCGGCGCGCTGGCTGCCGACTGTTACCGATGGCGTGGCGGGCCTGGCCTTTGCCGAGGCCGTGCTGCGCAGCCATGCGCAGGGCGCTAGCTGGACCACCCTGGCGGACTGTTAAACTGGGCGCATGAGCGCGCCCCTTACCATTCCCACCTTTACCGTCACCATCGTCCCGCAAGGCTGGCAATTCCCGGCCGACGCGGGCACGACGCTGCTGGCCGCCGCCGAGCTGGCCGGCATCCGCCTGCTCAGTTCCTGCCGCAACGGCACTTGCCGCACGTGCATCTGTCACATGCCCGAAGGAAAGATCCGCTACACGGTGGACTGGCCCGGCATCAGCCCCGATGAACGGCTCGATGGCTACATCCTGCCCTGCGTGGCCGTGGCCGAAAGCGACCTTACCGTGCAGGCGCGGGCCGTGCGCAAGTAAAGCATTGCTGTGAGTATCTGTTAGATTTTAACAATGTTTCTCATGCTATAACATTCAGTCCAGGTTTCCAGCACACCTCCATTGGGGAGGAAATGAAACCTCAACATGGATCTTGAATGAATCACTTCTTCAGAGCGCGGCTGCGGGCCGTTGCATGGCCGTTGGCCGCGCTGGGTGTCTTGTCCGTATCCGCTTGCGGCGGTACGGGAGAAAAGCCGGAACAGGCGATGACCTTGTCGCAAGTCAATCTCAATTGCACGCAGCAGCCTGGCGAAACCTGCGACAAGGTGCAGGCGACCGTCATGCTGTATTCCAATGTGGTGGATCAGCGTCCCCTGTGGGAGGAAACGCCGGCGGCAGGCGGCCGCAAGGTATTCCAACGGGCGAAACCCATCAAGCAGGCCGACGGGTCATGGCTGATGGATTTTGCCGTCATGCCTGGCCTGGCGGAAGGCACGTACACGGGCAGCGTCGATTTTTCCGTCTTCGTCAATCCTTTTCCCGGCACGCCGAATTACCAGCCCCGCACGGCCAGCTACAGCATCACGGTCGTCGGCCTGAAGGGAAACCTGTCGCCGCTGCGCGAGTTGTCCGGCGGGGACTGGGAAGGCAGCAACGGCAATGCGGCGCATACGGGTTTTGTGCCGGTGACGCTCGATACCGCCAAATTTACACGCCGCTGGTCGTGGAAGGGCGCCGACGGCATTTCCGGCAGCAGGCTCAGTCCACTGGTCACGGCGAATGGCCTCGTGTATTTCAATGAAGAAGTTTCGGTGGCAGATGCCGGTGAGAAATTCAAATACATCTACACCTACAAGCTGTCGGCCCTGTCGGAAACGGACGGTGCGGCCGCGTGGCAAACGGAGCTGAAACTGCCCGGCACGCTGGGGGCGCCAGGCGTGTCCGGGAATCGCCTGGTGATGGCGGGAATCAGCGATGCCCATACCTTCGACGCCTTGACCGGCGCCAGGCTGGCAACGGTCAAGCAGCCCAATACCATGGGACAGATGATTTCCACGTCGCCACTGACGGCGCCGACCTTGTTCGCAGGGAACGCATATCTCGGTGGAAACAATGATGTGATCAGCCTGGATGCCACGACGGGCCAGAACCGCTGGTCCAGCAGCCTCGATTTGCCCAAACTGGGCAATGTCGATGAATGGACGCCGGCCGTCAATGCGGGCACGGTCTACAGCCATGCGGCCGGCACCTTGACGGCCTTCAATATCGGCGATGGTACGCGGCGTTTCAGCGTGGCCGTGCCAGGCCAGGTGCTTGGCGGCTTGAACAAGAGCGCCTTGCGCCAGGCCCCCGTGCTGGTCGATGACAATACCGTGCTGCTGCTGAACCAGCGGCCGTATCCGGGCAAGTCGGCCGACAACAGCCTGACCCTGGTCGATACGGCCAGCCGCGCCGTGCGCTGGACGGCCAACGGGCGCTTCACCACGCAGCCGGTGGTGGCGCGCGGCGTGATTTATGTGGGCAACGATAGCGGCCGGGTGCTCGAGGCGCGCAACGTCAGCGATGGCGCCGTGTTATGGACCTGGCCGCTGGCCAGCGTGGGCGAGGAAGCGTTCGGTGGTGACTTGATCGTGACCAATAACCTGCTGTTCGTCGCAGGCGAGAAGCACACGTATGCGCTCAATCTGTCCAGCCGCCAGCTGGCATGGACGTATCGCCTGGGCGGCACCCTGGCGCTGTCGCGCAATGGCGTACTGTATATCCGTTCTACACCTGGCGCCGATGCGGGCATCGTCAATTATCTGACGGCGATCAACCTGCAGTAGCCAGTCGCCGCCATGCAGCGCTCAGGACCGGCCCGGGTTCTTGAGCCGCTGCAGCAGCGCGTCCACGCTGTCGCTCACGGGCAAGCCGTGGCGGCGCAGCAGCTGCACGTGCAGCACCAGGTTTTCCAGCACCAGCTTGGCCGCCACGGCCAGCAAGGCCAGGTTGCGGTCTTCCGGGCTGAAACTTTCCATGGCGTCGGCCATCTCGCACAGGTGGTTGGCGATCAGGCCGCGCAATTCCTGCTCGTTGAAGGGCAGGTCGGCAAAATCGATGGGATCGGCCACCTCCACTTCCTGCATCAGCACCGCTAGTTCTTCCGGGGTAATCGTCATGCCTGGCCTCCTTGTGTGCGCGGCCCTATTTTAGGCCATGCGCCATTGTATCGCCGGCAAAGCGGACTAGAATGAGTCCAGGCCGATGACGTCGAAGGCAGCATGGCGCACTTGCATTTTACCCAACAACTGGCGCGTTTCGTCGACGTCCCCACGCTGGACGTGGCCGCGCCACGCCTGCGCGCCGCCCTGGACAGTGCGTTTGTCCAGCAGCCGCGCCTGCGCGGCTACGTGCTCGACGAGCAGGGTGCGCTGCGTCCCAATGTGGTGATCTTCATCGACGGCGCCCGCTGCCGCGAGCGGCGCGTGCTGGACGACGTCTTGCGGCCCGACAGCCAGGTGTATATCTTGCAGGCACTTTCTGGAGGTTAATCATGGGACCAGGCATGGCGCAGCGCGCGTATCTCGGCACCCGCAAGGGGCTGTTCCGCTTCGATGTCGATGCGGCCGGCGCCTGGCAGCTGACGCTGGTGCAGTTTGCCGGCGACCCCGTCTCCATGCTGCTGCACGACGGCCGCGACGGCGCCGTGTACGCGGCCCTGAACCTGGGCCATTTCGGCGCCAAGCTGCACCGACTCGACGCGGGCGCCAGCGCCTGGCAGGAAGTCGCCGTGCCCGCCTATCCCGCGAAGCCGGAAGACAGCAGCGATAGCGTGGACTGGACCTTGCGGCAGATCTGGTCGCTGGCGGCCGGCGGCGCGGACCAGCCCGGCGTGCTGTGGGCGGGCACCTTGCCTGGCGGCCTGTTCCGCTCAAGCGACCGCGGCGACAGCTGGCAGCTGGTGGAATCCCTGTGGAACGCGCCGCAGCGGGCGCAGTGGTTTGGCGGCGGCTACGACGTGCCCGGCATCCACAGCATCTGCGTCGACCCGCGCGACAGCAGCAAAGTGCTGGTGGGCGTGTCCTGCGGCGGCGTCTGGCAAACGGCTGATGGCGGCGCCAGCTGGGCTTTGAGCGCGACGGGCATGCGCGCCGACTACATGCCGCCCGAACTCGATGAAAACGAAGCCGTGCAAGACCCGCACCGCATCGTGCGCAGCGCCGGCACGCCCGACGCGCTGTGGTGCCAGCACCATAACGGCATCTGGCGTTCGGAAGATGCTGGCTGGCACTGGCAGGAAGTGACGACGGCGCCGGTGTCGCATTTCGGCTTTGCCGTGGCCGTGCATCCGCGCGATGGCGACACGGCCTGGTTCGTGCCCGCGCAGGCGGACGTGCTGCGCATTCCTTTGGATGGCGCGCTGGCCGTGACGCGCACGCGCGACGGCGGGAAAACGTTTGAGGTATTGCGCGCGGGCTTGCCGCAGCAGCATTGCTACGACCTCGTCTACCGCCACGGGCTGGCGCTGGCCGACGATGGGCGCAGTTTATTGATGGCGTCGACCACGGGCGGCGCCTGGTATTCCGGCGACGAGGGCGAGCATTGGCAGACCATCTCTGCCCACTTGCCGCCCGTTTATGCCGTCTGTTTTGTCACGCCGTAGTAGCACAGGAAGATATCGACGGCCAGTTCCGTCACTTCGCGCCGGCGTGCCGGGCTCAGTAGCGGTTCACCGAGGGTGATCTGCGGCCAGAAGGCAAACGTCTTCAGTGGCGACATCAAGAGGTGCGCCACTTCCAGCGTCTCGCCCGCCTTGATGCGCCCGTCCTGCTGCGCCGCGCGGATCCAGATATTCAGGCCCGTTTCCTTTTCATTCAGGCGCGTCACCATCGCTTGCGCGCGCTCGGGCGAGTGGATGGTTTCGCCAAAGATCACGCGCGCCAGGTCGATGAAGGCCGGGTCGCACAGCAAGTCCATTTTCTGCTCGACCAGGGCCAGCACCTGCGGGCGCAGCGGCTGGTCGGCCACATAGGGCACGGCAGGCTGGGCCATGCTGCTTTCCCACATGCGCTGCAGGATTTCCGCGAACAGCTCGTCCTTGCTGGGGAAATGGTTGTACACGGTACGCTTGGAAACGGCGGCCGTGGCGGCGATCCTGTCCATGCTGGTCGCATCAAAACCGTGCTCGCGAAACTCGGCGATGGCGGCATCGACGATGGCGACGCGCTTGCGGTCGGTGAGGCGTTGCGGTGAAGCCATGGCGGGAAATCTCCTTTGAAAACAATATTTTACACCTCCTGGTTTACTTTGCCAGAAATAGGAACTACACTGTGTAGTGTAATTTAATCCTTGTATTTCATTGACCGGGCTGCATATGTACCGCATCTTATTCTTGGGAGTTCTGATCATCATGAGTTCTTGCACCTTGCGCGCCGCGCCCGTCGCGCCGACCGAATCACCGCAACGCCTCGAAGGCAAGTTCCGCAATCCCGTGCCAATGCACAAGCTGGGCACGGCGGCAACGCTCAAGCTGATGTGGACATTTCTCTTTGATAAGCCTGACAGCACGGTGCCGGCTGCGGCCGTGCCCGTGCACGCCCTGACCCGGGCGCAGCTGCTGGCCGCGCCCGACAACAGCCTGTTTCGCCTCGGCCATTCGACCCTGTTGCTGAAGCTCAATGGTGAATTCTTCCTCACCGACCCCGTGTTTTCCGAGCGCGCCTCGCCGGTGCAGTGGGCAGGGCCGAAGCGTTTCCACCAGCCGCCCATCAGCATCGCCGACTTGCCGCCGATCAAGGCCGTTATTCTGTCGCATAACCATTACGACCACCTTGACTATGCGGCCGTGCTGCAACTGGCCGCCAAGACCGAACACTTTGTCGCGCCGCTGGGCGTGGGCGACACCTTGGTCGAATGGGGCGTGCCGGCGGCCAAGGTGCGGCAATTCGACTGGTGGCAAGGCACGACCATTGCTGGCGTGAAATTGGTGGCGACGCCGTCGCAGCATTTCTCGGGACGCGGCTTGTTTGACAGCAATCAAACCCTGTGGGCCTCGTGGGTCATCGACGCACCGGACGTGCGCGTGTTTTTCAGCGGCGACTCCGGCTATTTCGACGGTTTCAGGCAGATCGGCGACAAGTACGGCCCGTTCGACGTGACCATGATCGAGACGGGCGCCTACGACAAGCTGTGGCCGGACGTGCACATGCAGCCGGAGGAAACCCTGCAAGCGCACCTGGACTTGCGCGGCAAGTGGCTCATGCCCGTGCATAACGGCACGTTCGACCTGGGTCTCCACGCGTGGCACGAACCGTTCGATCGCATCACGGGACTGGCGGCGAAGCAGGGCGTGCACCTGGCCACGCCGCAGATGGGCGAGGCGGTCGACCTGGCGCAGCCGAAGAAGGGGGAGAAGTGGTGGCTGGCGATGCTGGAAGAAGAAATGAGCCAGTAAATTTACGCCGTCACGTCGATCAAACGTCCCAGGGTCTGGCCATAGCCATTCAGCTGGGGCGTGCTTTTTGGTGCGGCGGGGGCCGCTTGTGGCGGCACGGCCACCTTGATCGCCTGGTCCAGCTGCGGCGCCTTGATGGCGGGCTGGGCATCGGCCTGCGCCTGCTGGCTGCTGCGCTGCGTCTGGCTCAACGATTCCTGTTCCCGCGCCAGCAACTGGCGGCTTTGCGCCAGCTGTTCGCTGTCGCGCTGCACCTGGTTCTGGCCTTGTTCGACCCGGCGTTGCGCCGTGGCCAGCGAGGCTTGCAAGTTGTTGACGGAGCTTAGCGTGACCACATTGTTCACCTTTGAGAGTATGTCCAGGCGTGCAGGCAAGGGGACCACCCGGGCCGATGTGCTGCGCCAGTCGCAACATGCCAAGCAGTAACCTTTACCTGAATCAAGAGTAGGACAAATTCTCGCACAGTTCCAGTAAATTATGTTTTCTTGATAATGCTATTGTGTGCGCCCTGTGTTGCGGAAGCGGCATGCCGAAAGGAAGGGAAGTGAGCACATGCTATCGATTCTGTTCATTGTTTCTGTGCCATCGGCGATGCTGCTGTGCGGAGAGGGAGAAAGTCGTTACAGTTAAAATGTTATTTTTTAGATAGTCAATATATTGTTGTTTTTATACCATATTTGTGCACGCGAATGCACAGCCTGTTTGGCGCTCTGGGCTATAATGGACGGTCAGAGTTGGTTTCTTTTGCCATACAGACAGGTAGTTAACATGAATCTCAAGAGCCTCGCAATTGCCCTCGGCATGTCGAAAACGACAGTCAGCAGGGCGTTGAACGGCTATCCGGAAGTCAATTCCCGCACCCGTGAAATCGTCCTCGCCGCCGCCAAGAAAGTCGGCTACCGGCCCAACCCCCTTGCGCGCAGCCTGGCGGTCGGCCGCACGAATGTGCTCGGCATGATCTATCCCCTGCTGCCCAGCGATCTGGGCGACAGCGTTTTTCTTTCCGTGGTCAATGGCATGTCCGACGCCGTCGAAGCGTCGAAGATGAGTCTGATCATCGCCCCCGTGTCGCCGCAGAATGAGCAGCCGTCCTATGAAACCATGGTGCGCGGGCGCCAGGTCGATGGCCTGGTGGTGGGCCGCACCAAGGTGGTTGACGAGCGTATCGCCTACCTGACGAAGGTGGGTTTTCCCTTTGTCGCGAATGGCCGCACGCGCATCGACGCGCCGTACGCGTATTTTGACTACGACAACGACACGGGCATCGACCTGGCCGTGTCTTTCCTGGTGGCCCATGGCCACCAGCGCATCGCCTTGCTGAGTGCGCCGCTCGATCTGCACTTCGCTTTCGAGCGCAAGGAAAGCTTTATCCGCTGCATGGCGCAGGCGGGCTTGCAAGCCGACCCGCGCTATCTGCTCGACAATACTTTTGATCGCCGCAGCGGCTACCAGGCCATGCAGCAATTGCTGGCTTGCTCGCCGCGCCCGACGGCCGTCATCGTCGACAACCACCTGTCCGGCGTGGGCGTGGTGCGCGCGCTGATGGATGCGGGTATCGAGATTGGCAAAGAGATTTCCGTCATCGTCTGGGGCAATGTGGAAGATACCTTGATCGGCATCAACGTCACCACCATTGACCAGCCCGACCTGCGCCGCGCCGGCGCCAAGATGGTGGAAATGCTGCAATCCTTGCTGGCCGGCACACCGCCGGAACGGCTGCAGGAAATCTGGCAACCGGTGCTGTTGCCGGGGGCGACGGTGGGGCGCTGTCCAGGATAAAAAAACGCAGAGCCTCGGCTCTGCGTTGTCATTTCAAGCCCAGCTGGCCAGCTTACGCCGCGTGCTTGCTTCCATCCGCCAGCACCGCCAGCAATCTCGCCTTATCCTTGCGGTACGTGGTGACGGCCGCTTCCTTGACGTGGCCGAAGCCGCGGATTTTCTCGGGTAGCGATGCCAGTTCCACGCAGGTGGCCAGGTTGTCCGCCGTCAGGTTGACCAGCATGCTCGCCAGCAATTCGCGGTATTCGACGATCAGCGCCCGTTCCATCTTGCGCTCTGCCGTATAACCGAAGACGTCGAAGGTGCCGCCGCGCAGCCCCTTGGCTTTCGCCAGCAGCTTGAAGGCGCGCCACATCCAGGAGCCGAACTCCGCTTTCACCAGGTGGCCTTTCGCATCTTTTTTCGCGAACAGCGGTGGCGCCAGGTTGAATTTCACGGAGAAGTTGCCCTCGAACTGCTGCTGCAATTGCTCCACGAAACGGCCGTCCGTGTACAGGCGCGCCACTTCATACTCGTCCTTGTAGGCCAGCAATTTGAAGTAGCTCTTGGCGACAGCCGTCGACAGTTTCTGGCCCAGTCCCAGGGTGTTTTCGCGGTCGCGCACCTGTTTGACCAGGGTCAAGTAACCATCCGCATATGCGGCATTTTGATATGCAGTGAGGAACTCCACACGCTTCTTGATGACGCTGTCGAGGCTTTGCGGCAGCTGCACGATGATCGCTTGCGACGGCGTGGCGATCTGCGTGACGCGGCGCACGTCGACGGCGGCGCGGCGGCCCCACAGGAAACTCTTCTTGTTCGACTCGATGCCCACGCCGTTCAGTTCGATGGCGCGCAGCAAGGCCGCTTCCGTCAAGGGAATGCGGCCCTTTTGCCAGGCGTAGCCGAGCATGAACAGGTTGGCGGCGATCGAGTCGCCCATCAGTGCGGTGGCTAATTTTGTGGCGTCGATGAAGTCGGCCGCGTCCGCGCCACCCACGGATTCTTCGATCAGCTGGCGCACTTCCGCCGTCGGATACTGCCAGTCGGCATTCTGCGCAAACGTGCCCGGCGGCTGTTCGTGCAGGTTGACGACGGCCAGGCTGCGGCCCGGGCGCATTTTCGACACGGCATCCTGCGCGCCGGCCGTCAGCATGTCGCAGCCCAGAATCAGGTCCGCTTCGCCCGTGGCGATGCGCTGGGCGCGGATGTGCGCGGGGGACTTGGCGATCTTCACGTGCGAAGTGACGGAACCGTTCTTTTGCGACATGCCCGTCATGTCCAGCACGGACGCGCCCTTGCCTTCCAGGTGGGCCGCCATGCCCATCAGGGCGCCCACGGTGATGACGCCCGTGCCGCCGATGCCGTTGATGAGGATATTGTACGGTGCGTCGCAGCCGGGCAGGACCGGTTCCGGCAGAGGGCCGAAGTTGTCCGTCTCGCCCGCCTTGCCCGCGCCCGTCTTGGTTTTCTTCAGGTTGCCGCCTTCGACGGTGACGAAGCTGGGGCAGAAACCCTTGGCGCACGAGTAATCCTTGTTGCACGAGGATTGGTCGATGGTGCGCTTGCGGCCAAATTCCGTCTCTTTCGGCAAGATCGACACGCAGTTCGACTGCACGCCGCAGTCGCCGCAGCCTTCGCAGACGGCGTCGTTGATGACCATGCGTTTGGCCACCTCCGGATATTCGCCCTTTTTCCTGCGCCGGCGTTTCTCCGCGGCACAGGTCTGGTCGTAGATCAGCACGGACACGCCTGGCACCTCGCGCAATTCGCGCTGCACGGCGTCCATGTCCTTGCGGTCGTGCAAGGTCAGGTGGGCGGGCAGGTTGCTGCGGTCGCTGTAGCGTGATAAATCTTCCGTGACCAGCGCGATGCGGGCGATGCCTTCGGCCGCCACCTGCTGCGCCATCATCGGCACGGTGATCAGGCCGTCCACGGGCTGGCCGCCCGTCATGGCGACGGCGTCGTTGTACAGTATCTTGTAGGTGATATTCACTTTGGCCGCCTGCGCGGCGCGGATGGCCAGGTAGCCGGAATGGAAGTAGGTGCCGTCACCCAGGTTCTGGAACACGTGCGGCAATTCGGAGAATGCGGCTTGGCCGATCCACGGCGCGCCTTCGCCGCCCATGTGCGTGGTCAGCTTGTTCATTTCCGGGTAGATCGAGGTGGCCATCACGTGGCAACCGATGCCGGCCAGGGCCAGGCTGCCGTCGGGCACCTTGGTCGAGGTATTGTGCGGGCAGCCCGAGCAGTAGAAGGCGGGGCGGAACGGCGTGTTCACGGCCTTTTTCAGGACCGCATCCTTGGCGTCGAGGAAGCTCAGTCTCGCCTTGATCAGGTCGCAGGTGACGGGGTCGGAAATCAGGCGCGCGATGCGGCTGGCGATGACTCTAGCCACTTGCGAGACGGAAAAATCCGCCTTCGAGGTCAGCAGCCATTCGCCGCGCGGCGCCACCCATTCGCCCTTTTCATCGAACTTGCCGATCACGCGCGGACGCACGTCGTCGCGCCAGTTGTACAGCTGTTCCTTGAGCTGGTATTCGACGATTTGCCGCTTCTCTTCGACCACGAGAATTTCATCGAGGCCTTGCGCGAATTCGCGCACGCTGTCCGGTTCCAGCGGCCACGGCATGGCCACCTTGAACAGGCGCATGCCGACCTCGGCCGCCATCTGCTCGTCGATGCCCAGCTCTTCCAGCGCTTCGAGCACATCCAGGTAGGATTTGCCGGAAGCGATGATGCCCAGCTTGGCGTTCGGGCTGTCGATCGTGGTGTGGTTGAGCTTGTTTTCGCGCGCGTAGGCCAGTGCCGCATAGATCTTGTAGTCCTGCATCAGCGCTTCCTGGTTGCGCGCCTGCTGGCCCAGCGGGATGCTCGACAGGCGCGCGTTCAGGCCGCCTTCGGGCATGACGAAGTCCTGCGGAATCTTGACTTCCACGCGGAAAGGATCGGCGTCGATGGAGGCCGACGATTCGACCGTGTCGGCCAGGGCCTTGAAAGCCACCGTGCAGCCGGAAAAGCGCGACATGGCCCAGCCGTGGATGCCCAGGTCCAGGTATTCCTGCACATTGCATGGATACAGGACGGGGATCATCGAGGCGGAGAACAAATGGTCGGACTGGTGCGGCAGGGTCGACGAATACGCGCCATGGTCGTCGCCGGCCACCAGCAGCACGCCGCCCAGTTTGGAGGTGCCCGCATGATTCATGTGCTTGAAGACATCGCCGCAGCGGTCCACGCCCGGGCCCTTGCCGTACCACATGGCGAACACGCCGTCGTACTTGGCCGGGCCGATCAGGTCGACCTGCTGCGACCCCCAGACGGCCGTGGCGGCCAGGTCTTCGTTGACGCCGGGCACGAACTGCACGTGGTGCGCTTCCAGCTGTTTCTTGGCTTTCCACAGGTTTTCGTCGAGGCCGCCCAGGGGCGAACCGCGGTAGCCGGAAATGAAACCGGCCGTGTTGAGGCCCGCAGCCTGGTCGCGCAGGCGCTGCATCATGGGCAGGCGCACGAGGGCCTGGATGCCGGACAGGAAGATGGCGCCGGAAGTGGCCGTGTATTTGTCGTCGAGGCTGACGGTGGTCAAACGGGAAGTGTCGGGGGGCGTAGATGGCGCGGCACCGGCGTTTCTAGCGAACGCTGCGGAGCCGTTTTCCGTGGTCACGGACATGGCTGTCTCCAAAAGGGTGTTTCAGATAACGGCTGAACAAGGGACGCGCCCGGTAAGGCGCGCGCTGTGCAGACGGGACGGCCGCGTGTGGGCGGCACATAACTATTTTAAATTTAAAATAGTTAATGTGGTCAGTGTAGAACGAGTCAGGAGAGGGGGCAAATACGCTTTGCCGATGGGGGTATAAGAAAAAATGATGGCCCGCCTTGCGCCGCAAGACAGGCCGTGTCTGCCGTGCACGCTTAGGGCTGTGTCCATTGCAGCTTGCGCGCGCGCAAGGGATAGGCGACGGGCGTCAACTCGGGCAGCAGGGCATTGAGCGAGTCTTGCGTCAGTTCCAGGGCTTTTTGTGGACTGAGTTCATTGATACTGATGGTGCTGAAGATACCGTTATCAAAGCTCAGGTAGACGGGAGCCCCATTTTCCTTGATATCGAAGGTCTTGCGGTCTTTGTAGAAGGCGATTTCGTACGTGCCCGGCGGCAGTTCCAGCGCCACATGGGTCTTGGAGTCATTATAGTAAGAGGTTTTTTTCGCGCGGCCCTGCAGATGGCTGGACTGGATATCATAGAATTTCCTGCCACTGTCGAATTTCTCGCTATCCACTGTTTCTTGCGGCATGCGGTTAAAGAAGATCAGATTGGCTTTTTTGTTGAGTGCCGTGCCCGCCTGTCCTGGCACATTCGATGGCTCGAGGGCGGTCGTACGGCGCATGCCTTGTTCCTCGGCTTGTTGCACGGTTTTGCGCTCAATGATCGCGTTCAGCGTAATGGCAACGTGTAGTGGCCCTATACGATTTGCCTCTTTGACATCGTAGCTGAGTCCCTTCATCGCGGCGCGTGTCGTTTCGATGGAATGCCAGATCGGTTTGGCTGCAACCCGGTCGTATACCACCGTTTCAATGAGCATGACGAGGCTGGAGTAGCAGCCAAAGCTATTGCATTTTCCTAGCGTGGTATCGGCATATTTCCAGTCCACCAGAGCCACGTAGCGCCGTCCCGTCGTGCTGGCAGGCAGTCCCTGCACGGTATCGAGGATGGATGGCTGTTTGAACACGGGCGGCATGGGGACGAAGGCGAATTCTTCTTTCGGATCCTTGGCAGCGTCGATATAGGCACGGCAAGCCCAGCTTTTGAACAGGGAGGTGTTGTCCGACGAGACGATGGTGCCCCAGGTACTTTCATGGGTCTTGGGCGTGCAACTTTCCGGCGCAATAAATACCACCACCTCGACCTCTTTTCTTTCGATGGGCTGCGCAACATCGCTGAGCAGCACTTCGCGCAAGGGAAATTCGGATTGAGGGCGGGCGGCTTGGGCGCCCTGCATCAGTAGCAGCAGGGCGGCGCCTGCCGCCAGGCGGCGCAAGGAGGTAGAAAACAAGGACATGGTGATGATGGTGAAATGAATAAGACCATCATTTTATTTCTTTTGGGAAATTATTGTTGGAAAAATAATGGCTGCTACAGCACCTTCGCCCCCACCCAGCGCCCGCTGCCGCACAGCTCGGCGGCCACTTGCAGCACGAGGTTTTTCACGGCGTTGCCTGCATTGGTGAGGGGAATGTTTTTCGAGGCGCACAGGGCCACCGTGCGCGACAGGACGGGGCTGTGGATGGCAAAGCTGCGCATGGCGCCGCTGTCGAGTTCGGCCAGCAGGGGCGCGGCGGGCAGGATGGTGGCGCCCATGCCGGCCAAGATGGCCGATTTCAGGATGGCGATCGAGTTGATCTCGATCACGTTCGCCGTCTCGAGGCCCAGTTCGCGGGCGCGGCTGTCGATGCGCGGGCGCACGCCATGCTGCAGGCCCGGCAGGATCAGGGTGGCGCTCAATGCCTGCGGGAACGACAGCGCGGTGCCCGGGGGCGCGAAGGGCGAATCGCTGCGGCAGATGAAACGCATCTCTTCCTCCACCAGCGGGCAGCAGGAAAACGGCGTCAGCTGGCCATCGTCGAACAGCACGGCCAGGTTGATGCGGCCCGATTTGAGCTGTTCATTGAGGTTGCCCGTGATTTCTTCCGTCAGCTGCAGGGTGATCTCGGGATAGCGTTCGCGCGCGGCCAGCAGCAGGGGCAGGGCCAGCGCGCCGGAGATACTGTGCGGCAAGCCCAGGGTGACATTGCCGGACGGCCGCGTGGCGCTTTGCGTGACGGCCGAGCGGGCGTCGGCCACCTGTTTCAGGATCGCTTGCGCATGTTCGTAAAACACCTTGCCCGCATCCGTGCTGAGCACGCCCTGGGCCGAGCGGTGCAGCAGCTGCACACCCAGTTCCTCTTCCAGCTGGCGCAGCTGCTGCGTCAGCGCCGGCTGCGCCACGTGCAGGATCAGGGCCGCGCGCGACAGCGAGCCGTGGTCGACGATGGCGACAAAGTAGCGTAATTGGCGCAGTTCCATGGGTCCCAGTAGCGGTGCGTTGAGCGGAAAAAACCGGATGTTGCGCCGCAGCGCCGAACGCGGCCAGCAGAATAACAATTTTGTTATACTCATTCTAGCGCCTTCGGTGCTCCAGCCGCGTATTTGTGGGATGACCGCATGCTCAAGAAAGTTGATTCGTCTCAATTAAAAGTGGGCATGTACATTCATGACCTCAGCTGCGACTGGATGACGCATCCGTTCGTGCGCAACCGTTTTCTGTTGCGCAGCGATGATGAAATCCGCAAGATCGTGCAGGCCGGCATCCACGACGTGGTGATCGACAGCGGCAAGGGCCTCGACGTGCAGGAGGCGCCCACTGTGGCGCAGGCGCGTGCCGAGACCGAGCGCGAACTGGTGCAGATCGCCGCAGCGCCGCAGGTGGTCACGCGCGTGTCGCTGGGCATGGAACTGGCGCGCGCCGCGCAGGTGCGGCGCCAGGCCGCGAGCCTGGTGCGCACGGTGATGGCCGACGTGCGCCTGGGCAAGGCGGTCGAGCTCGACCGCGTGCAGCACACGGTGCAAGATATTACCGAATCGATCCTGCGCAATCCCGGCGCCCTCGTCGGCTTGTTGCGCATCAAGACCAAGGATGATTACACCTTCCTGCATTCCGTCAGCGTGTGCGCGCTGCTGGTGGCGTTTTGCCGCTCGCGTGGCATCGATGCGGCCACCACGCACCAGGCCGGCCTCGGTGGCTTGCTGCACGACACGGGCAAGGCGCTGGTGCCCGACAGCGTGCTGAACAAGCCGGGGCCCCTCACATCCGAGGAATTTGCCCTGATCAAGCGCCATCCGCGCGACGGCTACGAGATCCTGCTGCAGTCGCCCGAGCTGGGCGCCATTCCGCTTGACATCGCCTTGCACCACCACGAGCGGCGCGACGGCAGCGGCTATCCGGACCAGCTGGCCGGCGACGCCATCAGCGAGCTGGCGCAGATGGCCGCCATTGTCGACGTGTACGACGCGCTGACGTCGGACCGCAGCTATCACAAGGGTATTCCCGCCGCCGAAGCCCTGCGCAAGATTTATGAGTGGAGCAAATTCCATTTCAACCCCGTGTTCGCGCAGGATTTCATGCGCTGCGTGGGCATCTATCCGGTGGGCACCATGGTGATGCTGGAATCGGGCCGCCTGGCCGTCGTCGTCGAGGCGCACGAAAGCAATCTGCTGGCGCCGAAAGTGAATGTGTTTTTCAGTACGAAGAGCAAGACCTACATCAAGCCGGAAACGGTGGACTTGTCGCGCGGCTTCGGTTTTGGCGGCGCCGACAAGATCGTCGGCCATGAGTCGGCGGCCAAGTGGCAGGTCGATCCCATGCGCTTTTTATCGCTGGCGGATGCCTAGAAGAACTCTGCCGTATCGTTCGAGGCGATGGTCGTTAACAGGCCTTTCGCTACCAGCTCATCGTAATGGCAAGCCAGGTTGCGGCCATGGCTCTTGGCGTAATACAAGGCCTGGTCGGCGCGGCCGAGGATGATGACGGGCGCCTCGTAGGCGTTGATGCTGACGAAGCCGACGCTGACGGTCACTCTGCCCACTTGCGGGAAGTCGTGCGCCTCGACGTTGGTGCGGAAGCGGTCGATGATTTTCTGCGCATTTTCCAGGGTGATCGAGCGCAGCAGCACGACGAATTCCTCGCCGCCGAAGCGGAAGATGCGGTCTTGCGAGCGGAACGACGATTGCAGCTGGTTGGCGATCAGGATCAGCACTTCATCGCCATACAGGTGGCCAAACTTATCGTTGACCAGTTTGAAATGATCGACGTCGATCACGGCCAGCCATTGCCGTTCCGTGTCCGTATGGTGGCGCCGCTCTTCATCGGCGGGACGCGGCTTGTCCGCCTCCGGTTCGCCGCGGCTGTGCAGGATCTTCGCCAGCTGGTCGTCGAAGGTCTTGCGGTTCAACAGGCCGGTGAGCGAATCGCGTTCGCTGTAGTCGAGCAGGTTCTGGAAATTGCGGTACACGCTGACGATGCCGCCGATCACCTGGATGGTGGCGCCCGTGTACGGCGTGGGGTTGGTGATTTCCAGGCAGGTGGTGACCTGATCGCCGATCCAGATGGGCAGCCACAGCAGGTGGCGGCCGTCGGCGCACAGGGTATCGGCGCTCGCTTCATGGCGCTTGATGCAGGCGGCCAGCGCCGGGTAGTCGGACAGCGGTTCGCCCGGCAGCGACGGATCGGGATTGTCTTCCATGCGGGCCACGCTGCCCGCCACGATGATGGCCCGCGACCGCACGAACACCTGGCCACGCACGGTGGTCAGGGCCAGCACACGGGTCTGCGACGCGGCAGCGAGTTCCTGGACCGCCGAGATCACGGAGATGTCGAGCATCGTGTGGTCGCGGTGCCCGGTCATGTCCACCATGTGTTTCAGTAGGGAATCCATTGTCGTTCTCTGGAAAGTAGTCACACAAGTGTCGTCATAGCAGCATTGCATCAAGCAAGAGCATGTTCGCGTCCGTCTACAAGAAGCCAAGATTTATTTGGTGGCATGACGCTCTGTACCGCCGGGCGAGAGGCCTTTCCAAAGAAGAGCTAAGCAGGATAATGTCTTTTTGCCTAATAGGCAATTAACGTATGCAATATTTCATGTAAATACATGAGATTCATGCACGTCATTGCAAAAAACTTGCCCTGACGAAGGCTTTCAATCCTGATCACAACATTTGCGTGCATCAGCCGCCATGTCAACAGGGTTTGATAATTTCCATATGGAAACTTGTGGCGCGTCAATTTGCCAAAACGTGGACGCTTTATAGTCAATGCAATGGCGCAGAAATTTACGGCAGGAAACATATTAGCAGGAAAGGGCAATGTTTCACACCCGATTGCGCCAGGGACTTGTGATTCACTTTTGGGAGCTTGTCATGCATACCTTCCTGTCGGCAGTACAGCAGTTTGTCAAGGATGAGGATGGCATTACGGCAATCGAATACGGCCTGATTGCGGCCTTGATGGCCACCGCCATCACGGCCGGATTCTTGCTGATCAAGACCAACTTGCTGGCCGTCCTCACCGACATTTCGTCGAACCTGGTGTTGACGCCCTAAGCGGGTGCCCGCCGCTGGCCGGCCGGCGGCGGGTTTTTTTTCGGAGGGATGCCATGCCTGCAACTGCCTTGTGCGACCTGCTGTTGCTGTGCTTCGTGACGGGGGCCGCCGTCAGCGATTTGATCCGCCGCAAGATACCGAATGGTGTCGTGTTGTCCGGCATCCTCGCCGCCCTGGCCTTGCACCTGTGGTTGTGGCCGCAAAACGTGCTGCCGTTGTGGCTGGGCGGCATGGCGACGGGTTTCTTCCTCTTCCTGCCTTTATATGTGCTGCGCGGCATGGCCGCCGGCGACGTCAAGCTGATCGCCATGGTGGGCGCCTTTGCCGGTCCCTGGCCCGTGCTGCAGATCTGTTTCGCCACGTTTGTCCTGGGCGGCGTGATGGCCGTGCTGATGATCACCTGGCAAGGCAAGTGGCGCGCCTGTCTCGGTAATCTGCGCCAGCTGCTGTGGCCGATGATCGCGCGCATGGCCGGCATTCCCCTGGCGCCAAACGCACTGGGCAGCGGTGCCAGCGTGGGCAACATGCCGTACGGACTGGCCATTGCCCTGGGCTGCCTGGTGGTGCAAGGGCAGCATTATTTCTGATTGGCATTCATTGCTCTGAATCAATGGGCGCCAGTGCCCGCTCGCTAGAATGAATTCTGTTCAATGCAGTCTTAACCGGCTAGGAGACGCAGCATGACCGAGGTCGACTATTCCATGAGCACCGACAGCGTTCCGCGCCCTGCCGACGCAAACCTGATGCCGCCCTTGCCGCCGCAGCCGAAGAGCTTGCGCGAAACGGGACTGGAGCGGCCGCTGGTCGTCGAACTGATCGCCAAGCTGATGTTTGTGAGCGGCAAGACGCATCTGTCCGCGCTGACGACGCGCTTGCGTCTGTCGATCAATGTCTTGCGCGAAGTGCTCGATTTCATGGTGACGGAGCAGATGGCCGAAGTGGCCTGGCGCGGTGAATCCGATATCGACGTGCAGTACCAGTTGACGGGCGCCGGCAAGCAGCGCGCCGGCGCTTTCCTTGAGCGCTGCGCGTATATCGGCGCCGCCCCCGTCACCCTGGAAGCGTATCGCGCCATGGTGGCGCGCCAGTCGTGGCTGGCGCAGGAACAGCGCGTCGGCAGCGATGACCTGGCCGCCGTGCTGGGCGGCGCCCATGCGGGGCCGGGCATGCTCGACGTGGTGGGCGCGGCCCTGCATTCGGGGCGCTCGCTGCTGCTGTACGGTCCGCCCGGCAGCGGCAAGTCGACCCTGGCGCTGCAACTGGGACAATTGCTGCACGGGCTGGTCGCCGTGCCGTACGCCATCGTCGTCGGCCAGGACATCATCCAGCTGTACGATCCGGCCCAGCACCTGCCGCCCGCGCCGCAGCACGTCAGCCATGCGCGCCAGGCGCTGGAGCGGCGCAGCACGGACATTCGCTGGGTGCTGTGCCAGCGTCCCGTGATCCACGTAGGCGCCGAGCTCGACGCCGGCATGCTGGAGCTGCGCCATGACGCCAGCGGCGGCTGCTACCAGGCGCCGCCGCATGTGCGCGCCAACAACGGCATGCTGATCATCGACGACCTGGGCCGCCAGCGCCTGGGCGCGCAGGAGCTGCTGACGCGGCTGATGCAGCCGCTGGCGCGCGGCAGCGACCAGCTCGGTCTGCCAGGCGGCGTGCAGATCAGCGTGCCGTTCGACAACGCCCTCGTGCTGGCCACGAACGTGCCGCCGGGCGAACTGTTCGACCCTGCCTTGCTGCGCCGCATCGGCTACAAAGTGCAGGTGGGGCCGCTGAGCGAGAGCGCCTATCGGGCCCTGTTCCGCCAGCAATGCCGGCTGGCCGGCATGGCCATCGACGAGCTGGCCCTGAACCATTTGCTGCAGCTGCATGGCGCGCAGGGACGGCCCTTGCTGGCCAGTTATCCGCAGGAATTGCTGGCGCGCATAGCGGACTTCGCCGGCTTTGCCGGTTGCGACGCGCGCCTGACGGTGGCCGCCCTGGAGCAGGCCTGGAGCAGCCTGTTTGCCAGTTGCGACATGCCGGCCGCCAGCCTGTGCGAGCGTATCGCATGAAAAACCGGCGCGCCCTCCTGATGATGGGCCTGGCTGTGGTGCTGGGTCTGCTGGCCGTGCTGCTGGCCTCGCACTGGCTGCTGCGCCAGACGCCGGCCGGCAAGGGCAAGATCGTCGTCGCCGCCAGCGATGTCAACCTGGGCCAGCGCCTGACGCCCGAGATGCTGCGCCTGGCCGAGTGGCCGGCGGAAAGCTTGCCGCAGGGCGCGCTGCAAGACCCGGCCAAACTGGCGGGACGGGTGCTGAAAACCAGCGTGCTGCGCGGCGAGCCGCTGAGCGAAGCCAAGCTGGCGCCCGCCGGCACCCTGGGCGGCCTGTCGGCCCTCATCACGGAAGGGCGGCGCGCCATCACCGTGCGCGTCAACGACGTGATCGGCGTGGCCGGCTTCGCCTTGCCGGGCAACTATGTCGACATCATCGTCAGTACCCAGCAGGATGCCGGCGACCGCGCGTTTCCGCAAAGCCGCAATATATCCAAGATCGTGCTCGAGCGCATCCTGGTGCTGGCCGTGGCGCAGGAAGTGGGACGCGACGAGACCAAGCCGCGCGTGGTCAATGCGGTGACCCTGGAAGTGACGCCGGAACAGGCGGAAAACCTGGACCTGGCGCGCAGCGTGGGCAGCCTGTCGCTGGTGCTGCGCAACCAGGTCGACCCGCAGCCGGGCGTGACGGCGGGCGCCACCAAGCTGACCCTGCTGGGCGGGCCGCACGAGGCCGAGCCCGCGCCCTTGCCTGCCGCCGTGCCCGTGCCCGCCGTGGCGCCGCGTCCCGTGCGCGTGGCCAAGGCGCCGCCGGAGCCGCAGCGCCAGTGCAGCGGCGTCATCGATGGGACGCGCCAGTCGCGCGAATGTTTTTAGCTGCCTTGATCAACCATGGACACGCTCATGAACCGCGCCCTGCTGACACTGTGCTGCCTGCTGTTGCCGCTTGCCGGCGCGGCAGCCGATCCTGGCCCCCGCTGCGGCGGCGAAGCGGCGACGCCCGGCAACTTGCAGCTGCAGGTGGGCAAGTCGAGCATGCTGCGCCTGCCCGAGGCGGTGCTGGCCCGCAGCGTCGGTAATCCGGCCATGCTGCAAGCCATGCTGGTTGCACCCGACACCTTGTATCTGGTCGGTGTCGACGTGGGCAGCACCAATATGATCATCCAGGGCAGGAGCGGCGTGTGCAGCGTGGTGAACGTCAGCGTCAGCATGGACCCGTCCGGCCTGCAAACGACCCTGGCGGCCCTGATGCCGGAAGAAAAAGCCATCCGCGTGACGGCCGTGGCCGATACCCTGGTGCTGTCGGGCACGGTGCAGGATGCGGGCGCCGTGCTGCGCGCCACCGAGCTGGCGCACGCGTATGTGCGCCGCGCCACCGCACCGCTGGCGCTGCCCAAGCCAGCCGATGGCACCGCCTTGCCGATGGCGGCCACGGCCGCTGCACCCGGCGGCGCGGGCAGCGCGAACAGCCGCGTCATCAATATGCTCGACGTCAGCGCGCCGCAGCAGGTGATGCTGGCCGTGCAGATCGCCGAAGTGTCGAAGTCGCTGCTGGAACGGCTGGAAGTGGGCGCCACCCTGCGCTTCGCTTCCGGCAGCTGGGCCACTACCTTGCTGTCGAATTTCTTGAGCGGCACGGCCAACGGCTCGCTCGACGTGCGCAAGTCGAACGGCCAGAAGCTGACCATCGAGGCGCAGAAACAGGATGGCCTGGTACGCATCCTGGCCGAGCCGACGGTGATGGCGATCAGCGGACAGGAGGGCAGTTTTCTGGCGGGCGGCAAGATATTCATTCCCGTCGGCCAGGACAACAACAAGATCACGCTGGAAGAGCGCGAGTATGGCGTCGGTCTGCGATTTACGCCGACCGTGCTGTCGGGCGGGCGCATCAATTTGAAGGTGGCGCCGGAAGTGTCGGAACTGTCGCGCGAAGGCGTGGGCATTTCCGCCGCCGGCGTCAGCGGACGTTCTATTTTGCCTGTCATCACCACGCGGCGCGCCTCGACCACGGTGCAGCTGTATGACGGCCAGAGCTATGCCATCGGCGGCTTGATCAAGAACAACCAGGTGAGCAACATCGCGGGCGTGCCGTGGCTGAGCGAACTGCCTATCCTCGGCGCGCTGTTTCGCAGCACGGACTTCCAGCATGACCGCACGGAATTGCTGTTCGTCATTACCGCGCACCTGGTGAAACCCTTGCCGGCCGACGCCGTGCTGCCGACGGCGCAGCTGGCGCCGCCTTCGCGCACGGACTTGATGTTGCGCGGCAAGATGGAAGCCGCCTTGCCGCCAGCGCCGCCGTCCGCGCCGCCACCGCGCGCGGCCAACGGCTTCGAGTTGAAATGAGACGGGGAGACACGCCATGCCGAATTCGCTCCTGATATGGCTGCGGCGCCTGGCCGCGCTGACCCTGGCGCTGCAGCTGGCAGCCTGCGCGCACGGCAGCAGCACGCCGCAGCTGGACTCGCGCTTCGGCGCCGCCGTGCGCCTGGCCATGGCGCAGCAGGTGCGCGATCCGGCCAGCGCGGACAATCGCCAGCCTGCCGACGGGCTTGACGGCCCCAGCGCGCATGCCGTCATGCAGCGCTACCGCGCCTCGTTCGCCGAGCCGAACGGCCAGGCGCCGCAGCCGGTGCAGTTCATGCTGGGAGGCGCCAATGGCAAATAGACGCCAGCGCGAGCGCGGGGCGATGCTGATCGCCTTTTCCATCCTGCTTATCCTGGTGCTGGGCTTTATCGGCCTGGCGCTCGACGTGGGACAGGTCATCGGCCGCAAGACGGAATTGCAGAACCTGGCCGACAACGCGGCGCTGGCGGCGGCGACGGAACTGGTAGGCACGCCCGAAGGCTTGCTCATTGCCGTGGACAAGGCCAAGCACAGTGCGGCCGACAAGAGCGCGTGGCGGCGCCGCATGCAGGGCGCGATCCTGTCGGACGCCAGCATCCGCTTCGCCAGCGCGCCCGGCGCGCCCGCCAGCGAATGGCATGCGGCGGGCGCCGTGCCCGACGCCGCCACGGCGCTGTTCGTGCGCGTCGATACGCAGGCCAATGCACCGTCGCTGGGGCGGGTGGCGACGGCGTTCCTGGGCGCCTTGTCGCCGGCGCTGCGCACCCTGGACACGGGGGCGCGCGCCGTGGCCGGACGTACCAGCCTGAACCTGACGCCGCTGGCCGTGTGCGCGCTGTCGGCCAGCGCGGCCAGCCCGCGCACGAATGCGGCGCTGCTGCCGGCCGTCGAGCTGCTGGAATATGGTTTTCGCCGCGGCGTGGCGTATAACCTGTTGAAACTCAATCCGCACGGCCCGGCGGCCGAACATTTCGTGCTCAATCCCCTGGGCCAGCCCGGTGTGGTGGGCTCGTCGCTGCAGGTCGGCGAGTCCAGCGTGCTGCCGTTTGTGTGCAGCGGCACGGTGCTGTATCCGCGCATCGGCAGCGCGCAAGTGCATGTGCACCGGCCGTTTCCCGCCGCCTTGTGGCCGGCCTTCAACGCGCGCTTCAACCTGCATGCGGGCAGCGGCTGTCATCCCGTCACGGCGCCGCCCGACACGAATATCCGCGCCTATCCGAATACGGCCACGAACTGGTGGATGACGAACACGCCCGACGCGCCGAGTGCCCTGAGCACGGGCAATCCGCTGCTGTCCGTGGCCGATCCGGAGTCGAACGCGACGCCGCCAGCCGTTGGCAGTTACGGCCCGCTGTGGTCGTTTGCCAAGGCGGTCAGGTACAGCAGTGTGAAGCCGGCCGGCGGCTACGTGCCGTTTGCCACCAGCGACTGGGCCAAGCTGTATCCGGCCGTGCCTGCCGCGCCGGCCGCCAAGCCCGGCTATCCTTCCACGCCGCCATACCAGACGCTGGCTTACCAGACGGCGCCGACCGGCAATACGGGCGTGGCGCAGCGGCGTCTGCTGCATATTGCCCTGCTGGCCTGCCCTGTGCCGGCCGGCAGCGACGTGCTGGCGCAGGTGCGGGGCATCGGCCGCTTCTTCATGACGGCGCCGGCCAGCAATGGCGTGTTGAGCGCCGAATTTGACGGCCTCGTGGCCGAGGGCGCGCTGGCGGGCCCTGCGGAGCTGCTGCAATGAGGCCGCCCTGCCGCGCGCGACGCCGCCAGGACGGTGTCGCCGCCATCGAGCTGGCGCTGATCCTGCTGTTTTTCATGGCGCTGCTGCCCTTCGTGCTGCTGTTCGGCCGCGCGCTGCTGGTGTACACGGCCCTGCAAAAAAGTACGCACGATGCGGCGCGCTACCTGGCCACCATGCCGCTGTCGCAGATGGCCAGGGGCGACACGGCGAATCAGGGTGCCGTGTTTGCCCGGCAGATGGTGGTCGATGCCATGGCGGAAAGCTGGCCGGCCATGCAGCCATACCTGATCAGCGTGGAATGCGTGTATGCCGACGATTCTTACAGCTGCGGCACCTATGCGGCGGCGCCGCTGCAGGTGCGCATCAAGTTGTCCGTCGACATGCCCGTGGATTTCCTGCCCGAACTGACCCGCAAGTGGCTGCCGCAGCTGGCGCCGATCCCGCTGCGCGCCAATGCGACATTGCGCTATGTTAATTAACCTGCGCCCCCGCCGGCAGCGCCAGGGCGGCGTCTTCGCCGTCGAGTTCGCCATGCTGGCGCTGTTGTTCTTTCTCTTCCTGTTCGCCATGCTGGAAGTGGCGCGCGCCGTGTATCTATGGAATATGGTGCACGAGATTACCCGGCGTGCCGCGCGCGGCGCCGCCGTTACCGATTTCAGCAATGCAAGTGCGTTGCAGGCCGTGCGCGCGCAAGCCGTGCTGCGCGCCGCGCCTGGCGTGCTGCCGCTGGGCGGCGGCATCAGCGACGCGTATGTGCGCATCGATTACCTGTCGCAGTCCAGCGGCGGCACCGCGCTGGCGGTATTGCCGGTGACGGTGATGCCCGGTTGTCCGCAGCGTAACCGCATCAATTGCCTGGACGATCCGTATGGCGCCAGCTGCATCCGTTTCGTGCGCGCGCGCCTGTGCCTGCCAGGCGATGGCGCGCGCTGCGAGAGCGTGCCGTACCGGCCCATCCTGCCGCTGCTGGGCGTGATGTTTCCCTCGGGCGCAGGCGCCGTGCGCCTGCCCAGCGGCGCCACCGTGGCGGTGGCCGAGTCGCTGGGTTATCCGGACAATCCCGGTTTTTGTCCTTGAGCGCCACTTGGCGGCGCAGCCGAATGTGTAGACCTGAAAGAAGCGAGGAAGTGCGATGAAAGCCTTGATGATTAGCCGCGACGCCGGCTTGCACGATGAAATTGCCGCGCAGGGGGCGGCCCGCATGCCCGTGCTGCGGCTGCTGGAACGGCGCAGCGGCCTGCGCGACGCCGTCGAGCGCATGCTGCCGGAAGCGCCGGAACTGGTGATCGTCGACGCCAGCGGTATCGATGCCGATGAAGCCGACCTGCTCGAGCGCCTGGCGCGCCAGTATCCGTTGGCGGTGCTGATGCTGCTCACGCGCGGACAGCAGCAGGATGTGCTCATCCGCGCCATGCGCGCCGGCATGCGCGAAGTGCTGCAGCTGCCGCTGGTGCACAAGGCCTTTCACGAAGCGATGGACAGGGTCGATATCCAGGCCGGCGTGACGCAGATGCGCGACGGCAAAGTCCTCGCCTTCATCTCGTGCAAGGGCGGCAGCGGCGCCACCTTTTTATCGACGAATTTTTCCTACGCGCTGGCCAGCCTGGCCGGCTGCAAGGTGCTGCTGATCGACCTGCACGGCCAGTTCGGCGACGCCACCCTGTATGTCTCGGACCAGAAGCCGGCGATGACGCTGTCCGACATCTGCGCCCAGATCGCGCGCATGGACGGCGCCTTCCTCGCCTCGTGCCTGGTGCACGTGACGCCGAATTTCGGCGTGCTGGCGGCGGCCGACGACCCCGCGCACAAGGTCGACATGCAGCCCGAGCACATGGACCGCATCCTGGCCGTGGCGCGCCAGCACTACGACTACATCGTGCTCGACGTGGGGCGCCAGATCGACGCGCTGTCGCTGCGCGCGCTCGACAACGCCGACGCCATCTATCCGGTGCTGCAGCTGGCCTTGCCCGACATCCGCGACGGGCGGCGCCTGCTCGACATTTTCCGTTCGCTCGGCTATCCGGGCGAGCGCCTGCGCCTGATCGTCAACCGTTACGAGAAGGGCGGGCGATTGCGCCTGGCGGACCTGGAGCAGGCGCTGGGCGCGGAAGTGGTGCACACGGTGCCCAACGATTACATCGCCGCCACCGATTCCGTCAACCAGGGCATTCCGCTGCTGCAGCTGTCGCGCACCAGCGCCGTGGCGCGCAGCTTGGCCGAACTGGTGGAACTGGTGACGGCGCGCCGCGTGACGGAAAGCCGCGGCCTGTTCGACCGCCTGTTCAGCCGCAGCGAGGCTTAGCACAGCAATCGATGTCAAGGCTCCCGCCGGGAGCCATCATGGGAGCCGAGATGACTTTACGCGAACGCCTGGCGGCAAATGAAACGGTGCGCCCCGCCAGCAATGGACAAGGCGCGCTGGCGCTGCACGCCTACCAGGAACTGAAAAAAACCATGCACCAGACGATACTCGACCGTATCGACCTGGAACGCCTGAAACGCCTGACGGCCGAGCAGTTCAAGCATGAGCTGGCGCTGCTGGTGCAGCGCGTGATCGAGGAAGAGCGCATCGTGCTGAACCAGCATGAGCGGCATAGCCTGGTGCTCGACATCCAGCACGAGATGCTGGGCTTTGGTCCGCTCGAACCCTTGCTGGCCGATGCCAGCGTGTCCGATATCCTCGTCAATACCTGCGACAAGGTGTATGTGGAGCGGGGCGGGCGGCTGCAGCTGACGGACGTGACCTTCCACGACAATGCGCACCTGATGAAGATCATCGAAAAGATCGTCTCGCGCGTGGGACGGCGCGTCGATGAATCGAGCCCGATGGTCGACGCGCGCCTGCCGGACGGCTCCCGGGTCAATGCCATCATTCCGCCGCTGGCCGTCGACGGCCCGATTTTATCCATCCGGCGCTTTGCCGTGCAGCCTTTGACGATCGCCAACCTGCTCGACTACAAAAGCCTGACGCCGCCCATGGTGCAGGTGCTGCAGGCGCTGGGGCAGGCGAAGGTCAATATCCTGATCTCGGGCGGCACGGGCAGCGGCAAGACGACCCTGCTCAACGTGCTGTCCGGCTTCATTCCCGGCAGCGAGCGCATCGTCACCATCGAGGATGCGGCCGAACTGGCGCTGCGCCAGCCGCACGTGGTGCGCCTGGAAACGCGCCCGCCGAATATCGAAGGCAAGGGCGAAGTGAGCCAGCGCGCGCTGGTGCGCAATGCGCTGCGCATGCGTCCCGACCGCATCATCCTGGGCGAGGTGCGCGGCGCCGAGGCGCTCGACATGCTGCAGGCGATGAACACGGGCCATGAAGGTTCGCTGGCGACCATCCACTCGAACACGGCGCGCGATGCCCTGGCGCGGCTGGAAAACATGGTCGGCATGGCCAACGTGAACCTGACGCCGCGCGCCACGCGCCAGCAGATCTGTTCTGCCGTGACGGTGGTGATGCAAGTGTCGCGCCTGACCGATGGCGCGCGCAAGCTGGTCAGCCTGCAGGAAGTGACGGGGATGGAAGGCGACATCATCGCCATGCATGAAATCTTCCGCTTCGAGCAGACGGGCGTCGATGCGGACGGCAAGGTGCAAGGCCATTTCTGCGCCACGGGCGTGCGGCCCCGCTTTACGGAGCGCCTGCGCATGTTCGGCGCGCCGGTGCCGGACACGGTGTTCGACCCGGATCGAATTTATGAGTAAGGGGGAGGAATCATGGACCTGGTCTTCTACGGCTTTGCCGTGCTGCTGTTCGCCGCGTGCATTCTGATGGTGGAAGGCGCCTGGCTGTGGTGGTCGGGCACGCATGGCGGCGCGGCGCGGCGCATCAACCGGCGCCTGCGGCTGATGGCGGCGCGCGGCGAGGGGGGCGGCGAGCGGGTCTCCATTCTCAAGCAGCGCCGCTATGCGCGTTCGCCCGGCCTGGAGCGCCTGCTGCGGCGCGCGCCGCAGGCCGCAAAGCTCGACCACCTGCTGCTGCAATCGGGCTTGTCGTGGTCGGTGGCGCAATTCCTGGGCGGCACCGGCGCCCTGTTGCTGGCGGCCTTGCTGCTGTTGGCGGCCTGGTCGATGCCCTGGCCCGGCGCCTTGCTGCTGCTGTCCGGCGCCGTGAGCGCACCGTGTTTGTTCGTGCTGCGCGCGCGCGCGGCACGGCTGAAAAAGATCGAGGCGCAACTGCCGGAAGCGGCCGATTTCCTGGCCCGCGCGCTGCGCGCCGGGCATTCGTTTTCGAACGTGCTGCAGATGGTGGGCGATGAACTCAATGAGCCGATCAGCGGCGAATTCAAGATGGCGCACGAAGAGATCAATTACGGCGTGCCGATGAACGAGGCGCTGCAAAACCTGGCCGCGCGCATTCCGCTGACGGACTTGCGCTACCTCGTCATCGCCGTGCTGGTGCAGCGCGAATCGGGCGGAAACCTGGCCGAGGTGCTGGTCAGCATCGCGCGCATCATCCGCGCCCGCTTGAAGTTGCTGGGACAGGTGCGCGTGCTGTCGGCCGAGGGGCGCATGTCGGCCTGGGTGCTGGGGCTGATGCCGGTGGTGATGATCGGCGTCATGGCGCTGGTCAACCCGCAATACATCCGCCTGCTGTGGACCGATCCCAGCGGCATCAAACTGCTGTGGTACGCGGCCGGCATGGTGGCGCTGGGCGTGGTCTGGATGCGCAATGTGATCCGCATCCGCATATAACGTGGAGAAAACGCCATGACCGGCCCGCAACTGCTGTTCCTGTTGATCGTCTTTGCCGTGGTGGTGGCGCTGGCCCTGCTGGCGTGGCTGATTTTCTTCCCAGGCGCCTTGCGCCAGCGTCTGTTCGGCGCCACGGCGTCGGCCGCCAGCGAGGCGGCGGTGGAAAATGGCTGGGTGGAACGCGTGGCGCGCGTGGCGCAGCCGTTCAGCAAGCTGTCGCTGCCGGAAGAGGGCTGGGAACGCTCGCCGCTGCGTACGCGCTTCATGAACGCGGGCTGGCGCCAGGCGAGCGCGCCGGCCCTGTACTTTGCGGCGAAAAGCGTGCTGGCCCTGCTGTTTCCCACCGTGCTGGGCCTGTATGCGGCCAGCGCCATGGCGGCGCAGCTGCGCAGCGTGCTGTTGCTGCTGCTGTGCGTCAGCGCCACCGTCGGCTATTACCTGCCCAACCTGGTGCTGGCCAGCACGGCCAAGCGGCGCCAGCGCGACATTTTCGAAAACATCCCCGATGCGCTCGACTTGCTGACTGTGTGCGTGGAAGCGGGCCTGAGCCTGGAGCGCGCGCTGGTAAAGGTGTCGGGCGAGATCCACATCAAAAGCGTGGTGCTGGCGCAGGAATTGCAGCTGGTGCTGATGGAAATGCGCGCCGGCTTTTCCAAGGAAAAGGCGCTGCGCAACCTGGCCTTGCGCAGCGGCGTGGAAGACGTCGATACCCTGGTCGCCATGCTGATCCAGTCGGAACGCTTCGGCACGAGCATGGGCGATTCGCTGCGCGTGCATTCGGAAAACCTGCGCGGCAAGCGCAGCCTGCTGGCCGAGGAGGCGGCGGCGAAGATCGCGTTAAAACTGCTGTTCCCGCTGATTTTTTGCGTCTTTCCCACCCTGATGCTGGTGCTGATGGGGCCGGCCGTGATCGAAGTCTATCGCGTGCTCGTGCCGGCCATGGCCAGCCGCTGAAAGGAGTCACCATGCGCTTGACGATATCCCGCCTGGCCGCCGCCTGCGCCTGTCTGGGCCTGGCCGCCTGTACCACGCAGCTGGCCCATGCACCGGCTCCGCAGTGGCCTGACGCCGATGCCGCCTATGCGGCGGGACGCCAGCATGTCGAGCGGGGCGACCTGCCTGCGGCGCAAGCGGCCTATGAGCAAGCCCTGCGCCATGCGCCGCGCCACGTGAACGCGCGCAACGGACTGGCCGTACTGCACGCGCAGCGGGGCGAGCATGATGCGGCGATCGCCCATTGGCTGGCCTTGACGCAGGAGGCGGGCACGCGCCAGCCGCAGCAGGCCTATCTGTTCAGCAATCTCGGCCACGCCTATTATTTAAGCGGACGCGACGCGCAAGCCTTGCCGGTGCTGGAACAGGCGTGTCTGCTCGATCCGCTCAACGCGCTGGCCTGGCAGCACCTGGCGCAGGTACTGGAACGGCTGGGACAGCATGAGCGCGCCGCCGTCATGCTGCGCCAGGCGGCCAGCTTGCAGGAACACGATGTGCGGCGCGATCTGGCCTTGTTGCGCGGCGAGGCGGCGCCGCAGGGTGTGCCCGCGCCTGTGCCGGAGGCACCCGCCATGGCGCGCGTGGAAATCACGCAGAGCGATGGCATGGCCCGCCTGCGGCGCGTGCCGGCGGCGGTGCGCAGCCTGCCCGCTGGCCCATTGACGCCGGCGGCGCCTGCGCCTGCGGCTGGCGCACCGCTTCCGCGTCTGGAAATTGTCAACGGCAACGGCGTGCCTGGCCTGGCCGCCGCGCTGGCGCGCAGCCTGGCCGGTGCGCCCGTGCAGGTGGTGCGCCTGGCCAATGAAGCCAGCTTCCAGGTGGCGCGCACGCGCGTCGAATACCGGCCCGCGCAGGAACAGGCGGCGCGCCAGCTGGCCCGCCAGCTGGGAACGCAGGTGCAGACTCAGGTGCCGACCCAGGCCGCCGACTGTCCCGCCAGTGAGCTGCGCCTGGTACTGGGGCGCGACCTGAGCGACCCTGCCATGCTGCACCGCTATTATCTGCAGCAATTGCAGCTGGCGCGCCAGGCGCTGGCACGGCTCGGTTAACACGCATCGGCTGGCATAAAAAAACGCGGCGCCTTTTGCGGGCGCCGCGTGTTTTTCATGCTGCTGATTATTTCGGCTGGCGGCGCCGCGTAAAAGCGATGGCGGCCAATCCCGTGCCCAGCAGGAACAGGGTGCCCGGCTCCGGTACCGCAAGCGGCGGATCGATGACGACGATGTCGGTGCGCGTGGACTTGGAAAAGTTCAGGGTGTAGCTGCCGGCCGGCAGGGCGAAATTCGAGGTCAGGGAAAACATCGCGAAGCCATTCGTGAAGGCGCGCGAGGTGGCGGGGTCGTTGGTGCCGGCCGTCATGTTCAGGCTGAATGGGTCCAGGCTGCCGACCGTATGGTTGCCGTTGATGTCGCTGCCATTGCTGGCGTCGCCATCGGGGGCGAACTGGAAGATCACGCCGTCGGCGTTCGCATGCGACAGGCAGCCGGCGGGGCTGGCGGCATTGCACGAGATATTGAAGATATCCATGATCGACACGTTCGACTTGTCGCCCATGGTCGTCACGCTGGTGCGCAGGTCGCGCCGTCCCATGAAGCTGAAGGTGATGAAGCCGGCGCTCGACAGGGTCAGGTTGACGGAGCCGGTCAGCGTGTCGCCGGCCGTCGATGTGGCGGCGCCCACCGTGTTGCGCTGTGCTTCCGCCACGGCGCTCACGGTGGAGCCGGTGCCGTTGAGCATGTTGCCGAAGGCGTGCGCATCGCCGCGGGCGAACTCCAGAGTGGAACTGGGGCTGGGGCCGTAGTGATTTTGCGGCAAGCCGCTGCAGCCGCCGCCCGAACATACTTGCAGCACATCGGCGTTGGCAGCCGGGCCCGTATTGACGGCGCGCGGATTGACGGCCACGCCGCCTTGGAAAAAGGCGCTGTCGCTGGCATTGCGGTTGGCGCCAGCCAGCGACAGCGCGCCGGCGCTGGTGGTGATGCGGAAATTGTTCAATTCGTTGACGGCCAGGCCGTAGGCACCTGCCTGCGCCTGACCGCTGGCCAGCAGACTTGCCGCCGCCAGTGCGCCCAGCCAACCCAGGGTCTTGTTTCGTGTGTGATCGACGTTCATCGCAGCCTCTTATCGTAGTCAGTCTCGGGAAATCCGGGGGCGAAAGAATCCAGAATGACTTGTCTGAATTCATCTCGTAGACAGTGATAAGCAGCTTGCGTGCCACACAAAAAAATCACATGGAATCAAGTGCTTGCGTAAAGCGGACTGAGCCGGTGGAAGCAAAGTGTAAGAAAGGCCGACGCCGCTTTCAGGTACCCCGGTGATAGCCCAGATGGCCACCGGAATTACGGGCGCAACCGCAACCGATGCGCGCCACTTCCTCGCCTTCCGTCAATTTCCAGTTGGTAATCGTCGTGTGCTGCCAGTCGATGTCGCTTTTCTTGACAGGTTTCACCGTCAGCGTGCGTTGCTCGACGTCCGTGTATTCCATCAGCTCCTCGTCATCGGCGATGTCGAAATGGCGGTGGATCAGGGAAATGCCGAAGCGGTCGAGCGCGCCATAGCGCTGCAGCACGTCGCGCAGTTCGCGAAAGCAGGCCAGGTCCTCGGGCAGCAGCGGATGGACGGCGGAAATATCGGCGACGGGCTGCCATTGCATGGCGTGGATGTTCAGGCTGTGCATGATGTTCTCCTGTGCCCCTTGTCGCTAGCCCAGGCTGCCGGAGGGGCGCCGGCACGCCTGGCGAAACGCCTATCGTGGCCGCAAAACCGCCGTCAGGCTTGTGCCAGATCAAAGGTGCGGCACATCGCCTCTCGTCCGATCATTGCCCGGTAAAATAGGCCATGGCAAACAAAACCCCCACCTTCCCCGGCGCACGCACGGGCCGCGGCCAGGTCCTGGCCGTGCTGCTGTCGAACCGCGACCAGTCCGGCGCCGAGCCGCTGCAAGGCCGCGTCTCGCTGGCCGCCATCGTGAAAGCGCTGAAGCGCAAATACCACTGGCCCATCGAAACGCACAGCTTTCCCGCCAACACGCAGGACGGCCGCGCCAGCTGGGCGACCGTCTACAGCTTGCCGGACAAGGTGATTGAGACCGCGCTGGACAACGGCGGCCGGGAGTGGCTGGAGAGCCGGGGAGCGGCCGGGCGGCGCTGAGCGCGCCGCTTGCTTTACTCGATACCTTTACTCGATACCTTTATTCGAGCCGGAAGCCGACCTTCAGCGTGACCTGGAAGTGCGCCACCTTGCCGTCGACGATATGCCCGCGCGACTCGGTCACTTCATACCAGTCCATATGCTTGACCGTCAGCGCCGCCTTGGCAATGGCATCGCGTATCGCCTGATCGCTGCTCTCGGTCGACGTGCCGACCAGCTCGATCAATTTGTAAGTGTGTGCGGACATGATGTTTCCCCAGGTAGGAAAGCCAGGCATCGAAAGTTTGTTCTTCGCTGGCAAGTACCCATAGTGCGCCTAAACGCGCTGGCCGTCATTGCGCGGTGCAGCAATGCGTCTCAATGGTTGCGGGAGTGTCCTGCAGGCGGGGGAAAAGAAAAAAGGGCTACCAGCCGAAGCGGGTAACCCTTTGATTTACTACTGAATTCTGGTGCCGACTGCCGGTTTCGAACTGGCCACCTGATGATTACAAATCAACTGCTCTACCAAATGAGCTAAGTCGGCAAAAACTGCGCGTTGCGAATTATACGCTATTTAATGCGTGTCAGGGTCGGACGGCCGCCTTTTTTTGGCGGCTCGTCGTCGCCGGGCGTGGCGTTGTCGCGTTGTTCGGGGGAGCCGGTCGGCACGGACGACAGGGTCGGGGCGCTGGCGGCGGGGGCGAGCACTGGCGGCGGCACGTCGGCGGAAGCGGGGCTGTCCGTCGGTTGCGCGTCCGGGTCATCGTTGCCCAGCACGGGCTCGAAGGCCATGCCCTGGCCGTTTTCGTTGGCGTAGATGGCCATCACGTTGTCGACCGGCACGTAGATTTCGCGCGAGACGCCGCCGAAGCGGGCGTGGAAGCGGATGGCGTCGTTGTCCATCTTCAGGCCGCTGGTGGCGCCGAAGCTGATGTTGAGCACGATTTCGCCCTTTTTCACGTATTCCATCGGTACCGTGGTGCGCGAATCAACTTTGACCGCAAGATAAGGCGTGTAGCCGCTGTCGGTGCACCACTCGTAGATGGCGCGCAGCATATAAGGTTTGGTTGAGATTTCAGACATGGTAGGCATGGTGAGGCGGGAGCGCCCGCCGTCAGGCATGAGGCGGGCGCACCGGTAGTTCAATGAAACGATGGGACAACTATCAATACAAGAACCAAGAATGACAGCTGGCCCAAGATGCCCCAGAAAGCGTAGCGAGCAAGCCCGATATAGGCCTCAGTAACGCAGCCGTACTGAAGTACGGCGAGTAACGCCAGGTCAAGAGCGGGCTGCGCAGTAGCTTTATGGGAATATCTTAGCGGCGCATGACCTTTTCGGAAGGCGTCAGCGCTTCGATGTACGCAGGACGCGAGAAGATGCGTTCGGCGTATTTCATCAGCGGTGCAGCCGTCTTCGACAGTTCGATGCCGTAATGGTCCAGGCGCCACAGCAGCGGCGCGACAGCCACGTCGAGCATCGAGAATTCGTCGCCCAGCATGTACTTGTTTTTCAGGAACAGCGGCGCCAGGGTCGTCAGGCGGTCGCGGATTTCCGCGCGTGCCTTGTCGTGGGCCTTGTCGTTGCTCTTGGCGCGTTCGCTTTCCAGCACGTGCACGTGCACGAACAGTTCTTTTTCGAAATTGAACAGCATCAGGCGCGCGCGGGCGCGCATCAGCGGATCGGCCGGCATCAGCTGCGGATGCGGGAAGCGCTCATCGATGTATTCGTTGATGATGTTCGATTCATACAGGATCAGTTCGCGCTCGACCAGGATGGGCACCTGGCCATACGGATTCATGGTCGAAATGTCTTCCGGTTTGTTGAACAGGTCGACGTCGCGCACTTCGAAGTCCATGCCTTTTTCAAACAGGACCAGGCGGCAGCGTTGCGAAAATGGGCAGGTTGTACCCGAATAGAGAACCATCATTTTTTATAGTTCCTTAGAAACAAAGGGGGTGAAGCCGCGAACGGCTCACCCCAGGTCGCTTGTCCACTCATGCGGACAACGCAGAAACAGGCATAAACCGGCCTATGGCCGGCGCCTCACTTATTTGACTTCCTTCCAGAACGACGCGTTAAGGCGCCATGCCAGCAGAGCAAAGACCGACAGGAACAGCAGCACCCACACGCCCAGGCGCTTGCGTGTCTGCTGTGCCGGTTCGGCCATCCACTCCATGTAGCCGACCAGGTCGGCTACCGCATTGTCATACTCGATCTTGTTCAACGTACCTGGCTTGACCTGCTCGAAGCCGGTAAATTTGTGGATCTTCTTGCCAGCTTCGTGCGGATCGTTCTCTTCCACGAACTTGGCAGTCTGGACACCTTGCAATTCCCATAATACATGCGGCATGGCAACATTCGGCACGACCATGTTGTTCCAGCCGGTCGGACGAGTGTCGTCTTTATAGAACGTACGCAGGTAAGTATACAGGTAGTCGCCGCCTGTGCCAGCGGAAGATGATTTCGCGCGCGAAATTACCGACAAATCGGGCGGTACGACGCCAAAGAAAGCCTTGGCGTCTTGCGGCGCCAGGCTCGTCGTCATCAGGTCGCCGACTTTATCGCTGGAGAACAGCAGATTCTGCTTGATCTGGTCTTCCGTCAAGCCCAGGTCGCGCAGGCGGTTGTAGCGCATCGACACGGCGGCGTGGCAATTCAAGCAATAATTGACGAACAATTTGGCGCCATGTTGCAGCGCCGCCATGTTGGTCTGGCGGTCAGGCGCCTTGTCCAGCGGAAAGGTGCCTTCGCTGGCGAGAGCCATGGCAGGCACGAGTGCCAGGATGGCGAGCAGTTTTTTTGCAATCTTCATATGATGTATGTCCTTTGAGCGTGGCGTGAGAGCGGCTTAGTGCGGGTGAAACGTCACACGCGACGGCACGGTCTTGAACTTGCCCATGGCACTCCACCATGGCATCAGCAGGAAGAAGCTGAAGTAAATCAGGGTGCACACTTGCGACACGATGGTTCTGAAGTCCGTTGGCGGCTGGGTACCGAGGTAGCCGAGGATCAGGAACGACAGGCCGAAGATGGCATAGATGTATTTGTGCCAGGTCGGACGGTAGCGGATCGACTTCACGGGCGAATGGTCGAGCCATGGCAGGAAGGCCAGGATCACGACGGAACCGCCGAAGAACACCACGCCCCAGAATTTCGCATCAAGCACCTGCGGCAGCATGCCGATGATGGCGACGATGGCGATGCCGGCGATCATGGACTTGACCGTCGTCGACAGCCGCGACTTGAGCCAGATGAACACCACGTAGGCGGCCACGGCGCCCATCAGCACGTACATGAAGTCGGCCGTGGTGGCGCGCAGCACCGAGTAGAACGGCGTGAAGTACCAGGTTGGCGCGATGTGCAGCGGGGTCTTCAGCGAGTCGCCCGGCAGGAAGTTGTTGTATTCCAGGAAGTAACCGCCCATTTCCGGCGCGAAGAAGACGACGGCGCTGAAAATGACGAGGAAGATCGATACGCCGAACAGGTCATGCACGGTGTAGTAAGGATGCGAAGGGATCGAATCGACCGGGTGGCCATCGGCGCCCAGGTTTTCCTTCACTTCGATGCCGTCCGGATTGCTCGAGCCGACTTCATGCAGGGCGATCAAGTGCGCTGCGACCAAGCCCAGCAGTACCAGCGGGATGGCGATCACGTGGAAGGCGAAGAAGCGGTTCAGGGTGGCGTCGGAAACGACGTAGTCGCCGCGGATCCACAACGACAGGTCAGGGCCGATGAACGGGATGGCGCCGAACAGGTTGACGATCACTTGCGCGCCCCAGTACGACATCTGGCCCCATGGCAGCAGGTAGCCGAAGAACGCTTCGGCCATCAGGCACAGGAAGATGGCGAAACCGAACAGCCAGATCAGCTCACGTGGCTTGCGGTACGAGCCGTACAGCAGGCCGCGCGTCATGTGCAGGTAGACGATGATGAAGAAGGCCGAGGCGCCCGTCGAGTGCATGTAGCGCACCAGCCAGCCCCACGGTACTTCGCGCATGATGTACTCGACGGAATTGAAGGCCAGGGCCGCATCCGGTTTGTAGTGCATGGTCAGGAAGATGCCGGTGACGATCTGCAGCACCAGCACCAGCATGGCCAGCGAGCCGAAGATGTACCAGAAGTTGAAGTTTTTCGGGGCGTAGTACTTGCCCCATTGGTCGTTCCACAGCTTGGTCAGGGGAAAGCGGTCATCGACCCAGCCCAGCGCTTTTTCGGCGACGGGAGCGTCTGCCGGGAATTTCGTTTCTTTGAAAGCAGCCATGATCAAGCCTCGCCTTTCTCGTCTTTACCTATCAGCAATTTGGTGTCGCTCAGGTACATATGGCGCGGCACTTGCAGGTTGTCCGGCGCCGGCTTGTTCTTGAACACGCGGCCTGCCATGTCGAAGGTGGAGCCGTGGCAAGGGCACAGGAAGCCGCCTTCCCAGTCATCGGGCAGCGACGGTTGCGGGCCGGGGGCAAATTTCGAGGAAGGGGAGCAGCCCAGGTGGGTGCAGATGCCGACGGCGACGAGAATTTCAGGCTTGATCGAGCGCCATTCGTTCATGCAGTATTCAGGCGTGAATTCGGCGGGATTGCGCTGGGAATTGGCGTCGGCGACTTTGCCGTCGGTCTTTTTCAGCGACGCGACCATTTCCGGCGTGCGCTTGAGGATCCAGACCGGCTTGCCGCGCCATTCGACGGTGCGCATTTCGCCGGGTTGCAAGGTGGTGATGTCTACTTCGACCGGCGCGCCAGCCGCTTTCGCGCGCTCCGACGGCTGGAAGGTGCTTACCAAGGCTCCCGCGGTTGCCAATCCAACTACACTGCCCGCCGCGCACGTGGCGACGAGCAAGCCGCGACGGCCTGAATCGACCTGCTTTTCGTTACTCATGCAAACCCCAATCAGTCAAAATGCGAATCTTTATTATGAGTGGCAGCCGCGAAAAACCCGTCGCCGAAGCTCTATCCCACTGATTGCCGCAACCCGCATCTTTGTACGGTAAAGTGGCAACATCCCTGCGGAACTTCGGACTATGGCGCAGCCCGTGCCAGTTTCTTGTTGATTATCCGGAAGTGAAAAAGCCACTTCTGGCAACCGCAAATTATAAGTGAAGCAAACAACGAATAAAACAAAAACGTTGCTTGTACCATAATTTATATACTTTTGCAGGAGGTGGCTAGTTCTTTCGAACTAGATGCGCGCGGCTGTGCACGAATTGGTCCTGCCGGCAACCACAAGTTGGCATCCCCAGGAATCAATAGTATGATCGGCATGTTTTTATATCTATCCGAAGGAGAAATTCATGGCAATGATGAAGGAATTTAAAGAATTTGCAATGAAAGGCAACGTCGTCGATCTGGCGGTCGGTGTCATTATCGGCGGCGCCTTCGGCAAGATTGTCGATTCCTTGGTGCAAGACGTGATCATGCCGCCCATCGGCCGCATTTTTGGCGGCCTCGATTTCGCCAATTACTATCTGCCCCTGAATGGCCAGGCCACGACGATGACCCTGGTGGAAGCGAAAAAGGCGGGCGCCGTGCTGGCTTACGGTAACTTCCTGACCATTCTGCTCAATTTCATCATTCTTGCCTTTATCATCTTCCAGATGGTGCGCCTGATGAACAAGGCCCGCCGCAGCGAACCGGTCGCGCCGGCACCGGCACCGGCCACGCCGGAAGACATCGTGCTGCTGCGTGAAATCCGCGACTCCCTGCAGAAGAACGGACAGAATAGCAACGATCTGGCAAAATAAGTCGTTCCGGCACCGGCCGGCTGACCTGGGCAGAGAACTGTATGCGACGATTCTGGTTATTGTTTGCGCAAACCGTGACGATCGCGTTGGCGCTGTACTTTGTGTACGGCGCGCTGCGCCCGGCGAGCCGGGTACAGCAGCTGGGCTCTCCCGCGAAACCGGTGCCCGTGGTGGAAACGGCGTCGAGCAGCCTGGCGCCCGGTTCCTACCGCGACGCGGCGGCGCGCGCCATGCCCGCCGTCGTCAACATCCTCACCCTGCAAGTGCCCAAGCGCGGCGCCCATCCGCTGGCGCGCGATCCCTTCTTTAAACGTTTCTTCGGCGACCGCGACCCGGACGGCGAGGATGACGAGGACTTGAAAAACAGCCTCGGCTCGGGCGTGATCGTCAGCCATGAAGGCTATGTGCTGACCAACAACCATGTGGTCGAAGGCGCCGACGAAATCGAAGTGGTGCTCACCGACGGCCGCAAGGCGCCCGCCAAGGTGGTGGGCCTGGACCCGGAAACGGACCTGGCCGTCATCAAGATCAACCTCGACAAGCTGCCCGTCATCGTGCTGGGCCAGTCGGAACTGGCGCGCGTGGGTGACGTGGTGCTGGCCATCGGCAATCCGTTCGGCGTGGGCCAGACGGTGACCATGGGCATCATCTCCGCCCTGGGCCGCAACAACCTGCACATCAACAGCTTTGAAAACTTCATCCAGACGGATGCGGCGATTAACTTCGGCAACTCGGGCGGCGCCCTGGTCGATACGCGCGGCAATCTGATCGGCATCAATACGGCGATTTACTCGCAAAGCGGCGGTTCCGTCGGCATCGGTTTCGCCATTCCCGTTTCGACGGCCAAGACAGTGATGGAAGCCATCATCAAGGATGGCCACGTGGTGCGCGGCTGGATCGGCGTGGAAACGCAGGACATCACACCCGAGCTGGCGCAAAGCTTCAACCTGCAGCGCACCAGCGGCGCCATCATCGCCGGCGTGGTGCGCAACGGCCCGGCCGACAAGGCGGGCATCGTACCCGGCGACATCCTGCTGACGGTGCAAGGCAAGGCCGTGGGCGACACGACGGAAATGCTCAACCTGATCGCCCAACTGCCGCCCGGTGAAAAAGCTAAAATGACGGTGCTGCGCAAGAATCGCGAAGCGGCATTCGACGTGATGGTGGGCAAGCGCCCCATCCCGAAAGAGCTTTCCAAATAGTTGCTGATCGGAATTTGACACATGCATGTACGTGACTTGACCCAATTTTTACGTGAACTGAGCGACAACAACAACCGTCCCTGGTTTGTCATGAACAAGCCTCGCTACGACATCCTGCGTGAGGAATTCCTGGCGCTGGTGACTGCACTCATTGCTGAACTCGGCAAGTTCGACCCGGCCGTGAAATACTGCAATCCGAAGAAGGCCTTGTTCCGCATCAACCGCGACGTGCGTTTCGCGCACGACAAGAGCCCGTACAAGACGCGTTTTTCGGCCGCCATCGCGCCAAACGACATGCGCCGTCCCAGCAAGGCGGGCGGTCCCACGTATTATCTGCAGATCGATGGCCAGGGCAATCTGCTGTTCGGCGCCGGCGAATACATGCCGCCGCCAGGCCGCCTGAAGGCGCTGCGCGAACACATGGTCAACGACGCGCCAGGTTTTTCCAAAGTGCTGAAAAATAAGCGCTTGAAGGCACGTTTCGGCACCATCCAGAACGAGGGCAAGCTGCAGCGCCCGCCCAAGGGCTTCGAGGCGGACGCCGAACATATCGAATTCATCAAGCTGAAAAGCTTTTTTGTCTGGACCGAAGTGCCGCTGCCCGTGAACGAACCCGAGAAACTGCTGCCGACCCTGGCGGAAGGCTTGAAGGATGCATGGCCACTGGTGGAATGGATGCGCGGCGCGAAAGAGCCGGAGGAAGTCACCGAGTAATTGCCGAAGGAGCACATGATGGCACTGGAGCACGCAAGTTCAGGACAGGTGATCGAGGTGCTGCGCAGGGACGGCGACGACCTGTCGCAGTTTTCCGCCATCGCGCTGGCCAGGACGGACGAACTGGAATTGATCCGCATGTGCATGCCCAAGGGCAAGACCATGCCCGAGCATCATGTGCTCGGCGAGATCACCCTGCTATGCCTGCAAGGGCAGGTGGCGGTGCAGGCGCATGGCGGCGTGCACCTGCTGGGGCCGGGGCAGGTGCTGTACCTGCTGGGCGGCCAGGCGCACGCCCTGGAAGCGCGCGAAGACAGCTTATTGCTGCTGACTATACTCATGCACAAGGCGGGGCGCTAGGTTTTTCCTGTCAAGCCGCCTCGGCGCGCGGATCGCGCGACAGCAGCTGCTGCACCATCACGTGCGGCAAATCCCCGTCGAACAGCACGCCCGCCACCGCATTGGTGATCGGCATGTCGACGCCCATGCGGCGCGCCAGTTCGCGCACAGCCTTGGCGCAGGGCACGCCTTCGGCCACGTGACCGAGTTCGGCCACGATGGTCTCCAGCGCCTTGCCTTGCGCCAGGCCCAGGCCGACCCTGCGGTTGCGCGACAGGTCGCCCGTGCACGTCAGAATCAAGTCGCCCATGCCCGTCAGTCCCATGAACGTTTCCGTCTGGCCACCCAGGGCCGTGCCCAGGCGCGTGATTTCCGCCAGGCCACGCGTGATCAGCGCGGCGCGCGCATTCAAGCCCAGGCCCAGGCCGTCTGCCACGCCGGTGGCAATGGCCAGCACGTTCTTCACGGCGCCGCCCACTTCCACGCCCACCAGGTCTTCGCTCGCATACACGCGGATGGTGCCGCCATGCAAGGCCGAGACGACGGCGCCGCGCAATGGCGCGCTGTGCGAGGCGATGGTCAGCGCGCACGGCAAGCCGCGCGCCACTTCCTGCGCAAACGAGGGGCCGGACAGGGCGCCGCCGGGGATGGCATCTCCCAGCACTTCCCGCACGATCTGGTGCGGCAGCAGGCCCGTGCCGCCTTCAAAGCCTTTGCACAGCCACACCAGGTTGCCGATGGCCTTGTTTTTCAGTTGCTGCAGCATGGGGCGCAAGCCTGCCACGGGGCAGGCGGCGATCAGGAGGCCCAGTTCGCCGCTGGCATGCGCGACGGCGGCGTCGAAATCGGCGCTGATGCGCAGCTGCGGCGGCAAAGGGAAGCCCGGCAAATAACTGTTTTCACCGCTGGCGGCCATGGCGGCCATGGCCTCGCCGTTGCGGCCCCACAGCAGCACGTCGTGGCGGCCGGCCAGGGCCATGGCCACGGCCGTGCCCCAGGCGCCGGCGCCGAGGATGGTGATCTTGCGGGGCAGGGCCTTGGCGGCGGGAGATGTATCTGGAGAAACTTGCATGCAACCTCAGTGGGGCGGAAGAAACGGGTGCGGCGCCCGGGCCGGTCGCCCGGTGCGCAGGGCGGGGCTTACAGGCCCCACACTTCGCTGGTCTTGACGTAGCCGCTCTGGCCATCCTTGTGGCGCACCTTGACCCAGCCGGAGCTCGCTTGCTCGCTCATTTCCAGCAGCACGCCCTTGTCGACGAGGATGATGGCGGAGGCGGTGTCGTCGGGGCTGGCGCGCACCTTGAGGTTCGCGGCGCGCGCCACGACGTTGCGCTTGGCCGACAGGCCCTTGGCTTCCGTCCAGGCCATTTCGCCGCTGGCGTCGCGCACCTTGACCCAGTCGCCGTAGCTGAGCACGACTTCCAGCGGCATGCCGCGCGGCGCCACGTACAGCTTGCCGCCCTTGGAGGATGGCGCGTCGTACAGGATCACGGGAGCGGCGCCCACCGTTTTGAAATCGACGGCGTGGCTGGCGGCGGTCGCCAGCAGCAGCACGGCGCCGGCCATCCAGCGGAACTTGCTCAAGAGCGCACTTTTCAACATGATATTTTTGAACCTTAACGAAACACGGCGGCCAGGCCGCCGTTTCTTACCTGCAGTATAGAACACTCACAAAACCGCCGCGAGCGGCAGTGCATTGTGGCCGAGAAGCGCAGCTGTGCTAGAGCACAGCGAGCCTCGCAGGCCGCAAGGCGCGCCGCGCAGCAGGTTTGGTGAGATGTTCTTAGTGCGTTTCGCTAGCTGCGGGCGCTGCTGCAGCGGCGTCAGCAATAGCTTGCAGACGTTGTTGGTAGAACACTTCGAAGTTGATCTCGGCCAGGTGCACTGGCGGGAAGCCGGCACGGGTGATCACGTCGGCGATGTTGGCGCGCAGGTAAGGGTAGATGATGTTCGGGCAGCCGATTCCCAGCAGTGGATCGAGTTGATCGGCAGGAATATTGCGTGCTTCGAAGATACCGGCTTGCTTGCCTTCGACCAGGAAAGCGACTTTATCGCCGACTTTGGCGGTCACGGTGATGGTCACGGTGGCTTCGAAGATACCGTCGGCCAGAGGTGCAGCGCCCACGTCCAGTGCCACTTCGATCGCTGGCGCTTCTTGTTCCAGGAAAATAGCTGGGGAATTTGGTTGTTCCAGCGACATGTCTTTCAGGTAGACGCGTTGGATTTGGAAGACTGGTTGCAGGTTTTCGTCAGACATGGAACGCTTTCGTTGTAAAGGACAAGAACGGCACACCGTTCAAATATGGTGCTTGCGGTATTCAAACCGCGCCGGGTAGGCGCGGCCAGATCAGGTGCGAGGGCAATTGTATCAAAACAATACGACAAAAAACCAAGCAATTTCTCGAACCCGCTTTATATCAGGCTGCCGTGCCATTTAACAAGGGGTCGAGCTTGCCAGCTTGATCGAGCGCATACAAATCGTCGAATCCACCCACGTGGGTATCGCCCACATAGATCTGCGGCACGGTGCGGCGGCCCGTGCGTTCCATCATCTTGATGCGCTCTTCCGGGTCGAGGTCGACGCGGATCTTTTGCACGGCCACGCCCTTGGCTTCCAACAGGCGCTCGGCGCGCACGCAATACGGGCACACGGCGGTGCTATACACAATTACGGGGACGGTCATGATGATTCCTTCTAGTTAAATGCCGGCTTACTTCGCCAGCGACAGGGTTTTCAATGGCAAACCCTGCTTTTTCCATTCGTCGAGGCCGCCTTCCAGGCTCGTTGCCTCAGCGAAACCGGCTTTGCCCAGCAGGCCGACGGCGGTTGCCGAACGCGAACCTTTCTGGCAAACCACTACAATGGGGCGCGTTTTGAATTTTTCCAGCTCGCCCAGGCGTTTTGCCAGTTCCGGCAGCGGAATATTTTTGGCGTCAGGCAAGTGGCCCGTGGCGAATTCTTCCGGGCTGCGCACGTCGACGATGATGGTCTTGCCACGGTTGATCAGTTGCGTGACTTCCAGCACGGTCGCGCGCTTGCCGCGCATCGACAGCAGTGGCCAGAGGAGGGCGCCGCCGGAAATAATGACGATGGCAAACAGAAAAATGTGGTCGATAATGAATTTCACGTAGGGTCCAATGGTTTAAGTCAATCCGCGCATTATAAAATAGAAGCTGGACGAGGTCTTTTTACGTTTTGCTTTTTTGATTTGAACCCCTTGAGAAGATAGAACTATGTACAAAATCGTTTTCATGCGTCACGGCGAGTCCACCTGGAACCTCGATAACCGCTTCACCGGCTGGACCGACGTCGATCTGACGGAAAAGGGCATCAACGAAGCCAAGGCCGCCGGCCAGATCCTCAAGCAGGAAGGTTTTACGTTCGACGTGGCCTACACTTCCGTCCTGAAGCGCGCCATTCGCACCCTGTGGCTGGCGCTCGACGAGATGGACATGATGTATCTGCCGATCAAGAACGACTGGCGCTTGAACGAGCGCCACTACGGCGCCCTGCAAGGCCTGGACAAGGGCGAGACAGCTGCCAAGTATGGCGACGAGCAAGTGCTGGTATGGCGCCGCAGCTACGACACGCCGCCGCCGCCGCTGGCGGAAGACGACGAGCGCGCCTCGTTCAACGATCCGCGCTACGCCGGCTTGCCGAAAGCGTCGATTCCGCTGACCGAATGCCTGAAAGACACCGTGGCGCGCGTGATGCCGGCCTGGGATGAAGAAATCGCCCCGGCCATCCGCGCCGGCAAGAAAATCATCATTTCGGCCCACGGCAACAGCCTGCGCGCGCTGATCAAGATGCTCGATGGCATCAGCGACAGCGACATCGTCGGCCTGAACATCCCGAACGGCCAGCCGCTCGTGTATGAACTGGACGCCGACCTGAAACCGATCCGTCATTACTACCTGGGCGACCCGGCAGCGATTGCGGCAGCGCAAGCAGCCGTGGCGAACCAAGGGAAGGCCAAGTAACTTGTTGTCTTTCTTCCGCGGCACAGCGATCGCCCCCTCTGCTGAACGACCCCTGCCGGCGTGGCGCGCCGGCGCCATGCTGTGCGCAGCGCTGCTCTTCTCGAGTGGTGCCGCACAGGGTGCCAAGCCCACCGAACGCAGCAAGCAGAAGGCGGCCGCGGAAGCACAACGTGCTGGATTGCAACAAAAGCTGACGGCGCTCAAGCGCGACATCAGCCGCACGGAAAGCGCCAAGGATGACGCGGCCGATACCCTGGCCGAGTCGGAAGAGGCCATTTCCAACGCCAACCGCGCCTTGCGCGACCTGGCGCAGGAACAAAGCGCGACGGGCGTGAAACTCAATGCGCTGGGGCAGGAGCACCAGCAATTGACGGCCACCGTCGAGAAACAGAAGACGCAGCTGTCAAAGTTGCTGCGTGAACAATATGTCGCCGGCAACGAAGACCGCATCAAGCTGCTCTTGTCGGGCGACAACCCCAACCGCATCAACCGCGACTTGCAATTGATGGCCTATGTGTCGCAGGCACAGGCGCGCCTGCTGGAAGCCTTGCGCGCCAACTTGCTGGCCGTGGAGAAAAACCAGGCGGACGTGCAGAACGCCAAGGATGAACTGGAAGAAATCGCGCAGGAAGAGCGCGACCAGAAGGCCTTGCTGGTGCAGGAGAAGGCGCGCCGCGCCGCCTTGCTGACGAGCTTGTCGCAGCGCCTGGTGGCGCAGCGCAAGGAAGTGGGCAATGTCGAGCGCGACGAACAGCGCATGGGCAACCTGGTCGACAAGCTGGCGAAACTGATCGAAGAGCAGGCCGCCGCCGAGAAAAAGCGCCAGGAATTGCTGGCCGAGCAACGGGCCGCCGCGAAAGCGGCCGCCGACGCCAGGATCGCGGCGGAAAAGCGCGAACGCCAGCTGGCCGCGCGCGCCAAGGCCGCTCAGGCGCAGGCCGAACGAGAACGCCTGGCGAAAGAACAACAAAACAAATCGGGCAAGATCAAGCCGCAGACGCCGCCACCGCCGCCCGTGAAGCTGGAACCGATCGACGACGACGAGCCGCCGCAAGTGGCCAAGGTGGCGCCGAAGCCGGAACCGAAGCCGGAACCGGAGCCGGAACGCCCGAGCCTGGGCCCGGCCGCGCCGGCCGGCGCCTTTGCCAGCCTGAAAGGTCAGCTGCGCGCGCCCGTGGCGGGCAAGATCGCCGCCCGCTTCGGCAGCAAGCGCGGTGACGGTCCCAGCTGGAAGGGCGTGTTCATCCGCACGGGCGAAGGCAGCGAGATCCACGCCATCGCCGGCGGGCGCGTGGTGTTTTCCGACTGGCTGCGCGGTTTCGGCAATTTGATCATCGTCGACCATGGCGGCCAGTACATGAGTATTTATGGCAATAACCAATCCTTGCTGAAACGGGTGGGCGACGCCGTCAAGGGCGGCGACGCCATCGCCAGCGCGGGCAACAGCGGCGGCAACGAGGAATCAGGGCTATACTTTGAATTGCGTCATCAGGGCCGCGCCTTCGATCCCGCCACCTGGGTGAAGTTTTAAGTTCCCACCATTGCTGCGGCAGCGAATTTGTAGATTGCGAAGAATACATGGGTATCAAAGTCAAAAGTATCGGCCTGATCGGTCTGGGCGTCCTGGCCGGCATCGGCATGTCGCTGCAGTTCCCGGCCGTGGCGCAGAAAATCACGAATGCCCCGCTGCCGCTCGACGAGCTGCGCCAGCTGTCCGACGTCTTCGGCCTGATCAAGACCGATTACGTCGAGAAGGTGGAAGACAAGAAACTCCTGACGGAAGCCATCTCCGGCATGGTCTCGTCGCTGGACCCGCATTCCGTCTACCTGGATAAAAATGCCTTCAAGGAAATGCGCGAAAGTGTGCAGGGCAAGTTTGTCGGCATCGGCATCGAAGTGAGCATGGAAGACGGCTACGTGAAAGTCGTCTCGCCCATCGAGGACAGCCCGGCCGCCAAGGCCGGCATCCTGGCGGGCGATTTGATCACCCGCCTCGACAACATCCCGCTGAAAGGCTTGCAGCTGGAAGAAGTCATCAAGAAGATGCGCGGCCAGCCGGGCACCAAGCTGGTGCTGACGATGTCGCGCAAGGGCGAAAGCAAGCCGCTGGTCTTCCCCATCGTGCGCGAGGAAATCCGCGTGCAAAGCGTGAAGGCCAAGATGGTCGCGCCTGGTTACGCCTGGCTGCGCATCGCCCAGTTCCAGGAACCGACCGTCGAGGACATGGTCAAAAAGATCAACGCGCTGTATGCGCAAGACCCCAAGCTCAAGGGCCTGGTGCTGGACTTGCGCAACGATCCCGGTGGCGTCGTGCCGGGCGCCATCGGCGTGGCGACCGCATTCCTTCCGGGTAACTCCGTGATCGTCTCGACCAAGGGTCAGTTGCCCGAGTCGAAACAGGTGTTTTATGGCCGCCGCGAATTCTATGCGCCGCCGGGCGCCAAGGCCGATCCGCTGGCCAAGCTGCCGGCCGCGCTGAAAACCGTGCCGCTGGTGGTGCTGGTCAATGCCGGTTCCGCGTCCGCCTCGGAAATCGTCGCCGGCGCCCTGCAGGATTACCAGCGCGCCACCGTCATCGGCACGCAGACGTTCGGCAAGGGCTCCGTGCAAACCTTGCGCCAGATCACGGCCGACACGGCCGTCAAGCTGACGACGGCCCGCTACTACACGCCGAAAGGCCGCGCCATCCAGGCGCGCGGCATCGTGCCCGACTTGCTGGTCGATGAAACGGCCGAGGGCGACGGCTGGAACAGCCTGCGCGTGCGCGAGGCGGACCTGGAAAAACATCTGAGCAGCAACGATGGCAAGCCGGAAGCGGCCAAGCCGACCATGGAAGGCATGCAGGATCAGCTGGAAGAAGAGCAGCGCCTGATTGCCACGGCGAAAAAGCGCAAGCCGCTCGAATACGGCGCCAAGGACGATTTCCAGCTGCAGCAAGCCTTGAACCACTTCCAGGGCTTGCCGGTGCAGCTGGCCAAGGCCGATGCCAAGGTGGAGAAGATCGGCGCCAAGCCGGAAATCGCTTCCGACATCAAGGCCGAAGACAAGAAGATTCCTGTGCAAAAACCGTAGTCGCCGCCATGAACGACGCTCAACTGCTGCGCTATTCGCGCCATATCCTGCTGGACCAGATCGGCATCGAAGGCCAGCAAGCCTTGCTCGACGCGCATGTGCTGGTGATCGGTGCGGGCGGGCTCGGCTCCCCGGCGGCCATGTATCTGGCCGCCAGCGGCGTCGGCAAGCTGACCCTGGTCGATGACGACACGGTCGATCTGACCAATCTGCAGCGCCAGATCGCCCACACCACGGCGCGCGTGGGCCAGCCGAAAGTGCTGTCGGCGCGCGAAACCTTGACCGGCATCAATCCCGAGATCGACATCATCGCCTTGCAGGAGCGTCTCGACGGCGCGCGCCTGGACGAACTGGTCTTGTCGGCAACGGTGGTGCTCGACTGCACCGACAACTTCGCCACGCGCCACGCCGTCAACCGCGCCTGCGTGGCGGCCGGGGTGCCGCTGGTGTCGGGCGCCGTGATCCGTTTCGACGGGCAAGTGAGCGTGTTCGACCCGCGCACGGGCACCCAGCCCTGCTATTCCTGCCTGTTTCCACAGGAGCAGCAGTTCACGGACGAGGCGTGCTCGACCATGGGCGTGTTCGCGCCGCTGGTGGGCGTGGTGGGCGCCATGCAGGCGGCCGAGGCCTTAAAGCTGATCATGGGCGCGGGGGAATCCTTGGCCGGGAGGCTGCTGCTGCTCGACGGTTTGCACATGGAATGGAGCAGCATGCGCGTCGCGCGCGACCCCGGCTGCGCCGTTTGCGGCAAAGTGGTCTTGCCGGCCTGACAGGCCCCCGCACAAATTTTTCCCCATATGACAGGCTTTGTCATATTTCCGCTTTATACTCTGCTCTCATTACTCACCTTCTTCTCCCTTTCTTATGCAAAACGCAGCAAACCATCCGATACGCCAGCGCCGCGCGCGCGGCTTTACTTTGATCGAAATCATGGTCGTGGTGGTGATCATGGGCATCCTCGCGTCGCTGGTGGTGCCCAAGCTGATCGCCCGCACGGGCGAGTCGAAAGTGGCGGCGGCGAAGGTCGACATCGCCACCGTGATGCAAGCCTTGAAACTGTATCGCCTGGATAACCAGCGCTACCCGACCACCGAGCAAGGCTTGCAGGCGCTGATCGAAAAACCGACCACGGGACCGGCCGCGAACGGCTGGAAGGCGGGCGGCTACCTGGAAAAGATGCCGAAAGATCCATGGGGCAACCCATACCAGTATCTGTCGCCGGGCGTGAAGGGCGAAGTCGACCTGATCTCGCTGGGCGCCGACGGGCAGCCTGGCGGCAGCGGTGACGATGCCGATATCGGTTCCTGGGAACTGTAAGTTTTCCATTGCATGCCTGCCATGAGCACCGGTCGCGCACTGCCCCGGCCACGCGCCAGCGGCTTCACGCTGATCGAGCTGCTGGTGGTGATGGTCATCATCGGCGTCACTCTGGGCCTGGTGTCGCTGAACGCCATGCCGAATGGCCAGCAGGCGCTGCAAAAGGAAGCCGAGCGCATCGCCCTGCTGCTGCAGCTGGCGCGCGATGAAGCCATCGTGCGCAGCCGACAAGTGGCGTTCGAGGCGGACGACAATCAATACCGTTTCCTGGTCCTCAATGAAAAGCTGTGGCAACCCGTGACGCAGGACGATTTGCTGCGCGAGCGCGCGTTTGCCAACACGCCCATGCTGCTCAGCGTGCAGCCGTCGAACAGCGTGGCCCAGCCGCTGCGCATCATTTTCGGCCGTGAACCGGTCGACAAGCCCTTCGTGCTGACCCTGGCCAGCGGCGAGCGCAGCGTGGCCATCCGCGCCGACGGCATCGGCCACTTCACGGTCGAGCAATGATGCGGCGCTCGTTTCGCCGCCAGCGCGGCTTCACTTTGCTGGAAGTCCTCGTCGCCCTCGTCATCGTCGGCACGGCCCTGGGCGCGTCCTTGCGCGCCGTCGGCAGCCTGACGCAGAACAGCGACGGCTTGCGCAGCGCCATGATGGCCACCTGGTCGGCGGAAAACCACCTGGTGCGCTTGCGCCTGGCAAAGACCTTCCCGCAGACGGGCAAGCGCACGGTCGACTGCCCGCAGGGCGACCTAAAGCTGATCTGTGAAGAGGAAGTGGTGGCCACGCCGAATCCCCGCATCCGGCAAGTGCGCGTCAACGTGTATGACGTGCAATATCCGGCCCGGCGCATCGTGCGCCTGGTTTTGTTGGCCTTCAACGACTGATGGCGCGCCGCCCTGTCCCCGCTGGTGGTTTCACCCTGATCGAGCTGCTCGTGGCGATCGGCATCCTGGCCATGGTCGCCGTGCTGGGCTGGCGCGGCCTGGACAGCATCATGCGCTCGCGCGAAGTGCTGACCAGCCAGCTCGAGCAGGCGCGTGGCATGCAGCTGGCGTTTGCCCAGATGCAGAGCGATTGCGACCACCTGGCCGGCGCCGGCCAGAACAACAACCTGCTCAATGGCCGCGTCAACCTGACAGCGGAAAACGACCGCCTGACCCTGGTGCGCCTGGCCGCGTCGGAGCAGGAGCCGCAGCAGTTGCAAGTGGTCACTTATCGCCTGCGCGGCGGCGTGCTGACGCGGCGCGAGTCGAACGGCACGCGCGACCTGGCCGTGCTCGACACCCTGTGGCAGGCGGCGCGCGACGATACCGATACCTCCAGCGCCGACGTGACGCTGATGCGCGGCGTCGACAGCATGGTCATGCGCGGCTGGAGCAACGGCGCCTGGAACGTGCTGACGGCGGGCGCCACCATCTCCACGCAAGTGCCGGGCCTGGAAGTGACCTTGCAGATGCCGGGCCAGGACGCGGGCCTGTCCAAAGTCTTTTTACTGGGACCGGGATGAAGCGTTTTTCCTTTCCTGCTCGCCAGCGCGGCGTGGCCGTCATCACGGCCCTGCTGCTGACGGCGCTGGCCATCACCGTCGTCGCCAGCCTGTTCTGGCAGCAGCAGGTGCAGGTGCGCTCGATGGAAAACCAGCGCCTGCGCCTGCAGACGCAGTGGGCCATGCGCGGCATGGTCGACTTCGCGCGCTTCTGGCTGCGCCAGGACAATCCCATGCTGACGGCGCTCGATGGCGTGTGGGCCACGCCCATCGAGGAAGCGCGGCTCGACGATTACGTGGACCGCGAAAAGGTCGACACGGAAAAATTCGACGCCACCGTCTCGGGCCGCGCGCTCGATGCGCAGGCGCGTTTCAATATCACCAACCTGGCCACCGCCACGGGCATCGTCAGCCAGCCCTACGTGCAGGCCTACCAGCGGCTGCTGTCCAACCTGCAGCTCGATAGTTCCCTGGCGCAGGCGACGGCCGATGCCGTGCTGCGCGCGCGGCCGAAACCGCGCGCCGCCGGCAGCGATGGCAAAACGCCCGCCGCCCCCGCCGCCACGGGCGGCAGCAGCGAACCGGTGGCGTTCACGCAAGTCGAGGACTTGCTGGCCGTGCCCGGCTATACGCCGCAAATCATCGAAAAGCTGCGCGATTTCATCATCGTGCTGCCGGAAATCACGCCCGTGAATGTGAATACGGCGCCGGCCGAGGTGCTGGCGGCCGTGACGATGCTGTCGCTGTCCGAAGCCAGCGCGCTGACCTTGAGCAATCCGCGTAAAAAGTTTGTCGATTTTGCAAACTTCAAGAATAATATCAATGGCAGTGTGATTGAGGGCGTCGAGCTGGACGTGAAGAGCCGCTACTTCCTCACCGTCATCCGCGTGCGGCTGGACCGCGCCGCCCTCGATGCCGTGGCGCTCGTCAATCGTAAAACGGATCCGCAGCGCACCACCAGCCTGGTCTGGCTGCGGGAAAATTAACAGCTGAAAGCGAGTCACTTTGACAATATTGTATATCCGTCACCCGGCCAAGGCGTCCACCGACAGCGCGCCTGCCTGCTCCTTCATGCTGGCCGGCGACGGCGGCGCCTTGCTGCAGCAGGGCAGCGCGCCGCTGCGCAGTCTGGGCCAGCTGATCGCTGGCGCGAAGCAGGTGGTGCTGCTGCTGGCGGCGGCCGACGTGACCCTGCTGCGCCTGAAAACCCCGCCGCTGGCCGGCGCCCGCCTGCGCGCGGCCTTGCCGGGCCTGGTGGAAGAACACATCCTCGGCGACGCCCAGGATTGCCTGCTGGCCGCCGGTGCGCCCGACGCTGCCGGCATGCGCACGGTGGCCGTGGCGCAGCGCGCCTGGGCCGAGGTACTCGTGCAAGCCTTGCTGGCGCAGGGTGCGCGCAAGGTGGCGCTGCTGCCGTCGCAGCTGTGCCTGCCCTTGCAGCCGGGTAGCGTGACGGCCGCCCTGCAGGCCAGCGGCGACGGTCTGGAACTGGCCTTGCGCCAGGCGCCGCAAGAGGGGCTGGGCCTGGTCTTGCCTGCCCAGCCGCAGCAGGCGCTGCTGACGACGCGCGCGTTTGCCGGCGATGTGCCCCTGACGGTGTACGTGGCGCAGGCCGAGCTGGCGCAGTATCAACAGTTGGCCGCCGGCATGGATGGCGTGACGGTGGCGCCCGACCACTGGGCGCACTGGATCGCCGGCGCCAAGGGCGCGGGGCTGGACCTGGCCGGCGCGCTGGGCACGGCGACGGGATCGGCCACCGAGTGGCGCCGCTGGCGCTGGCCCATCCGTCTGGCGCTGCTGGCCGTGGTCGTCAACCTGGCCGGCATGAATATCGAATGGATGCGTTTGAAGCGCGAGGCGGCCACCGTGCGCACCTCGATGCAGCAAACCTTCAAGGCCGCGTATCCGAACGAAGCGCCCGTGTATGGACTGGAAGCGGAGCAGATGCGGCGCAATATCGCCGCCGCCCGCCTGCAAAGCGGGCAGGCAAGCATGGATGACTTCACCAGCATGAGCGCGGCCCTGGGCGAGGCGCTGGGCGGCTTGGCCGGGCGCGGCGTGGTGGCCTCGCTGGAATACCGCGAGCGCAGCCTGATCGTCAAGCTGAAGCCGGACATGGTCGACGCCAGCGCCCAGGCACAGGTGCGCGACGGCCTGGCCGCGCGCAAGCTGGCCTTGAATGAAACGGCGCCTGGCGTGTGGAAGATCACGCCGGCCACGGGAGCAAAAGCATGAGTGCAGCAGTGAACAAGGCGCGCGCCGCGTGGATAGGGCGGCAGCAGGCCGTGCAGGCCTTCTGGGCCGAGCGCACGCAGCAGGAGCGCAAGCTCTTGAGCATCGGCGGCGTGGTGGCGGGGCTGGCCCTCGTCTACGCCGTGTTTTTCGAGCCGGCCTGGAACGGCCGCATCGCCTTGCAAAAGAGCTTGCCCGAGCTGCGCCAGAACGCGGCCCAGCTGCAGGCGCTGGCGCGTGAAGCGGGCGAACTGGCGCGCCAGGCGCCCGTGCAGGTGGCAAGCATGAGCCGCGAAAGCCTCGACGCCTCGCTCAAGGCGCGCGGCCTGGCGCCGCAATCGCTGTCGCTGACGGGAGAGTACGCGCGCGTGCAGTTGAACGGCGTGCCGTTCGCCAGCGTCATGCTGTGGCTCGACGGCTTGCGCCGCGAAGGCCGCATCGCCGTGCAGGAAGCGAAGATCACGGCGCAGGGCAAGGCGGGCCTGGTCGACGCCAGCCTGACCCTGCACCAGAGTCCGGGCGCGGCGCGATGATGCGCCTGCTTGGCTGGCTGCTGGCCATCATCGTCAGCGTCTGCGTCACCCTGCTGGTGTTTTTCCCGGCCGGCTGGGTGGCGGGCATTGTGGAAAAGCAGACGGGCGGACGTTTGACCTTGGGCGACGCGCAAGGTACCCTGTGGCGCGGCTCGGCCTTTATCGGCGGGGCGGCCAGCGCGAACGGCGCCGTGACGCCCCTGCTGCCGGGGCGTTTCAGCTGGCGCATTTCGCCCTCGGTGCTGTGGGGATCGGCGGACGTGGAACTGCAGAACCCGCAGGCGCTGTCGCAGCCGGTGAACCTGCGCGGCTCGTGGTCGCATTGGCAAGTCAGCCCGGCGGCCCTGCTGCTGCCGGCCGACGGCCTCGGCGGTCTCGGTGCGCCGTTGAATACCGTGGCGCCGACGGGCAGCATGCGCCTGTCGTGGAGCACCTTGCAGCTGGCCCTGGAGCAGCGGCAGTTTTCCGCCATCGGCCGTACCACCCTGCAGATGACGGACATGGCGTCGCGCCTGTCGTCCCTGCGTCCGCTGGGCAGCTACGAACTCGATTTCGATTGGCAGGGGCAGCAGGCGACGTTGACACTGCGCTCCATCAAGGGACCGCTGCTGCTTGACGGCAGCGGCAGCCTGCAACAGGGGCGCATGCAGTTTTCCGGCCAGGCCCAGGCCGCAGCAGGATATGAAGAGACCTTGGCGAGTTTGTTGAATTTGCTGGGACAGCGCCGTAGCAATAGCGAAAAAAACATCATCGCCTTAGAGTTCAGACAATGAAAAAACCATCCGTGAGCCCAATTACCTCCACCTTCTCGCTGCGCCGCCTGTCGGCCGCCGCCTTGCTGTGCTGTTCCGTGGCCGGCATGCCGGCGCCCGTCTGGGCCGCGCCCGGCGATGAGGCGGCGCTCAATTTCGTCGGCGCCGACATCGAATCGGTGATCAAGGCGGTGGGCCATTACACCAACATCAATTTCGTCATCGACCCGCGCGTCAAGGGCACGATCACCCTGGTGTCGGAAAAGTCGATCAGCAAGTCGCAGGCCTTCGGGCTGCTGGCCTCCGCCTTGCGCCTGCAGGGCTATGCCGTGGTCTCCGGCGACGGCTATGCGAAGGTGGTGCCGGAAGCGGACGCCAAGCTGCAATCGGTGCCGACCCAGGTGGGCAATGGCAGCAGCCAGGTGAAGGGCGACCAGATCGCCACCCAGGTGTTTTACCTGAACTACGAATCGTCGGCCAACCTGCTGGCCGTGCTGCGCCCCCTGATTTCGCCGAACAACACGATCAACGCCAACCCGGGGAACAACTCGCTGGTGATCACCGATTACGCGGATAACCTCAAGCGCCTGGCGAAGATCATCGCCGCGCTCGACGTGCCCGCCTCGACGGATCTGGACGTGATCCCCGTGCGCTATGCCATCGCGTCCGACCTGGCCTCGATGGTGAATAAACTGATGGAAGGCGGGAATGCGGGCGCCGCCGCAGGGGCAGACGCAGGCAAGGTCTCCGTGCTGGCCGACCCGCGCACCAATTCGCTGGTGCTGCGCGCGCCGTCGGCGGCGCGCGCCAACCTGGCCAAGTCGCTGATCTCGAAGCTGGACCAGCCCACCACGCAACTGGGCAATGTGCACGTGGTGTACCTCAAAAATGCGGACGCCACCAAGCTGGCGCAGACCCTGCGCTCGGTGGTGACGTCGGACGGCACGGCCGCCACGGCGCAGCAGGGCGTCGGCAACCAGAATACGAACAATCAGATCAACCAGAACAACAGCGGCATGAACAGCACTGGCCTGGGCGGCAATACGCAAAGCGGCACCACGGGCGGCGCATCGCTGAGCAACGGGCCGCAGCAGCTGTCCTCGGGCGGGGCGGCCGGTTTCATCCAGGCCGACGCTTCCACCAACACCCTGATCCTGACCTGCAACGAAGCCGTCTACCGCAACCTGCGCGCGGTGATCGACCAGCTCGACGTGCGCCGCGCCCAGGTCTACATCGAGGCGCTGATCGTCGAAGTGACGTCGGCCAAGGCCTCCGAATTCGGCGTGCAGTGGCTGGGGCTTTCCGGCGACAGCACCAGCAACTACCGCGTGGGCGCGCTGCAGTCGTTCGCTTCGGGCACCACCAACAACATCGGCGCCATCGCCACGGGCGGCGGCAAGGTCTTGCCGACGGGCGGCCTGACCCTGGGCATCTTCAAGCAGATCAACGGCGCGCTGGGCCTGGGCGCCGTGGCGCATGCGCTGGAATCGGACGGCAACGCCAACATCCTGTCGACGCCGAACTTGATTACCCTGGACAACGAGCTGGCGACCATCAAGGTGGGCCAGAACGTGCCTATTCTGACGGGCCAGTACACGAGCACGGCCGGCACCAACACGAATCCCTTCCAGACCATCGACCGCAAGGAAGTGGGCCTGACCCTGAAGGTGCGTCCGCAGATTTCCGAAGGCGGCACGATCAAGCTGGGCATCTATCACGAGACGTCGAGCGTGGACAAGTCCACGTCGACGGCCGTCAGCGGCATCACCATCAACAACCGCGTGATCGAAAACAATGTGCTGGCCGACGATGGCCAGATCATCGTCTTGGGCGGCCTGATCGAGGACAGCACGGGCGACAATGCCGAGAAGGTGCGCGGCCTGGGCGACATTCCCGTGCTGGGCAACCTGTTCAAGTACCAGACGCGCGAGCGCAAGAAAACCAATCTGATGATCTTCCTGCGCCCCGTCATCGTGCGCAACAAGGAGCAGAGCGGCAGCCTGGCGGCCGACCGCTACGACTACATGCGCTCGGCCGAGACGGCCGCCGTGCCGGCCACGGGCAACCTGATGCTGAAAGACCTCGGTACGCCGGTGCTGCCGGCCCTGCAGAATGGCCAGCCTGTGGGCGGCAACATGGTGACGCGTCCCGTGCCGCCAGCGCCGACGCCGCCGCCAGGCGCACCGGCCAACGCGGCCACGCCGCCGCAGCCGCTGCTGCAGCAATACCAGCAGCAGCCGCAGCCGCAGCAGCAGAAGTGATGGGGCAGTCATGAGCAATCTGCTTCCCTACGCCTACGCGCGCGATTTCGGCCTGCTGGCCCGGCCCGGCGCGCAGGACGGCGCTCCCGTCGAGGTACTGGTGGCCGCATCGACGGCGCCGGCGGCCATTGCCGAAGTGTCGCGCCGTTTCGGCCAGATTCAATTGACGGTGCTGCCGCGCGGCGAGCTTGATGCGGCCATTGCCGGCGCCTACGCGGGCGGCGGCGGCGACGCCTCGCAGATGGCCGATGAATTCGACGCCGACCTCGATCTGACCAAGCTGCTGCAGGACGTGCCGGCCATCGAGGATTTGCTCGAATCGTCCGACGACGCGCCAGTCATCCGCATGATCAATGCTTTGCTCACGCAGGCGCTGCGCGAAGGCGCGTCCGATATCCATATCGAGCCGTTCGAGCAGACCTCCGTCGTGCGCTTTCGCATCGACGGCAGCCTGCGCGACGTGGTGCGTCCCCGCAAAGCCATCCACGGTTCGCTGATCTCGCGCATCAAGATCATGGCGCAGCTCGACATCGCGGAAAAACGCCTGCCGCAGGACGGCCGCATCACCCTGCGCGTGGGCGGCAAGCCCGTCGACGTGCGCGTCTCGACCCTGCCCACGGGGCATGGCGAACGGGCCGTATTGCGCTTGCTGGACAAGGAAGCGGGCCGCCTCGATCTGCAGCACCTGGGCATGAGCGCGCCCATGCTGGCGCAGTTCGATGGCCTGATCACGCAGCCGCACGGCATCGTGCTCGTCACGGGCCCCACCGGCTCGGGCAAGACGACGACCTTGTATGCGGCGCTGTCGATGCTCAACGCCACGACGACGAATATCCTGACGGTGGAAGACCCGATCGAGTACGACCTGGCCGGCGTGGGCCAGACGCAAGTCAATCCGCGCATCGACATGACCTTTGCCAAGGCGCTGCGGGCGATTTTGCGGCAGGATCCCGACGTGATCATGATCGGCGAGATCCGCGACCTGGAAACGGCGCAGATCGCCGTGCAGGCGTCGCTCACGGGCCACCTGGTGCTGGCGACCCTGCACACGAACGACGCGTCGGCGGCCGTCACGCGTTTGCTCGACATGGGCATCGAACCGTTCCTGCTGTCCTCGTCTTTGCTCGGCGTGCTGGCGCAGCGGCTGGTGCGCAAGTTGTGCGGTTCGTGCAAGACCTTCGATGGTCAATACTGGCAGGCGGTTGGCTGCGAACATTGCGGCCAGACGGGCTACCAGGGCCGCGTGGGCGTGTATGAATTGCTGCGCACGACGGAGCAGATCCGCGCGCAGATCCACAACCGCGCTTCGGAAGCGGAAGTGCGCGCCGTGGCCCTGCAGGACGGCATGACGAGCATGCGCGAGGATGGCGAACGCTGGCTGCGCGACGGCACCACCACGCAGGCCGAATTGCTGCGCGTGACCAAAGACTAGGCCCGCCACCATGCCCGCATTCCGCTATGAAGCCGTCGACGCGCAAGGCGCCACCCGCAAGGGCGTGCTCAATGCCGACAGTCCCCGTTCCGCGCGCGCCGAGCTGCGCGTGCAAGGCCTGGTGCCGCTGGCCGTCGAACCGATCGCCGCGCAGGTCGACGCCGCCGGCGTGACCAGGCGGCGCGGCTTCGGCGAGCGCCTGTCCAGCACCGAACTGGCCCTGTTTACGCGCCAGCTGGCCAGTTTGCTCGAAGCGGGCCTGCCGCTGGAGCAGGCCTTTTCCGCGCTGCTGGAACAGGCCGAGCGGCCGTATCTGCGCGACCTGATCGCCTCGATCCGCTCCGAAGTCATCGGCGGGGCCGCGTTTTCCGACGTGCTGGCGCGCCATCCGCGCGACTTCGCGGAAATTTACCGGGCGCTGGTGGCGTCGGGCGAGCAGATCGGCCATTTGTCGCGCGTGCTCTCGCGCCTGGCCGACTACATCGAACGGCGCAATGCGCTGGTGCAGAAGGTCAAGCTGGCGTTTACCTATCCCGCCATCGTCACGGTGGTGGCGTTTTCCATCGTCATTTTCCTGCTCACCTACGTGGTGCCGCAGATCGTCTCCGTGTTCGCCAACACCAAGCAAAAGCTGCCCATGCTCACCGTGATCATGCTGGCGCTGTCGGACTTTGTGCGCAACTACGGCATCGTCGTGGCGATTGCCCTCGCCGGCGCCTGGTTCGCCTGGCGCCGCGCGCTGCAGCAGCCGGCATTGAAGCGGCGCTGGCATACCTGGCTGCTGACGGCGCCTTTGTACGGCAAGTTCGAACGCAGCCTGAATACGGCGCGCTTTGCCAGCACGCTGGCCATCACCACGGGGTCCGGCGTGCCGATCCTGCGCGCGCTCGACACCAGCCGCGACACCTTGACCAACGTGGCGATGCAGGAACTGGTGGCTGACGCCAGCGGCGCCGTGCGCGAAGGCGTGAGCCTGGCGCGCGCGCTGTCGGCGCAAAAGCATTTTCCGCCCATGCTGATCCACATGATACGCGCGGGCGAAATCACGGGCGAGCTGCCGGCCATGCTGGAACGCGCGGCCAGCGCGCAGGAGCAGGACCTGGAACGCCGCACGCTCACCATTGCCGGCCTGCTGGAACCGGCCCTGATCCTGGCCATGGGCGTGGTGGTGCTGCTGATCGTGCTGGCCGTGCTGATGCCGATTATCGAAATCAATCAGCTCGTCAGATAAGAAAACCAAGGAAGCCATGAAGCGTTTGCCTCAAGTTACAAGTTTGCTCGCCGTCGTGGCGCTGTCGGTGTCGCTGGCCTACTGGGCCATGCAGCTGTTCAAGGCGCCGCAGCGCCCCATCAATCCGCCGGCCGTGCCGGTGGTGCAGGATGCCAGCGTGGAGGCGGGCGCCTCGCTGTTCGGCGGCCAGGTCAGCGTGGCCACGGCCAGCAATTATCAGCTCAAAGGCGTGGTCGCCGCCGGCAATGGCCGCGGCAGCGTGGCCATCATCTCGACCGATGGCAAGCCGTCCGTGGCCTTGCCGGAAGGCGCCGAGGTGGTGCCCGGCGTGACGGTGCTGGAAGTGCATGCGCGCCACGTGCTGCTGCGCGATGGCGGCGTAAGCAAACGCATCGACCTGGTGGCCGACGACAAGGCGCTGGCCTTGCCGGCCCCCGTGTCCGCCGCCCCCGCGCCGGCCCCGGCCCCGGCCCCGGCCCCGGCAACGAACCTGGTGCCGCCGCCGCTGCCGATGGAACAGCAGCGTCCGGCGACCGTCATGCCCGCACCGCCGCAGGTGACCACCAGTACGCCGCCGTCGAATTAACGCTAATTCACGCTGTTCTTATCGTATTTTGCCGATGGCGTCATGCCGCCATCGCGACAGGAGTCTTCATGTTCTCGATCCGTGCCGTCCTGGCGGGCTGCGTGGCGGCGCTGTGCGTCTTGCCGCAAGCCGGCGCCGCCGCTGATGTTCCCGCTGCCGCCGCTTCCTCCGCTCCCGCCCTGGCCGTTGCCGCGCCGGCGCGTCCGCGCATCGCCCTCGTGCTGTCGGGCGGCGGCGCGCGCGGCCTCGCGCATATCGGCGTACTGAAAGTGCTGCAGGAGCTGCACGTGCCGATCGACATGGTCGTGGGCACCAGCATGGGCGGCGTGGTGGGCGGCGCGTATGCGGCCGGCGCTTCCGTGGCGGACCTGGAAAAGATGGCGCGCGAGACCAACTGGGCGCGCGTGGTGGCCGACCGGCCGCCGCGCGACGAACTGGCGTTCCGCCGCCGCGAGGAAGATTTATTGCTGCCGTCGCGCATCGAGTTCGGCACCAGCCGCAACGGTATTTCCACGCCGCCGGCGGCGGCCAGCAATGCAGCCCTGGAAATGGCCTTGAACCGGCTGCTGCCGGCCGGCATGCGCGACCGTCCCGCCAGCCAGCTGCCGCTGCCCTTCCGCTCGGTGGCGTCGGACCTGGTCAATGGCGAGCTGGTGGAACTGGTCGATACGCCCCTGTTCCTGTCGATGCGCGCCTCGCTGGCCGTGCCTGGCGTGTTTGCTCCCGTGCGCGTGAACAACCGCCTGGTGGTCGATGGGGGGCTGGTGCGCAACCTGCCCGTCGACATGGCGCGCGCCATGGGCGCCGACATCATCATCGCCGTCAACGTGGGCACGCCGCTGGCGCCGGAAAAAGAGCTGGGCAGCGCCATCGGCGTGGCGCAGCAGATGCTGCAGATCCTCACGGAGCAGAACGTGCAGCGCTCGCTCAAGGAGCTGCAGCCGCAGGATATCCTGGTGGCGCCGGATTTGACGGGCGTGAGTTTCCTTGACTTTGAAAACTATGCGCGCGCCATGCGCGCCGGCGAACAGGCGGCGCAGGCGCTGGCCGCCCGCCTGGCGCCGCTGGCGCTGTCGCCGGAACAGTATGCGGCGCGCGAACAGCTGCGCCTGGCCGCGCCGGCCCTGCTGGACGTGGCCCTGCCGCTCACGCGCCTGGCCGTGGAGAGCGAAGGCGACATCAACCCGCGCATCCTGCAGGCGCAATCGGGCCTGGTCGAAGGACAGTCGGTCAGCCAGGAAGATGTGCTCAAGGCGGCGGCCAGGCTGTATGGCCGCGGCGACGTGGCGCGCGTGGAGACGGAAGTGGTCGATGCGGGCGAGCAGCGCGCCGTGAGCATCAAGGCGGTCGAGGCGCCGTGGGCCAGCAACCGCCTGCGCGTGGGCCTGGAGCTGTCCAGCGATTTCAGGGACAGCAACAGCTTCGCCCTGAAGCTGCTGCACGTGCGCTCGAACCTGAACAGCTGGGGCGGCGAATTGCGCAGTACGGCGCAGATCGGCAATGCGCGCGGCTATGGCGTGCAGTTCTGGCAGCCGCTGGGCGCCGGCAATCCGTGGTACATCGCGCCGCAGCTGCAGTACACCTCGTCGGCGATGGACGTCTTCGACAAGGGCCGGCGCAGCGCCCGCCTGACGTACAACGGCCAGACGGCGGCGCTGGTGCTGGGGCGCGAGTTCGGCACCTGGGGCGATCTGCAGTTCGGCGTCACGCGCACGGAGATCAGGGGCAAGCTGGCGATACCGGCCGATCCCACGCAGCCCGAGTCGCGTGCGCTGGGCACCACCCAGTTCGTCCAGTTCCGCGTCGATACGCTCGATTCGCCCGGCTTCCCCACGCGCGGCGCGCTGCTCGACGCCACCTGGACGCGCGCCTCGACCACGGGTTCGGGCGAAGCGGCGCTGGGCCGTTCCTCGCTGTCGGCATTGAAGGCGTTTGGGCGTGGCAACTGGGCCGGCCACGTGTATGGCGAATGGGCGCGCGCGCAGCGCGGCGAGGCGCCGCTCAGCCTGGGCGGTTTCCTGCGCCTGTCCGGCACCGATTTCGAATCCGTGAGCGGGCGCAGCATCGCCCTGGCGCGCTTCGTGATGGCGCGTCGCATCGGTTCGCTGCCCAGCACCCTGGGCGGCGCCGTGCGGGCCGGCTTTTCGCTGGAGATGGGCGGCGGCTTCGATCCAAGCGAGCGCTGGAAGGCCAGCAAGTTCACGCAGGCCAGCAGCGCCTTCATCTCCGTCGATACGCGCTTCGGTCCCGTGTACGTGGCCTCGGGCGCATCGAAGGGCGGCGAGAGTACGTTCTACCTGTTCCTGGGACCGGTCTGGTAAGGAGTGCCCGGCGCGGCGGGGGCCGTGCTGCGGCGCAGGGCCGTGAAGGCGGCAAATTCCCATGAGCGAAAGCCCAGCAGCAGGGTAAAGCCATCGCGCTCGACTGGAGCCAGGCGCCGGTCGTTCTGGTGCAGGCGCGCCAGTTCCTCGGCCAGCTGGCGGATCTTCTGTACCAGCTCCTGCGCGCTCGACAGCGACAGGCGCGCCGGGATGCACATCAGGGTCTCGCCGGCGCCGTCGAAATGCCCGCTGAAATAATCGGCCACCACATATTCGCGGAAGTACTGCTGCACCGGCCCGTCGGCCAGCCAGTGGAAGGCGTTCGAGACGCGCAGGCTGTAACGGTTCAGCGGCTTAAGTTCGATCAAACCCAACCGGTCCAGTTCGGCCAGGCAGCCGATGCATTCGGCCTGCGTCAGCGCATACGTTTCTACCACCTGCTCCAGGCTCCAGTGGCCGAGGCAGCAGATCGCCACCAGCAGCAGGCGCGGATGCGCCACCAGCGACTTTTCCTGCACCAGGGTGAGCGTGTCGGCATGCGGCGTGATGTCGGCCGCGCCGCGCAGCACGTCTTCCATGGCGATGCCCGATGCTTTGCAGATCAGGGCCAGGCGCGACAGCGACATGTCGTGTTGGCCAAACATGCGCTTGACGCTCGACTCGCTCATGCCGATGCGTTCGGCCAATACCTTGTATGTGATGCCGGCGGCGCGCAGTTGCGTGCGCAGCACGCGCAAAACCAGTTCAGGTGAACTCACGGAATATCCTTTTTGGTAAGTTTGGTAGCGGGTGGCGGTACCGAATGTAGCCTTGAATGGCACTTTGCACAAGGAGATAGTACTTTACGGCAAAAAAGATGACACTCCCGCTTGTGGCTCGCGCAGCGCGCTACAACCAGGCAATCCATTCACTTGTAGAGGTTATCCATGTTCCCATCCTTCCGTTTCCCCGCAGCGCTGCTGGCGCTGGCCACCATCGCTCCCTTGCACGCCGCCGCCGCCGAACCTGCACCGGGTCCCTTCTATGCGGGTGCCAGCTATGGCTTTCGCGCCAGCACAGGCCTCGATTGCATCGCCGGGCAAAGCGATTGCGACAAAAGCAGCAAGCGCAATGGCAAGGCCTACGTGGGTTACAGTTTCGACGCGTTGCCGTTTCAGGGCGGCGTGGCCGTGCCTTCGATTGAACTGGTGGGGTACATGGGTGGCGAGGTCAAGTCCGGCTTCGATACGGACGCCGGCAAGCGCGCTGGCCGCGGCAAGTTCACGGGCCTTGGCATCCAGGGCGTGCTCGGCTACCAGTTCGACGCCTTTACCCTGAGCGGGCGCGCCGGCGCGGCGTACACGCAGGGCAAGGTCGATTATCTGGGCGGCGGTTCGGACAAGAAGGACAAGATCGGCCTGACTTACGGCATCGGCGCGGCGTATGCGCTGAACAAGAACTGGTCGCTGCACCTCGACTGGGACCGCGTGCCGGTCAAATACAGCAGCAAGCAAACGACCAAGGTCGACATGTTTTCGCTGGGCGCGTCCTATCGTTTCTAAGGGGATGATGCTGCGGCACACAGTGGCCTGATGGCGGACGCCCCGGAACGGGGTGTCCGCGGGCGGCCTGAAATGCCCATGGCGGCGTTGCACGGCCTCGCCGTATTACTCATACTGTCTTCGTCCATGCGCCTTGCCATGGACCTTTCCAGATCAGTCTTTGACGTCAACTTTCAACAGCAATTTCGCCAGCAGGCGTTTTTCCTGCTGGCGCTGGCCTGACACGGTCTTCACGTGCGCGCCGGCGGTGCGCTGCAGGGCGGCCGTGGTGACGGGGTTGCGCGGTTTCTGCGAGGGTTCGACGCGGAACTGCATTTTCTGCCGCGTCGCCAAGGCCTTGTTTGCCATCGGTCCCTCCTTGATTACAGCACGTAGCGCGACAGGTCCTCGTTGACCGACAGCGCTTCCAGGCGTTCGTTGACGTAGGCCGCATCGATCACCAGCAGGTTTTCCGTGCTGCTGCTGCCTTCGCTGGCCGTAAACGACACTTCTTCCAGCAGTTTTTCCATCACCGTGTGCAGCCGGCGCGCGCCGATGTTTTCCGTGCGCTCATTGACCGAATAGGCGATTTCCGCCAGGCGCGTGATGCCTTCCGGCGCGAATTTCAAGGTCAGGTTTTCCGTCGCCAGCAAGGCTTCGTACTGCATCGTCAGACAGGCGTCGGTGCTGGTGAGAATGCGCTCGAAGTCCGCAATCGACAGCGATTCCAGTTCCACGCGGATGGGGAAGCGCCCCTGCAGTTCCGGGATCAGGTCCGACGGCTTCGACAGGTGGAACGCGCCCGAAGCGATGAACAGGATGTGGTCCGTGCGGATCATGCCGTACTTGGTGTTGACGGTCGTGCCCTCGACCAGCGGCAGCAGGTCGCGCTGCACGCCCGCGCGCGAGACGTCGGCGCCGCCCGATTCCGAGCGCGAGGCGATCTTGTCGATTTCGTCGAGGAAAACGATGCCGTTTTGCTCGACGTTCTGGATGGCCTTCTGCTTCAGCTCATCTTCGTTGAGCAGCTTGGCCGCTTCTTCCTCGACCAGCAGTTTCAAGGCTTCCTTGATCTTGACCTTGCGCGCCTTCTTGCGCTGCCCGCCCACGCCCGAGAACATGGACTTGATCTGCTCCGTCATTTCCTCCATGCCCGGCGGCGCCATGATTTCCATCTGCGGGCCTGCCTCGGCCAGTTCGATCTCGATTTCCTTGTCATCGAGCTCGCCCTGGCGCAGTCGCTTGCGGAAGGTCTGGCGCGTGCTGTCGCCGCTGCCGCTGTCCACGGCCGCTGGCGTATTCGGCGTGAAGCCGAAGTCGCGCGCCGGCGGCACGAGAATGTCGATCACGCGGTCTTCGGCCGCATCTTCGGCGCGGGCGCGCACCTTCTTCATTTCCAGCGCGCGCGTCTGCTTGATGCCGATGTCGATCAGGTCGCGGATGATGGTGTCGACGTCGCGGCCCACATAACCGACTTCGGTAAATTTGGTCGCCTCGATCTTGATGAACGGCGCCTCGGCCAGCTTGGCCAGGCGGCGCGCGATTTCCGTCTTGCCGACGCCCGTGGGGCCGATCATGAGGATATTTTTTGGCGTGATTTCATGGCGCAGGGGCTCGGCCACCTGCTGGCGGCGCCAGCGGTTGCGCAGGGCGATGGCGACGGCGCGCTTGGCCTTGGCCTGGCCCACCACGTGCTTGTCGAGTTCGGTGACGATTTCCGACGGGGTCATGTTCATGATCATAGTTGGCTTTCTATCTTTCTTTTGCGTAGAGTGCCCGAAAAACGTTCAGGGCAAGGCGCTTGGCCGCAGGCAGTACCTTTTTGTACGCCCAGGCCAGGCAACGCAGCCATGGGCGTTTTCTCGGGGACGCTTAGTCGAGGGTTTCGATGATGTGGGACATATTCGTGTAGATGCAGAGTTCCGCGGCGATGGTCAGCGATTTCCTGACCACGTCGGCCGGCGACAAATCCGTGTTTTCCTGCAGCGCCTTGGCGGCCGACTGGGCGTAGGTGCCGCCCGAGCCGATGGCGCCGATGCCGTCTTCCGGTTCCAGCACGTCGCCATTGCCCGTGATGACCATGGTCGACTCGCTGTCGGCCACCAGCAGCATCGCTTCCAGGCGGCGCAGCACGCGGTCGGTGCGCCAGTCCTTGGCCAGTTCGACGGAGGCGCGCAGCAGATTGCCCTGGTGTTTTTCCAGTTTGCCTTCAAATCGGTCGAGCAGGGTAAAAGCGTCGGCGGTGCCGCCGGCAAAGCCGACCAGGACCTTGCCCTGATACAACTTACGCACTTTGCGGGCCGTGCCCTTCATGACGATGTTGCCGAGCGTGACCTGGCCGTCGCCGCCCAGGGCGACTTGCTTGCCGCGCCGGACGCAGAGGATGGTGGTGCCGTGAAATTGTTCCATAGTGACCTCAAAAAATTCGTGCCGATGCGTGCAAGGCCATGCGATTGCGCGCCCATGGCTCAAAAGTGGGGATGGAAAAGGCAATTGCAAGCGGCAGTGCCTGCTTCAGTGTAGTCGGCGCGGGACGAAAAAAAAGCACGCAACCGAAGGTTACATGCTTTTTTATCGCTGTCACGCGGCTGCCGGGGCGGCCGCGTCAGGGGAGGGCGATCAGTCGCCGTAGAGTTTTTGCTTCAGTTCGCGCCGTTGCTGGGCTTCCAGCGACAGCGTGGCGGTCGGACGGGCGATCAGGCGCGGGATGCCGATAGGCTCGCCCGTTTCTTCGCACCAGCCATAGTCGCCGGCGTCGATGCTGGCGATCGATTGCTGCACTTTCTTCAGCAATTTGCGCTCGCGGTCGCGCGTGCGCAGTTCCAGCGCATGCTCTTCCTCGATGGTGGCGCGGTCGGCAGGGTCCGGTACGAGCACGGTTTCACGCAAGTGTTCCGTGGTTTCGCCGGCGTTTTTCAGCAGGTCTTTTTCGAGCTGCTGCAGGCGCGCCTTGAAGAATGCCAGTTGTGCCGGATTCATGTAGTCATCTTCGCTCATGGCGCGAATTTGGTCTTCGCTGATGAGAGGGATGTCTTGGTTGGCGGCCGGGGTCGATTTATTAGTTTTGGTCATAACTTCGCTTACCTTCGATACGACAGAGTTTTCAAATTGATCAGTTGATGCGGCGATACCGAGCAACTGTACAGGTTCCGCTTGGCATTGCTGTCCCGCTGTACTGCGTGCGACCTTGGCTTGCCGGCGAAAGCCAGGACTACCGGCCGGCCATGGTGCCATGTTGATAACTTTTTACCGCTCTATGCCAGTCGCGCTATGCGCGCGTCAACAGGCGTGTTGGGTGGATCGGTTGCATGCCTGGCATGCGGCCAGCGGCAGTTTGCCAGCATTTTATGACAGGCGAACGACATGGGCCGTTTTCGTCGCTGATTTTGGCACGCTTTGCCTTATATTGCCATCCCGATTTGTTGACTAGCCGATCAGGGACGGCTACTTGTTGGTTTATGCCAGCAAGATGGGTGTCGGGCAGCGGGAAAGCGTGCTTAACTTTCCCTTATGTTTCTGCTTTGCAAAGGATACTTTGCAAAACCCGGCTAGTTTATACCAAACATTGTTCGAGTCCGCGAATAAAAATGTCTTTTGGTAGATTCTTGCCAATAAATACCATTTTGCTGCCGCGCACTTCGTTTTCTCCCCATTTGGCGCCCAGGTCGCTGCCCATCAGCTGGTGCACGCCCTGGAAGACCACCTTGCGTTCGGCGCCCTGCATCAGCAGTACGCCCTTGTAGCGCAGCATGCGCGGGCCATACACTTGCACCAGGCCGCCAAGGAACTCGTCGAGCTTGGCGCTGTCGAACGGTTGCGTGCTCTTGAAAACAAAGGCGGCGATGTCGTCACTGTGCTGCGCATGGTGGTGGTCGGCATGGCCGCAATCGGTGGCGCAGGCGTCGCTGTGCTCATGCGCGTGCTCATGCGCCTTGTCATGGTCATGTACGTGCGCCGTCTCTGTCTCCAGGAAATCCGGGTCCAGTTCCAGTTTTTCATTCAGGTTGAAACCGCGGATGTCGAGCACTTCGGCCAGCGGCGCGCGGCCGAAATCGACCTTGGCGACGGGCGCGCGCGGATTGATGCGTTTCAGGCGGCGCGTCAGGGCGGCCACGTCTTCTTCACTGACGAGATCGGTTTTCGACAGCAGCAGCTTGTCGGCAAAGCCCACTTGCCGCTGGGCTTCCTCGTATTCATCGAGTTGCTTCATCGCATGACGCGCATCGACCACCGTGATGATGGCGTCGAGCATGTAGTGGCTACCCACTTCTTCGTCGACAAAGAAGGTCTGCGCCACGGGGCCCGGATTGGCCAGGCCCGTCGTTTCAATGACGACGCGGTCGAACGCCAGCAGGCCGGCGTCGCGCTTGCGCGCCAGTTCCGTCAAGCCCACGATCAGGTCGCCGCGCACGGTGCAGCAGATGCAGCCGTTGTTCATCTCGATGATGTGCTCGTTGCTATCCTGCACCAGGATTTCATTGTCGATGTTTTCCTGGCCAAACTCGTTTTCGATCACGGCGATGCGCATGCCGTGGTCTTCCTGCAGTATGCGGTTGAGCAAGGTGGTTTTGCCTGCGCCCAGGAAGCCGGTGAGGATGGTGGTTGGAATCAGTGCCATGAAGGATGCCTATGCTGTAATCGGTGGTGCCGCCGCGCAAGCGGAAGAATGCGGACGATTATGCCGGAATTTTGCAAAAGCTTGCAAATGCGCGCCGATCCGCTTGATATGGATCAGGCTGGCCAAGGGGCGCGGCCTACTTGACCTTGGCGCGCGGGTGCGCCTGGTCGTATACGTGCGCGAGATGCTGAAAATCGAGGGCCGTGTAGACCTGGGTCGAGGTGATGCTGGAATGGCCCAGCATTTCCTGCACGGCACGCAAGTCGCCCGACGATTGCAGCACATGCGAAGCGAACGAGTGGCGCAGCACGTGCGGGTGCACATTCGCGGGAATGTCGGTCGCCAGCGCGTGCGCCTTCAGGCGCAGCTGCAGCACGCGCGGCGAGATGCGCGTGCCGCGCGTGCTTAAAAACAAGGCAGCGCTGCCATCGCTTGCCGGCGGGCGCACGGCCAGCCAGGCCGTCAGGGCCACGAGGGCCGCCTTGCCGACCGGCACCTTGCGCATCTTGTTGCCCTTGCCTGTGACGATGACTTCGAAGCTGGCCATGTCGAGCCAGCCCAGCGAGGCCTCCCGGCCGTTCTCGGCCTTGCAGTAATGGGTGTCCAGGCTGGTCAGTTCGGACACGCGCAAGCCGCTTGAATACAGCAGCTCGAACATGGCGCGGTTGCACAGTTGCTCCGGCTCGGCGGCGCCTTGCTGGTGTTGCGCGGGCGCCACGAGGCGCACGGCGTCGTCCACCGACAAGGCTTTGGGCAAGGTCTTGGCCCGTTTGGGGGCGCGGATGCCGTCGACGGGATTGGCGTCGAGCTTGGTCTCGCCGCTGAGCCAGTTGAAAAAGCCGCGCCACGACGACAGCTTGCGGGCGATCGAGCGCGGGTCCAGGCCGCCGGCATGCAGCTTGGCCGTGTAGCGGCGCACTTCATTGTGGGCCAGCGCCGTCCAAGGCGTATTGCCGCTCAGTTCCAGCAGGGCGCGCAAGTCGCGCCCGTAGGCGTCCAGCGTATGCGGCGACAGCTTGCGTTGCGTGGCCAGCTGCGCCAGGTAGGCGCCCAGCCACTCGGCCTTGTCGCGCGCCTCATGCATGGCTGGTTCAGGCAGGCGTGCCGGCGCGCAGCGCGGCCAGGGCGGCGCCGGCCGTGGCGCCGATATGCACGAGAAAATCCGTGCCCATGCTCGAGGTAAACCGTTCGCTGTCGGGCGAGCCCAGCACCAGCAAGCCGAAGGTGCCCGTGGTGTTCGGGGCGCGCACGGCGATCATGACGGTCGATTCGATCTTGTCAGCTTGTAACCAGTGCACGGCTTCGAAATCGCGGTTGCTGCCGCAGTACGGCGTTTGCAGGCTGTTGGCGAACATGCGCACGTCGGCCGTCACATCTTCCGTGAACCAGCCGTCAGCGTGTTCCGGCAGCACTTGCCACAGGCGCAGGCTGACGTAGGGCACGTCGAAATTGCTTTGCAAGGCATCGACCAGCACGCGCGGCATGTCCGCATCGTTGCGCACTTGCAGCATGGCCTGGTTCCAGCCGTGGAACTTGCTGGCGATATCGCCATTTTCCTCGGCCACACGGCTCAGCTTGGACATGCGCAGCTCGAGCGCCTTGTACTTGTCGCGCATCACTTCCATCTGCCGCTCCTGCAGCGAGATGGTGCGTCCCGTCAGCGGGCTGCTCAGCTTGACCTCGCCGAGCAGCGCGGTATGCTCTTCGAAGAAGGTCGGATGCTCGCTCAAGTACTGGGCGACGGTGCTGGAATCGAGTGTGGCGGTCATTGATAGTGTCAGAAGAGAGAAGGATGAACACTTGATTCTAACCGAGAGTGCGCCGCAATATGGAGCAAAAGCGCGCGCCCATGAAAAAAGCGGCATGGTTGCCCATGCCGCCTTGCTCCGTCTGGCGAGTCACGTCACCCGTAGCGGGAGACGCGCGATGCCATTAGAAGTTGTGATGTACGCCGATGCCGACGTAGTTGATGCTTTTCGCAACGTTGTAGTTGATGCTGTCAGCAACAGCGGCTTTTTTGTTCGAGATATCTGCATATACGTAGGTGCGCTTCGACAGATTGTAGTCATAGCCCAGCGATGCTTGCTTGGTTTTGACGACGCCATCGGGCGTTTTCTGGCCATAACCGGCGCGGATCTTGCCTGGGCCAACGTCGTAGTTGGCGCCCAGTACCCACGATTTGGTGCCGGTATTGATGATTTTGAAGTCATCATCTTTCTGGTGCTGGATCGACAGCATGACTTTCAGCTCAGGAATAGGATTGACCGAGGCGGCAACCGACCACAGCTTGGCTTGCAAGCCATTGCGCTCGTAGGCAGCCATGGCGGCAAATCCAGTCGAGGTGTACGTTGCGGAGATCGAGTACGGGGTCGATGTCGGCGCCACGTTGGCTGCCACGGCACGATTGCCCGAAGCAAATGTTACCGAGTTGCCCGGCGCACGCGCTGGCACGGCGCTGTTGTTATTAGCTTCCTTGGCAGCAACGGTGGCGTTGAGCTGGAAGCCATTGAACACTGGTGAGTTGTAGAACACGGCGTTCGAGAAGCGGTTACGCGAGTTGCCTGTAGGGCTCAGCGGATCGCTGGTGTAGCCGGCGACGGTCAGATCGGTCTGAAAACCGGCTTGCGTAGGCATGCCCGACCATGGTTCGAACGAGGTGCTCACTTCCTGGTATGCGGTCAGGCCACGGCCCAGGCGTACGGTACCGAAGTCGCCTTGCAGGCCGACGCGGCTTTGACCCTGGAAGAGTGGACGCGAGTTGTTGCCCGACGTGTTTTCAATGGTGCCCGTGTCGGACTCATAGCGAATTTCCAGTTGGAAAATAGCTTTCAAGCCATTGCCCAGATCTTCCGTACCCTTGAAGCCCAGTTTGTTGTTGTCGCGCTTCGTGACAGCGGTGGTCGAACCAGTCGCTTTGCCCAGGCCTGCATCGATCGTGCCGTAGATTTGGACGGACGACTGCGCTTGTGCGGTTGCGGCAAAGGCGCCGAAGAGTGCGAGGGCAACGAGTGATTTTTTCATGTCTTCTTCCCTATTTAAAAGTGAGTTCCGTCCGAGATCCGAGCAGATTGAAATGCGCTGACTGTCGCGTTTCGATGAATGAACCTTAATTCGTCGGCGCGCAAGACGTGCGGGATTGGTCAAATATGCGTGAAAAGATTGGTGAAAAGCGGCATAACTGCATGCCCCTGTTGTATTTTTGTAACGCGCGATTTCTGCCAGTCCTGTGCCGATGGACAACGTTCTCCCATCGCCACCGTAGCGGCGCCTTGCAATCTTGGCATGTCCAGGCCGAGGGATTGTTGCGTTGAATCAAGTTCTTGCGGTCGCTTTGGCGGATTTACGACACAAGGACGTTACACTAAGGGGCGGCCTGCATTGATGGGCCTGGAGACGACTCACTATTATTAGAATCATTGACTCAATATCGAGAATCGATGGCAAATCGCGAAACATTAGGATTGATCAAGGGCGCACGTGCTGGCGATGTGGCTTGCCAACTGGCGTTGGGACGGGTGTATCTGTTTGGACAGGGTGTGCCGCAAAGCCTGCCGACGGCCTTGCACTGGCTGGCGCGGGCGGCTCAGGAGGATAGCGAGGAAGCGTGCCGGCTGATTGGCACCCACGTGCCTTTCGAAGTGGCGCAACCGGCAGCCAAGGCGCTGATCCCGTATTACGCGCAAGCGTTCGATGCGGGCCTGGTGCAGGCGGGCCTGGTCCTGGCGCAACTGGTGCTGGGCAACGCCGCCAGTCACGGTGAAGCCTTGCGGGCCAAGGCGCGCGTGGCGCTGGACGCTGCCGTACGCGCCGGCTTGCCCGATGCGCAATGGTTGTTGTCGCTACAAGAAAAATCATCGGCAACACCCGCGCTGGCCACCAGCGTGGCTGGCGAGCGGGCTTTCGATGGCGACGCGCCGCTGCACGCCTGGCTGGAGCAGGCTTGGCGCCAGGGCAACCATGCCGGTTTCCTGTCGCAAGGCTTGCCGCTGGCGCGCGAGCTGCTGCAGCGCCAGGCCGCCGCCGGGGCGCGCACGATTGCCCTCGACGCGCAGCAGGTGCTGTTGCTGTCGCGTTGCGCCCAGGCATTGGCGCCTGGCGGCGATGCCGAGGGCTGGCAGTGCTGCGAGCTGGCCGCGCATGGCGGCGACCGCACGGCGCAGCTGGAGCTGGGACTCGGCTATGCGCGCATGGATGCGCATGGCCGGCGCCTGGCCACGCGCAATGGCGCGGCCAATTTCAAGCGGGCCGTGCGGTGGCTGACGCAGGCTGGCGAGCAGGGACTGGCCGAAGCCTGGTTCGTGCTGTCGCGCATCTATACGAAACCGGAATTTTCCCAGCGCAATGTCGTCGAAGCCCATTTCTGCCTGGAGCGCGCGGCCGACCTGGGGCATGGCCCGGCCCAGCTCGAGTGCGGCATGCATGCCTGGCGTAACCGCCGCGACGGCGTCAACAACGATGTGCGCGCCGCGTATTGGCTGCTGCAGGCGCAGGCGCAAGGCAGCCGTGAAGCGGAAGCGGCGCTGGCGAAAATCGCGCCTCGAGGCGAGCCCGGCGACTGGGGCCGGTGCGCCGCCATGCACGCCGATGGGCACGTGCGCCAGCTGGACCAGAACCACCCGCTGCTGGCGGCGCGCCTGGCGCTGGCGCGCTGCTTTCATCTGTCGCGTGCCGAGGCCTTGCTGCTCGATATCCACGCCGCCGACCAGGGCCATTGTCTGTTGATCGATATCAGCGCCACGCATGGCCGCGGCAAGCGGCGCCTCGTGCTGATCCGCACGGCGCAGGAGCGCCAGCTGCTCGATCAGGTGGTGCGCCTGTTCGAGCGCGTCGATTGCGGCGTGGCGGGGCCGGAAGGCAATTACCGGCAGCGCTTGTACCGCCTGAAGTGCTATCTGGCGGAACTTGATGTCGCGCAGGAACAGCAGTTCCTGGCGGCCTGACTTTCGCTTACAGCTCGATCGTGCCTTCGAACACGGTCACGGCCGGGCCCGTCATCAGGACCGGGTGGCCGGGGCCTTGCCAGGCGATCGACAGTTCGCCGCCGCGCGCGCTGATGCGCACGGGCGAGTCGAGCAAGCCGCGACGGATGCCTGCCACGGCAGCGGCGCAGGCGCCCGTGCCGCACGCCAGCGTTTCGCCCGCGCCCCGCTCGTACACGCGTAGTTTCACGTGCTGGCGGTTGACGATCTGCATGTAGCCGGCGTTGACCCGGCGGGGAAAGCGCGGGTGGTGCTCGACCAGCGGACCCGATTGTTCCAGGTCTTGCGCATCGACATCGTCGACCACTTGCACGGCATGCGGATTGCCCATCGAGACGACGGACACCAGCACGGGCGATGCGAGGCCCGGCACGGCCAGGTCCAGCGGCCACAGCGTGTCGCTGCCTTGCGCGACGCCGTCCAGGCCGTTTGCGTCGAACGGCACCAGCGCGGGTTCCAGCACGGGCGCGCCCATGTCGACCGTGATGCTGCCGTCGAGTTCCAGGCGCGGCGCGATGACGCCGGCCATGGTTTCCACGCGGATGCTGGCCTTGCTTGACAAGCCTTTTTCGCTGACGAACTTGACGAAGGCGCGCGCGCCGTTGCCGCATTGCTCGACTTCGCCGCCATCGTTGTTATAGATGCGGTAGCGGAAGTCGCAGCCGGGCAGGCGCGGCTTTTCCACCACGAGGATCTGGTCGGCGCCGATGCCGAAACGGCGGTCGGCCAGGCGCTGCCACTGGGCCGGCGTGAAATCGATGTCCTGATTGATGGCGTCGATGACGATGAAGTCATTGCCGGCGCCGTGCATCTTGGTAAAGTGGAGTTTCATGGTGTGCCGTATCACTTGTGCTGGTTATAGAACGACGCTTCGCCTTCCGGACGCGTCTTGAAGCGTTTATGCGTCCAGAAATACTCGGCCGGCGTTTCGCGCACGCGCTCTTCGATGAATGCGTTCATGCGGCGCGTGGCGGCCGTGATGTCGTCGCCCGGATAATCGTCCCACGCCGGGTAATACGTCACTTGCCAGCCCTGGTAATCGGGCAGGAAGGTGGCGATGACGGGAATGACTTGCGCCTTGGCCGCCAGCGCCAGGCGCGCCGTGGCCGTCAGGGTGGCGGCGGGGACGCCGAAGAAGGGCACGAATTCCGCATCCTTCTCGCCGAAATCCATGTCCGGCAGCATGAAATACGGCAAGCCGTCGCGCAGCGCGCGCAAGATCGTCTTGATGCCGTCCTGGCGCGTAAACAGCTTGGGCGGCTTGAAGCGCGAACGGCCGTTGCGCAAGGCCTGGTCGAAGGCGGCGTTCTTTTGCTGCACGTACATTGACGAGGCGGAAATTTCCATGGCCGTGGCGGCGCCGGCCACGTCGAGGCAGACAAAGTGCGGGCACAGCAGGATGGTGGGCTTGGCCGCGATCTGCTGGCCCGGGAAGGCGGGCACTTTCCTGATCAGGCGGTTCAAGCGCGCTTCCGACGACCACCACAGGATGCTGCGCTCCCACACGCTGCGCGAATACGCCTGGAAATGCTGGCGCGCCAAGGCCACGCGCTGGGCTTCCGTCAGTTCCGGCATGCACAGGCGCAGATTCGTCAGGGCGATCCTGCGCCGCGTGGGCATGGCGATGAACAGCACGCTGCCGACGGCCACGCCGAAGCGGCCGAGGATGGGCAAGGGCAGCCAGTGCAGCAGCCACATGAAGGCGATCAGCAGTCTCATGCCTGCTCCCCGGCGGCATCGGGCGTGGCGGGCGTGGGCGGCGGCGCGCCGCGCGGCACTTTATAGCGGTTGTAGCTCCACAGGTATTGCGCCGGGCTGCGCGCGATCAATTGCTCCATGGCGGCATTGATGGTGCGCGCCTGCTCGGCCGAGCTGCTGTCGAGCGACTCGGTGAAGGGCACGAAATGCACGACATAGCCGCGTCCGCCCGGCAGGCGTTCCGCGTAGGTGATGATGACTTCGGCGCCGCCCATCTGCGCCAGCTTGGCGGGCAAGGTCATGGTGTAGGCGGGACGGCCGAAGAAATCGGCCCACACGCCTTCGCCTTCCTGCGGCACCTGGTCGGGCAGCAGGCCGATCGGTTGACCCTTTTTCAGGCATTTGGCGAAGATGCGCACGCCCGACATGTTCGCCGGCGCCAGCATCAGGTTTTCGCGCGCGCGCGCCCCTTCGATCAGCGGTTTCAGGGCGGCGCGCTTGGGCGGACGGTACATCACGGTGAGCGGCGTGCGCAGGGCGATTTGCTGGGCGACGATTTCAAAGCAGCCCAGGTGTGGTGTCAGGAAGACAATGCCGCGGCCGTGCTGCAGCGCTTTTTCCACCAGTTCCCAGTTTTCCACCGTCGCATGGCGCGCCACGCGCTCGGCGGGAGCGCACCAGATGAAGGGCAGTTCCAGCACGCTCTTGCCCGCTTCGGCCACGGCCGTGTGCAAGTGTTGCGAAAACCCCGCACCCTGCATGTTCTCGCGCATGCGGCGGCGATAGGACGGGGAAATGGCGTAAATCACCCAGCCGAGCGCAGCGCCCAGGCCATGCAGGACGGGCAGGGGAAAGACGGACAAGAAGCGGAAAATTGGGACTAACATGTATAAGCGGTTTCCAGGAATGGCGTGTTGCTGTGCCAAAATTTTTTAAGAAGCGTAAAATACCACGTATGCAGTAACCGCTGAGTTAATAGACAACTTGCGAAGCGGAATATAAATATCGCTAAAGCGTCGCAGGCAAAATCCTCTTTACTGCGACAGAACATTCACATAGTAATCAGGAGCTTGCAATGTCAAACGACTATCTCTTCACTTCCGAATCCGTTTCGGAAGGCCATCCCGACAAGGTTGCCGATCAAATTTCCGACGCCATCCTTGACGCCATCCTGACCCAGGATCCAGCCGCCCGCGTGGCTGCCGAAACCCTGTGCAACACGGGTCTGGTGGTACTGGCTGGCGAGATTACCACGCACGCCAATGTGGATTATATTCAAGTTGCGCGCGAAACCATCAAACGCATCGGCTACGACAACACGGAATACGGTATCGACTACAAGGGTTGCGCCGTGCTGGTGGCCTACGACAAGCAGTCGCCGGACATCGCGCAAGGCGTCGATGAAGGTGCGGGCATTGACCTGGATCAAGGCGCTGGCGATCAGGGCCTGATGTTCGGCTATGCCTGCGATGAAACGGCCGAGCTGATGCCCGCCGCCATCCACTACGCGCACCGCCTGGTCGAGCGCCAGTCGCAGCTGCGCAAGGATGGCCGTTTGCCATGGCTGCGTCCGGATGCGAAATCGCAAGTGACGCTGCGCTACGTCGATGGCCGCCCCGTCGGCGTGCACACCGTCGTGCTGTCGACCCAGCATGCGCCGGAAATCTCGCACAAGCAGATCGAAGAAGCCGTCATCGAAGAAATCATCAAGCCCATCCTGCCGCGCGAATGGCTGACGGAGACCAAATTCCTCGTCAACCCGACGGGCCGTTTCGTCATCGGCGGTCCGCAAGGCGATTGCGGCTTGACCGGCCGCAAGATCATCGTCGACACCTACGGTGGCGCAGCCCCGCACGGCGGCGGCGCGTTCTCGGGCAAGGACCCATCGAAAGTCGACCGTTCGGCAGCGTATGCGGCCCGCTACGTGGCGAAAAACATCGTCGCGGCCGGTCTGGCGCGCCAATGCCAGGTGCAGGTCAGCTACGCCATCGGCGTGGCCAAGCCGATCAACATCACCGTCTACACGGAAGGCACGGGCGTGATTCCCGACACGGAAATCGCCAAGCTGGTGCTGGCGCACTTTGATTTGCGTCCAAAAGGCATCGTGCAAATGCTCGACCTGCTGCGCCCGATCTACCAGAAGAGCGCCGCCTACGGTCATTTCGGCCGCGAAGAGCCGGAATTCACGTGGGAACGCACGGACAAGGTCGCCCTGTTGCGCGACGCTGCCGGCCTGAAGTAATCTAGTCAGCTTCACAAGAAAAGCGCTCCGGCCAACTGGCCGCGGGCGCTTTTTTTATGTGTTGTTCCGTGGCAATGCAGCGCAAACAAGCTGGCGCGGCGGCCTTGACAATGTTAAAATCCACCGTCCGAGGAGCGTTGCGACGAAGAAATTCGCCAGGCTCGGAATATCCTGCAACCGCGCTCACGTACCTTTTTCAACAACTGAAAGGAGGGCGTGATGAACGCCGTACTCAAATCGCAACACGACTACACCATCGCCGATATCACCTTGGCCGCATGGGGCGACAAAGAAATCAAGATTGCTGAAACGGAAATGCCTGGCCTGATGGCCATCCGCGAAGAATTCGCGGCAGCGCAGCCTTTGAAGGGCGCGCGCATCACCGGTTCCATCCACATGACCATCCAGACCGCCGTGCTGATCCAGACCCTGGAAGCGCTGGGCGCGCAAGTGCGTTGGGCATCTTGCAACATTTACTCGACGCAAGACCACGCCGCCGCCGCCATCGCCGCCGCCGGCACGCCGGTCTTCGCCGTCAAGGGCGAGTCGCTGGACGACTACTGGGAATACACGCACCGCATCTTCGAATGGCCGGACGCGGATGGCAAGGCTGTCTACTCGAACATGATCCTCGATGATGGCGGCGACGCGACCTTGCTGCTGCACCTGGGCGTGCGCGCGGAAACCGACCTGTCGGTGCTGGCCAATCCGGGTTCGGACGAAGAAATCTGCCTGTTCAATTCGATCAAGAAACACTTGCTGGCCGACCCGACCTGGTATTCGAAGCGTCTGCCGGAAATCCTCGGCGTGACGGAAGAAACGACGACCGGCGTGCACCGTTTGTACCAGATGCACAAGGAAGGCAAGCTGGCTTTCCCTGCGATTAACGTCAACGATTCCGTCACGAAATCGAAATTCGACAACCTGTATGGCTGCCGCGAGTCCCTGGTCGACGGCATCAAGCGCGCCACCGACGTGATGATCGCCGGCAAGGTCGCCGTCATCGCCGGTTACGGTGATGTCGGCAAGGGTTCGGCGCAAGCCATGCGCGCCCTGTCGGCGCAAGTATGGGTGACGGAAGTCGATCCGATCTGCGCGCTGCAGGCGGCGATGGAAGGCTACCGCGTGGTCACGATGGATTACGCCTGCGAACACGGCGACATCTTCGTCACCTGCACCGGCAACTACCACATCCTGACGCACGATCACCTGACGCGTATGAAAGACCAGGCCATCGTCTGCAACATTGGTCACTTCGACAATGAAATCGACGTTGCTTCGTTGAAGCAATACGAGTGGGAAAATATCAAGCCGCAAGTCGACCACATCATCTTCCCGTCGGGCCGCCGCATCATCCTGCTGGCCGAAGGCCGCCTGGTCAACCTCGGTTGCGGCACGGGCCACCCGTCGTACGTGATGAGCTCGTCGTTCGCCAACCAGACGATCGCCCAGATCGAGCTGTACGCGAACACGGCCAACTACCCGGTCGGCGTGTACACCTTGCCTAAGCACCTGGACGAAAAAGTCGCTCGCCTGCAACTCAAAAAGTTGAATGCGCAGCTGACGGAACTGACGCAAGAGCAAGCCGACTACATCGGCGTGCGCACGGAAGGTCCATACAAGCCTGACCACTACCGCTACTAATCGGTTGCTTGCCTCGGGAACCTACGGCGCGGGGCGCGGCCGGCGATGCTCGCTGTACCTTCGTACAGCTGCGCTTCTCGGCCACGCCGCGCATCCGCTCGCTACGGTTCGCGAGGCAACAAGGCTCACTTGTGTCATTTAAAAGTCCGGCCGTCGCCGGTCGATTATCACTTTTGACAGGCTAGAGAAATGCGCTTGCTACTGATTTGGTTTATCAATGCGGCGGCCCTGTTTGCCGTCCCCTACCTGATGCACTCGGTGACGATGAGCAGCGGCTGGACCGCGCTGCTGGCCGCTGCCGTGCTGGGGCTGGTCAATGCGCTGATCCGTCCTTTGCTGATCCTGCTGACCCTGCCCGTGACGTTTTTGTCGCTGGGCCTGTTCATTCTGATCATCAATGGCTTCCTGTTCTGGCTGGTGGCGCAGGTGATCGATGGTTTCCATGTCGCCAGTTTCTGGTCTGCCGTGGGCGGTGCCATTCTGTACAGCATCATTTCCTGGGCCTTGTCGACCTTACTTTTGAGTCACGATGATGGAAAAGCATAATTTCAGTATTGAGTTTTTCCCGCCGAAAACCCCGGAAGGGGCGGAAAAGCTGCGTGCCACGCGTGTCAAGTTGTCCGAGTTGCATCCGAAGTATTTCTCGGTGACATTCGGCGCCGGCGGCACCACGCAGCAGGGCACCCTGGACACCGTGCGCGAGATCCTGGCGGCCGGCGAACAGGCCGCACCCCATCTGTCTTGCGTCGGCGGTTCGCGCGAATCGATCCGCGCCGTGCTGGCCGACTTCAAGGCGGCCGGCGTGAGCCGTATCGTGGCCTTGCGCGGCGACTTGCCGAGCGGCTACGGCGCCTCGGGCGAGTTTCGCTATGCCAACGAGCTGGTGGAATTCATCCGCGCCGAGACGGGCGACCATTTCCATATCGAAGTGGCCGCTTATCCGGAAGTGCACCCGCAAGCCCGTTCGCCGCAGGACGACCTGAACGCATTCGCGCGCAAGGTGCAGGCGGGCGCCGATGCGGCCATCACCCAGTACTTCTACAATGCCGACGCGTATTTCCAGTTTGTCGAGCAGACGCAGAAGATGGGCATCAACGTGCCCATCGTGGCCGGCATCATGCCGATCACGAACTACACGCAGTTGATGCGTTTTTCGGACATGTGCGGCGCGGAAATTCCACGCTGGGTGCGTCTGAAGCTGGCCAGTTTCGGCGACGACAGCGCGTCCATCAAGGCTTTTGGCCTGGACGTGGTGACGGGTCTGTGCGAACGCCTGCTGGAAGGCGGCGCGCCAGGCTTGCATTTCTATAGCATGAACCAGGCGGCGCCCACGACCGCCTTGTGGCAGCGCCTGGTCAAGTAATTCCTTGCAGTTATAGCGCCTAACAAAACCGTCGCGAGCGGCAGCGAGTTGCGGCCGAGAAGCGGAGCTGTGCTATAGCACAGTGAGCATCGGAGGCCGCAAATCGCGACGCGCAGTAGGTTATGTTAGGTGCTGTCAGAGCAGATCGCCCTCGGTCACGATGTGATCGAGGGCGATGTCGTATGTGCCGCTGGCAAATGACGCCTTCAGACAGCCGTATGCCACACCGAGGGTGCGGGGGCGTGGCGCGTGTTCCAGGGTGCGGTCGTAATAGCCGCCGCCATAGCCGAGCCGGTAACGTTCCTCGTTAAACCCCAGGCAGGGCACCAGCAGGCTGGCGGGCGCCGGGCGCAGGCGCAATTGGGCCGGCACGGCCACGCCCATGCCATCCTTGACCATGGGTTCGCCCGGCGTCCAGTCGGAAAATGCCAGCGGCGCGTGCTTTTCCAGCACTACGGGCAAGCTTAATTGCACGCCGCGCGCGGCCAGCTGGGCGTAGGCGCCGTGCAAGTCCGGCTCGCCATGCAGGGGCCAGTACACGCCCAGTTCCTTGACGTTTTCCTGCGCGCACCAGTCCAGCAGGCGCTGCGCGATGGCCGCATCCCACTGCGCGCGCGTGGCGTCGGGCAGGGCGCGCCGGGCCGCCAGCAAGGCTTTGCGCAAGCCGGCTTTTTCCTGTGGCGCAATGGGTGGCCGTGTAGCAGGATCGCATGTTATTCTAGGGTCGCTATTCATATCACCATCAAGTTAAGATTGAGAGTCGTACATTGATTTCCCCACTGAAATGGATTGCCGGCACGATGCTGTGTGTTGCATCGGCCTTGTCTCCCCTGGCCGCCCTGGCCCAGGTATCGACCACCGTATCCCCAGCCGCCCCCGACACGCGCAGCGAGGACGATGCCTTTTTGCTGCTGCGCGACGCCGCGCGCAAGGATGACGTCGAGAAAGCCGACTTTTATGCGGGGCGCCTGACGAATTACCAGATTCCATCGTATGTCGACTATTATCGGCTGAAACCGCGCATCAAACAGTTGACCGAGGCGCAATTTCGCGATTACCTGAACCGCTACAAGGGCAGCGCCATCGCCGACCGCTTCCGCAACGACTGGCTGCTGGAGCTGGGCCGCAAGCGCGACTGGGTCGTGTTCGACGAGCAATACCCGCAATTCGCCCTCGACGACGATACCCAGCTCAAGTGCTATGCGCTGATGTCGCGCGCGGCCAAGGGCCAGAACGTGGCGTCCGAGGCGCGCAACCTGCTCGTCTCGCCGCCCGGCTATGGCGAAGCGTGCGGCAGCCTGATCGCGGCACTGGCGCAAAACGGCCAGTTCGACACGAACGACCTGTGGGCGCAGATCCGCCTGGCGGGCCAGACCAATGCCACGGGCCCGGCGCGCCGCATTGCGCTGCTGCTGGGCGCGTCCGACGCGAAGATGGCGCAAGCGATCGACTTGCCCGCGCTGGTGCTGGCCAAGGGACCGGGCGCCAGCCGTGCCGACCACGAGATGTACCTGGTGGCCGTCGGCCGCATGGCGAAAAGCACGTTGAAACTGGGCGTCGTGGCGCTGCAAAAGGCGAGTGCGCAGTTGACGGCGCAGGAACAGGCCATCGGCTGGGCCAGCCTGGCCCTGCAGGCGTCGTACTCGCTGGCGCCGGAAGCATTCGAATATTGGCAAAAGACCAATGGCGCGCCCTTGACCCAGGAGCAGATGCAATGGAAGGCGCGTATCGCCTTGCGTGAAGGCAACTGGCCGCTGGTGAAGGCGGCGATCCAGGCCATGCCGGCCTCCCTGCGCACCGACCCGACCTGGGTGTACTGGCTGGCGCGCGCGCAGCAGGCGGAAACGCCGGGCCGCCCGAACGCGCAGGCCGATGCCCTGTACCGCACGATCAGCGATCAATCGAATTTCTACGGCTTGCTGGCCAATGAAGAGCTGGGCAACCATCTGGTGCTGCCGCCGCCGGGCCAGCCCGTCAGCCCGACGGAAATCGCCGCCATGGCCGCCAATCCGGGCTTGCAGCGTGCCTTGAAGTTCTTCAACATGCGCCTGCGTTTCGAAGGCACGCGCGAGTGGAACTGGGAATTGCGTTCGATGACGGACCGCCAGCACCTGGCGGCCGCGGAATTTGCGCGCCAGAACAATGTGCTCGACCGCATGGTCAACACCTCGGACCGCACGCGCCTGGAAGTGGACTATACGCAGCGCTATCCGACGCCGCACGACGACGTCATGCACCCGGCCACGCAAACCCTGGGCCTGGACAAGGCCTGGGTGTATGGCTTGATCCGCCAGGAATCGCGCTTCATCATGGATGCGCAGTCGCACGTGGGCGCGTCCGGTTTGATGCAGGTGATGCCGTCGACGGCCCGTTATGTGGCCAAGAAGATCGGCCTCACCGATTTCGTCACGGAAACCTTGAGCGACGTGCGCACCAACGTCTTGCTGGGCACGAATTACCTGAACATGGTGCTCGGCGGCCTGGACGGTTCGCAAGTGCTGGCCAGCGCCGCCTACAACGCTGGGCCGGGGCGCTTGCGCATCTGGCGCGCCACCATGACGCGTCCGCTGGAAGGCGCGGTCTTTGCCGAGATCATTCCGTACACGGAAACGCGCGGCTACGTGAAGAACGTGATGGCCAACGCCACCTATTACGCGGCCCTGTTCGAGAAGCGCCCGCAGTCGCTGAAGGCGCGCCTGGGTACCGTGGGACCGAAAAACAGCGCCGTTTCCGCCGATTTGCCATCATCCAACTAAAGTTAGCCGAGCATGCAAACGACCATCCTTGACCCCAGCCTGACGCAAACCCTGGCCGCCGCCCGCGAGCCGGGCCTGACCCTCATCATCGGCAACAAGAATTACTCGTCGTGGTCGATGCGCCCGTGGGTGGCCATGACGGCCTTCGGCATCCCGTTCCAGGAAGTGCGCGTGCTGCTCGACCAGAGCGACACGGCCACCAAAATCGCCGAGTATTCGGCTTGCGGCCGGGTGCCCGTGCTGCTGGCGGGCGAGATCACGATCTGGGACAGCCTGGCCATCTGCGAATACCTGGCCGAGCAGTTTCCCGATAAACACATGTGGCCGCAAGACGTGGCCGCGCGCGCCATGGCGCGTTGTGTCTGCGCGGAAATGCATTCCGGTTTCGCCGGCTTGCGCACGGATATGTCGATGAATATCAAGGCGAAGTTGCCGGGACGGGGCCGCACGGCCGCCGCGCAGGCCGACATCGGCCGCATCAGCGAAATATGGGAAGAGTGCCTGTCGCGCTTTGGCCACCACCAGTTCCTGTTTGGCGAGTTTTCCATCGCCGACGCCTACTTTGCCCCCGTCGTCATGCGTTTCCGCACGTATGGCGTGTCGCTGGCGCCGGCGCTGAACGCCTATTGCGAGCGCGTGCAGGCGCACCCGGCCGTCGCCCGCTGGATCACGGAAGCGCTGGCGGAGACGGAAGTCGCTGCCAAGCATGACGCGGAATTACCTGAATAAGAAAAGAGTGTTATGAAGATTTACACGGTCGGTGGCGCGGTGCGCGACCAACTGCTGGGCTTGCCCGTGAAGGACCACGACCACGTCGTCGTCGGCGCCACGCCGAAAGACATGCTGCGCCAGGGCTTCCGGCCCGTCGGCAAGGATTTCCCCGTGTTTTTGCACCCGAAGACGCAGGAAGAATACGCGCTGGCCCGCACGGAGCGCAAGACGGCGCCCGGCTACCGGGGCTTCGTCTTCCACACGGCGCCCGACGTCACGCTGGAAGACGACCTGGTGCGGCGCGATCTCACCATCAACGCCATCGCGCAAGCCGAGGACGGAACGTTGACCGATCCGTTTGGCGGCATCGCGGATATCCAGAACAAAATCTTTCGCCACGTTTCCGACGCGTTCGGCGAAGACCCCGTGCGCATCCTGCGCCTGGCCCGCTTTGCCGCCCGTTTCCATCAGTTCACTGTGGCGCCCGCCACCATGGAACTGATGCGCCGGATGGTGGCCAACGGCGAAGTCGACGCCCTGGTGGCCGAGCGCGTGTGGCAGGAAGTGGCCAAGGGACTGATGGAAAGCCATCCCTCGCGCATGCTGACGGTGCTGCACGAGTGCGGCGCCCTGGCGCGCATCATGGGGGAAATCCAGCTGAGTGAGCGCTTGCTGCAAGTGATCGACCATGCCGCCGCGCAAGGTCATGACTTGCCCGTGCGCTTTGCCGCCTTGATGCTGCATTTGAGCAAGGAGGCCATCGAGCAGCTGAGCGAGCGCCTGCGCGTGCCCAACGAGTGCCGCGAGCTGGCCGTCATGGCGGCGCGCGAGCGCGACAACATCAACGGCGCGCTGGCCTTGAACGCCGAAGCCATCGTCAGCCTGTGCGAACGCTGCGACGGCTGGCGCAAGCCGCAGCGCTTTGCGCAACTGCTGCAAGCGGTGGCGTGCGACGGGCTGGTCGCCGGCGATTTCCCTCAGGCGGTACGACTGCAGGGCGGGCTGGACGCGGCGCGCGGTGTGAATGCGGGTGCGCTGGCGCAAGGCTGCGCGGAGCCGAAACGCATTCCCGAAGTCATCCATGCGGCGCGGGTGGCGGCCGTGCAAGCGTTCCTGGCCCAGGCTTGAATGGCGGGAATAGGCTACAATGGCGCCACAATGTTGCACCGCACAATGCCGGCCTGACGTGCCGCAGCACCGCCCCCAGGAGTCGTCGTGACCTTACCCAAGCTGTTTCAAAACCCGTTTCGCCGCTGGCTCAGCCGTAGCGGCGGCGGGCGTCCGACCGTGCTCGTCAAGCAATTGCATGAGCGCGACCGGCGCCGCATGATGAAGCATTTCCTGAATCTGGAGAAAAGCGACCGTTTGCTGCGTTTCGGCAGCGCCTTGCCCGATGAACTCGTCGCGCAGTACGTGCAAAAGATGGATTTCTCGCGCGACATGATTTACGGCGTCTACAACAGCCTGTTCAAGCTGGTGGGCGTGGGGCATCTGGCGTTCGCGCCGAAAGACCAGTCGCCGGCGAAAAGTGTCGTCACGGACAAGGAACAGGTGGCCGAGTTCGGCGTATCCGTGTCGAAATCGATGCGCGGCATGGGGGTCGGGTCGAAACTGTTCGAGCGGGCGGCGATTCACTGTCGTAACAACGATGTCGATACCCTGTACATGCATTGTTTGTCGTCGAACAAGACGATGATGCATATCGCCAAGAAGGCGGGCATGGAAATCCAGCGCGACTATGGCGAAGCCGATGCATATCTAAAACTGTTGCCGCCGAACCCGACCAGCATGCTGCAGGAAGCCGTGCAGGAGCAGTTTGCCATGTTCGACTACACGTTCAAGGCCAACGCGCGCGCCGCCTATAAACTGTTCGAGCGCTTGCCGGGGCGCAAGAAGCCGGCGCCGCCGGCACCGCCGCCCGCCCAGTGATTACAGCAGGGGCAGGGCCGTCGTATCCTTGATGCGCTGCAAGGCAAAGCTCGATTTGACGTCCAGCACGGCCGGGTGCCGCAGCAGGGTCGCCATCATGAAGCGCGAAAAGTGCTCCATGTCTTCCACGTGCACGCGCAACAGATAATCCATTTCGCCCGTCATCGCGTAGCAGGCCACCACTTCCGGCCATTGCGCCACAGCCACGGCGAAGTCGGCGCGCGGCGAGGTATTCGTCACCAGATTCGGTGCCAGCACGCGCGCCGTGCTGTGGGCCGTGGCCTCGCTGTGCTTTTCCAGCCGCACGTTCACGTAGGCCAGCAAGCCCAGGCCGATCTTTTCCGGGTCCAGCAGGGCCACATACTGGCGGATGACGCCCGCTTCTTCCAGCCGTTTGACGCGGCGCAAGCATGGCGACGGCGACAGGCTGACCTGCTCGGCCACGTCCTGATTCGACAGGCGGCCATCGGCCTGCAGGACGGCGAGGATCTTGCGATCCGTTTTATCCAGCGTAATTTTGCTCATGCTTCCTCCGGTGGTTCTTGTTTCACGCAATATTATTGCGCAAATCATGATTGTTCGGGAGATCTTTGGCATTTAATGCCCGTGACCCACGCCTATACTGTGCGCTACTTCTTGGAGGAGACATCATGCAATTTCAGCCTTGGGATAACCCGATGGGTACCGATGGTTTCGAGTTCGTCGAGTATGCAGCACCAGACCCAAAAGCATTGGGCAAGCTGTTCGAGAACATGGGCTTCACGGCCATCGCGCGCCACCGCCACAAGGATGTGACCCTGTACCGTCAGGGCGACATCAATTTCATCATCAATGCCGAACAAGATTCGTTCGCGCAGCGTTTTGCCCGTCACCACGGCCCGTCCGTGTGCGCCATCGCCATCCGCGTCGACGACGCGGCTTTCGTCTACCGCCGCGCGCTGGAACTGGGCGCCTGGGGTTTCGACAATAAAACGGGCCCGATGGAGCTGAATATCCCCGCCATCAAGGGCGTGGGCGATTCCCTGCTGTACTTCGTCGACCGCTGGCGCGGCAAGGGCGCCGACAAGCCGGACGCGGCCGCACCAGGCGGCATCGGCGACATCAGCATCTATGACGTCGACTTCGTCGCCATTCCCGGCGCCGTCGCCAACCCCGTCGGCCATGGCCTGACCTATATCGACCACCTGACGCACAATGTGCACCGCGGCCGCATGAAGGAATGGGCGAGCTTCTATGAAAACCTGTTCAACTTCCGCGAAGTGCGCTACTTCGACATCGAAGGCAAGCTGACGGGCCTCAAATCGAAGGCGATGACTTCGCCGTGCGGCAAGATCCGCATCCCGATCAACGAATCGTCGGACGACAAGTCGCAGATCGCCGAATACCTGGACCAGTACCACGGCGAAGGCATCCAGCACATCGCCCTGGGCACGGACAATATCTATGCCTCCGTGCAAGGCATGCGCGATACGGGTATCGATTTCCAGGACACGATTGAAACCTACTATGAGCTGGTCAACCGCCGCCTGCCGAACCACGGCGAGCAGCTGGAAGAACTGCGCCGCCTGCGCATCCTGATCGACGGCCACAGCACGGAAAACGAACGCGAACTGCTGCTGCAGATCTTCACGCAGACGGTGATCGGCCCGATCTTCTTCGAGATCATCCAGCGCAAGGGCGACCAGGGCTTCGGCGAAGGCAATTTCCGCGCGCTGTTCGAGTCGATCGAGCTGGACCAGATCAAGCGCGGCGTGCTGAAAGATACGAACGCGGCGTAAGGCGACCCATGCCCGGAATGTCGGATTACGCTGCGCTAATCCGACCTACAGCTGGGGCCAGTAATGTAGGTCGGGTTAGCCAGAATGGCGTAACCCGACATGCCCGCAAAAAGAAGCACTCAAAAGCCGCAAAAAGGTAAGAACACGGGAGCGCAGCGCAGCAAAGAACTGCGCGCCTTCCTGTGGTAGTCTACGACAAACAAGTCATTTTTCCGCACCGGCATTGTCCACAAGGCACAGCCGGTACGTGTGAGTTCAACCGACCTGCACGCGTAGCACAGAGAATAATGGAGACAAGTAATGAATGCACCAATCAAGGGCTCGAGTCTTGAGCCGGGCGCGCACGCGTCCGAAATTTCCCTGAACGACAAATACACGCTCGAGCGTGGCCGCGCCTTCATGACGGGCACGCAAGCGCTGATCCGCCTGCCTATGCTGCAGCGCGAGCGCGATTTGAAGGCTGGCCTGAATACGGCCGGCTACATCACCGGTTACCGCGGTTCGCCTGTGACGTCCGTCGACATGACGGCGATCAAGGCCAAGAAATACCTCGATGAACACCACGTCAAATTCCACCCGGGCCTGAACGAAGACCTGGCCGCCACGGCCGTCTGGGGCACGCAGCAAACGAATCTGTTCGAAGACGCGAAATACGACGGCGTGTTCGGCATGTGGTACGGCAAGGGCCCCGGCGTCGACCGCTGCGGCGACGTCTTCAAGCACGCGAACAACGCCGGTTCCGCCAAGCACGGCGGCGTGCTGGTGCTGGCCGGCGACGACCATGCGGCGAAATCCTCGTCCACGGCGCACCAGTCCGACCATATCCTGAACGCCTGCGGCATCCCCGTGCTGTATCCCTCGTCGGTGCAGGAATACATCGACTACGGCTTGCACGCCTGGGCCATGAGCCGCTACACGGGGCTATGGGTGTCGATGAAATGCGTGACCGACATCATCGAGTCGGGCGCCGCCGTCGATTTCGACCCGGACCGCGTGCAGATCGTGCTGCCGACGGACTTCGAGATGCCGGCCGGCGGCTTGAACATCCGCTGGCCCGACACGGTGCTGGAACAAGAAGTGCGCATGAACAGCTACAAATGGTATGCGGCGCTGGCGTATGCGCGTGCCAACAAGCTCAATAAGATCATCTGGGACAGCCCGAAGGCGCGCATCGGCATCATCACGGCCGGCAAATCGTATCTGGACACCCGCCAGGCGCTGGCCGATCTCGGCATCGACGAGCAGACGGCGTCCGACATCGGCATCCGCCTGTACAAGATCGGCATGACCTGGCCGCTGGAAGCGGACGGCGTGCATGAATTTGCCAAGGGCCTCGACGAAATCCTCGTGGTGGAAGAAAAGCGGCAAATCCTCGAATACGCGCTGAAGGAAGAACTGTACAACCTGAAGGACGGCGAGCGTCCGCGCGTGGTCGGCAAGTTCGACGACACGGGCGAGTGGAGCAACCAGAAGGGTACCGGTCACGGCGACTGGCTGCTGCCGGCCACGTATGAACTGAACCCGGCCATGATCGCCCGCGCCATCGCCAGCCGCATCTCGCGCTACTACGCGGGCCACCCCGTCGAGCAGCGCGTGAAGGAACGCATCGCCTACCTGGAAGCGAAGGAAAACGTCCTCAAGGCCATCAGCGTGAAGCCCGATCCGCAAAAGGACCGCACGCCGTTCTTCTGCTCCGGCTGCCCGCACAACACCTCGACCAAGGTGCCGGAAGGCTCGCGCGCGCTGGCCGGCATCGGCTGCCACTACATGGTGCTGTGGATGGACCGCGAAACGTCGACGTTTACCCACATGGGCGCCGAAGGCGTCACGTGGGTGGGGCAGGCGCCGTTCACGAATGAAAAACACGTGTTTACCAACCTCGGCGACGGCACGTATTTCCACTCGGGCATCCTGGCCATCCGCGCGGCCGTCTCGGCCAAGGTGAATATCACCTACAAGATTCTGTTCAACGATGCGGTGGCCATGACGGGCGGCCAGGAATTCGACGGGCCTCTGTCTCCGGCCATCATTTCGCGCCAGATCGCCGCCGAAGGCGTGGGCCCGATCATCGTCGTCACGGATGAACCGGAAAAATACCCGGACGATTACGCCTGGGCCGAAGGCGTCACCGTGCGCCACCGTTCGGAACTGATGGACGTGCAGCGCGAACTGCGCGACATGCCCGGCGTGTCGGCCATGATCTACGACCAGACCTGCGCCTCGGAAAAACGCCGCCGCCGGAAACGCAATGAATACCCGGACCCGGCCAAGCGCGCCGTCATCAACGAAGCCGTCTGCGAAGGCTGCGGCGACTGCTCCGTGCAATCGAACTGCCTGTCGGTGGAACCGCTGGAAACGGAACTGGGGCGCAAGCGCCAGATCAACCAGTCGTCCTGCAACAAGGATTTCTCATGCACGACGGGTTTCTGCCCCAGTTTCGTGACGGTGGAAGGCGGCGGCCTGAAAAAGCCGAAGAAAGCGGCTGCCGCCGACAAGGATGCGCCAGCCGTGCCGGCCTTGCCGACGCCGGCCATTCCGTCGACGGCCGAGCCGTTCGGCATCCTCGTCACCGGCATTGGCGGCACGGGCGTCGTCACCGTCGGCCAGATCCTGGCCATGGCCGCCCACGTGGAAGGCAAGGGCTGTTCCGTGCTGGACATGAGCGGCCTGGCCCAGAAGGGCGGCCCCGTGATGTCGCACGTGCGCCTGGCGGACCGCCAGGAAGACATCCACTCGACGCGCGTCGGCACCGGTGCGGCTGACCTGGTGATCGGCTGCGATTTGATCGTCACGGCCAGCCGCGACGCCCTGTCGCGCATGGGAGAGGGCCGCAGCTGGGCCATGATCAACTCGACCAGCTCGTCGACGGCCGCCTTCGTGAAAAACCCGGACTGGCAATTCCCCGGCGCTTCCGCGCGCATGGAAATCGAGAAGGCCTGCGGCAGCGACCACGTCGATTTCATCGACGCGGGCCAGATCGCCACGGCGCTGATGGGCGACTCCATCGCCACGAATATGTTCATGCTCGGCTACGCGTGGCAAAAGGGCAAGGTGCCACTCAGCGAAGCGTCCATCATGAAGGCCATCGACTTGAACAACGTCTCGGTGGCGTTCAACAAGGCGGCCTTCAACTGGGGCCGCGCGGGCGCCCACGATGCGGCCAGCCTGGTGCGCATGACCACGCCAGCCAAGGTGGTGGAATTCAAGCGCATCGACACGCTTGACGACATCATCGAAAAACGCGTGGCCCTGCTGACGGCTTACCAGGACCGCGCATATGCGCAGCAGTATCTGGACTTCGTCGGCCAGGTGCGCGCCGCCGAAAGCGCCCTGAACGGCCCGCACTTGCGCCTGACGGAAGCCGTGGCACGCTACTTCTACAAACTGATGGCGTACAAGGACGAGTACGAAGTGGCGCGCCTGTACACGGACGGCGCCTTCCAGGCGAAGATTGCGTCCATGTTCGAAGGCGACATCAAGCTCAAGTTCCACCTGGCGCCGCCGATCATGGCGAAAACGGATGCCCAGGGCCATCTGATCAAGAAGGAATATGGCCCGTGGATGCTGAAGGCGTTCGGCGTGCTGGCCAAGTTCAAGGGCTTGCGCGGCACGGCCTTCGATGTGTTCGGCCATACGGCAGAGCGCAAGATGGAGCGCGCGCTGATTCTTGAGTACCGCGCGACGGTGGGCGGCTTGTTGCCGAAGCTGACGACGGCCAAGCTGGCGCAAGCCGTGGCGATCGCCAGCATTCCGGAAGACATCCGCGGCTATGGCCACGTGAAAGAGCGTCATTTGAAGGCGGCGAAAGAGAAGGAAGCCAGTCTGCTGATCGCCTTCAATGCGCCAACGCCCCTGCCGCCCGTCGTGGCAGCACCCGTGGCGGCCACCGTGGCGTGATGGGGTGAGTTCCTCGCTGTAGCAATGGCGCCTGCGGGCGCCATTTCTTTTGTGTCAAAGAAAACAACGCTTGCAGGCGAAACGCATTATAATTTTTCGATAATTTCTTTATGGAAAGTTTCTCATGTATTCCCTGCGACTTGGCTCCCTTGCTGTTTCCCTCGTATGTGTGTTGAGTGCCTGCGGCGGAGGCGGCGGCAGCGACAGCGCGCCCGTCGTCCCGCCCGTGACACCGACGGGCCCGACGGCGCTGGTCGTTTCCTCCTCGGTGGAGAACCGTTGCGAGGCGCCGCGCAGCGGCAGCAGCATCGACAAGCAGGGCAGCTTGCTCGATGAGCAGACGTGGGTGCGCAGCTGGATCGATGAAACGTATCTGTGGTACCGCGAAGTGCCGACCACCTACCTGCCGCAAAGCTTTGCCACGGCCAAGGCGTATTTCGATGTGCTCAAAACAACGGCCACGACGGCGTCCGGCAAGCCGAAGGACCAGTTCCACTTCACGTATACGACGGCCGAATGGGAAGCCTCGCTCAACGGCGTGGAGCTCGGTTACGGCATGTTGCTGGCGCAGACGCGCACCACGCCGCCGCGCAAGGCCGTGATCTCGATCGTCGAGCCAGGCTCGCCGGCCGACCTGGCGGGCTTGCGCCGCGGCGATGAGCTGCAAACCGTCGATGGCACCGATTTCGTCAATGCCCCCGACGCTGCCAGCGTGAAGATCATTAACGCCGGCCTGTTCCCTGCAGCGCAAGGCACGCACACGCTGGCATTCAGCCGCAATGGCTCGCTCCTCTCGGCGAACCTGCAGGCGGTGGACGTGAGCACGAGCGCCGTGCAAAACGAGCGCATCATCGACACGCCAACGGGCAAGGTGGGCTACCTGACTTTCAACACCCACAACAACGTGGCCGAACGCCAGCTGGTCGAGACCATGCGCCGCTTTCAGGCGGCCGGCATCAGCGACCTGGTGCTTGATGTGCGCTACAACGGCGGCGGCTATCTCGATGTCGCCAGCGAGCTTGCCTACATGATTGCCGGTCCGCAAGTTACCACCGGCAAGACCTTCGAGCAGGTGCTGGCCAATGACAAGACGCGGCCGGAAGCGCCCGTGCCATTTCACACGCAAAGCCAGGGTTTTGCCGGGCCGAATCCTCTGCCCAAGGGCACGCCGTTGCCTTCGCTGGGCCTCAAGCGCGTGACCTTGCTGACAACGGGCAATACCTGTTCGGCCAGCGAAGCCATCATCAACGGCTTGCGCGGCGTCGACGTGCAGGTCAACCTGATCGGCGGCACGACGTGCGGCAAGCCCTATGGTTTTTATCCCACGCCGAATTGCGGCACCACCTATTTCGCCGTGCAGTTCCAGGGTGTCAACGCCAAGGGCTTTGGCGACTTTGCCGATGGCATGGCGCCAACGTGCGACGTGACGGACGATTACCAGTACGCGCTGGGCGATCCTGCCGAAGCCATGCTGGCGGCGGCGTTGCGCTACCGCAGCAGCGGCCGCTGTATCCCGGCCACGGGTGCGGTCAGGCTGTCGAGTTCGATGGCGAGTCCGGCCGACACGGCGGCGCGGCTGCTGCGCCCGGCCTACAAGGAAATTGCTGTGTTGAAATGATAAAACCCGATTGTGCCCCCCTTCCTCGGTGACGGAGGGGCACAATTATGCTCAGAAATATTTCCATATAACAATTTTGGTATATGGAAGAACGAATCCATTCGTTCTGCAATTGCTGGCATCTTGATATCTTTTGCCTTCTCCCTAACCTTGAGAAGCGCAACGATGCCTATACAATTCAAGTTACCACCGCTTACCGTAGCCGTACTGGCCATCCTTGGCGGTTCCGCATGGCAGGCGCACGCGCAGACGCAAGCGCCCGCAGCGGATCTGCAGCCGGCGGCTACCCCGCCAGCCGTCGTGGTCACCGGTTCGCGGATTCCCCGCGCCAGCCTGGAGGGACCATCGTCCGTCACCATCCTGACGGGTGATGAAATCACCAAGCAAGGGTACAAGAACGTCTTCGATGCGCTGACCAACCAGGTACAGAACAGCGGCTTTACGCAAGGCGAGGACTTCGGCAACACGTTTACGCCGTCGGCCAATACCATCAGCTTGCGCGGCCTCGGTCCGAACCACACCCTGATCCTGCTCAATGGCCGTCGCCTGGCCGACTTCCCCGTCGCCTACGAAGGCACGGTCAACTTCACCAACCTGGCGAATATCCCGTCGAGCATTGTCGACCGCATCGAGATCCTCAACGGCGGCGCCTCGGCCATCTATGGTTCCGACGCGATCGCCGGCGTGGTCAACGTCATCCTGAAAAAGCAGACGGAAGGTTTCGATATCAACGTCAAGGCGGGCGGCACCACGCGCGGCGGCGCCGGCAACCAGCGCGTGCAGCTGACGGGCGGCGGCAATTTCGACAAGCTGCATACCTTGTTCAGCGTGGAGCTGAGCCAGCGCGATCCGCTGTCGAGCCTGCAGCGCGACTTCATGGCCACCCGCTCGGGCACGCCGACGAATATCGCGTCGCGTCGCGTGGTAAAGGCGGGTACTTCCGGCACCTACGTGGATCTGGGCGACACCTGCAACCAGTTCGGCGACCTGTTCGGCGGCAGCACCGTCAAGTACCAGGCGAAGAACGGCAGCTATTGCGCCAGCCCGAAAGTCGGCCCCACTTACTGGACCACGCAAACCAAGAACCGCAGCCAGAACGTGTTCGGCAGCGCCAACTATGAGCTGTCGCCGGAAACGACCTTGTTCGCCGACTTCCTGATCGGCAAGAACTCGACCGAGAACAACACGCGCGGGCCGTCGTGGACGTCATCGTCGACGGGCAGCAGCTATTTCCGCAACCAGAATACCGATCGCTACGAAGCGTGGACGCGCTATATCTCGCCCGAGGAAATCGGCGGCGTGGACCGTTATAACCGCAAATGGGACGACCTGGCCACGGCCATCTCGCTGGGCGCCAAGGGCCGCGTGCCGGGCACCAGCAGCTGGCAATACGAAGCCAACTACAATGCCTCGGTGTACAAGAGCGAAAGCCACACGCCGCGCGCACTGGCCAATATCGACAGCTTCTTCCTGGGGCCGAAACTGGGCACCGATACTGCCGGCGTGCCGATCTACGCGCCGGATCCGGCCCGCCTGTCGCGCCGCGTGACGGCGGCCGAATTCGACAGCATCACGGGCAATTCCGACAGCGATGACAAGGCCTGGACGAATACCCTGAGCCTGGCCACCAACGGCGATCTGTTCCAGCTGCCCGCTGGCGTGGCGAAGATCGCCACCATCGCCGAAGTGGGCAAGCAGGGCTTCAGCAACGTGCCCGACGCGCGCCTGAACGAAGGTTACTTCAACGTCGCCACCAAGTCCGACATCACGGCGGGCACCCGCACCCGCTATGCGCTGGGGGCGGAAGTGAATCTGCCGCTGCATGAAAAGCTGACCGCCACCCTGGCCGGCCGTTATGACCGCTACAGCTTTGCCGGCCGCCATGACGGCAAGTTCACCTATAACGGCGGCCTGGAGCTGCGCCCCGCGCCGGAGCTGCTGTTCCGCGCCAACTACGCCACCAGCTTCCGCGCGCCGGACATGAACTATATCTACAAGGCGCGCGGCACCGGTTACTACTCGAGCACCACCGACTACTACCGCTGCGGCGTCGCCGGGCAGGCCATCGATGATTGCGACTACGCGAACAAATCGCCGGGCGCCGACTATGTGCAGAACGGCAGCAAGGATCTGCAGTCGGAGAAGGGCAAGTCGTTCGGCGTGGGCGCCGTCTGGTCGCCGACATCCAATTTCGACGTCTCGGTCGACTACTGGAATATCAAGATCGACGACCTGGTAACGAACCTGAGCTCCGACAAGATACTGCGCGATGAAGCCGATTGCCGCCTGGGCAAGACCGACATCAACTCGCCGACCTGCGTCGATACCCTGGGCCGCGTCGAGCGCTTTGCCGCCAATGCGCTGAACCGCGCCGGCGAGATCAAGACCATCACCGTCAATCCGATCAACGCGGCCAGGCAAAGCAGCAGCGGCATCGACATCAGTGTCAAGTATTTGCTGCGCACGACGGACTATGGCCGCTTCGCCTTCAAGGCCAACTACGCCAAGGTGCTGAGCAATAAATCGCAGCAATTCGTCGGCGACGAAGAGATCGACGAGCTCAAATCGCTGAACAATTCGGACTGGCGCGACAAGCTCAACCTGAGCGTGAACTGGAGCGCTGGCGACTGGTCGAACACCTTGCTGGTCAGCCGCTACAGCAAGATCCCGAACGCCGCCGGCAAGGCCTATCTGACGCCGACGGCGCTGGCCAACATCAGCACCGTGTACCGCATCAACGACCGCGCCACCTTGTCGCTGATCGTCAACAACGTATTCGACAAGATCAAGCGCGACGACAGCGGCGGCTGGCCGTACTACCCGGTGGGCAGCTACAGCCCGCAGGGACGCCAGGGATGGGTCGAATTCAATTACCACTTCGGTTCGTAATTCACGCTTGCCTGAGCAAGGCCGGAGCAGCTGACGCTGTTCCGGCTTTTTTATTTTCCGCTGCGTTTTTAACCGACCGCCACTCTATAATTGCCCGCTTGTCCTCTCTCGATGGAGTTTGACCCATGCTACGCCACGCCCTGCTGTCCACCGCCCTGTTCACCGTGTTTGTCGCCAGCGCGCACGCCGCTCCCGCCCTGACGACGGTGGCCGAGCGTTCCGCTTTCCAGCAGACGGGCCGCTATGCGGAAGTGGAAGCCCTGTGCCGCCAGTTCCAGGCGCGCTATCCGAAGCGGGTGCGCTGCGTGGAATTTGGCCGCACGCCGGAAAACCGACCCATGCTGGCGCTGGCCGTCTCCAACACGGGCGCGCTGACGCCGGCCGAGGCGGCGCGCCGCAAGCTGCCCGTGCTGCTGGTGCAGGGCGGCATCCATGCGGGCGAAATCGATGGCAAGGATGCGGGCTTCCTGGCCTTGCGCGAAGTATTGGAGGGCAAGGCGGCGCCCGGCGCGCTCGACAAGCAGGTGCTGCTGTTCGTGCCCGTCTTCAATGTCGACGGCCATGAGCGCTTCGGCCAGTGGAACCGTCCGAACCAGCGCGGTCCCGTGGAAATGGGCTGGCGCAGCACGGCGCAAAACTACAATCTGAACCGCGAATACATGAAGGCCGATACGCCCGAGATGCAGCACATGCTGGCGCTGGTGAACGCCTGGGATCCGCTGGCCTATGTCGACCTGCACGTCACCGATGGCGCCCAGTTCGAACCCGATATCTCGATCCAGGTCGAACCCGTGCATGCGGGCGACGCTGCCCTGCGCGTGGCCGGCACGGCCTTGCGCGATCAGGTCCTGGCCGACTTGGCGAAGCACGGTTCGGACCCGAAACCGTTCTATATTTCGTTTGCCGAGAACGACAATCCGCAATCGGGCTTTGTCGATTCGGCGCCGAATCCGCGCTTCTCGCATGGCTATTTCCAGCTGCGCAACCGCTTCGGCATGCTGGTGGAAACCCATTCGTGGAAAGACTATCCGACCCGCGTGCGCATCACGCGCAACACCATCGTCTCGCTGCTGTCGCAAGTGGCGCAGCATGGCGCGCAGTGGCGGCAAACGGCGCTCGAGGCGGACGCGCGCGCCGCGCAGCTGGCCGGCGCCACCTTGCCGCTTACATATAAAACGACGGACAAGAGCCGCATGATCGCGTTTCGCGGCTACGCCTACACGCGCACGCCATCCGAGGTGTCGGGCGCGCTGATGACGCGCTACGACGAAAGCACGCCGCAGATCTGGAACGTGCCCCTGCGCGACGAGATCGTGCCGGACCTGCAGCAGGCTGCGCCCAAGGCCGGCTACCTCGTGCCTGCCGCGCAGGCGCAGATGGTGGCCGCCAAGCTGCGCCAGCATGGCGTGTCGTACCAGGTGCTGGCCACCGCGCCCGGCAAGCTGCCCGTCGAAACCTTCCGCGCCACGCAGGTAAAATTCGGCGCGCAGTCGTTCGAAGGACGCCAGACGGCGGCCGTGCAGGGCGAGTGGCAGAAAGAGGAGCGCCCGGTCGGCGCGGGCGCGCTGTACGTGCCCGTCAACCAGGCCAAGGCGCGCCTGGTCGTGGCCCTGCTCGAGCCGCGCGCCCCCGATTCCCTGCTGGCCTGGGGCAGTTTCAATACGGCCTTCGAGCGCAAGGAGTACATGGAAGAATACGTGGCCGAAGACGTGGCGCGCGCGCAGCTGGCAGCCGACCCGGCGCTGGCGGCGCAATTCCAGCAGAAGCTGGCCGACGATCCCGCGTTTGCCAGGAATCCGGCCGCGCGCCTGGAATTCTTCGCCCGCCGCCACGCCTCGTGGGATGAGCGCCTGAACCTGTATCCGGTGCTGCGCACGGATGCCGCGCCGGCACTGAAGTAAGGGAAGCCGCGCGGTCTTGCTAATTTGAAATGTGCGCGGCGCGGATAATGTTATTGTGCCTGCTTCCCCGATCAGGGCTTTCAATGGAGCACCAGCGCATGCCGCAGCAAACAGCGAAAAAAATTCTTCTCCTGAGCGTCTCGGCCGGCGCCGGCCACATGCGCGCGGCGCAAGCCATCGAGGCATATGCGGCGCGCGATGGCGGCGCCGGCCCTGCGGCGCAGGCCCTGCATCTGGACGTGATGGATTTCGTCACGCCCGCATTCCGCAAGCTGTACACGGATTTTTATATCAAGCTGGTCAACAAGGCGCCCGCGCTGTGGGGCTATCTGTATCACGCCACGCATGACGCGCCGCGCGACAGTTCGATGCAGCGATTGCGCCGCGGCGTCGAGCGCCTCAACACGCGCGCGCTGATGGCGCAGATCGCCGCCTTCCAGCCCGATGCGATCATCTGCACGCATTTCCTGCCGGCCGAACTGCTGTCGCGCGCGCTGCGCCAGGGGCAGCTGGCCTGTCCTGTGTGGGTGCAGGTCACCGATTTCGACCTGCACCGCATGTGGGTGCACGAACAGATGCGCGGCTATTTCGCCGCCACCGACGAAGTGGCGTTCCGCATGCGCCACGAAGGCATTCCCGCCGACCGCATTCACGTGACGGGCATCCCCATCATGCCCGCGTTCGCGCAGGCGCCCGACCGCGTGCAGTGCGCGCAGGCGTGTGGCCTCGACCCGCGCCGCACGACGATTTTGCTGATGGGCGGCGGAGCGGGACTGGGCAGCCTCGAAACGGTCGCCGCGCGCCTGCTTGCGCTGCCGGGCGACTTCCAGCTGATCGTGCTGGCGGGGAAAAATGCCGCCGCGCTGGCGGCGCTGCAAGCGTTGGCCGGCCAGTATCCGGGCCGCCTGCTGGCGCAAGGATTTACCAGCGAGGTCGAGCGCCTGATGGCGTGCGCCGACCTGGTGATCACCAAGCCGGGCGGGCTGACCACCTCGGAATGCCTGGCCCTGGGCTTGCCCATGATCGTCAACTCGCCGATTCCCGGGCAGGAAGAGCGCAATGCCGACTATCTGCTGGAACAGGGCGTGGCCCTGAAGGCATTCGATGCCGTCACCCTCGAATACCGCGTGCGCCTGTTGCTCGATCATCCTGAGCAGTTGCAAGCGATGCGCGCGAAAGCGCTGGCCCTGGGCCGTCCGCGCGCCGCGCTGGACGTGCTGGCGCAAGTGCTGGCCACGGAGCCTGCATGACGGGCGCCGTCGCAAAACCCTGGCAGATCGGCCTGACGCTGGCCTGGGTGGCCCTGCTGGGACTGTTTTTTGCTCAGGTGGAAATCCAGATCGAAGGGGCGGCCGGCTGGGCAGCCAACCTGCCGACCTGGCGCATCGAAAGCCATTGGCTGCTCGATATCTTCTGGGGCGGGCGACCGATGACCGGCTACCATGCCTGGGTCTTTCCCTTCATCGCCCTGTTCTTCCATTTCCCCATGCTCTTCCTGGCGCAATGGTCGCTGCGCCTCGAGTGCCGTGCCATCGGCTGCATCATGCTGTTCTGGATCATCGAGGATTATCTGTGGTTCGTGCTCAATCCCGCCTATGGCGTGGCGCACTTCAATCCGGCCCACATCGCCTGGCACAAGCACTGGCTGTGGTGGGCGCCGACCGATTACTGGGTATCGCTGCTGCTCGCTGGCGTGTTGCTGTGGTTTTCATACAAAAGGAAGTCATGATCTTGCCGCCCTCGTCGTATCTTCTGCTGCTATTCCTGGCCCTGGCGGCCGGTTCCGCCGGCGCGCAAGCGCCCGGGGCGCCCGAGCGCAATGCCGAATGGGCCATGCCGCTGCCGCACGTGTCGAACCTGCACCAGGTCACCCCCGTCCTGTACCGCAGCGCAAAGCTGGACAGTGCCGACGTGGCCCAGTTGCAGACGCTGGGCGTGAAGACGGTGATCAGCCTGCGCTCCTTCCACTCCGACACGCAGGTGCTCGATGGCAGCGGCATCCGCGCTGTCCGCATCCCCATCAATACCTGGGCCATCCGCGACAAGCATGTGATCGAGACCATGCGCAGCATCCGCGCCGCCGAACAGCAGGGACCCGTGCTGCTGCACTGCCTGCACGGCGCCGACCGCACGGGCCTGATGGCCGCCATGTACCGCATGCTGTACCAGGGCTGGCCGCGCGAGAAGGCGATCGACGAGCTGAAAAATGGCGGTTACGGCTATCACGCTGTGTGGAAAAATATCGAAAGCTATCTTAAACGCGTGAATGTCGACCAACTACGCGCGCGCATCGAGGCGCCGCCAGCCTGATACCCCGCTGGCGCGCCACTTCAGGCATGATTGCGATTCCAATCACGTTTTTCCGGAATCCGCATGGAACACCACAGCTTTCTCATCAACATACTGTTTTACCTGGTCGCCGCCATCATCATGGTGCCGCTGGCCAAGCGCCTGGGCATGGGCGCCGTGCTGGGCTATCTGGTGGCCGGCGTCGTCATCGGACCGTGGGGCCTGGGCCTGATCAAGAATGTCGAGGTGATTCTCAGCTTTTCCGAGTTCGGCGTGGTGCTGCTGCTGTTTTTGATCGGCCTGGAGCTCGAGCCGAAGCGCCTGTGGCTGCTGCGCCGCCCGATTTTCGGCTGGGGCGGGGCGCAGGTGGGCGTCGTCAGCGCGGGGCTGTGCGCCGTGGCCATGGCCTTCGGCGTGGACTGGCGCACGGCGCTGGTCGGCGCGCTGGGGCTGTCGCTGTCGTCGACGGCCATCGTGCTGGCCACCCTGGGCGAACGCAAGCTGATGAGTACGCCGGCCGGTTCCGCCGGCTTTTCCATCTTGCTGTTCCAGGATATCGCCGCCATTCCCATGATCGCGCTGGTGCCGCTGCTGGGCGGACTCGTCACGCATAGCGGCGAACCGGGCTGGCTGCGCGTGGCCAAGCTGGCCGCCGTGCTGGCGGCCCTGGTGATCGGCGGGCGCTTCCTGGTGAACCCCATCCTGCGCTTCATCGCCAAGACGGACTTGCGCGAAATCTTCACGGCCTTCGCCCTGCTGCTGGTGATCGCCATTTGCGTGCTGATGGAATCGGTGGGCTTGTCGATGGCGCTGGGCACCTTCATGGCGGGCGTGCTGCTGGCCGATTCCGAATACCGCCATGAGCTCATTTCCGACCTGGAGCCGTTCAAGGGTTTGCTGCTGGGCCTGTTCTTCATCGCCGTGGGCATGTCCGTCGATTTCGGCGTGCTGCGCGCCCAGCCCTTGCTGATCCTGGCCTTGGTGGCGGGCCTGCTGGTGGTCAAGATCGGCTTGCTGTATGTGCTGTCGAAGTTTGTCGACATTCCCCGCGGCCAGCAGCTGTTCTTCGCGCTGCTGCTGTCGCAAGGGGGCGAATTCGCCTTCGTCGTGTTTGCCGCCGCCGAGGCCGCGCATGTGTTTGCGCCGCAGACGGCCGCGCTGCTGGTCGTGGTGGTGACCCTGTCGATGGTGGCCACGCCCTTGCTGCTGCTGGCGCACGACAAATTCGTCGCGCCGCGCCTGCAAGGCGACAAGAAGCGCCGTCCCGACGACCATATCGAGGCGCAGGACAACCCCATCGTCATCGCCGGCTTCGGCCGTTTCGGCCAGATCATCGGCCGCCTGCTGGCGGCCAACAAGATCGGCGTGACGGTGCTCGACCACGACCCGGACCAGATCGAGCTGCTGCGCAAGTTCGGCTTCAAGGTGTTTTATGGCGACGCCACGCGCGTGGATCTGCTGGTGGCGGCCGGCATCGAGAAGGCGAAGGCGCTGGTGATCGCCATCGACAACGTGGACGACAGCCTGGCCCTGGTCGACGCCGTGCGCCTGCGCCTGCCGGAACTGACGATCCTGGCGCGTGCGCGCAATGTCACCCATTACTATGAATTGATGAAGCGGGGCGTGACCCTGATCGAGCGCGAGACCTTCGCCGCGGCGTTGCTGCTGGGCGAGCAGACCTTGCAGCAGGTGGGTTTCAGCGCGGAGCGGGCGCAGCGCGCGGCCGGCATCTTCGGCCGGCATAACCTGAAAACCTTGCTGGAAGTGGCGCCGCACTTCCAGGACCAGCAAAAGGTCATGTCGCTCACGCGCCAGGCGCGCGAGGAGCTGGAAGACATGTTCGAGAGCGATGCGGCCGCGTTCGCGGCGGCGGAAGTGGAAAACGCTAGGTCGGATTAGCGGGGACCGCGTAATCCGACACCTTGTTGGCGTTGTTGGTGGTGTCGGCTTACGCGCTGTGCGCTAAGCCGACCTACGCCTCCTGCGCCTCGTCGCGGCTTTACTTCCCCCGCTTCGCTTCAATCGCCTCGATCTGGTCCATGATGCCGTTCATGCGCGCCACCAGCGCCTGGTACGGTTTCGGCGAGGCCAGGTCGACGCCGGCCGTCTTCACCAGATCGTAGGGGTAGGCCGAGCCGCCCGCACTGAGCATCTTCAGGTAGGCGTCCAGCGCGCCCGGTTCCTTGTCGAGGATGCGCTGCGCGAAATCCTGCGCCGCCGCGATCGAGGTGGCGTACTGGAACACATAGAAGCCGTGATAGAAATGCGGTACGTAGGCCCATTCCAGCGCGTAGGCGGGATCGATGGTCATGACGCCCTGCGCTTCGCCGTGGTAGCGCTTGAGGATGCCGGCATAGATGGCCGTGATCTGTTCGCCCGTCAGCGATTCTCCCTTGTCCACCTTGCCGTGGATGGCCGCCTCGAATTCGGCGAACATGGATTGGCGGAAGAAGGTGCCGCGCAGGTTTTCCAGCGCCGCGCCCAGGTACAGCAGGCGCTCGTCGTCATCCTTGGCCTGTTTCAGGCGCGCGTCGAGCAGCAGCGCCTCGTTCGTGGTCGAGGCGATTTCCGCGACAAAGATGCTGTATGGCGCATAGATTGACGGCTGCGCCTTGTTGGCCAGCACCGAGTGCATGGCGTGGCCCCATTCGTGCGTCAGGGTGCTGACGGCTTCGTAATTGTCCGTGTAGTTGAGCAGCACGAAGGGGTGCACGTCATACGCGTCGCCATTCATGTAGGCGCCCGCCACCTTGCGCGGGCGCGGGTACACATCCATCCAGCGCGCGTCCACGGCGGCCGTCAGCGCCTTGACGTAGTCGGGGCCCAGCGGCGCGGCGGAAGCGAGCATCATCTGCTTGCCTTCGGCCAGCGGGAAGGTGCGCTCGCTTTTCAGCAGCGGCGCATACACGTCGTAGTACGCGAGATCCTTGACGCCCAGCATGCGCGCGCGCAGCTTGAAGTAGCGATGCAGGGTGGGCAGGGTGGCGTTGGTTTGCGCGATCAGGGTCTGGTAGACGGCCGGCGGCAAGTTGTCCGAGTCGAGCGCGGCGCTTTGCGAATCGGCGTAACGGCGCACCTTCGCATACGCGGCATCCGTTTTCAGCTGCCCGTACAGGGTTTCGCCGAACGTGCGTTCGTACTCTTTCCACTTGCCGAAGAAGGCGTCGAACACCAGCTTGCGGTCGGCGCGATTGTCATCGCCCCGGTATTTCGTATACGCCGCCTGGTCGAGCCGTACTTCCTTGCCGTCCGATAATCTGACGGTCGGCCACGGAATTTCCGCATTGGCCAGGGTGCGGTAGACGCTGGCGGCCGAGCCCGTCGCCAGGCCGAACTGCGCCACCAACTGTTCGCCTGCCGCGTCGAGCGTGTGCGGCGCGCTGCGCAGCATGTTGCTCAATTGAAAGCGGTACAGCTGCAAACCCTTGTCTTTCGCCAGCATGGCATCGATGCGCTTGCTGCCCAGGGCGAGGACTTCCGGCTGCAGAAAAGTCGTCGCCTGGGTGAACTCGTTGCCCAGCAGGGCGGCGCGCTGGTTTAGCTGGTTGCCCTTGCTGTCGCCCGTATCCTGGTCGTAATACTGCGCCGCATAGGTATACAGCGTGTTGACGCGCTTGCGCGCATCGGCGACCAGGTCCAGGCAGCTTTTCAGGCGGGCCGGCGAGGCTTTCAGCTGCCCCTTGCAGGCGCCCAGTTGCTGCAGCTGGGCCGACAGCTTTTTCGCGTCGGCGTCGAATGCGGCGTCGTTTTGATACAGCGCCGTCAAATCCCAGCGGTCGGCCTGGCGGTCGGCTGGCACGGGCGCGGCAAAGGCGGTGGAGAGGGAAAATCCGAGGGCCAGCAGGGTCAGTACGGGGCGTTTGAGCGCGGTTGTCGGCATACAGTGTCCGTTCATGGTCTGGTTGCAAGGGATACCGGCACAGGCGTGGCGGCAGACACCGAGCTTATCGCAGCATGGGGGCGAAGGAAAGCACTTCGGACGGAGGGCGGGCGGGAGCGGGGAAGGCCGGCTTCCCCGCGCACTATGCGATTACTGTTTCTTGCCCAGCAAATCGAGCAGGATCGACGTTTCCGCCGTGATCGCCGCCTTGATGGTCGGCTGGTACTCGGGCGCCCATTGCGGCGAGTGCGGGCCGGCCAGCGGTTTGCCGCTGGCCTTGGCCGCCGCCAGCTTGCTTGGCTCCACCGCGCCGATATGCAGCAGCACGGCTTTCACGCCGGCCTGGCCATAGTTGGCGAAGTCCTCCGACGTCATCTTGGCCGGCATCTCCGTCACGTTGGCCGCGCCCAGCGATTTTTGCAAGGTGGACACCATGCGCAGGGTCAGGTCCGGGTCGTTGTAGACGGCGTCCGTGCCGGGACGGATCTCCACCAGCGGCTCTTTCGGCGCGCCGGCGGCAAACGCTTCGCCCTTGACTTCCCGCGCGATGCTGGCCAGCACGCGCTTGCGCACGGCATCCTTGAAGGTGCGCACCGTCAGCTGCATGGTGACCTGGTCGGGCACGATGTTGGCCTGCGTGCCGCCATGGATGCTGCCCACCGTGATGACGACGGGATCCATCGGATTGTTTTCGCGCGAAACCAGGGTCTGCAAGGCCAGCACGATGCGCGCGGCCATGACGACGGGGTCGCGCGTGTCGTGCGGCGCGGCGCCGTGGCCGCCCTGGCCGTACACGGTGATGCTGATGGTGTCGGCGGCCGCGCGGAAGTAGCCTGCGTGGTAGCCGACCGTGCCCGATGGCAGCGTGGCTTCATCGTGGAAGGACAGCGCGTAGTCCGGTTTCGGGAAGCGCGTAAACAAGCCGTCCTTCAGCATGGCGGCCGCGCCCAGCAGCGGTTCCTCGGCCGGCTGGCCCACCAGCATCAGGGTGCCGCTCCATTGCTGGCGGTTGTCGGCCATCAGCTTGGCGCTGCCATACCAGGCCGACATGTGCACGTCGTGGCCGCAGGCATGCATCACGGGCACGCTTTCGCCGGCCGCGTTTTTCGTCACGGCGCTGCTGGCAAACGGCAGGCCGGTCTTTTCCAGCACGGGCAGCGCGTCGATTTCCGTGCGCAGCATGACGACGGGGCCAGGGCCGTTGCGCAGGATGGCGACGACGCCCGTGCCGCCGACGCCGGTGGTCACGTCAAAACCGAGCGCCTTGACCCTGGCGGCCAGCTTCTTGGCCGTTTCGACTTCCTGGAACGCCAGCTCCGGATGGCGGTGCAGGTCCAGGTACAGGCTTTCCACGGCCGGGTAATTGGCTGCGAGCTGGGCCGCGATGGCAGGCGGCAGGGCCGCGCCGTGGGCGCTGGCGGCACAGGCGAGGGCGGCGGCGAAGGTGATTGGTGTCAGGGGCAATGCGGAAAATTTCATGGGTTTCTTTGAGAAGCAGGTGGCCGGACATACGTGGCGCGCCTGTGGTTGCTGAGGAGACTTTTAACTTAACAGAAACATTTCTCAAAATCAATAAATCATCTGCATATATTTCAACAATGTATAATCTGCAATAAATTCCATATGGAATTAAATATATCTTCGATGCACTTACTTAGAGAAAAGACACCATGGGCTTTATCGCAAATATCAAGATCGGCAAGCGCCTGAGCATCGGCTTTGTCCTGATCCTGGCAATGACCGTTCTGATCGCTACCGTGGGCGTGTGGCGCCTCAATGAGGTGGCGACATCCACGCGCGCCATGATGGCCGAACCGCTGACCAAGGAACGCCTGATTACGGACTGGTATGGCTTGAACTTTGCCTCGATCCGCCGTACGGCCGCCATCGTCAAGAGCAGCGACCCGGCGCTGGGACCGTATTTCAAGGAAGACTCGGCCGCGTCCGTGAAGAAGGCGGCGGAATTGCTCAAGCAGATCGAACCGCTGGTCGCGGGCGACAAGGAAAAAGCCCTGTTCGCCAAGATCCTCGAGCAGCGCAAGGTCTACAGCGCCTCGCGCGATGGCGCCGTCAAGGCCAAGGCCGATGGCGACGTGGAAGGCGCGGCGAAAATCCTCGACAGCGCGTTCACCCCGGCCGCCAAGGTCTACCAGGATTTGCTGCAGGAACTGGTGACCATGCAGCGCGAAAGCATCGATGCGACGGCCAAGCAGATCGACGCTTCCGCCGTGCATGACACCACCGTCATCAGCCTGCTGACCGTGTTCGCCGTGGCATTCGGCGTGTTGTGCTCGTGGCTGCTGACGACGGGCATCACGCGTCCGCTGCGCCAGGCGCTGGCGCTGGCCGAAACGGTGGCCGCCGGCGACCTGACGCAGACCGTCGCCACGACGGCGAAGGATGAAACGGGCGCGCTGCTCACGGCCCTGGGCAATATGAACAACAACCTGGTCGGCATTGTCAGCCAGGTGCGCAGCGGCACGGACAGCATCGCCACGGCCTCGTCGGAAATCGCCGCCGGCAACCTGGACCTGTCATCGCGCACGGAACAGCAGGCCGGTTCGCTGGAAGAAACGGCCTCGTCGATGGAAGAGCTGACCAGCACCGTCAAGCAGAATGCCGACAATGCGCGCCAGGCCAACCAGCTGGCGATCACGGCGGCCGGCATCGCCAGCCGCGGCGGCTCGGTGGTGGCCGAAGTGGTGGCGACCATGGGTTCGATCAATGAGTCGTCGCGCAAGATCGTCGACATCATCAGCGTGATCGACGGCATCGCCTTCCAGACGAATATCCTGGCGCTCAATGCGGCCGTGGAAGCGGCGCGCGCGGGCGAGCAGGGGCGCGGTTTCGCGGTCGTGGCCGGCGAAGTGCGCAATCTGGCGCAGCGCTCGGCGGCGGCGGCCAAGGAAATCAAGGGCTTGATCGACGATTCGGTGAGCAAGGTGGGCGCGGGCGCCAAGCTGGTCGACCAGGCCGGCGCGACGATGGATGAAGTGGTCTCCAGCGTCAAGCGCGTGACCGACATCATCGGCGAGATTTCCAGTGCCAGCCAGGAGCAGACGCACGGCATCGGGCAGGTCAACCAGGCGATTACCCAGATGGACCAGGTGACGCAGCAGAATGCGGCGCTGGTGGAAGAGGCGGCGGCCGCGGCCGGTTCGCTGCAAGAGCAGGCGCATGGCCTGGCGCAAGTGGTCAGCGTGTTCAAGCTGCGCGAACAGCCTGGCCTGCTGCGCCGTCCGGCGCCGCAGCAGGCCGTCGCGCGTCCTGCGCCGGCCCCCCGTGTTGCCGCGCGCAGCATCGCCGTCAAGGCGAAGCCGCCCGCGCCCGCAAAAGCGCCGGCCGGCGACGACTGGGAAGAGTTTTAAATTGAAACAGGCGGCGCCATCGCCATGATGGCGCCGTGCATCGAGGTCAGGCTTGCTGCAGCGGAATGGTGCCGAAGGTGGTCGGTGTCGAACACGGCTCTTCGTCGAAGGCGATGTCGCCCATCGGGTTGGCCACGCCGTCCGCCTTCAAGTCCTTGAAGCCGAACAGTTTCGGGTCCATCAGGTGCGACGGCGCCACGTTCGACAGCGCCGAGAAGATGCTTTCCACGCGGCCGGGGAATTTCTTGTCCCATTCGCGCATCAGGCCCTTGATCTGCTTGCGCTGCAGGTTTTCCTGCGAACCGCACAGGTCGCATGGGATGATGGGGAAGCCCTTGACTTCCGCATAGCGCTGCGTGTCTTCTTCCTTCACGTACGCCATCGGGCGGATGACGATGTGCTTGCCGTCGTCCGATTGCAGCTTGGCCGGCATGCCTTTCAATTTCCCACCGAAGAACATATTCAGAAAGAACGTTTCCAGGATGTCGTCGCGATGGTGGCCCAGGGCGATCTTGTTGGCGCCCAGCTCGTCGGCCACGCGGTACAGGATGCCGCGGCGCAGGCGCGAGCACAGCGAGCAGGTCGTCTTGCCTTCCGGGATCAGGCGCTTGACGATGCTGTAGGTATCCTGGTTTTCGATATGGAAGGCCACGCCCAGTTCCGTCAGGTAGGCGGGCAGGATTTCCGGCGGGAAGTTCGGCTGCTTCTGGTCCAGGTTGACGGCGACGATATCGAAGTGAATCGGCGCGCGTTCGCGCAAGGTCATCAGGATATCGAGCAGCGCATAGCTGTCCTTGCCGCCCGACAGGCACACCATCACCTTGTCGCCGTCTTCGATCATATTGAAGTCGCCGATGGCTTGCCCCACCAGGCGGCACAGGCGCTTGTGCAGTTTGTTGTTTTCCAGGGCGATCTTTTCCGCCTTCTTGCGCGCCAGTTTCTGCGCTTCCACATTGGCCGGAAATTCCACGGCCGTTGTCGTCGTTTCCATCACTGCCTCGTTCATACTTCATCCTTGATCTTGAATACTTCCACGCCCACGCCTTCGCAGTCGGGATACACGTCCGGTTTCATGCTCGACACGCGCGCGGCGCGCACGCGCGGGTGCGCCAGCATGGCTTCCAGCACGTCGTCCACCAGGCTTTCCTGCAGCTGCACGTGGCCTTGGGCCATGCGCTTGGCGATGGTTTCGCGCATGAAGTCGTAGTCGACCACCTCTTCCAGCTGGTCATCCTTGGGCGTCGACAGGGCCAGGGGAATGTACAGGTCAACGTTGATGAGGACGCGCTGCTCGCCCTTTTTTTCGAAGTCGTAGACGCCGATGTTGATGAGGACTTCGTAATTGCGCAGGAACAGCCGGCGGCAGTCAAGCAGGCGAGGGTGGGACAGGGCGGACGACATAGTTTTACCTTTTCGGGAATGCTGAATGCGGGTTGTTTGGCAGGGCTGCTGATTATTTGGTCAAAAACATGACGTCGCGCGGCAAGCCGATCAAATGCTGGCCGCCATCGACCAGCAGGGTTGTGCCCGTCAGCGCGCGCGCGCCGGCCACGTAACAGACGCTGTCGGCCACGTCCTCGGGCGTGCTGGAGCGTCCCAGCGGCGTGTTTTCATGCGCCTTGGCAAAGTTCGCTGCCGTCTGCTCGCCGGAGACCATGGTGATGCCGGGGGCGATGCCCACCACGCGCACTTTCGGCGCCAGCGCCTGGGCCAGCATGGTGGTCGCCGACAGCAGCGCCGCCTTGGACAGGGTGTACGACAAAAAATCAGGATTGAGATTGTACAGTTTTTGATCCAGCAAGTTGATGACCACGGCTTGCCCGCCTGCCGGGGTGGCATGGTACAGCGCTTGCGCCAGCAGGATGGGGGCGGCCAGGTTGGCGTGCATGTGGGCGTCGAGCGCACCGAAGGAAAAATCGCCCGCATTGTCGTATGCAAACAACGATGCGTTGTTGACGACGCAAGTGACGGGTCCCAGCGCTGCCTGTGCCTGCGGCAACAGCTGGCGCACGGCGTCTTCCTGCGCCAGGTCGCAAGGGAAGGCGTGGGCGCGCCGGCCCAGCGCGATAATTTCTGCGACGAGGCTGAGCGCTTCGTCGCGCGAGTCGCGGTAATGGACGGCGATATCCCAGCCGTCGCGCGCCAGGCCCAGCGCGATGGCGCGGCCGATGCGGCGCGCCGCGCCCGTGACAAGGGCGACGCGGGGAGTGCTGTCGAATGGCGTTGTCGTTGCTTCTGTCATGTCTTTGCTATGGTTGAGATATTCGGTGGACGCCACACTGGCGGCATGCGCCGCCGATTCGCTACAATGCGGGAATGTCTCTTCCCGCACCCGATAGCGACGCGCTGGCCGCGTCCCATGCCTTGCAGCACCAGATTGCCGCCGAAATCGCGCGCAATGACGGCGCCATTCCCTTTGTCCGCTTCATGGAGCTGGCGCTGTACGCGCCTGACCTCGGCTATTACAGCGGCGGCGCCGCCAAGCTGGGCAAAGATGGCGATTTTACAACCGCGCCGGAGATCTCTCCCCTGTTCGGCGCCACGCTGGCCCATGTGGCAGCCGCTATTATGGCGCAAACGGCTCCGCGCATCCTCGAATTCGGCGCCGGCACGGGCAAGCTGGCCCTGGACATCCTGACGGAAGCGGCGAATGCCGGCATCCATGTGGAACAGTATGCGATCGTCGAATTGTCCGGCGAATTGCGCGCGCGCCAGGAGCTGGCGCTGGCCGCCTTCCCGCAAGTGGTGTGGCTCGACGGCTTCCCCGACAGTTTCGAGGGCGCCGTGTTCGGCAATGAAGTGCTCGACGCCATGCCCGTCAACCTGATCAGCAAGACGCCCGCCGGCTGGTGCGAACTCGACGTCAGCATTGCCGACGGCCAGTTCGTGTTTGTCGAGCGCCCGGCCGGCGCCGATGTGGCCGCGCAGATCGCCGCGCAGGTACCGGACGCCGATGCCTTGCCGGTCGGCTATGTCACAGAAATTCATGGCGTGGCCTGCGGCTTCATGCGCTCGCTGGCGCGCATGCTGACCAATGGCAAGGGCGGCGCGGCCGTGCTGTTCGATTACGGTTTTCCTGCGCACGAGTATTACCTGGACCTGCGCGCCACGGGCACCCTGATGTGCCACTACCGCCACCATGCCCACGCGGAACCGTTTTATCTGCCCGGCTTGCAGGACATCACGGCTCACGTCGATTTTACGGCCATGGCGGTGGCGGCGCAGGATGCGGGCCTCGATGTGCTCGCCTACATGAACCAGGCATCCTTTCTGCTGGGCTCCGGTATCGGCGACTTGCTGCTGCGTACCGACCCCGAACAGGTCAAGACCTACCTGCCGCAGGCCAGCGCCGTGCACAAGCTGGTGTCGCCGGCCGAGATGGGCGAATTGTTCAAGGTGCTGGCGGTGGGGCACCAGGTGGCGTTGCCGGAAGCGCTGTTGTCCAGTGACCGCAGTCACCGCCTGTAAGCGTTGTCAATATCAAGGCAGGGCCGCACCGCCCTGCAATTTCCTGTCCGCCGGTGGTTATTATCTTGTCATATCGTATATGATGACCGACACAGCACGGTTCCATCCTGCAAGAACCCGTCGCCGCGCACCGATTTCAAGATAGAACGATGGGAAAGATACATACACACTATGACAACCTGAAAGTGGCGCGCCTGGCGCCGCAGGAAGTCATACGTGCCGCGTACAAAGCCCTCAGCCAGAAATACCACCCCGACAAGAATCCCGGCGACGAAAAGGCCGCCCGCATCATGGCCATCCTCAACAGCGCCTATGGCACCTTGTCCGATCCGCAACGCCGCAAGGAACACGACGAGTGGATCGCCGCCGAGGAGTGGGAAATCGAATGGCTGGAAAGCACCCACCACGAAGAAGGCAAGAGCCGCGATGGCCGCGCGAAAGGCCATGCCCAATCGCATGAGCACACCTGGGCGCAGGACATGCCGCCGCCGAAGGGCAAGCCGCGGAGTGGGGCGCTGCCCATCTGGCGCAACTGGCGCTGGTGGCTGAGTTTGCTTGTCTGCCTGCTGCTGGGCTGGCTGGGCGCCTTGCTGATGCTCGATACCTCGCCGCCCGTGCCTGCCGCGCTGGCGTCGGCCTGGAGCGGGCTGGCCCGCGATGGCGCCAGGGTGCACCCGGACACGGCAATGGCGGAGAGCGCAGCCACGCCGCCGGCAAAAAACGAGGCGGTGGCCATCGATAGCTGGGCCGTGGGCAAGCCGTATGCGGCCGAGCCCGCGCAAGCGAAGGCCCCCGAGATCCGCGTGCTGGCCGTGGCGCAACTGAGTCTGAAAGCCAGCCGGCCCGCCTGCGACGGCGCCAGCCAGGCCGAGTCGGCGGCGCTGGTGGCGCCGAATGGCGAGCCTTGGCCGGCGCGGTCCGGCTATGTCGATGGCTTCCCGATCAGTAACAAGGGCGACGAACTGAGCTTGACCATCGATAACAGCGGCAACACGGCGCCCGTCTTCGTCAAGCTGTATGACCAGGAGCGGCGCTCGAATGTGCGCTATCTGTACATCCTGGCCAATGACAAGCTGACCGTGGAGCAGCTCAGCGCGGGCAAGTACGAAGTGCGCTACCAGGCCGTCGGGCCCGGCCAGGACAATTGCGGCGGCGCCACGCGCAGCGGTGCCTCGATACCGGCGCCGGCGCCTGCCGCGGGTGAGGGGGGTACGCAGAATCCTGTTGTAAGCAGCATCTAATCTGATTATGCTTGATATGCGTCAACGCAGCGTCCACATCGAACTTATCCCTTAGGAGTATTCATGACCGACCTCAAAGCCGATGCAGATGATAACTGGCTGCTCGACGAAGATGAGCCGGTGGCCAGTCCAGCCGGGCTGGCCGCGCCCGACCAGCGCCTGTGGCGTGTGCTGATCGTCGATGACGACGTCGATGTGCATGCGGTCACGCGGCTGGCGCTGCGCAATGTCAGCTTCAAGGGCCGCGAACTGGAACTGTTTTCCGCCTACAGCGGCCGCGAGGGGTACGAGATCCTGCGCGACACGCCCGATATCGCGCTGGTGCTGCTCGACGTGGTGATGGAAACGGATGATGCCGGCCTGATCCTGGCCAAGCGCATCCGCGCCGACCTGAACAACTCCATCGTGCGCGTCGTGCTGCGCACGGGCCAGCCGGGCCAGGCGCCCGAGCAGCGCGTCATCATCGAATATGACATCAACGATTACAAGGCCAAGACGGAGCTGACGACGCAAAAGCTGTTTACCACCGTCATCTCGGCCTTGCGCGCCTACGAGAGCCTGATGATGCTCGAGCGCAGCCGCATCGGCCTGGGCAAGATCCTCGCCGGCGCCACCAATCTGTACCAGATCCATTCCCTGCGCGAATTCGCTTCCGGCGTACTCAACCAGGTCAGCGCCATCCTCGACGTGGGCGCCGACGGCGTGCTGTGCCTGATGCAGGGCGGCGCCGGGCGGCCCGAAGTGGTCGCCGCCACGGGCACGTATGCCGTGCTGGCCGAGTCCGAAGCCATGCCGGCCGACCACGCGCTCACGTCCACCATCGACAAGGCCTTCGCGGAAAAACGCAGCCAGTTCGAGCATCCGGCCAATGTGCTGTTCATCCATACGGAAGGCAACCGCGAGCTGGCCATTTCCGTCACGCCGCCTTGGCCGCTGGCGCAGATCCAGCGCGACTTGCTGGAAGTGTTTTGCCAGCGCATCGCCGCCGCCTTCGATAACCTGTACATGTTCGGCCAGCTGCGCAAGGCGCAGGAAGCGACCGTGGTGGCGCTGGCCGACCTGGCCGAGTTCCGCGACAGCGACACGGGCGGCCACGTGCGGCGCGTGCAGCAATTGTCCGACGCCATCGCCGTGCGCATGCAGCAGCGCGGGGTGTATGCCGACGAGCTCACGCCGCAGCTGCTCGACATGATCGGCCTGGCCAGCATCCTGCACGACGTGGGCAAGGTGGCCACGCCGGACGCCGTGCTGCTCAAACCGGGCCGGCATACGGACGAGGAGCGGGTGCAGATGCAGCTGCACGCCAGCGTCGGGCGCACCATCCTCGAGCGGGCCGCCAACATGGTCGACGGCGTCAGCTACCTCACGTATGGCGCGCAGATCGCCGGCGGCCACCATGAACATTTCGACGGCGCCGGCTATCCGAACGGCCTGAAGGGACGCGACATTCCCTTGGCCGCGCGCATCGTTGCCGTAGTCGACGTCTTCGATGCCTTGCTGCATGAGCGGCCTTACAAGGAGCCGTGGCCGTATCCGCAGGTGCGCGAATACATCGAACAGCGCAGCGGCAGCCAGTTTGATCCGGAAGTGGTGGCGGCGCTGCTGGACCTGATCGACAACGAGCCGCAACTGTGGCATCCGGAGCGCGCCACCGCTTGAGCAGCAACTTCCCCGGCGCTTTTCGGCACGGCCCCATTCCCTTGCGCACGGCGCCGTCATATACTCGGCAGCCTCATGCTGGCCGGCGCCACGCACCGGTGTGGCGCGCCGCGGAGTTTTCGGACATCACGACATGAAAGAACTCAAGGGCCTTAGCGCACTGATCATCGAGCCGCATCCGGGCATGCGCGCCAGCCTGCACAATATGCTCAACCTGTGCGGCCTGGCGAAGATCGACGACGCGGCCAGCTCGGGCCAGGCGATCCGCATGCTGGGCAGCAAATCGTATGATCTGATCCTGTGCGAATACGACCTCGGCGGCGGGCAGGATGGTCAGCAGATGCTGGAAGACTTGCGCCACCATAAATTGATGCACGCGTCGACCATGTTCTTCATGGTCACGGGCGAAGGCAGCTTCGCCAAGGTGGTCAGCGCCGTCGAGTTGTTGCCCACCGATTACATCCTCAAGCCGTTCACCGCTGACAACATGCTCGAGCGCATAGCCCGCGCGCTCGACAAACGCAATGCCTTCGTGCCCGTGTACGAACTGATCGACGTGGGCAATGAGCGCGCGGCGATCGCCGCCTGCACCGAGGGCGCCAGCCTGTATCCCCGTTACGCCACGGATTTCCTGCGCCTGCGTGCGGAGCTGCATTTGCTGCTGGGCGAGGCGGCCGATGCCGAACCGATCTACACCGCTTTATACGAGAGCAAGTCCATCGGTTGGGCGCGCCTGGGGCAGGCCAAGACGCAGTTCCTGCTGGGCGAGTACGCAGCGGCGCAGGGTACCTTGGAAGGGCTGCTGGAAAACAACAAGCGTTTTCTCGACGCCTATGACTGGCTGGCCCGCACGCATATGGCGCAAGGCAAGCCGGAACTGGCGCAGGCGGCCCTGAGCGAAGCGGTCGCCCTGTCGCCGCATGCCGTGCGCCGCTTGCGCCGCCTGGGCGAGGCGGCCCTGGCGGCCGACGATATCGACATGGCGGAAAAATCCCTCAAACTGGTGGTCAGCAAGGCCAAATATTCGGAATTCCGCGATCCGGAAGACCATGTGCGCCTGGTGCAGACCCTGGTGCGCAAGGGTGATCCCTTGCAGGCGGGCGCCGTGATCCGCGACCTCGACAAGTCGATGGGCGGGCAAAAGAATGCGGAACTGTGCAGCGCCCTGTGCAGCGCCATGCTGCATGCGCATACGGGCAACGAGGAACGCCTGCAGCAATCGCTGGACGCGGCCCTGGCCGCCAACCGGCACAGCGTGGGCAGCTCGAATACGCTGAAAACAGAGCTGGCGCGCCACTGCCTGGCGCACGGGCGCGAAGACGGCGCGGCCGAGGTGATGCGCGAAGTCATGCGCAATGCGCCCGACAGCGCCGCCATGACGCGCGCCATGGCCGTGTTCGAACAGGCGGGGCGCGAGGAACTGGCCAAGGCATTGGCGCGGCAAAGCCGCCAGGAAGTGGCCGATATGGTGGCGGCCGGGGCAGCCCGGGCGGGCGAGGGCGATTTCCGCGGCGCCGTCGATCTGATGGGCGAAGCCGTCACGCGCCTGCCCGACAATCCCCAAGTGGTCTTCAATGCGGCCGTGGCCGTGCTGAAATGCCTGGAGCACGAGGGCTGGGATGAGCGCATGGGGCAGCAGGCGTTGACCTTTATCGCCGGCGTGCGCCGCCTGGACCCGCGCAACCCCAAATTGCCCGTGCTGTCGGGCCTGCATCAGCAGTTGTTGCGTAAATACAAGCCCTTGGGCAATGCCTGGATGCATCCGCCTGACCCCCGGTAAACGGAGAAATGCGGGGTGGATGACGGGAAAATGCGGCTTGCAGGCAGGGGCGATAAAAAAAATACGAAAAAAGCTGACTTTTTCGCGCCAACCCTTGCACTTTCTCAAATCGGGAGCTTATAATCACGCCCCGAAGCAGCCAACTTCTTCTTTATACGCAAATGCAGCAGTCAGGCATCAGTAAATAAGGTTGACAGTTGTGAGTAGGTGCTTCATACTCTGCGGTTCCCGCGGAGGGGTGGCCGAGTGGTTAAAGGCGACAGACTGTAAATCTGTTCTCTATGAGTACGCTGGTTCGAATCCAGCCCCCTCCACCAAGTTTTTGCAAGGAAAACTGGGTAGTAGCAAAAAGCAAGTGAAGATAAAGTGAACGATACCTCGCGGGTGTAGCTCAATGGTAGAGCAGAAGCCTTCCAAGCTTACGACGAGGGTTCGATTCCCTTCACCCGCTCCAGTTTCCGTTCAGATGCTTGATGCATCGCATGCAACAAATTACAGCCCTTGTAGCTCAGTGGTAGAGCACTCCCTTGGTAAGGGAGAGGCCACGTGTTCGATCCACGTCAAGGGCACCAGAATTCGCAGCAGGCAGCACAGAAGCAATTCAAACCAGACCGTCGGGCGTGTGCCTGAGCAATCTAATCAAATCATTAGGAGTTCAAAATGGCAAAAGGTAAATTCGAACGGACCAAGCCGCACGTCAACGTCGGCACCATCGGCCACGTCGACCACGGTAAAACCACGCTGACCGCTGCAATCGCAACGGTTCTGTCGAAGAAATTCGGCGGCGAAGCTAAAGCATACGACCAGATCGATGCGGCTCCAGAAGAAAAAGCGCGCGGTATCACGATTAACACCGCCCACGTCGAGTACGAAACGGAAACGCGTCACTACGCGCACGTCGACTGCCCAGGCCACGCCGATTACATCAAAAACATGATTACCGGTGCTGCCCAGATGGACGGCGCGATCCTGGTGTGCTCCGCAGCTGACGGCCCAATGCCACAGACCCGCGAACACATCCTGCTGGCCCGCCAAGTTGGCGTTCCATACATCATCGTGTTCCTGAACAAGTGCGACCTGGTCGACGACGCAGAGCTGCTGGAACTGGTTGAAATGGAAGTGCGCGAACTGTTGTCGAAGTACGAATTCCCAGGCGACGACCTGCCTATCATCAAAGGTTCGGCACGTATGGCGCTGGAAGGCAAAGAAGGCGAAATGGGCGTTGACGCAGTGCTGCGTCTGGCCGATGCGCTGGATGCCTACATCCCAACGCCAGAGCGCGCTGTTGACGGCGCCTTCCTGATGCCAGTGGAAGACGTGTTCTCGATCTCGGGTCGCGGTACCGTGGTAACGGGTCGTATCGAGCGCGGCATCGTCAAAGTCGGCGAAGAGATCGAAATCGTCGGCATCACCGATACCGTCAAAACGACTTGCACCGGCGTGGAAATGTTCCGCAAGCTGCTGGACCAAGGTCAAGCAGGCGACAACGTTGGTCTGCTGCTGCGCGGCACCAAGCGTGAAGACGTGCAACGTGGTCAAGTTCTGGCAAAGCCAGGCTCGATCAAGCCGCACGCCCACTTCACCGGCGAGATCTATGTTCTGTCGAAAGACGAAGGCGGCCGTCATACGCCATTCTTCAACAACTATCGTCCACAGTTCTACTTCCGCACGACGGACGTGACTGGTTCGATCGAGTTGCCAGCAGACAAAGAAATGGTCATGCCAGGCGATAACGTGTCGATCACCGTCAAGCTGATCAACCCGATCGCGATGGAAGAAGGTCTGCGCTTCGCTATCCGTGAAGGCGGTCGTACCGTCGGCGCCGGCGTGGTTGCAAAAATCCTCGCATAAGGAAATGTTATGCTTCCACCCGGGGCGTCCTGGGTGGTAAAATAGCACTCCTCGAAAGTTTTACGTAGGGACGTAGCTCAATTGGCAGAGCGTCGGTCTCCAAAACCGAAGGTTGGGGGTTCGATGCCCTCCGTCCCTGCCACCGTCAAGGTGCAGGGCACCGAAAGTAGAAAAATGTCAAATCAATCCGTGCAAACCGTTAGCACGTCGAGTGACAAGATAAAAGTCGCGCTGGCAATAGTGGCTGCGATTGCAGGAGTAGTCGGGTTTTATTACCTGGCAGGCCAACCAGCTCTGGTGCGTGCAAGCGCGCTTGTGGCTGGTTTGGTTATTGCTATTGCGCTCTTGTATGTCTCGACGACCGGCCGTGAATTTCTCAATTTCGCCAAAGAAGCTGTGCGCGAAACCAAGAAAGTCGTTTGGCCTACCCGCAAAGAAGCCACGCAGATTACTGCGATCGTGTTTGCCTTTGTGCTGGTCATGGCGATTTTCCTGTGGGGCACGGATAAATTGCTCGAGTTTTTGTTGTATGACGTAATTCTAGGTTGGAAAAAATAATGAGCGAAAATGTGCATGATGAAGCGGCGGGCGAGTCCGTTCCGGGCGACGCTCCGGTAGCGGACACTGGTGCAGCGCTGAGCGTGCCAGTGAGCAGCAAGCGCTGGTATGTCGTGCATGCTTATTCCGGCATGGAAAAAAGCGTCATGCGCGCACTGACCGAGCGCATCGAGCGCGCGGGCATGCAAGACCAGTTCGGCCAGATCCTGGTGCCGATCGAAGAAGTGGTTGAAGTCAAGAATGGTGTGAAGTCCGTCACCGAACGTCGTTTCTATCCTGGCTATGTGCTGGTTGAAATGGAAATGACGGACGAGAGCTGGCACTTGGTCAAGAACACCAGCAAGGTTACCGGTTTCATTGGTGGCAAGTCGAACAAGCCGACGCCGATCTCCGCGCGCGAAATCGACGGCATCATGAAGCAGATGCAAGAGGGTGTCGAGAAGCCCCGTCCAAAAACCTTGTACGAGGTGGGCGAGCAGGTCCGCATCAAGGATGGTCCGTTCACCGATTTCAACGGCAATGTCGAAGAAGTCAACTACGAGAAATCCAAAGTGCGCGTCTCGGTCACCATTTTCGGTCGCGCCACTCCGGTGGAACTCGAATTCGGCCAGGTCGAAAAAGTCTAAGTATTATCAAGCGCCACCAGGAGCGTCGCGGCAGTCTCAGCGAAATCCGGTCAGAGGAGCCCCGCCAGGGTAGGATCGGCGGGGCGCTACTACTCAATCCAAGATAGGAGCCATCATGGCAAAGAAAATCATTGGTTTTATCAAGCTGCAAGTGCCAGCTGGTAAAGCAAACCCATCCCCACCAATCGGTCCAGCTCTGGGTCAACGCGGTCTGAACATCATGGAATTCTGCAAAGCGTTCAACGCGCAGACCCAAGGTATGGAACCAGGCATGCCGATCCCGGTCGTGATCACCGCGTTTGCGGACAAGTCCTTCACGTTCGTGATGAAGACGCCTCCAGCAACCTACCTGATCAAAAAAGCTGCTGCGATCACCAAAGGTTCGCCGAAGCCACATACCGACAAAGTCGGTACGCTGACCCGCGCACAAGCTGAAGAAATCGCTAAATTGAAAACCCCTGATCTGACCGCTGCCGACATGGATGCTGCTGTACGCACCATCGCTGGTTCCGCTCGTTCGATTGGTATCACGGTGGAAGGTGTTGTATAATGGCTAAGTTATCCAAACGTATCAAGGCTTTGAAAGCCAAAGTCGACCGTACCAAAGTGTACGCTTTCGACAACGCTGTCGCTCTGATCAAAGAGTGCGCAACGGCCAAGTTCAATGAATCGATCGACGTATCGGTACAACTGGGTGTTGATCCTAAGAAATCCGACCAAGTGGTGCGCGGCTCCGTCGTGCTGCCAGCTGGTACCGGCAAGACCGTACGCGTGGCAGTATTCGCGTCGGGCGAAAAAGCGGAAGCTGCCAAAGCAGCTGGCGCCGACATCGTTGGTATGGAAGACCTGGCTGAGCAGATCAAAGCCGGCGACATGCCTTTCGATATCGTTATCGCTTCGCCAGATACCATGCGTATCGTTGGTACCCTGGGTCAGATCCTGGGCCCACGCGGCATGATGCCTAACCCGAAAGTTGGCACTGTTACTCCTGACGTCGCTACCGCCGTGAAAAACGCGAAAGCCGGTCAAGTTCAGTACCGTACCGACAAATCCGGTATCATCCACGCTACCATCGGCCGTAAATCGTTCGCTGACGCAGATCTGAAGTCGAATCTGGTCGCACTGATCGACGCACTGAACAAAGCCAAGCCAGCATCGAGCAAAGGCGTGTACCTGCGCAAAGTTTCGCTGTCGTCGACCATGGGCGCTGGCGTCCGTGTTGACCAGGCTAGCCTGGCAGCTTAAGTAAAGAATCAAGTCCTGTGGCGCCTTCGGGCGCTGCGGGCGCATCTTTGGGCTGTCGGCCCGGTGTTCGCACCAGGCCGGCAGACAATCAAAGACCGTTGGGCCGACTGCGATCGCACATGCAGAAGGTTAATAGGCTTGCCGGCAACGGCAAGTGCCCAACGCAGATGGTGTACCCGAACAAGTTTTGTAGTCCTCATGCTGCGTGAATCCATCCGCTCAGTTTAGTACTTCTTGACTTCGGACGCCGTGTTCGAACCGATGCAAGGCGCTCAACCACTCGGTTGTGATCGCTGAACATCATTTAAGGAGGTTGACCGTGAGTCTCAATCTGAATGACAAAAAGGCCGTCGTCGCCGAAGTTTCCGCACAAGTAGCAAATGCGCAAACGATCGTCGTGGCCGAATATCGTGGCATCCAGGTTGGTCACTTGACGCAACTGCGTGCTAAAGCGCGTGCCCAAGGCGTGTACCTGCGTGTGTTGAAAAACACTCTGGCTCGTCGCTCCGTTGAAGGTACCGCATTCGCCAGCCTGGCAGATGCCATGACCGGCCCGTTGATCTACTCGATCTCGGCCGATGCCGTTGCAGCAGCTAAAGTCATCGCTGACTTCGCTAAAACCAACGACAAACTGGTCATCAAAGCAGGTAACTACGCAGGCAAGCCGCTGGATACAGCTGCTGTCACCGCGTTGGCGAGCATTCCTAGCCGTGAAGTCCTCATTTCGCAGTTGTTGGGCGTTATGCTGGCTCCGGTTTCGGGCTTTGCACGTGGTCTGGCTGCCCTGGCAGCGAAAAAAGGCGAAGGCGCCGAAGCTCCTGCAGAAGCAGCAGCAGAAGAAGCCCCAGCAGCCGCTTAATTGCGCGCGCTTTTTTCTCTCAGTACCAATCTGATGTAACTAACGTAATAAATTTAGGAGTTTCAAAATGGCAATTAGCAAAGACGATATCCTGGAAGCAGTTAGCGCCATGTCCGTAATGGACCTGAACGACCTGGTTAAAGCATTCGAAGAAAAATTCGGCGTATCCGCAGCAGCGATGGCTTCGGCCGGTCCTGCAGCAGGCCCAGCAGCAGCTGCTGAAGAGCAAACCGAATTCAACGTCATCCTTGACACCTTCGGCGCAAACAAAGTTGGCGTTATTAAAGCAGTTCGCGAAATCACCGGCCTGGGCTTGAAAGAAGCTAAAGACCTGGTCGATGGCGCACCAAAAACTGTGAAAGAAGCAGTGTCGAAAGCTGACGCTGAAGCTGCACAGAAGAAACTGGTAGAAGCCGGCGCAACCGCTTCGATCAAGTAATATCTGTACCGGCGGCAGTTAGCGCCCGAGTCAAAGTCTGAGGTTTCCCCTCGCAAGGGGGGAAATCCGACTTTGGCTCCTTTGTCGTCTGCATCGTATTTGTCATGTAGTTGTAGCAGCAGTTTTTATTCGATTCAAGCCGGAAAGCAGAGCCTTGAGGTTTCGTCTGTGTCACACGCAGCGGTGCAAACGAACACTTGCAAAACCTGAATTTTCTATCCTTTCTGTCACTCACGGAGTGTCCATGCACTACTCATTTACTGAGAAGAAACGCATTCGCAAATCATTCGCGAAGCGCGCCAACGTTCACCACGTTCCGTTCCTGCTGGCGACCCAGCTCGAGTCTTATCATAGCTTCTTGCAAGAGGACATAGCACCGTCCGGCCGCAAGAATGATGGCCTGCAGTCGGCTTTCACTTCGATTTTCCCTATCGTGTCGCACAATGGTTTTGCGCGTCTCGAATTCTTGTCGTACGTTCTGGGCGATCCTGCCTTTGACGTCAAAGAATGTCAACAACGTGGCCTGACGTTCGCGTCGCCGCTGCGCGCGAAAGTGCGCCTGGTGATCCTGGACAAGGAATCGCCAACCAAGCCCGTCGTCAAAGAGATGAAGGAACAGGAAGTCTACATGGGCGAATTGCCGCTCATGACGACCACCGGTTCGTTCGTGATCAACGGCACGGAGCGGGTTATCGTTTCCCAGTTGCACCGTTCGCCTGGCGTGTTTTTCGAGCACGACCGCGGCAAGACCCACTCGTCCGGCAAGCTGCTGTTCTCCGCGCGTATCATTCCTTACCGCGGTTCGTGGCTGGACTTCGAGTTCGACCCGAAAGACATCCTGTTCTTCCGCGTCGACCGCCGCCGCAAGATGCCAGTGACGATCCTGCTCAAAGCCATCGGCATGTCGCATGAGCAAATCCTGGCCAATTTCTTTGTCTTCGACAATTTCAACCTGCGCTCCGAAGGCGCGGAAATGGAATTCGTCGCCGAGCGTCTGCGCGGCGAAGTGGCGCGTTTCGACATCGTCGACAAGTCGGGCAAGACCCTGGTGCTGAAAGACAAGCGTATCAACGCGAAACACGTGCGTGATATCGAAGCTGCCGGCATCAAGCACATTTCCGTACCGGAAGACTACCTGCTGGGTCGCGTATTGGCGAAGAACATCGTCGATGGCGACACCGGTGAAGTCGTCGCTTCCGCGAACGATGAGCTGACCGAAGATCTGTTGGGCCGCTTGCGCGACGCTAACATTTCCGAAATCCAGACCTTGTACACGAACGACCTGGACCAGGGCGCCTACATCTCGCAAACCCTGCGTATCGACGACACCGCCGACCAGATGGCGGCGAAAGTGGCGATCTACCGCATGATGCGTCCAGGCGAACCGCCAACGGAAGACTCCGTTGAAGCGCTGTTCAATGGCCTGTTCTACAACTCGGACCGCTACGACCTGTCGGCCGTGGGCCGCATGAAGTTCAACCGCCGCATTGGCCGCGATGAACTGACCGGCGCCATGACCCTGTCGAACGAAGACGTGCTGGCCGTGATCAAGATCCTGGTGGAACTGCGCAATGGCCGCGGCGAAGTCGACGATATCGATCACCTGGGTAACCGTCGCGTACGTTGCGTGGGCGAACTGGCCGAGAATCAATTCCGCGCCGGCCTGGTGCGTGTTGAGCGCGCCGTCAAGGAACGCCTCGGCCAAGCCGAAGCGGACAACCTGATGCCGCACGACCTGATCAACTCGAAGCCGATTTCGGCCGCGATTCGCGAGTTCTTCGGTTCGTCCCAGCTGTCGCAGTTCATGGACCAAACCAATCCTCTGTCGGAAATTACCCACAAGCGCCGCGTATCGGCTCTGGGACCCGGCGGTCTGACACGCGAACGCGCCGGCTTTGAAGTGCGCGACGTGCATCCGACCCACTACGGCCGCGTCTGCCCGATCGAGACACCGGAAGGTCCGAACATTGGTCTGATCAACTCGCTGGCTCTGTATGCCCGCCTGAATGAATACGGCTTCCTGGAAACCCCGTACCGCAAGGTCGAAGGCTCCAAGATTACCGATCAGATCGACTACCTGTCCGCCATCGAAGAAGGCCGCTACATCATCGCTCAGGCGAATGCGACCATCAACGACGAAGGCATGCTGTCCGATGAACTGGTCTCGGCCCGTGAAGCCGGCGAAACCATCCTGGTCTCTCCAGAGCGCATCCAGTACATGGACGTGGCGCCAGGCCAGATCGTTTCCGTCGCTGCCTCGCTGATTCCGTTCCTCGAACACGATGATGCGAACCGTGCATTGATGGGCGCCAACATGCAACGCCAGGCCGTGCCTTGCTTGCGTCCGGAAAAAGCGCTGGTCGGTACCGGTATCGAACGCACCGTTGCGGTCGACTCGGGCACCACCGTGCAAGCCTTGCGTGGCGGTATCGTCGATTACATCGATGCGGGCCGTGTCGTGATTCGTGTGAACGATGACGAAGCGCAAGCTGGTGAAGTGGGCGTCGACATCTACAACCTGATCAAGTACACCCGTTCGAACCAGAACACCAACATCAACCAGCGTCCTATCGTGCAAGTGGGCGACCGCGTCGCCAAGCGCGACGTGATCGCCGACGGCGCATCGACCGACCTGGGTGAATTGGCACTGGGCCAGAACATGACCGTGGCCTTCATGCCATGGAATGGTCTGAACTTCGAAGATTCGATCCTGATCTCGGAAAACGTCGTCAAGGACGACCGCTACACCTCGATTCATATCGAAGAGTTGTCGGTGGTGGCCCGTGACACGAAACTGGGCGCGGAAGAAATTACGCGCGACATCTCGAACCTGGCTGAAAATCAGCTGGCACGTCTGGATGAATCCGGTATCGTCTACATCGGCGCGGAAGTACAAGCCGGCGACACCCTGGTCGGTAAAGTGACGCCAAAAGGCGAAACCCAGCTGACCCCGGAAGAGAAGCTGCTGCGCGCGATCTTCGGCGAAAAAGCCTCGGACGTGAAAGACACCTCGCTGCGCGTGCCTTCGGGCATGATCGGTACCGTGATCGACGTGCAAGTCTTCACCCGTGAAGGCATCGTGCGCGACAAGCGTGCCCAGCAAATTATCGATGACGAACTGAAACGCTTCCGTCTGGATCTGAACGACCAGATGCGTATCGTGGAAGGCGATGCCTTCCAGCGTCTGGAAAAAATGCTGATCGGCAAAGTTGTCAACGGCGGCCCGAAAAAGCTGGCCAAAGGCGCCAAGATCACCAAGGAATACCTGGCCGATCTGGACAAATACCACTGGTTCGACATCCGTCCTGCGGACGACGATGCCGCGGTAGCGCTGGAAGCGATCAAGGAATCGATCAACGAGAAGCGTCACCAGTTCGATCTGGCCTTCGAAGAGAAGCGCAAGAAACTGACGCAAGGCGATGAGCTGCAACCAGGCGTGCAAAAAATGGTCAAGGTCTACCTGGCCGTGAAACGCCGCCTGCAGTCGGGCGACAAGATGGCAGGTCGCCACGGTAACAAGGGTGTGGTTTCCCGTATTGTTCCTGTGGAAGACATGCCATACATGGCCGACGGCACGCCAGCCGACGTTGTGCTGAACCCGCTGGGCGTTCCTTCGCGGATGAACGTTGGTCAGATTCTCGAGACGCACTTGGGCTGGGCTGCCAAGGGTCTGGGTATCCGCATCGGCGAAATGCTGAAGGCGCAAACCAAGGTCGAGCAAGTGCGCAAGTACCTGACGACGATCTACAACGACAACGGCCGCGCGGAAGATCTGAACGACTTCGACGATGAAGAGATCATGAAGCTGGCGGAAAACCTGAAAAAAGGTGTTCCATTCGCCACGCCAGTGTTCGACGGCGCCAATGAAGAAGAGATCCGCCGCATGCTGGACCTGGCGTATCCGGACGACATCGCCAAGAACCTGGGCATGACCGCTTCGAAAAACCAGGTGACCATGTATGACGGTCGCACCGGTGAAGCGTTCGAGCGCAAGGTCACTGTCGGCGTCATGCACATGCTGAAACTGCATCACTTGGTCGATGACAAGATGCATGCGCGTTCGACCGGTCCTTACTCGCTGGTGACGCAACAGCCGCTGGGTGGTAAAGCCCAGTTCGGTGGTCAGCGTTTCGGTGAGATGGAAGTCTGGGCACTGGAAGCGTATGGCGCGTCGTATGTCTTGCAAGAGATGTTGACCGTCAAGTCCGATGACGTGAATGGCCGTACCAAAGTGTACGAGAACCTCGTCAAGGGCGATCACGTGATCGACGCCGGCATGCCGGAATCGTTCAACGTGCTGGTCAAGGAAATCCGTTCGCTGGGTATCGATATCGACCTCGAACGCAACTAAACGACAGCACCCTGTCATTTGGTTTGGGAAACACAAAGCCCGGCTGGGAAACCACGCCGGGCAATGTAGTCTCAGGAATATAGAAATTTAATCACCTCTGGAGTGATACATGAAAGCACTGCTCGATCTATTCAAGCAAGTACAGACCAACGAGACCTTCGATGCAATCAAGATCGGTCTCGCTTCGCCTGAGAAAATCCGTTCGTGGTCCTACGGCGAAGTCAAGAAGCCGGAAACCATCAACTACCGTACCTTCAAGCCTGAGCGCGACGGCCTGTTCTGCGCCAAGATCTTTGGCCCGATCAAGGATTACGAATGCCTGTGCGGCAAGTACAAGCGCCTGAAACACCGCGGCGTGATCTGCGAAAAGTGCGGCGTCGAAGTCACCCTGGCCAAAGTGCGCCGCGAGCGCATGGGCCACATCGAGCTGGCCTCGCCGACCGCGCACATCTGGTTCCTGAAGTCGCTGCCGTCGCGTCTGGGCATGGTCCTGGACATGACCCTGCGGGACATCGAACGCGTGCTGTACTTTGAGGCATACGTCGTGACCGATCCAGGCATGACTCCGCTGAAAAAGTGCCAGATCATGTCGGAAGACGACTACGCCGCCAAGTACGAAGAATACGGCGACGACTTCACCGCCTTCATGGGTGCCGAAGGTATCCGTGAACTGCTGCGCTCGATCGACATCCACCGCGATGCCGAAACCCTGCGCGTGGAACTGAAGGAATCGAAATCCGAAGCCAAGATCAAGAAATACGCCAAACGCCTTAAGGTGTTAGAGGCGTTCCAACGTTCGGGCATCAAGCCTGACTGGATGATCATGGAAGTGCTGCCAGTGCTGCCGCCGGAACTGCGCCCGCTGGTACCGCTGGACGGTGGCCGTTTCGCGACCTCGGATCTGAACGATCTGTATCGCCGCGTCATCAACCGTAACAACCGTCTGAAACGCCTGATGGAGCTGCGCGCTCCAGAGATCATCACGCGCAACGAAAAGCGCATGCTGCAAGAAGCGGTCGATTCGCTGCTGGACAACGGCCGTCGCGGCAAAGCGATGACCGGCGCCAACAAGCGTCCGCTGAAGTCCTTGGCTGAGATGATCAAGGGCAAGGGCGGCCGTTTCCGTCAAAACTTGCTGGGCAAACGCGTCGATTACTCCGGTCGTTCGGTCATCGTCGTGGGCCCGCAATTGAAACTGCATCAGTGCGGCTTGCCGAAACTGATGGCGCTGGAACTGTTCAAGCCATTCATTTTCAATAAACTGGAACTGATGGGTCTGGCGACCACGATCAAGGCGGCGAAGAAGCTGGTCGAGATTCAAGAGCCGGTCGTATGGGACATCCTGGAAGACGTGATCCGTGAACATCCGATCATGTTGAACCGCGCACCGACCTTGCACCGTCTGGGTATCCAGGCGTTCGAGCCGGTCCTGATTGAAGGCAAGGCGATCCAGTTGCACCCGCTCGTCTGCGCCGCATTCAATGCCGACTTTGACGGTGACCAAATGGCGGTCCACGTTCCTCTGTCGATCGAAGCGCAGATGGAAGCACGCACCCTGATGCTGGCATCGAACAACATCTTGTTCCCATCGAACGGCGAACCGTCGATCGTGCCATCGCAGGATATCGTGCTGGGTCTGTACTACGCGACCCGCGAAGCGATCAATGCGAAGAACGAAGGGATGATGTTCCCTGACGTATCGGAAGTGATCCGTGCCTACGACAACAAGGAAGTCGAACTGACGACCCGCGTCACCGTGCGTATTACCGAATACCCGAAAAACGCCGAAACGGGCGAATTCGAGAAAACGGTAACGCGTTACGAAACGACGATCGGCCGTGCGATCCTGTCGGAAATTCTGCCAAAAGGCCTGCCTTTCTCGGTGCTGAACCGCGCGCTGAAAAAGAAAGAAATTTCCAAGCTGATCAACACGTCGTTCCGCAAGTGCGGCCTGCGCGCCACCGTGGTGTTCGCAGACAAACTGATGCAATCGGGTTTCCGCCTGGCGACACGCGCCGGTATCTCGATCTGCGTCGACGACATGCTGGTACCGCCTCAAAAAGTCACGCTGATCGCGACGGCCGAATCGGAAGTCAAGCAGATCGAACAGCAATACGCCTCGGGTCTCGTGACCGCCGGCGAGCGTTACAACAAGGTAGTCGATATCTGGGGCAAAACCTCCGATGAAGTCGGCAAGGCCATGATGGACCAGCTCAAAGTCGAAGACGTGATCCGCCGCGACGGCACCAAGTCGACGCAAGAATCGTTTAACGCCATTTACATGATGGCCGACTCCGGCGCGCGCGGTTCCGCAGCCCAGATTCGCCAGTTGGCCGGTATGCGTGGTCTGATGGCCAAACCGGATGGTTCGATTATCGAAACGCCGATTACCGCGAACTTCCGCGAAGGTCTGAACGTGTTGCAGTACTTCATTTCGACCCACGGCGCTCGTAAAGGTCTGGCCGATACGGCGCTGAAAACGGCTAACTCCGGTTACCTGACGCGTCGTCTGGTTGACGTGACGCAAGACTTGGTGGTGATCGAGGACGATTGCGGCACCATGAACGGCGCCGTCATGAAGGCACTGGTCGAAGGTGGTGAAGTCATCGAACCGTTGCGTGACCGTATCCTCGGCCGCGTGGTGGTGCATGACGTCGTCAATCCTGAAACCCAGGAAACGCTGTACGAAGCCGGCACCCTGATGGACGAAGACATGGTCGAAGAGATCGAGCGTCTGTCCATCGATGAAGTCAAGGTCCGCACGCCACTGACTTGCGACACGCGCTTCGGCCTGTGCGCCAAGTGCTATGGCCGCGACCTGGGCCGCGGCATGCTGGTCAACGCCGGCGAAGCCGTCGGTGTGGTGGCAGCGCAGTCGATTGGTGAGCCGGGTACCCAGCTGACCATGCGTACGTTCCACATTGGTGGTGCGGCATCGCGTGCGGCAGTGGCATCGTCGGTCGAAGCCAAGTCGAACGGCACCATCCGCTTCACGGCAACCATGCGTTACGTGACGAACGGCAAGGGCGCGCAAATCGTCATTTCCCGTTCCGGCGAAGTGCTGATCACCGACGACCACGGCCGTGAGCGTGAGCGTCATAAAGTACCGTACGGTGCGACCCTGATCGTCAAGGACGGCATGGTCATCAAGGCCGGTACGGCCCTGGCAACGTGGGATCCGCTGACCCGTCCGATCATTACCGAATACGCCGGTCAAGTGCGTTTCGAGAACGTCGAAGAAGGCGTCACCGTGGCCCGTCAGGTCGACGAAGTGACCGGTCTGTCCACCCTGGTGGCGATCGATGCGAAACGTCGCGGTTCGCTGACGAAAACGTTGCGTCCGCAAGTCAAGCTGATCAACGACGCGAACGAAGAAGTCAAGATCGCCGGCACCGAACACTCGGTGGCGATCGGCTTCCAGGTCGGCGCGCTGATCATGGTCAAGGACGGTCAACAGGTATCGGTGGGTGAAGTGCTGGCACGTATCCCGACCGAATCGCAAAAAACGCGCGATATTACCGGTGGTCTGCCACGCGTGGCGGAACTGTTCGAAGCGCGCTCGCCGAAAGACGCCGGTATGCTGGCGGAAGTCACGGGTACGGTTGCGTTCGGTAAAGAAACCAAGGGCAAGCAGCGTCTGGAAATCACGGACATGGACGGCAACAAGCATGAGTTCTTGATCACCAAGGACAAGCAAGTGCTGGTGCATGACGGCCAAGTCGTGAACAAGGGCGAGATGATCGTGGACGGCCCGGCCGATCCGCAAGACATCCTGCGTCTGCTGGGTATCGAAGCGCTGGCACGTTACATCGTCGACGAAGTGCAAGACGTGTACCGTCTGCAAGGCGTGAAGATCAATGACAAGCACATCGAAGTGATCGTGCGTCAGATGCTGCGCCGTGTGCAGATCGTCAATGCCGGCGACACCAACTACATCGTTGGCGAGCAGGTAGAACGTTCGGAACTGCTGGACGAGAACGATCGCATGGCCGTTGAGAACAAGATTCCAGCGACCTACGAAAACGTCTTGTTGGGTATTACCAAGGCATCGCTGTCGACCGATTCGTTCATCTCGGCCGCATCGTTCCAGGAAACCACTCGCGTGCTGACCGAAGCGGCGATCATGGGCAAGCGCGATGGTCTGCGCGGCCTGAAAGAGAACGTCATCGTCGGCCGTCTGATTCCTGGCGGTACGGGTCTGGCCTTCCACCGCGCACGCAAAGAGAAAGAAGCGTGGGAAGTGGAAGAGCGTCAAGCACTGCTGCTGGCCGAGAAAGCCTCGATGGCTGGCGAAGCTGCCGAAGCGCTGCAAGACATCGAAACTCAGCAACACCACGGCGACGAAGCGTAATCTGCGCTGTTAGCTGACAAGAACGGCACCTTCGGGTGCCGTTTTTTTATGTTCGTTATTGCAGCCTTCCGCACAGGCAAAGAGACGACCGCGTGGGAGCGGTAGCGCTTCAAGCCCCGCTGCTGGCCGATAAAGCCACCCTGGCCGGTGACGCCACCGAAGATCTGCTGGCCATCGACACCCAGCAACACCACGGCGACGAAGCGTAATCTGCGCTGCTAGCTGACAAAAACGGCACCTTCGGGTGCCGTTTTTTTATGTTCGTTATTGCAGCCTTCCGCACAGGCAAAGAGACGACCGCGTGGGAGCGGTAGCGCTTCAAGCCCCGCTGCTGGCCGATAAAGCCACCCTGGCCGGTGACGCCACCGAAGATCTGCTGGCCATCGAAACCCGGCAACACCACGGCGACGAAGCGTAATCTGCGCTGCTAGGGTCTGTCTGACTGATTTCAGATGAGCCATAGAATCATTGTTGCGATAATCACGACTGCCAGATAGTTGTGTCCGCGTTTGTCGTAGCGAGTTGCGACGGCGCGGAAATCTT